>NZ_BAAGSJ010000017.1:0-731357 GCF_054782495.1 Spirosoma aerophilum | reverse complement strand
TTGGGAGTGCAAAGGTAGGGGGATTTTGGCCCCGTGTCAAGACTTGCTCCTAAAATAAATAAGCCTTTGCCAAAGATAATTTGGTAAGAGCCGTAAGCTCAATTAGTTACCGTATAAAAATAATTGAAAACTTTTTTCAACTATCCTTGTTGGCCCCTCTCAAACAAGGCAAAAAGCCCGTTCATGCCCTTTTTTTGCCCATTATGCCGGTGTCATGAGTTATATTGCATCTTCCTTTTGTATCAATTCATCCGATACAATTTGTCATCTAATGAAAATACTACACACGGCGGACTGGCATTTGGGGAAGCGGCTTCAGGATTTTCAGCGCCTTCAGGAGCAACGGGACGTATTGGCCGAGATTGTTCAGGTGGCCGATCGGGAAGATGTAGACCTGGTATTGGTAGCAGGCGATCTGTTCGATACCTTTAATCCAGACCCTAAAGCCGAGGACCTATTATATAGTACACTGAAAGAACTGACGGCAAACGGTCGGCGGACGGTGGTGGCCATTGCGGGAAACCACGATAATCCGGATCGGATCGAAGCGCAGGATCATTTCGGGCGAGAGTGCGGAATCATCTTCGCGGGGTTTCCCAAAACCGAGGTGCGGTCGTATGAGTTGAGCTGCGACGCCAAACTGCTTTGTTCGGCACCGGGTTTTATCGAACTGAAGTTGCCCCGGCACGACGCGCCCGTTCGTATTATCATGACGCCCTATGCCAACGAGACCCGGCTTCGGTCGTATCTCGGTATGGTGAGTCTTGACGATGAGCTCCGGCAGCATTTGCACCAGCACTGGGCGGCCCTGGCTGATACCTATATGGATGAGCAGGGCATCAATTTACTAATGGCCCATCTGTTCGTCATGAAGCGGGGTGGTGAGCAGCCCGAAGAGTCCGACGATGAGCGTAGTATTTTACAGGTGGGTGGCGCATCGGTCGTATATACAGACATGATTCCGTCCCAGATTCAGTATACGGCGCTTGGGCATTTACACCGGTATCAGCAAATAGCGGGCGGGCCTTCTCCGGTTGTCTATAGCAGCAGCCCGCTGGCCTATAGCTTTGCCGAAGCCGACCAGCAGAAATACGTCGTTTTGATTGACGCCGAAGCCGGGCAACCCGTTACGGTTACTCCCGTTCCCCTAGCTACCGGAAAGCGGTTGTTGCGTCCGAAGTTCAAGCGGGTGGACGAAGCGGTGGACTGGCTGCGGGAGAATCCGAACTGTTACGCCGAAATAACCCTGCAAACACCAACGTTTCTGACGAGTGACGAGCGTCGGCAACTACAGCAGGCGCATGAATCGCTGGTGACGATTATTCCTGATGTGCGCGATGTAGAAGAAACGGAACAGGAAGCCGCACCCGCCATCGACCTCACCCAGTCGATGGAAGCGCTGTTCACGAGTTATTTCAAAAATAAGAACAAAGGCCAAGAGCCAAACGAGCGGCTACAGCACCTGTTCAAAGAGATTTTAGCTACCGAACCTGAATGATACCCATTAAACTGTCAATTCAAGGACTCTATTCATATCAGGACTTACAGGAAATTGATTTCCAGCAATTAATTGGTTCGAGTGTTTTTGGCATCTTCGGAAAGGTGGGCAGTGGCAAAACGTCGCTGCTCGAAGCCATAAGCTTTGCGTTATACGGCGAAACGGAACGACTCAATAGTCGCGATAATCGTCAGTATAATATGATGAACCTGAAATCGAAGCACCTGATCATCGACTTTCAGTTTCAGGCCGGTCCGGAGCAGCAGTTGTACAAGTTTGTTTACGAAGCGAAACGCCATCCCAAAAAGCACCACGAGATAGGCCCCGGCGAACGTCGGATGTTTATCCGACAGGGCGATGAATGGCAACCCATCGGGAATGAGAAAGAAGATGTAGCCGTTCTGTCAAAGCAGATTCTGGGGCTGGACTACGATAATTTCAAGCGGACGATCATCATTCCCCAAAACCAGTTTCGGGAGTTTCTGGAACTGAGTCCCACAGAGCGGACGAAGATGATGAACCAGTTATTCAAACTCGACCAGTACGACCTGGCTGCGCGGGTGAGTAAACTGAGCAAAGTCAACGACGATCAACTGGCCGAACTGCGCGGGTTGTTATCCCCACTGGAAGCCGTAACGCCCGAAGCCATTGAGCAGGCCCGTACCGATATTTCTGTTATTGCGGAATCGTTGGGGCGGAAGGAAGCCGAAATCAATGACCTGTCCCCTACCGAAAAACGATTACTCGAAAACCAGAAACGGAGTCAAACGCTGGCCTTAACCCAGCAGGAGCTGACCCAGGTCCTTAACCGGGCACCATTCTATCAGCAACGGGAACAGGCGCTGGCCATCTACGAAACCTGTCTACTCGTTTTTCAGGCCGACTTTGCTAACCTTGATAAGCTTAATTCCCGCAAAACCCGGCTGCTTGAACAGGAACAAGCGGCCCAGCAGCAACTCGTGTCCGTCACGAAGCGACTGGTCGGTTTGCGGAGTTTGTATGATGCCGCCAAACAGGCTTACGAAACGCGCGACGAACTACAGCAGAAAATTGACGAACTGGATACGGTACAGCAAATCCGAACGCTACAGCAAACCATCGGCCAGCAAACCCGTAACCGCGATACACTAACCAGCCAACTCAATCAGCAGGAGGCTTTAGTAGAACGACACAAGGCGACGCGCGCCAAACACCAGCTCATTCTGGATAACGGCATTGGGCGGACGTCCGATCTGGAGCGGCTTTATAAGGTCAAGAACTGGTTCACGGCTTATAAACCCTTGAAGAAACAAGCCGATGACCTTCAACTGGCCGTTGACAAATATGACCAGACCATTGACAAACTGAAGCAGCAGAAAAACGATGCGCTGGTGGGTTTCCCGCCCGACTGGACTGATCTAACACTCAAAACCTTACCCGATGCCATTGAGGAGGCTCTTGCCAAATTTAAAGAAGTCCGGCAGGAACGCGAGGACAAACACCGAAAATTACTCGTTCAGGATGAGTTACGAAAGTATGCCGATGCGCTGACCGAAGGGCAACCGTGCCCACTTTGTGGATCAACGCACCATCCTAACCGCCACAAAGGCGATGAGGAAAGCATTGACGTGAAAGGCAGCGAAGCCGGTTTACAGAAAGTGATCCAGCGAATAGAAGTTACCAGCAAGTTACAACTCACGATCAAGGAGCTGACGACGAAACTGCGGAGTGAACTAGATAATGGAAAACGGCTCATTCAGGAGCGTACCGAAATCGTCAGGCAGTTGACCGAACACGAAGATACATTCGTGTGGCCGGAGTTCTCCAAAGAGCAGGAAGGCGAGGTGATAAAGGCGATCCAGCAGGAGAGCGACGCGCAGAAGCAAATACTGGACGCGCAAAAGGCGATTCAGGATCTCGATAAACTTATAACAGAAACAGAATCGCTCCATAGCGATCTAACCAAAAAAGTTGTTGACGCTGGTAACGCCATTGCCGGGTTGAGCGGCCAATTGAAAACCGCAGCTGAATCGCTGGAACATTTTCAGCTGGAAGAGGTGAAAAACTGGGGCCTCGACCAGATCGCCGACCTGCGCGAGTCACTCACTAAAACCTACCATCAGGCTAAAGTCCACTTCGACGATACGGCCAAGCAGAAAGGAGATGCAGAGAAAGACCAGGCAACCGTTGAGGAGCAGATTCAGCAGTTGCATAACCAGCTTGCCGAAGTTGCTACTGAACTGGGTACCCTGGAAGCGACCATCGCGCAGCATCTGACCGCCCAACAGCTAACCCGCGAGCAGGTAAAACAGATTTTACAGTCCAACCTCAACATTGGTCTGGAACGTCAGCAGATCAACGAATACAACGAAAAGAGAAGTGGTCTGCAAGGGCAGGTAGCCACGCTACAGACTGAACTGGCCGAACAGCCGTTCGACCCGAACGAACTGGCGACGGTTCAACAGCAACTGGCGACACTCCAAGCCGAGAAGGATGCATTGAATAAGGAGCACGGTCGCGCCACCAGCGTACTGGCCTCTCTCGAAAGTCAGTTGCAACAGAAGCTGGAACACCAGAAGCGGCATGATGAGCTGGACCTCCGAAAGCAGGACCTGAAGAAGATGGACGAGATGTTCCGGGCGCAGGGTTTTGTCAATTACGTATCGTCGGTTTACCTGAAAAATCTCTGCGAATCGGCCAACGAGCGCTTCTTTAAGCTGACGAATAACCAACTGCGACTCGAGCTGGACGATAAAAACAACTTCCTGGTGCGTGACTTCCTCAACAGTGGTGAGGTACGGAGTGTGAAAACGCTCTCGGGTGGTCAGACATTCCAGGCGGCTTTGTCGCTGGCGCTGGCGTTGTCAGATAATATTCAACACCTGACGAAAGCGAAACAAAACCTGTTTTTCCTGGATGAAGGCTTCGGTACGCTGGATAAAGATTCGCTGCAAACGGTCTTCAAAACATTGAAAGCTCTCCGCGCTGAAAATCGGGTGGTGGGCATCATCTCGCACGTGGAAGAGCTTCAGCAGGAAGTGGAGCATTTTATACGGGCAGAATCGACGGAGAACGGTAGCCGAATTATTCGGAGTTGGGAGAGTTGAAAAAGGAGAAGAGGAGAAAAGGGACGATGGGGAGTAGAGGAATTTGGGTCTGTTAACAAATCTTGAACTTGACGAATAAACAATCCGGCTGTTTTACTTTTGGCCCGACTTCGTAGCGCGGGTCTTTAGCCTGCGTAGCCGTCAGGCTAAAATGGACGTTGCTAGCCTAACGGCTACGCGGACTAAAGACCCGCGCTACGTTAACCAGTTCTACAAATCCAACTTTACCAAAATTCGAATGAAAACACTTGTTACCCTTGGCTTGCTCGGTTGTGTGGCATTGGCCGGGTGTCGTACGCCAAAGTCGGGAACGTCTGCTGTTCAGCAGGAAAAGCCGGTCACAAAAATTGCGTTTGGATCGTGCAGTGACCAGAAGCGACCACAACCACTGTGGGATGATATTGTAGCCCAAAAACCGGACGTCTGGGTCTGGCTGGGCGATAATATTTACGGCGACTCGGAAGTAATGGATACGCTGAGTGCTAAGTACGCCCGACAAAAGTCGAACCCGGTGTATCAGCAACTGCGGCAGTCGACGTCCATTATCGGTGTATGGGACGACCACGATTATGGCGTCAACGATGGGGGGAAGGAATATCCGAAGCGGAAAGAGAGTCAGCAACTGATGCTGGATTTTCTGGATGTCCCAAAAACCAGCCCATTGCGCACGCAGGAAGGCGGTTATTCCGCCCATACGTACGGCCCGAAAGGTCAACGGGTGAAAGTGATTCTGCTGGATGCTCGTTATTTCCGCGATCCGCTGAAGAAAGACGGGAAAGCCAACGTACCCGACCCATCGGGCGACATGCTGGGCGAAACGCAGTGGAAATGGCTGGAACAGCAACTCACCAAATCGGATGCCGACGTGCATATTATTGGCAGTGGCGTTCAGGTACTTCCCGAAGAGCATGTGTATGAGAAATGGGCGAATTTCCCCACCGCCCGCAAACGGCTGCTGGATTTGATCGCCAAAACGAAACCAAAGGGAGCCCTTTTCATCAGCGGTGACCGGCACATTGCCGAAGTCTCGAAAGTAAGCGTTCCGGGTCTATCCTACGATTTGTTCGACATCACGAGCAGCGGCCTAACGCACGTATCGGCCCCGCATGTTGAAGCCAACCGTCACCGCGTCGGTGATATGGTCGCCAAATTGAACTACGGTCTGATCACGATCGACTGGAACGTCAAGCCACTAAAAGCCACCGTCCGCATCAACGGTGACGAGCAAGCCACGTACCTAACGCAGGAAATAATATTTTAAAGGAGGAAAGGGAGGAGGGACGAGGGGAAGAAAGGAATAAATTGACATCGGCCATATTCCTTTTCTCCCTCTCGTCCCTCCTCCCTTTCCTCCTTTTTTCTTACTCCTTCGTAACGAGTGCCATCACTTCTTCCGAGATACCGGTCATTGAGAAGCCGCCATCGTGGTAGAGGTTCTGCATGGTAACCATGCGGGTCAGGTCCGAGAAGAGCGTAATGCAGTAGTCAGCACACTGATCGGCGGTGGCGTTGCCCAGGGGCGCGGTTTTGTCGGCGAAGTCATAGAACTTGTCGAAGCCGCCGATGCCGCCACCCGCCGTTGTTGGCGTGGGTGACTGCGAAATGGTATTCACGCGGACCTTGTGCGATTTGCCATATCGGTAGCCGAAACTCCGGGCAATCGACTCCAGCACGGCTTTGGCATCGGCCATGTCGGTATAGAACGGAAACGTCCGCTGGGCCGCCATGTAGGTCAGCGCAACAATAGAGCCCCATTCACTGATGGCATCCAGCTTATAGGCCGTCTGCATCATTTTATGAAACGACAGCGCCGAGATGTCGATGCTTTGTTTGAACCAATCGTAGTTTAGATCCGTGTACGCTTTGCCCTTACGGATGTTGGGACTCATACCGATGCTATGCAGCACAAAGTCAACTTTGCCGCCCAGTACTTCGGTCGATTTGGTGAACAGGTTTTCCAGGTCCTCAACCGACGTCGCATCGGCCGGAATAATTTCGGCGTTGCACTGCTCAGCGAGTTGTTTGATTGCTCCCATGCGCATTGCAATCGGCGCGTTGGTGAGGGTAAACGTAGCACCTTCTTCCTTCGCTTTCAAAGCGACCTTCCAGGCGATTGATTTTTCGTCCAGGGCACCGGAAATGATGCCGCGTTTTCCGTTCAGTAATCCGTAAGCCATAATTTTAATGAAGAATGAACAATGAAGAGTGAAGAGTAAAAAATAGAGCGAAGGCTACCAGAGCAAGTAAAAATCAACTTGTTATTAATTTTTATTCCTCATGTTGAACTCTTCATTCGTCACTAATTGCCGCAAAGTTAGGTTATTTTTTTATCGTACCACTTTTTGATTGCAGAGCAAACGTAGGCGCTGCTGCCGGAGCCGGTGTCATTTTCAACACGGTTGACATAAACGTTTCGGTGGCCTGATAAACCCCTTTCAGGTCGCCGGAGGTAAAGTGAGAGGCAATGACATGTTCGCCCGCGTTTGGGAAAGCCATCTTTTGTTTTTTGTCGGCGGGAGTTCCCAGCGCGTCGAACATCTCCAGCATAGCCGCCACCGATACCACTTTATCCTGGTGTTCGTCGTCTTTATAATAATATCCCATGAACACCGGCTGCTTCACCTTCTGAAACTGCTCGGGCGTCATGTATCGGTCGAGCATCGTTTGCAGGGTAATCAGGCCATTTGTGTGGTACTGCGGCAGCCAGTATTTCGCACGCTCGGCGTTGTAATGAGAATTTATGAAATGTTCACCCTGAAAAACCCGGTCGAGGATCTGCTTCCCCCAGGGACCGGTGGCCAGTTTGAGGGCCGGATTAGCCGTAGCAATACAGGGCGAGTACAGAATGAGCCCGTCAATTTCGGGGTGATGGGCCGCCAGATACAGCGTAAGCATCCCTCCTGCCGAGGTGCCCATCACGATCACTTTTTCACCTAGTGATTTGCCAATGGCCAACGCCCGTTCGGCAGAAGCCGCGTAGTTGGATGGTGTTATGTCTTTCAGCGCATCGGGCGAATCGACGCCGTGTTCGGCGGTGCGGGCGAGGTAGAGATTACAACCAAAGTGTTTCGCTATTTGCTTATGCACGGGATCGCCCTCGGCCCAGCTTGCCGAGAAACCGGGTATATAAATAATACTGTACGGCGTTTTCACTTTTTTCAGGCTGTCGGCCCACACAATGCGGGCTTCATTGTCGGGGCGCAGATTGGCTTTGCTTTCCGATTGGGCGATGCTTTTTTCCAGCGCCACCAGATCCGGGTCGAGCACAATGGCTTCGTCCTTCACCGCATCGGGTTTTGCCGTCGGGCCCAGAAAATAACTTAGGCCGATAGCGGCTACCAACAGGCCTGTAATCGTGAAAAACCGTTTCATACGTACTCTTTTATGTCCATTCTGATTCGCCAGTCTTTCGGCAGATAGTTATTAACGCGAGTACCTACTCCTTTTACCCAGCCCAGGTTCACCCCTTTGTATTTGGCAAGCAGCCAGCCTTTCACGGGTTCATCAAACACCAGATTCTCTTTCTTAAAGTAGCGCAGAGCATCTTCCTTACTCAATTCAAGCCCCGGGAGGTCCTGATTCACAGCCGTACTCAGTGCCAGCGCGTGCGATGGAATGAAATCCGTTCCTTTAAACTGACCCATCTCCAGACCAAAGCCTTTACTTTTTAGGGCGCTATCGAGAAACAGATACGTTTTTTCCAGCGCTTTGGGCAGGGCCATCACATCGCCGTTGGGTTTTTCCCAGAAGGAAAAGTCGGCCGGGTTCTGAAGCCATTTTGCCGCCGACGCTGTTTCGCGGGGCCGAAGCGCGCGAATGGTCCGAAACGTCCGGGCATCGAGTTTTACAGGAGCCGAAAATGCTGTTTTCTTGAAGACACTGATAAAAAAACCTTCACCCCGCACCCGCTGTGGATAGCACTGATACCCCACTGCCTCCCCGGTTTCCGGATCACCCGCCTGCCGCTCCACGATATTCCATTCCGCAGGAAGAATAAGCGGCTTGTTCCGAAAGCCGTTTTCCGTGAGATACCGGACGTTTTCGGCGTTTTCCCGGTCGTTATAGGTGCAGGTGCTGTAGATCAGAATTCCGTCTTTATCCAACAAGGGCGCAGCTGCGGCCAGAATGCGTTTCTGGCGGGCCGAGCACAAATCGACACTCGCTTCCGACCACTCCTGCATGGCGTCGGGGTCTTTGCGGAACAGCCCTTCGCCCGAGCAGGGGGCGTCGACCAGCACCACGTCGAAAAAGCCGGTCAGCTTGCTCATGTCTTCCGGGTCGTGGTTGCTGACAACTACGTTCGGGTAGCCCCATTTATCCAGATTTTCGCGCAGGACCGACACCCGACTCCGAATCACTTCATTACATACCAACAGACTATCGGGGTGAAGCGCCGACGCCAGCAGGGTACTTTTTCCGCCCGGAGCTGCGCACAGATCCAGCACCCGCAAAGGCCGACTTAGGTTAACCGTTTGCCGGAGGGCTTCGTGCAGCAACATGGACGAGGCTTCCTGTACATAATAAGCGCCCGCCTGAAACAGCGGATCAAGCGTGAAACTGGGCCGTTCGGGCAGATAATATCCCTCGGGGCACCAGGGCACCGGCAACAGACCGGTCGTGTCATAGGCTGCCCCGGCTAATTTGCGGTGATTGATGCGTATACTTACCGGCGTTGGTTGCGCCAAGGCCGATCTAAATTCGGTGAATTCGGCACCCAACTGCGCCTGCATCTGGGCCAGAAATTCGGGAGGCCATCCAGTTGAGGAGCCTTCCGTTATTGACTCTCCGGTTGTACGTGACTTGTTTGGTGTCATTTTACAAAAATACGGAACTGTCGGGCGGTTTTTTACTAAACTTGCACTATGGCACTCACACAAGACCAACTTAAACAAGTCAAAAACTTCATTTTCGACGTAGATGGTGTATTTACCGATGGCAGCGTCGCACTCCTCGCATCGGGCGAACGTTACAGGACCGTCTTCATTCGCGACACCTATGCCATCGAACAGGCGATTAAAGCCGGTTACCGCGTCGGGATCATCTCAGCCACCAATGCCAGTGGTGTTCGTGACTGGCTGACGTCCATGAATGTCAAGGACATTTTCATGGGCGGCCCTTCCGACCAGAAAGTCAATGCGTTTCTAGGCTACCTCGCCCGCTACAGTTTGACCGAATCTGAATGCCTATACATGGGCGATGATCTACCGGACTTCCCAATCCTGAGCCGTTCGGCCGTGCTAAGCACCTGCCCGTCCGATGCAGTCGATGAAGTGCTCGCCGTATGTCAATACATATCACCCAAACCGGGTGGCCGTGGTGCCGTTCGGGATGTTATTGAACAGGTAATGAAGGCACAAGGGAAGTGGCATTTATAAATGCTTGTTTTGTCTTTCCGACAAAGGGACACCTGTATCAAGGAATGATGAAAAAATCTACCCCCAGAGGCCCCGCAACGGCTGACCGTCGCTGGGGGTAAAAAGCTTAATCAGCGCTAGTGCTGACCTAAGTGAAGTCGTTACGTACTCAACTATTATTAGAGATTTTTTTCGAATGAATGAATTAGCCGAACGTGACCGGGCTGTGATCTGGCATCCGTTCACGCAAATGCAGACGGCCCCGCTGCCGATCCCCATTGTACGGGGCAGTGGTTCCGTGTTATACGGTGCCGATGGCCGGGAGTATCTCGACATGGTTTCGTCCTGGTGGGTCAACATCCACGGACATGCTCATCCGCATATCGCCAGCCGGGTATCGGAGCAATTACAAATCCTCGAACATGTCATTTTTGCCGGTTTTACGCACCAGCCCGCCGTTGAGTTGGCCGAGCGATTACTGGCTATTCTTCCCCCCAACCAGTCGAAGGTTTTTTATTCGGATAATGGCTCGACGGCCGTTGAAGTGGCGCTGAAAATGGCTTTCCAGTATTGGCACAACCTGGGCCAGCCGCGCAAAAAGATAGTGG
Organism: Spirosoma aerophilum; assembly: GCF_054782495.1. Lineage (NCBI taxonomy): Bacteria > Pseudomonadati > Bacteroidota > Cytophagia > Cytophagales > Cytophagaceae > Spirosoma > Spirosoma aerophilum. The sequence continues at coordinate 720,811 of NZ_BAAGSJ010000017.1, read as the reverse complement.
CGTTCGAAAATGCCTATCATGGCGACACCTTCGGGGCCATGGCCGTGAGTGGCCGGAGTGCTTTTACCGCGCCCTTCGCGCCCTTTTTGTTCGATGTCATCTATCTGCCGGTGCCCACACCGGGACAGGAAGAGGCTGTTCTACAACAGGCCGAAACGTTGTTCAGTGAAGACGTGGCGGCTTTTATTGCCGAACCGCTCGTGCAGGGAGCCGGGGGCATGGTCATGTACGAACCGGGCGTGCTCGATACGCTATTCCGGCTGGCCCGCAGCAAAGGCGCCCTCATCATCGCCGATGAAGTGATGACGGGCTTCGGCCGAACGGGGAAGCGTTTTGCCTCCGATCATCTGACCGAAAAGCCCGACATGATGTGCTTATCGAAGGGCCTGACCGGCGGTACCATGGCGCTGGGCGTAACCAGCTGCGCGGAACATATTTACAGCGCATTCCTGTCGACCGACAAGCACAAGACGCTTTTCCACGGTCACTCGTTCACGGCGAATCCGCTGGCCTGTACCGCGGCCCTGGCCAGTATGGATTTGCTGCTGCTGCCCGAAACAGAGGCTAACATTCAGCGTATTGCTGCCAGCCACGCAGACTTTGCCCGACAATTAGCGACCTACCCAACCGTCGAAAACATACGGCAGCATGGCACCTTACTGGCTTTCGATTTAAAGGCAGGCGAACAGACATCCTATTTCAACAACATCCGCGATGTAGCGTATAATTTCCTGCTGGATCGCGGTATTCTGATGCGTCCGCTGGGCAACGTGTTGTACATTATGCCACCCTATTGTACGTCAGATGAACAACTTACCTACACGTATGAGCAAGTAAAACTGTTGTTGACAACCATCTGATCGGTAGGGCTTGACATTTTAGTTTTAATCACACACCTTTGCTTTACCAAGCGCGGGAGTAGCTCAGTTGGTAGAGCGGCAGCTTCCCAAGCTGCAGGCCGTGGGTTCGAGACCCATTTCCCGCTCACCCATAAACCCATGAAAATTAGCCGGTTAGCAGAGATGCTGGCCGGTTTTTTTCTTTGATTAGGTTGAGCGGTTGAAACGCTGGTTTATACAACGATTATACAACTGCCTGATGGGCAACGCATTTCAGGCGTGCGTTGGACCCATGGGCTGGCCGTTTCAAACCAGACTCGATTAAGGAAAGCGCGCTATGACGAAAAAGCCTGCGCTTAAGGCCATTTTCCTTCATACAACCGGTTGGGAAAACATCCTCTTCAACCTGCCTGAACTGAAATTACTCCATTAGAAGTCCAACGTATGGCGCCTTAGTCGTGGGTAACCATATACAGGATATTACGGATGTCTAAAATCGGGAGCAAGCTAGCAAAATCACACACAACAATCTGATTATCAGAATAATATCCCCACTCATTAAGTTTGCAAATTGCCTGTTTTCTTCGTAAATTATAGTCTCATAAACACAACAAAAGCTAATGAACACGACTACGCACAAAATCTTCAACCTGATTATTCTCGACGAAAGTGGGTCGATGGAAAGCATCAAAGACGCTACGCTCAGCGGCTTCAACGAGGTGGTTCAAACCATTAAAGGCGTCAGCGGGCAGTTTCCCGATCAGCGGCATACCGTTACGCTGGTAACGTTTAACAGCTTGGGCATTCAGACCCGGCTGGACAACCAGCCCGCCGATCAACTCGCCGAACTCACCGATGCGCTGTTCAAACCCAATGCCGGTACGCCCCTCTACGACGCGATGGGCCGCAGCCTGATGCGCCTGGAATGGCTGACCGAAAAGGAAACGAACTACACGGTGCTGGTGAGCATCCTAACCGATGGCGAGGAAAACGCATCCCTGGAATTCAATAGCCGTCAGATTCAGGCAATGATCGAACGGCTGAAGCAGCACAACTGGTCATTCACCTACATGGGGGCCAATCAGGATGCCCAGAAAACGGCGTCGTCGCTGTCCATCACGCAGTCCATTACCTTCCAGACCAATGAGGCCGATATGAAGGAGCTGTTTGCCAAAGAGCGCAAAGGCCGCACGGCGTTCTACGACAAACGCAGCAAAGGCGAAACGGTGCAGGATGCCGAAAACAATTATTTTATTCAACCCTAACCCAACCAAACCCCTGCTGTAGAGACGCGATACTTTGTGTCTCTACAGCAGGGAAAAATCGCATTTTTGATACCTATTCTATACATGTGCTATGCTTACCGGCGAACTACGCTCTACTATTGACAAGGTCTGGAATGCGTTCCGGCCCCGCCTTAACGAGTACCCAGATTGAGTTTATCCATATGCTGATCAACTACCTGACGGAGAACGGTATAGTCGACAAGAAAATCCTGTATCGCCAACCCTTCACCGACCTTGACAATGCCGGTGTGTCGGGCGTGTTTGAGGGCCGGGTTAAGCAATTGTTTCAAGTCATTGACGCGATAAACAGCCATGCCAGAGCAACGGCCTAACGATTAAAAGCACGATAAGCGATGCCTAAAATGACAACAGATTCGTTTGTTCTTTCAGCCCTCGTTCAGCATAGTTTTCAGCCGGAGAGGGAAAGCCGTCAGACGTCTACCTGGCATTGATCGTATTCACAGGCAGGGCGGCAGGTCACGGTCAGGAGTAATCTTCCGGTTGGCTGCCAAAGGATATCAAGCCTGCCATATAGCCGGGTGAGTAGATAAGGTAAGGCGCGCCTTACTATCAATAGGAGTTACCTTGACAGAGACTACCTCTCATTCTATACACTCCTCCAAACCTATTCATGAAACGGTTTACCTACCCAGCCTTACTCCTGACCCTTGGTCTGCTTAGTCTGGCCGAAAAATCCGCCACCACCGACTGGCCGGAATACAACGGCGGGCCCGATCGCAACCATTTTTCACCCCTTACCCAGCTAAATCCCGGCAACGTAGCAGGTTTACGGGTAGCCTGGGAATATGCTTCGGGCGGGGTCGATACGCTCAAAAACAACACCCAGATTCAGTGCAATCCGCTCATTATAGACGGTGTCCTGTACGGGGTTTCGGCAGGGTCGCAGGCCTTTGCGCTCGACGCAGCCACGGGCAGGCAGCTTTGGCAAACCGCCTTCACCGATGATACCTTCGCCATGAATAGCCGGGGGGTTACTTACTGGACTGATGGACGGGAGGCTCGAATATTCTTCGCCTACGGCTCGCTGCTTTACGCCCTCGACGCCCGAACAGGCAAACCCGTGCCCAGTTTTGGCAAAGGCGGAAAAATTAACTTAAAAGAGGGCCTGTCCCGTCCCGGGGCCGACGAATACGTGGTGAGTAACACGCCGGGGGTGGTGTACAAAAATCTGCTCATCATGGGCCACCGGGTGTCGGAAGTTGCCCCGGCCCGGCCCGGTGACGTACGCGCCTATGACCTGCGCACCGGGCGGATCGTCTGGACCTTCCACACCATTCCACACCCCGGCGAGTACGGATCCGACACCTGGCCTAAAGACGGCCACCTTAATTTTGGTGGGGCCAACAACTGGATGGGAATGGCCATCGACCGGCAGCGCGGCATTGTGTATGTACCCACAGGAACGGCAGCCTTCGATTTATATGGCAGTAGCCGGCCCGGCAAGAACCTGTTTGGCAACAGCCTGATAGCCCTCGACGCAGCCACGGGCAAACGACGCTGGCATTTTCAGACGATCCACCACGACATCTGGGACCGCGATATTCCGGCTCCCCCCAATTTGTTCACCGTCGTTCATGACGGTAAAAAGGTGGATGCCGTTTCGGTTTTATCCAAACAAGGTTTCCTGTTTGTCTTCGACCGGGTCACGGGGAAGCCGCTGTTTCCGATCGAGGAACGAGCGATGCCCGCTTCCAGTGTTCCGGGGGAGAAAGCCTGGCCCACCCAGCCAATCCCCCTCAAACCCGCCCCGTTTACCCGGCAATCGTTTTCGGAAAGCGATATTAACGACTTTGTTACCGACCGCGATACGGTGCTGGCCCAGCTCCGGCGGTGGCAATCGGGCAAGGAGTTTATTCCCCTTCCCCTGAGTCCCAACCGTACGGTGTTTTTCCCCGGCACCGATGGCGGGGCGCAATGGGGCGGGGCCGCCGTAGACGAAGCGGGCATTATGTACGTTCCGTCCAAGCAAATTCCGGTTACGATGGGCCTGGTACCCACCCCCGCCAGTTCCCTGTCAGCCAAAGTTGTTGACCGCACGGGGAGCCAGCTCTATCAAACTCATTGTGCTTCCTGCCACGGCCAAAACCGCGAAGGCTCCCACGACGGTAGCTATCCGGCCCTGGTCAGTATTTCTCAAAAACGCAATCAGACATCCGTGGCCCAGGTGCTGGCCAAAGGTCAGGGTATGATGCCTGCCTTCACGAACCTGAAGGAAGCGGAGCGAAAAGCCATCGTGGATTTTTTGTTTGGCAAAACAACGTCCGTTGCCAGCCGCGCCGACCTGAACACCGCGCCCTACCACCACACCGGGTTTACCCGCTGGTACGACCGGGCCGGGTATCCCGTGAGCCGCCCACCCTGGGGCACGCTGACGGCGATCGACATGAACACGGGCGAACACCGCTGGCAGGTACCGCTGGGCGAGTACCCTGAATTGGTGGCCAAGGGTCTGCCCCCAACGGGTACCGACAACTATGGTGCTCCGGCCGTTACGGCGGGGGGATTGCTTTTTATCGCTTCCTCCCGCGATGAGCTGATTCGGGCTTTCGACCGGAAAACGGGCCGTGAACTCTGGCGTGCGAAATTACCAGCTGCGGGCTATGCGTCGCCAAGTACCTACGCCGTCAATGGTAAGCAATATGTGGTGATTGCCTGCGGAGGTGGCAAACTCAAAACCAAGTCGGGGGATCGATACGTGGCGTTTGCTTTGCCGTAATCAGGAACTTCCTTTGCCGAGATTGACGAAAGCCTCCTGAGAATCTGACGAGCTATTCTCGTGAAATACCCGTCAAAGCCGGGCAAAAAATTTACAGAATGATAATCAGGTGTTGAAATACCGGGATGAATTAGCAACTTGTTGCCAACTTTCACCCGGCAAGCCGGTTAAACTATCATAAAGGTTGCCAGAAAGGAGCAGGTACAGCTCCCAGCGGCACCATCCGAGGGGCGGGACATTAGAAAAAATGCAGGGTTTTGTAAATTCCCCCACCCTAGTGATTGTAGAAGTAGCCAACTTTTTGACGATGCCTTCAGGACTTTTTGCTCTATTAGATGATATTTCGGCTTTAGTAAAAGCCAGTGCTGCCAGTTTAGATGATGTACCTACGCAAGTAGCCAAGACGACCGGAAAAGTGTCGGGCATTGTCATTGATGATACAGCGGTTACACCCAAGTATGTTGTGGGGCTCGACCCATCGCGGGAGCTTGCTATTATTTATCAGATTGCTAAAAAATCGCTGATCAATAAGCTCCTGATATTGAGCCCGGCAGCCTTGCTGCTTGGCTATTTTGCCCCCTGGGCCATTACGCCTATTTTAATGGTTGGTGGTGCTTATTTGTGTTTTGAGGGCTACGAGAAGGTTCATTCCCTGTTTAGCCACCACGGTCCGAACACTGAACATGAACAAATAAAAGAGATTACCCCCGAAGAACTGGAGAAGGAACGAGTGAACAGCGCGGTTCGTACAGACATTATTTTGTCGGCCGAAATTATCGCCATTGCGTATAGCCAAGTAGCCGATCAGTCGATTGTGAACCAGATTGTGGTGATGGTAGCGGTGGCCGTTTTTATTACGCTGGCCGTTTATGGCTTTGTTGGCTTAATTGTTAAAGCCGATGATATAGGGTTGCATCTGGCGGGCAGTAAATACCCTCCTGCTACTCAGAAAATAGGTCGTGGTATGGTAAAATTTATGCCGCATTTTCTGAGTGGGCTGGGGTATGTAGGTACAGCGGCTATGCTTTGGGTAGGTGCTGAAATCATTGCCCATGGCATACCGTTTACCGCTCATCTGCTGCATGATTTGGAAGAGGCCTTGTCCTCAATGCCAATAGTAGCCTGGTTTGCCAAAGCCCTGGCCTGCGGAGTAGGCGGATTACTTGTCGGGTTTCTTGTGGAGAAGCTTGTCATGCTGGTCAAGAAGGTTTACAAACCAGCGTAGGTGCCTGACGGCCTTTGACCGTTGGTAGAAGCCAGCATGTCGTTAGTGAAATCTTTCGCTGAATGATCGACTTCAATAACGACTCAATGTGATACGAGTTTTATTATCCTTCTACTGACAGGCGATGGTCGACGATCCTTACGATTCATTCCGATATGCCGTGAAGTATTTCTGCCAACTGCCCGGCAACAGCTCGGCTTTTAGCCTGACACGCGCCTTCCAGAGAGTGCGGTCGGAAATGCATTGTCTACTTGACTCGGTAGACGATGAAGCCGTCATTCCTTTACAACCAGCCGGACGGCTAATTGAGTATGCCTGCCAATCCGAACTGGCTTCCTATTTACTCGGTGATGAATCTGCGCTGGTCCGACTGCGCAAAACAGTGCTTCGGGCAGAGCAATTGCTGCCTGACTAAATGATAAAGGCGAGGGGTATTGCTAACGATGCCTTTGACCTTCCCAAGTGTGACAACTCTACTTTCGCACAGAACATTGACGCGATTAACCTGCTTTTCGTATTTTGCCGGACGTAATTTCTCAAGACGGCTGGCCACTCCTATGGTGCGAATTTTTAGTATCTGCCTGATCAATCTGATCATGAGCTATCCCCTACTGGCGCAGTCCTCCTTTGGCGATGCGTGCGTTGGTCGTTGGAAGGGGGTTATGCACATCTATAGCAAAGGCATACTGAGGGATAGTGTTCCCGTGCGTCTGACTGTGGCGCCCACAAACAGCCCAAACGCCTGGAGCTGGAAAACCGAATACCTGTCGGTCAAAACACCGGTCGTCAAAGCCTATACGTTACGATTGAAAGATGCCGCCAAACACGAATACGTAACGGATGAAGGGGATGGAGTTGTGTTGGCGGATTACCTCTTTAACAACAAGCTCTACAGCGTATTCGAAACACAGGGTATTGTCCTCACATCTACCTACGAATTAAGTGGCGACAAGCTTGTTTTTGAAGTAACCTCAGGCAGGAAACACCCTGAACCGGTGCAGTCCGTAACGACCTACTCTGTCGACAACCTGCAGCGGGTCGTTTTCAAAAAAGCGAACTAGTCTATGACAACCCGACAATAAAACACCGCCTGCTAACCTGGTTTTCCAGCAGCCTGCGCCCTATATCACCAGAGTTTGATCAGCCAATTCGTGCAGGTACGGATTATGCGCAATGATCAGTATCGTCGTTTTATGCTTGATCTGCTCAAGTGCGTCTTTAATCAGTTTCTCGTTATTCGCGTCCAATGCATTCGTAGCTTCATCTAAAATCAATAACCGCGGATGTCTCAGCAAGGCGCGGGCCAGCGCCAGACGCTGACGCTCACCTCCGGAGAGCCGCCCCCCCTGATCGCCCACCAATGTATCAAGCCCTTCCGGCAGATCAAAGACGAAACTACAGGCTGCTGAACAAAGGGCTGTATGCAACGCTTCGTCCGATGCGTCAGGATTGACCCACAACAGATTTTGCCGGATGGTTGCATTAAATAAAAAGCTCTCCTGGGGAATATAGGCGATCATACTTCGCCAGTCCTTTTGATTTATGTGGGCCAGATCGATAGAGTCGATGAAAATTTCACCCGCCCGTGGTTTCTGCAAACCAAGAATCAACTCCACCAGCGTCGTTTTACCCCGACCTGACACGCCAATTATCGATGTGGTTTTGTTGATGGGCAGCTCGTACGTGAACTGATTGAATATGGGCGTGTCCTGATCGTAAGAAAAGTCAACCTTATTGAACCTGATCGCCTGCGTAGGGGGAGATTGAAGCGACACCTTCTGCGCGTTATCTTCTTCCCTGTTGCTCTGTGCTTTACGCAGTAAATCGGTTACTCCGGTGTAAGCGGGCAGTGTACTTAGTATATACTGGTAATTACGCGCCAGCGACGAAAAATTAGGGATCAGTCGCGAGGCTATGAACACCATTACCAGTAGATCGATAACCGGAATGTGCAGAAAACGTATAGCCCCAACCAGTATAACGCAGGTACTCAGAGCCGTACCGGCCTGATACAGAAAATCCGTATAGGCCCCGGTGCGGGCGTACGTGTATTCATCCTCAGCGATATCGCTGGTTAACCGCCGGAAGGTTGACACATACTGCTGTTCTATAGTATGGCTTTTGGCAAGCTTAAAACTATTGATAAAATCAAGCACCGTCGTGAACAGGCTTTCGTGCCGCCAATACATTACTTCGCCAACTTTATAGGCGTTTGTGTTTAGTTTTTTCTGAATCAGGAGTAAAGGCAAAAAGCAGAGCAACGCCAAAACTGTCATTTTTACCGATATAAATAAGGAAGCTACCAGATAAAAACAAAAGATAAGCAGCAAGCTAAGCGCGCTGACAAGGGCCATTATCGAATAGCCGATTTTATTGATTTCACCAATCAGGTTATTGAACAGATGGGTATTTTTCTCTTGCTTTACAAATCTCCACTCGGCAGAAAAAATGGCAGCGAATAACGTATCCCGCAGATTTTTTTTAAACTCCTGCACGATACGCGTATCCAGTTGTGTACGGGCAAAGCCCAGTATAGACTGGACTATTGTCAGAACAACGTAGAGAACCAGGCTTGTGTAGATCGTAAACGACAGCCCGAGTCCTTGCCACAACGAATCGGCCAGCATGAATACTTTGGACTGCTGTGACTGGCTCTGGGCGATACCCGTTGATGAAAGCAGGGGCAGCAGAACAACTAGACTACTACCTGATAATACTCCAATCAGTAACGTACATCCAACCGACAACATCACCTTAATCACGTTGGAACGTAGGATCCCAACGGTAAAATTGGTTACCTGCAACGGCCTGTCACCAAACGATATCATCTATGTTTCCTGAATAATGAATGTATCCAAAAGAAAGGGGCAGCTACATAGTTCAGGGCAAAGAAACGGTCGCTGAACGAATAGGTTCTCCAGTAGGCAGGATTGATGAAGAAATGGCGCATCGATCTGTAAAGACCCGGGTAACTCTCTACATAGAAGTAAGCTCTGTAGGCATTAAAAAAACCGCCCAAAACTTAAGCGGAATGCACGGATCGATTTGAGCGGACTCCCGTAAGATTCAGCAACCGCATTGATCCAGAATATATAGGAGTGCACAAGCTTGTTCAGGGCTGTGTCGCACTTAATGGCTTCGTTCAACGTATTGGGTAACTGAACCCCTAGTAGTTTATTGGCCAGAAGGCTGGCACTGAGGACGTATCTAGCCCGGTTTTTAGTTCCTGCTGACTGGTAAACATTACCCAGAAAGTCGGAGCCTTCAGCGTCAATTATTCGGGCAATATCAAGCAGCCAAAACAACCGTTTCCATTGGTGCATGCCCCCATGCTCGCACAAATACATAAATGTATCGACAGGAGCGAGCGTTTTTACCGGTACACCCCCTACCCAATGCACAAGCGCATTCGACCATAAGGCCGCTTCGTCCGTAGTATCTGTGTTAAGACGCCAGTGCAGTTCAAGTTCAATACCATGCTCCTGATGATACAGGTTGTAGTGATGGAAAGTCTCCCGATAAACCGTTTCCTGCTTTGGACTACTCCATAAGGTTTCGGAAAGCGCATACCCATTGTTTGTCAGTATTCTGTAAGCTGCCTGCAAATCAGCGGGGCGCACCAGAATGTCAATATCCTTACACTCGCGTATGGCATAACTGCCATAGTATAACTGACCGAGGATGGGGCCCTTAAGCGAAATTGTTTCGATTTGACTCTTCTGCAGCAACTTAACTACCCGACATAGCTCATTAATGAATGCAATCTGCCGACATGTATTCTGAACCGACCTCTCCCTCAATTGGCTTAGCATCGTTGCCGGAACGTTCGGCAGACTTTGTAGTTGCCGGTACATGATGGTTGTCAGTCGATGACAATCAAGCAAATACAGGATCCTTTCCGTGTCGAAACCCCTAAGCGTAGCGGACTCGAATGCAGGATTCGACGTCAGACAATCGACAATACACTGTAATTCCGGGGTTAGCTTTTCGCTGGACCCGAGTGGATGGACAGACTCTACGGTATAAACGTTGACCATCAGGCTTCAGCCCTAATCAGACCTAGCGTCTGCATTTGTAACACGTGTTTGGCAACGTCGTTGCGGCACTGTTCAGCACTAACCTCATACTCGGCCTGTAATTTCTCGCAAAGCGATTCCATGGTATGCGCTTCCTGCAGCAGCTCCCATATACGGGTAGCCACGGCGTTCAGGGCGAAATAGCTGCCTTTTTCTATATCGACCATGACAATTTCGTCGTCAATCTGCCCCGAAACGGTGTCAGGGTTCCTTACGTATACACTCATTGGTAAAGCTTTATAATTGATTCATCGATTCCTTAAGCAACGCGTCAAAACTCTTAGGCGACTTGAAAGTCTTTGTCAGCAGCGCATCTAAAATCCCGCACTTCATGACCAGCAGGTTGAATTGACCGTTTTTAAGGGGGTCTGACGCCGTGGTCTGCTTCAGGGTGTAAATTTCGTCCAAAAATTGCATGAAACCTCCCACATATACTAATCCGGTCAGGGCCGTATAGAGCTGCATGATTTCAGCTCTAAGTTGTTTGGCATTGGCAACAATCCGTAATGCTTTGTCATTGGTAACGGTATCTTTTGCCATGTTTTTTAGCAGCTGGCATCGAAACGCCCCGCATATGCTCGCCCGTTTCTGTTCATATATGGTGCATTTTTCACAAAAGTAGGGACAGGGTAAGTTGAAAAATTCGCTTTCGCTCTCCTTACCATACAGTTCCTCTATTTTTTCGGGCAGGTTTCCCTGCTCGCCGGGCTCCAGAATAGCCCGCTTAAAGAGTGTTCCGTCGCAACAAAAGCCACAGGTCACACATATTTCCTGCTCCTCTATCGGTATGTGAGCGTTTAGATCAATCATTAGTATGGGGCTGTTTAAACGTTAATTTCCGGCGGGCATTTGATGCTTTCTGGCATTCTGATTAGTTCAGGAATGATAAAAAACACGTACCTGTTAATCGTCTTAAAAGGTATAAATAGCTTCTGGAAGAGCCGATAGATAAGAAGAGCGATCAAACGTCTTTCCGGTAATTTTTTGTAAACTCATGATAAAACTTTATCGTGACCAGCTCGCCGAAAAGAGATGCATGATGCTTATTCCCGGACCGATACTGACCAATTTCACGCTCCAATAACTCAAAATCAATAAAAGAGAGATCGGGGTTTGTTTTAAAATCGGAGACCTCATCCATGAACAGCAGCCCCCGCTCTACCTCCTGCTGATTGATAAGGGCAAATCGGGCGGGATCATTTTTTGCCGGGAGCCAGCGGACGCTTTCCGGCAACCATCCTGCGCTCAGTTTGCGGGGAAGGATGCGGGTGTGCTGACCATCAATCAGTAATTGGGAAGGCACTTTCAACATGTACTCGACAAGGCGTACATCGAGTAGCGGATACCGGTAAACTACCCCGTTTTTGTACCCCATAATGCACCAGGGACCCGTACGTTCAGCGATGTGGTGCGTGTAAATCATGTTCAGGTGAAAACCACGACGAGACCCGTAAACCGTAAAAGGGGCAATGTATTTCTTGTGGAATTGCCGGTGCTCCTTCTTATAAAAGTACATAGTATCATAATATGACTTTATGGTGGAAGGAAGTATATAACCTGCCGCCGGAAGCAGCACCTTATAGATAAGGTATTTTATTATTTTCTTAGGATTCGAAACTGGATTTTTGGCAAAAAACGCTTTCCAGTTGCCATTAAAGACTAAATCAGCATCAATACCCATGCTGGTTAGGCTAAAAAACTCATCGCCACCCCAGCCGCTGAACACTAGGTTTGTTTGATGAAGGTTAGCTAATTTCAGTACTTTTTCTTCATGAAAGTACATGTAATTATGCAGGCTGTTCCGTGTACTTTCAATTAAATCCTGTGGTTCAACATGGATAAAAGAAGGGGTAATATCAGCCATTTCGCAGATCTGCCGGATCAGGTCTCGCTCATCGGTCTGTTCTTTAACGGATGGAGCATTGTCGGGCGTCCAGGAGTAGCCATAAAACGGAGTCTGCCCGGAATAATAAGGGCGAGCGATGACCGAGATCAAGCTTGAGTCGAGCCCTCCACTTAGGTGCGAGCCGGCCGTAAACCGCCGGTCAGACCGAATGCGTATGGCGTCAGTGAGCAAGGTGTTCATCTCACTAAAAAGTTGCTCACTGGTTAGTGTTGTATCGGTTTGGATACGCTCAGGTTCCCAGTATTTATGGATGCTTACCGTTTCCTTCTGTGCCTGAAGCCAATGCCCCCCTTTGAGCATAAGCACGCTTCTGTTGGGGGTTAGGGTTAAATCAACCGGCTTATAAGCCGCCATTATTGGGTCAACATTGAACGAGTTCTCGTCGCCGAAAACCCGACATAAGGCCAATGTGTCGGTACTAAAAAAAAGCACATCGTCTCTTTGGGTATAGACGAGCGGTACGTTGCCAAAATGGTCTCTGAAAATATAGAACTCATTTTCGGCAGCCCGAAAAATAACAATGGCAAAATCGCCATTAAATTCCCTGACAATATCGGGACCTTGCCGAAGAAACAACGCAGCAATTAAAGCCGGAGTTGTTGTATTGTGGGGACTCAGTTGATATTGACTACACAGCTGATCGAGATTATACACGCTGCCGTGTACTAATACCATCAATCCATTGGCCGGGTCGAGGTACAGGCAGTCTGCAGGCGTATAAGGCAGCCGATTGTCAAGAAAGAACCCCCCGAAAAAATGGTGAAAGTTTACTTCATAAAAATTCCCCTCATTCCACTCTACAGCTCGCTGAAGTCGTTTGAGATCAGTACCGTTTGTAGTTGAATGAGGGGAAAACGACCCGAAAAACATTGCTTAGGAAAGCGTTTTATTTTTATTTTCACCTCCTCCCAGACCCACTTCCCTATCACCGCGCCCGGGGTTTACGTAGGTTTCGCTATTGATGTTCAATGTCTGAACGGTTGGGGCTACCCATGCTTTTTTAACACTCTGTTGTTCTTTCATAGTTTTTACTGGACTTATCTAATTGATTAAAAAATACAAGTTGTGAGATTTCAAATAAGTCGATCAGGTGAAGGTGTATAAGCCAAGATCAACAAAAGACCTTTAGTCACAAATTAAGGCATGATGGCACTGAAATCCAGTAACTGTTAACTGGGCGGTAGTGCTCGTTTTAGCCTCGTTGAGTTAGGAGGGGGCAGTTTTGATACCCATAGCCAAAAACAAATCGTCCGGAAAGCTGTAGCCTGATATAATTTGCACCATTGAGTTCATTGGTTTCGATCGTGAAATACACCAAAAGGACTCAACAGGCTGGCAAAATCGTTTATCCCGCACCGTGAGTTAAAAGTAATATAACTCGTGGTAATTCCCGTTTTTTTCAACTATATAATAATCATGGGCCGTGAGCCAGGCGTGGGCCGTAAGCTTTCTATTTGTATCGAAACGTACACCCAGAAACAACGACGAATGAATATGCCGGCTCTGCAGCATCCATCGCGAAGCTACACTCATCACAATGCATTGATTGGGCCAAAACATAATGTAACGGGTACGGTAGATCGCCTTTTTGACTTGTCTTAATTGGTCGGATGTAGGCTGGTTACCGGCTGTTTTATTCATTTTCACCAGTTCAAGGCAACGTTTGAGCGGTATACAAAGCAGTAAGGCTTTAGCCAGAAACACCCAGAACAAGGCTTCAGCAAAAAGTTGCTTTTCCTGAAACGAAAGTTGCCAGAGTTTTTTTAGTCGTCTCATTTTACATGTGCTTCCGTTAGCGTAAAAAACTCCTCATCAACGGGCATTGTCCAGGGTTCAATTAGGGTTTGGAGCTCGGTCTGGAGCTGGCCAATACCCATGTGTTCAGGCCTGTAAACGACAACAATACGAACCGCCTTGCTAATGAGTATAAGCGGCTGAAGATAGGCCGCTTCGCTTTCAGGCATACCAGCCAGGTATTCTGTTCGATAAATCTCATTTCTGAGCGCCGTAAAGCCGGGTATACCGCTCAACGATTCAACGCTAACCTCAGGGTGATCAGTAACGCGCAGAATAATAAGCAGGTCTAACGAAGTCAGACTCCCCGGATTCGATGACATGGGAAAATAAAATTTCTCACGAGAGTCGATGATCTGCTCCAGGCCGCTTTCGGATTGCTGTAATTGTCTGAGGCTATCGCTCCATAACTTTACCCGATCTGAAACACCCCAGATAAAAGGTTTATTGTCTTTAAAGACAATTGGCGTTACGTCATCCGTCAGAAAATCGGCACCCTGCAAACAGAAGGCTGTCGTGAGCGATGACTTACCCGCTCCCGATTCTCCACACAACATGATACCCCGGCCCCGGTAGCGAAAACAACTCCCGTGAAAAGGCAACGTTTTTCGTTGATGCAGTATAGCACCATATACTGACCCATTCAAAAAAAGCTCAATGGCTGATCGGTTGGCATCAGGGTAAGGAAATACGTCAATGTGTTTACCGTGACATGCATAGAACCAGCCAACTTCCGGCATGTCGAGCACGAATTCGTACTGATTCAGTTGCACCCACTCATCCGCATAAGTGGCTTTATCCAACTGCTTTCGGGCGGAAGTTTGTTCAACGACAACGTCTTTTAAGGGAAATCGAAATGGCATAATCTATTCAAATAAAATAGTCCCTTACGTATCCGTAAAATGGTGGGATTGCTGATCGCCTGGAATCAGGAGGACGCTGCCGATTTAGTCACACCGCTTCTTTAGGCAAACGATCTTCGTTCTGGAAAGCCTGGTTATGGCTGTTAAAAATGAACCGCTACGCATGCATTCCCGCTCACCGTGAGTCCAAGATTGATATGGTCAACGTGAGCAACTTTCCGAACGGTCGCCGGTTTGGCATTGTACAAACGTACTGAACTTGCCATACAATCGTTAGCCCATTCGATCATACCAATACCCCCGGCCAAAAGCCCTACGCCAAGAAGCGTTTTGGGCAGGCTGCGCTGAACATAGCTTGCGGGTACATCAGGTACATTGGGCTGCTCCCGCGTACCTATACCCCGGATATAATCCGTTTTCTGTTCGCCCCGCAAGCCGAGGTAGCCCATCACGATACCGGATAAGATCAGAATGGGTCCAACAGGCTTGAGCCGCTGGGCCCATTCCAATTTTCGTGCGGACGTAAACTTATCCTTATACAAGGTGTGTACTGCCGAGTAAGAAAGCCGCACGGTATCTTGATAAACGGCCGTGAAGAACATGTTTCGTTTGGTGCGCAGCGAGTCGGCTGCCTTTGACGGTGTGCGTTGGGGACTAATGGTGTTTGGCTGCTGAGCCATTGAGGGAAGGCTGATCACCAGGCCGACCCACAAGAAAAATAGTATTGGCTTCATAAAGTATAAGATTAAAGAATCGTTCGTGCTTTTATTGAAGCGAACGCTTCACAACAAGGCTACAACCAATGTTAGGTTCCAGTACACCCCGACTATCGTAAGCGACTATTGATGTAAATGTGTATTTCTGGTACGGGAAAATAACCCGCTGCTGGACAGAAATCTGACTTTTGTCAATTGGGACAGTGTAGCTGCCCAGATTATTGCCCACGGAAATACGCGATAGGAGTTCGACCTGTTTAACGCGACTCTGAACACTTAGGGAAACAACCTGTACGCGGTTATTCACAATTCGGTAGGGATTGGGATCTAAATCCTGGGGAAGACCCGTCGTGTAGCGCAACGGCATAATGAAAGGTGTACCGATTGTTTGCCGCTTGTATACCCAGCCATCTATATAACGACCATTGTTCATGTAGTCTTCAGCCCCCCGCAAATATTCAATAGTTGACCGGTTTGACGTATAGGGGCCTCCCTGACTGGTTGTTTGCAGATACTCCAGCACAACTTTTAATATACCCTGCTTCGCCTGTTTGCGAGTATACGACAGACCATGCAGCCCATCGGCAATGTTATTCAGATAATACAAGGCCCCGGCTTCATAAATGGATTGTTTATACAAAAACCAGTGAGTGTTTGGCGTATTATATTCAATGGCCAGATCAACCGTACCTAAATGATTACCTACCCGGTTGCCTCCTTCGGCAGACGCTGTGTTGTTTTGAACGACGAGAGGGGCCGATGTATAGAGAGATTTACCCGTTACAACATATACATAACTTTCCAGGTCGGTACCGAATTTGGTAACCCGCACACCGCCTTCATCCATACGCGGGTAGAGGACATCTCCCCCCCACTGCACCTGGTGGTTAAAACCAGCATGAAGTTTAAAACGCCAGTTGGGTTTGCCTAACCGAACGTAAAGGCTCTTTTGATGCAGCAGTATATTCCTTACTGAATCGCTGTTACCCAGCCAGCCATGCGAAAAATTGCCCTTGACGGCAAGCAGACCGTTCGCCGTAATAGGGATATAATTTTGAATCGAAATCTCAATTTTAGGTACAGGAAGCGCATTGCCCGACCAGATGTATGAACCGGTTGTCAGCGTCGTGTCAACCAGACCGACTACCTCACGGCGTCGACCGGCAAAAAGTTCAAGCGCCCCGTATCGCACTTTTCCGTATAGCTCTGGCAGCAGTACCTGGTTAGTTTGGCCCGCATTGGCAACGGCCCGTAACCCGTAGCCATAGGAGAACCGGTTTTTATGTTTATCCGTCGAAACCCGGGGACTATAATCTTTCCTGATCTGCCCCCGAATCGTTAACCCCTGCGACTCCAGCGGTATCTCACCATATTGATTGGAGCGTACCCAGAACGGATTGGTGGATGATGACGAAAAAAACACCCCAGCTTCAATGTCGATCTTCGGCTTTGACGTGTCAGACTGGGCAATAGACAAGTGGTTGACCATGAGGCCAATGCTCACACAGGTGGTGAGATACGTTAAATTAATCATTTACTGATACAGATAGGTAATCCTAAAAGGAGTCAATGAGCGCACACAGGCAATTGATAATTAGACAGCTTCTCGATCTTATTCCTGGTCATATCGATGGTGATGTAAGCTGACAATGACTCGAGTTTAATCGTCAGTGTTTTTCCCTGGATGGTAACTACCTCTCCTTCCTGATCCATAAGAACCCCAGATTTTACACGAAGTCGATCAGTGGGTGAAAAACTATTTATTTCCAGCGATTTATGATCAAAATCGTTTAGTATATTCTTAATCAACTCAATCTCACATGGACGAACAACAGCCGGCTTTTTTAGCCAGTACAGATAAGCGACCAAACCAGGAGTGCCAAAAACCTTCGCCCGATCAGCCTCAGGAAGATTGACAAAGCAATACGAGCGAAATAAGGGGACTTCTATCAGCTTTACTCGGTCAGACCACTTCCGCTGTACTTGCTGAACCGGGCAATAGGTTTCAATACCACGGTTTTGCAGTGTTTTAGCCACCAATATTTCAGATCTCGATTTTGTGTAAAGTACATACCACGGCATATTTTCTCGACAGTTACTTATTATTTATTACATCTCTAGAGTAAGTAAAAACAACTGACGGATTATTTTGAAAAGAGTCACTAAAGCGCAAAAATAAAGAGCGCATATGTAACTATTATCCAATAAGCCGAACTATTACACACTAAATGGGTACTTCAGACCAAATCAATCAAGTCCGCTTATTTTATTATTAATTTGATAGTATATAAAACAATAATTAGTAAACAAAAGCAATAGTTTCTGGCAATTATTAGAATTTTATTTTGTTTTATTTAATAAAGATAGAATTTTTGTAGTACGAAATCAATTAGTATTTAATTTTAACTAAAGTGTATAATTATGTCTCTACAGGCCCTTCCGTTGCCAAAAACAGGCATAAATGCTGGCTGTGTAAAGTGAATAAGCTGGCTATAGGCCTGTTGAATACGAGTTGGATCGGCATCACATAAAATAGATGCACCCTCTCTGAGTATTTCCACCCATTCGGTTTCAGCTCGTAGCACAATACATGGTTTTTGAAAAAAATACGCTTCTTTCTGGACTCCTCCCGAATCTGTAATAATCAATTGTGCTTTTTGCTCCAAAGCCAGCATCTCCAGAAAGGATACCGGCGGCAGCAGTCGGATATAGGCATTGGCCCGAATGGCTCTGTACAAATCCGGGTAAAGCAGGTTCTGCATTTGTTTGGCGGTGCGCGGATGCAACGGAATCACCATCTGAGTCTGATAGTCGGTGGAAAGCGACTGTAAAGCGCCGAAAATGGCGTTGAGACGGTCCGGATCGTCGGTGTTGGCGTTGCGGTGAATGGTGACCAGGGTGAACTCATTCGGCACTAAGGACAACGTTTCCAGAATCGTTGTGCGGTCGGTAGCCAGAGCCGAAAAATGCAGCGCGTTGTCGTACATGACATCCCCCACCTGAAAAATACCCGGATTGTCAATGGTGTAGGGTGGTTTGTTGGTCACCGAAAACCCTTCTTTTATCAGGTTGTCGACACCGGTCTGCGTGGGTGGAAACAGATAGGTAGACACATGGTCGGCCATGATCCGGTTAATTTCTTCCGGCATACGCTTATTATACGACCGTAGCCCCGCTTCGATATGCACAACCGGTATCTGCTGCTTCGAGGCCGCAATAGCCCCCGCCAGCGTTGAGTTGGTATCGCCGTAGATGACCACCCGGTCGGGTTTCTCGCGGTCGATTAGTTCTTCAATACCGGTTATCATCTGCGCCGTCTGCTGTCCATGGCTCCCCGACCCGACACGCAGGTTGTACTGCGGCTGCGGAATGGCCAATTCGTCAAAAAACACAGCCGACATATTTTGGTCGTAATGCTGCCCTGTATGTACCAGTACTTCCGATACCTGACCGGCAAAGTCCTCCCGAATGGTTCGGCTAAGCGCCGAGGCTTTGATAATTTGCGGACGGGCGCCGACAAGCGTTAATAATTTAAGCATCTGCTGAAAATTTCCCGGCTATTTAGACACGTAGAAATAGCGTTTGATCACGTTTTTAGTCCCTTGAAAAAGCAGTTCACGCGTCCAGGAAAGGGAATTATCCGTCCAGCGTTGGGGATGGAACGTAAACATAATCTGATCGGGTAATTGCTGGTTGGTTAGCCCCTGCATCACATCGTCGGTGGTTTGGAACGAGTGCGTAAAGGCCGAGTTTACTTTATCCCGAACGCTCACTTTGTTGCCGTTCCAGCACCGACCCGTATCGGTCAGGTAGGCTACCCGGGCAAAGTCGACGTCGAAATACGGTTCGCCAATGAGGCCAAAATCGCGGTATGAACGGGCTTTCCAGAGGTCTTTGGAATCAAATCGCGAAAGGGGGCTCCCGTGCATACAGATCGTTTGGACGGGCACCAGTTGCCGCAAAGCCGCAAGATTCGTTTCGAAATCGCGGATAGCCCAGTCGAGTTTCCCGCGGCAGGTGGTCAGGCACTCGTAATGGTAGCCAATCTCGTGACCCAGGTCGGCCACGGCCCTGATAATGCGTTCGTCCCAACTCGCCGGAACCGCCCGAAAGTAGTAGGTTCCCCGAAGCCCCCGTTCGTGTTGTATCTGCGCAAACCGCAGGGAATTTTCGGGCAGCAGGTCCACATCGTGCCGCAGCACAACGGCGCGACGGGGTGGCTCCTGCAAAAAAGCATCGAAAGGCAGGCATTGATAACCGGCCTCTCCGATAGCATCCAGCAGTTGGTTATATTTCGATAGTGTAAAATCCATGAATCGCCCCCTGAGTTACGCCCTGCCCAATACAGACACCGTTTGCCGACCCGACACGCTCGCCGGATATTCGTCTACCAGGGTTACCAGAAACGAGGTCAGGTCAACCTTATCGCGTAGCAGCGCAGCCCGGCGTGCCTGCCATTCGGCTTTCACGTTAGGGTTGAGGGCCAGTTCCTGAACCGTACGGAACATATCGTCAAATTGCTGAGGCTGAAATGAGTAGCATAGTTTGTACTTGTTTTCGATCTCATTGGGTATGGAGAGCCGCCCCGCAAACGAGTTGAGCTTTACGGCCGGTGTACCCAGCAGGGCAGCCTCGGTAGTCATGGTTTGGCTATCCCCCACAAACAGCGTCGCATAGTAGAGCAGGCTGTGTATTTTTTCGGGTGAAACAGCCAGCTGATACGCCTTGAGCGACGGATCTATGGTCCGTTCGGCCGTGATAAGCACCCGACCAAAATTTTTCAGAAAATCGACAATCGTTAGCTTCTGTTCGATCGATAGGCCCCGCACCCCGGCGTCGTGGTGCGCCTTGAACGCGTTGAACCGCAACACAAAAAACGGCTCCCCCGGCGCTAAGCCAATTTCGTGCAGTACACCGGCATCCGGCCTGAACCGGTCAGGGTGCAGATAGGCCAGTTCGTGATAGCTGGGGTGACACAATTGCCCCGCCCCCCGGTTCTCATGGTCCAGGGCATCGGGGTTCAGCACCACGTTGGCAAGCGACGTGAATTTACCAAAAAGGGGGGTGGCCTGCAGGTCGTCGTCATCGAGGGCAAAGGTGACCATGGGCGTCAGCCTCGATACAATCGGCAGCACCATCGACACCCCAATACCGTAATCGACCCGCCGGCGCACGACGATAGAAAGAACTTTAAGCAGGTGGACAAACTCGTACAGGTACTTCCGCAGCATATCGTCTTTTTTACGGCCCGTATCGATGTAGTCGATTTTATACTGCTTCAGCAGAGCGGTGATGGACGGTACGTTCTTGGCGGTCACCAGTACGGTATAGCCCCGACTCCTCATTTCCTGAATGAAATGACGAAACAGATGCACGTGAGCCGGGTGATTAATATCGATGAGCAGTTTCTTCATGTACTGAGGTCTGGTATGTAGTATACTGTTTGAGCGCGTGATCTATGCGCTGTAAATCCTGTGTGGTCAGGCTGTAGTGACAAGGCACAGTCAATACCTGCTCCACAAGCCGTTCGAAATGCGGGCAGGTACCGGGCCGGTAGCCGAAAGGCATGGCCAGACTGAGGGCATGCTGGAAATGTTTACCGGCTCCTACCCCCCGCTGTCGCAAAAAATGGTACAACTGGTTGCGCTTATCGGTCAATAGCACCACGGCGAAGGTGTGGCCCAGCATCTTGTAATGGCCACCTTGTCGGTCCATGATGTATCGAGCGTTGCGCTGTTGCTGCCCAACCATCGTGTCGAGGTGCTTCAGTTGCTGGTTGAGGTTCGCGTTCAGGGTAGGACCAGGCCCTTTATCGCAGCTCGGCAGGGTCGTGATGCGGGCGCTTCTCTGGCCAGTCAGGCGGTCGCTAAGGAGCCTGTACAACATCTGTTCGCCCAGGCGCGAGTGCAGCCGCGCGTTTATAAGCCGTTTACCCATCCGAACCAAGTTCGAGATCAAGCCCGGCGATTTCAGGTCGTGCAGCCTGTCGGCAATGTACGGGGCATACTGAAGCTGATTAATGACTAAAAGCCCTCCTCCTCCCAACGACGGAAATTTGCCATTTCCGAACGAGAAGACGGCTATGTCGAAAAAGCTCCCAAGAACATCTCCCTCACACTGTCCTAAAAATGCGTGGGCGCAGTCTTCGATAATAGGCAAATGACCGGCTACCTGTCGTATGGCCCGAACGTCGGCGACCATACCAAATGTGTGGGTCACAATCAGCGCATCCAGATTGGCCAGGTTACGCTGCAGATCGTCGAGGTCAAGCGTCAGCTCGTCGTTGATGTCGATGAAAACGGGTCTATAGCCTGCCGCTACGATAGCCGACAATACGGATGAACAGGTATACGGTTGAACCCCGATCCCGGCCCCCGCTTTTAGGCCGAAACTTCCCAGCGCATAGTAAATGCCCATTCGGGCGCTACTCACCAACTGTAAGGATGCTCCCGGAAACAGTCGGCTTAATTTGCCGGTAAGGCCCGTTGCCGGGGATGGCAGCAACCGGAGGTCATGCCAGGCCTGCGACAGCGAATAGCGGTAGTTGAAGCGCGGTATCATCGTTTCAGACGTTGCCATAGGGTAAAGCCCGCCGTAGCCATTCGGTACAGAGCCGGAAAATGGACCCGTTCGTAGCGACCGTAATTGACCATCGTACCGCCAAATTTTTTCTTGTAATCACGAACGCCATAGGGCACTCCGGGCTTACCGGCCCCACCAAAATCAAAGCCCGTAAAGCCTTCAGATTTAGCCCATCGAAAAACCTCCCAGGGCAGCAGGTCGTTGGGGTATTTGTGGTAGTAGCGACTGAAGGCCCCGGCATAGTAGTCGTAGAGTGTATTGTTCCAGGCAATGCAGAGCATACAGCCAATAATTTTCTCGTCGGCCATAGCCGTGAAGATGCGCAGCCCGGTCGTTGCGGTAGTCTGATCGAGCATGTCCTTAAAGTGGCCAAACACCGGCAGGGGCAGTTTAGCCCGCCGGTACACATCGGTCAGAATCGCGTAGCAGTCCGTTAAGGCTTCGGATGTGGTTTGCCGGACGACCCGGCACCCTTCTTTTTCGGCCCGCCGGATTTCGTTCCGCCGTTTGGAATGAACCTCCTTCCACAGTGTTTCTTCCGATTGGGTCAGGTCGACCAGGATATTTAAGTGCTCCTCGTACCCGAAGCCGTTTTTCTCAAAACAAAGCTTTAACGGACTCGTGTCGCTCAGATTACGTACCTGTGTGTAGAGGCTTTTGGGTCCCCGGCTCAGGAAGGTTTTGAGCAGCCCATCGGCCAGTTCCGGGCTATTGCGGTCGGTTACGGGTCCGCCAATGAGTACGGTTCGGCTGGTTAAAAAACCGGCTGGCCCTCCCAGCTGCACCTGCCGACAGGCCAGCAACACCCCCACAAGTTGCCCCGCTTTTTGGGCGAGCACGTAAACGGGCTGTAGTTTTTCAGAAGCCTGGCATACCCTGAAATAAACAGGCGATTGAAAATACTGAAATCCGCCCACCGTGTGCAGAAACGCATCTATGGCCGATTCATCGGCGGCCGAAAGTTGGCGGTGGAGTTCATATGTGTACATTGTGTCGATAAAACGCCCGCTATTTGGGAGCGTCTAACACCCGATTGGCTGTAACGCTCATGGGGGTGAACGCATACAGCCGACGCAGCACCGGCTGAAGAGCGTTCGCTAACGTCATTTGCAGGCTGTAATTCGATGGATAGTCGAACGTATTGTGGGCTTGTCCTGCCCATACCCGGGTAAACTCCGCTTCTGACAGGGCCAGTTTTTTTTGTACATAGGCCTTAATATCCAACAGTTCGCGCTCGGGCGCAAAGGGTCGCTGCAATTGTGCCAGAGCATCGTCGCGCGTGATAGCGCCACTCAGCACCTGTGCCGATAGGTTTATTTTGCGCTTATCGATACCAAACTTCTGGGGAAGCCAGCAGGCCATGGCAAATTTGGTAAACAGGTTTTCGTGGTGATGACCACCGTAGTCCTGCCAATCGTACAGGTCGACCATCAATCGTTTGGCCTCCTGTTTTTGGTACGTTAGATAATAATACGGTCTGATGTCTTTGATACCCTTTACCAAACCCGCCCAAGCCATGCGCGGCAACGTCAGCAAGGGGTACGTCTTAAGTCGAATGCCCGATCCAAATCGCTGATGGATGTACTGCAATTGCCGTGCATCGGCGTAGGTCCATTCTTTGGGCTCGATTAGGATGCTCAGCACCCTAATCGAGATTGCAGGAAGAGAATTGGATGTGCCAATAAAAAAAATTCTGGCCGCAGTAGCGCACTACCTAAACGGGCTTACACCTTCGTGAGAACGTGGTAGCCTTTGAAGCGTTGGCAAGCCTGATTGTTTACAATTCAGAACCCTCTTACACCTTTGGCTCCCACCCTTTCTCGTAGGTACGACCCCAGAGTTTCTGGGCCTCTTTGTCGTCCAGAATATGACCGTTATTCGGATCAATTTTCAGATCCCGGCCAACTCGCCAGGCAATATTGCCCAACTGCATGGCCACCACACTCTTGTAGCCCAGTTCAACATCGCAGTTAGGGCGACGGTTGTTTTTGATCGCGTCCAGAAAGTCGGCCACGTGCAGGCTGTCCATCCCCAGGCTGGGGCTGGCTGTATTACGCCCCTGTATATCGCTTTCAGCTACGGCGGGGTTAACCTCCTTCACCAGTTTGCCATCCAGATCGTATACTTTGTAGCTATCGCCACCCGTGTCGAGGCTTCCGTTCTCCCCGTAAAAGATAACGCCCCGGTCGAGCCCCTCAATTTTTCGGCCGTTCGAGCTTCGGGATTCCCACATCAGCGATACCCGGTTTGGGTAATCCATGATAACGATCTGTGTATCGGGGGTCTGCCAGTCGTCCTTGAACTCATACCGACCGCCAACGGAGCTAACCCGGGTCGGGAAATCGACGCCAAGTCCCCAGCGGGCCACATCGACCTCATGGGTGCCGTTGTTGAGGGCTTCGCCGGTGCCCCAGTGCCAGAACCAGTGCCAGTCGTAGTGAATCAGTCCTTCCTGATACGGAACCCGTGGTGCGGGGCCCTGCCATAAATCATAATCGAGCCACGACGGCACCGTTCCCGGCTTCAGATTGGTCGCTTTCCGTTTGTTGGTGTACCAGGTTTTGGCGAGGTAGACCCGACCAATAATGCCCTTGTGGAGTTCCTCAATACCTTGCGTTAAGGTAGGCGCCGAACGCCGTTGGGCACCCATTTGAACCACCCGGTTGTATTTGCGGGCTGCCGCAATGGCCATTTCCCCCTCTCTGGGGTTATGACTCAACGGCTTTTCGACGTAGACGTGCTTGCCGGCCTGGCAACCCATGATCGTCAGCGGAGCGTGCCAGTGATCGGGGGTGGCAATGTAGATAGCGTCGATGGATTTGTCTTCCATCACCCGTCGGCAGTCCTTTTCGGACGTTGGCTTCAGGGTTTGTTTAGTTTTCAGGATGGTTTGAATCGCTTTGGGGATGGCCCGTTCGTCTACGTCGCAGACGGTGCCCACCTCAGCAAATTTCTGGCCCGCAATGGTAGCCCCCATGCTGTTGCCCCGGCTGTTGACACCAATTGTAGCGACACGAACCAGCTCGTTGGCCCCAATAATTCGGTTATAGCTTTTGGCGCTAAAGCCATAAGCGGTTCCGCCCACGACTACGCCCGCCGAACCGGCGGCTACCGTCTTGATAAACTTGCGTCTGTTCTGCATGAAATTGACTGACAATGGTATATCCCGGAACGAAACTCCCATACTCTGGCAACAATCCGGCCTCGGATGTAAAAGGTCTGTTATCAGGCAATATACCCGATCATAACCCATCAACTAACCACCCGGCTTAATAAAGGAGAAGGATTATAGTCGTTAGTCAGTCCGACCTTTTCTTTCCTCCAGCCGCTAAACACATACCTTCATCAGTCCTTTCACAGGCGTCAAAGTAGCCGGTATAAGGAACCAGGTATTCCTTATATGTACCTAGTTACCAGAAGCGTTGACCCGCGATTGGCCCTTTTTCATTCCTCGAAAACAGACACCAAAAATCGAAAGCATTAAAAAACAGTCAGAATATGTTAATATAAGTTAGTCCTCTATAATTATATTGTTGTAGAATTGTATTCTTTTTAAGAAAAATCCTCAATTTTTGTTGGTAGTTCGTTACGATCAGACGCTAAATCTCTTACACAATAGCTAATTTTGTATTAGTAAGAAGATTTTGATCAACTGACAACTATAGTTGTTAAGCTCTAGTAAACACTTATGCTGCACATGAAATAGTGTCAACCATACACAATAGTGAACATATAGATTGGCCGCGCGGCTTCAGCCGCGCTTAAGCAAACCGGTTACGATCTCTATATAGACCTGTACAATTTTTCACCAACGCGTATTTAAGTGGACCTCAAGACTCCTCAAACCCAGGATCAGATTTTATGGCAATCCTATCGTCAGGGCGATAAACAGGCATTGGGTCAGCTGGCCGAGTGCTATTATCGCATGCTGAAGCATTATGGCCTGAAATTTATGGTTGATGGGTCGATCGTTGAGGATTGTATTCAGGAGCTTTTTCTACAACTCTGGCAGAATCGCGCTCAGATCAATGAGACTGGATCAGTTAAGCATTATCTGTTGAAAGCCTTGAGGCATCACATTCTTCAATCGCTGCGGTCTCAAAAAAGGCAAACCTTTCAGGAACTGGATTGGGACACCTCGCTGGCCCAGGACATTGACACAGAAACCCTGCTGATTCGGCAGGAGTCGATGGCTATTCTGTCGCAAACCATACAGGCACAACTGGCAACACTACCGGCTCGCGAACGGGAAGCCCTCTATCTACGCTATTACGAAAACCTGTCCATCCCCGAAATTGCCGAGGTCATGGACGTCAACCGCCAGTCGGTTTCCAACTTTTTGCAGAAAGCCCTCAGCAAGCTGCGGACAAAATGGCTTGTCCCCCTCTTTTCGCTAATCTGCATTTTTCTCCAAAAAAATTTCCTTTAAGAGGGGTATCGCCAGGCCGAATCCTCATACTATCATTAAAAATACCCAAAAAGTACCAATGGACTTTCCAACTGGCGATTTTTCGACCGTCGAGGATTTTTTAGAAAACGACGCTTTCCGAACCTGGGTTATGGAAAGGCGTTGGGAAGACCAGTTGGTATGGCAGCAGTGGCTGGCTGAACATCCGGAGAAAGTTGATCTCTACGAGCAGGCAGTAGCCGTCTTTCTGACACTTCAGGGCCAGACGACTCCGCTTTCCTATCAGGAGGTAAAAGCCAAAACCCGGCAAATTCTGGATCACATTCCGGATGCAGAAGTCCCGGTAAGGCCCTTGATTGGCTGGCAGTGGGGGCGTTGGGTTGCCGCAGCCAGCGTCGTATGCCTGCTGATCTGGTGGCAGGCGGGCCAGCCAACGATCCGGTCAATAGCCAGTCTGGTTACCGGAGAAAAACCTGCCCTGGCGGCTGGTAAATGGAAAATAGTGAAGAACATCGCCGATCGGTCGGTAACGGTGCTGCTTCCTGAACAATCATCGGTACTGCTGTCGGTCAATAGTCAGATTCGTTTTCGGATGGGGACGGCGGATTCGCTGCGGGAGGTTTACCTACAGGGCGAGGGATTTTTTGAAGTGGCCAAAAACCCGGCGAAACCCTTTATCGTGTATACGGATCGGCTAACAACGCGGGTAACGGGCACCAGTTTTCAGGTTCGTTCTTTCGCTAATGAATCGAATGCGTTTGTGAAAGTAAAAACCGGAAAGGTTTCCGTTACGCCGGTCAGCTCTCCCGGCTCCCCCGAAAAGGAAGTGCTGCTGGCCGTTCATCAGCAACTAAGCCTGGATACAAAAACAGACAAGGTTGAAAAGAAAGTGAATCGGCCGCTGGAGAGTGGAACATCCGAGATTGTTACCCATCCCTTCAAATTTGATTTCACGCCTGTTCCTGAGGTGTTTACCCAGCTGGAAGCTGCGTATCATATGCCTATCGTGTATGATCGCGAACTGCTCAGGAACTGCACGTTTACGGGACAGCTGGACGACGTTCCTTTTTCCGAGAAAATCCGCCTGGTGTGCCAGACAATAGAATCCAGCTTCAACGTAGTGAATAACCAGATCGTCATCCAAAGCGCCGGTTGCAATTAATCATCTTCTAACTTCTCAATAAAACTACAGTCAATTATGGTATAAAGTCATCGCCCCTCTAACGACAAAAGCGATAGTGCTTCCAACACTATCGCCCGTAAAGTCCCCAGTTTTTGTGCCTCTTCCAACACGTAACCCTTTGTACAGGGTAAGGGAATTTTTTGTCCATTCTTCCAAAAAAGAACAACAACGTTCACAAACTTATGCATTACATTTTACTAAACCGCAGTGTTTGGGTCAGGATTATGAAAATCACAAGTCTACAAATCTTGTTCACATTCGCCCTGGTCAACATCAGCTTTGCCTTTGATGGCAACGCACAGGAACTTTTGGGTAAGCGAGTCAGCATATCCGCTCAAAACCAAGACGTTGAAACCGTTTTCAAACGGATCGAAAAACAGGCCAACGTTCAGTTTCTGTTCAGCCGGGAGATCATCCAATCGAAGCGAAAAGTGACCTATCAGGCCACCAATGAGCAGCTTTCTCAATTGCTGGATCATATTCTGACACCCCTCAACTTGAAATACGAGGTGATTGGTCAGCAGATTCTGATAAAACGGGAATCGGCCCCGGCCACACTCCCGCAGCAAAATTCTACCAGTCAGCTTAGAACGGAAGAAGCGCAGGATGTGCAGCTCTCCGGTCGGGTTACGGGCGACAACGGTGAAGGATTGCCGGGCGTAAACATTCAGATAAAATCGACCAATCGCGGCACTACGACCGACGTGAACGGTAATTATAAACTTACCGTACCGAACGGCCCCGGCACGACGCTGGTTTTCTCCTTCATTGGCTACCTGACGAAAGAGGTGGCCGTTGGCACACAGACGACCGTTAACGTAACCCTGGCCAACGATGACAAAACGCTGAATGAAGTTGTCGTGGTCGGTTATGGTACCCAGCGCAAACGGGATGTAACGGGCTCGGTTGTGTCGGTCAATGAAGCGACGCTGAAAGAAGTTCCCGCGCCAAACATCGTGAACCAGCTGAAAGGACGCGCGGCCGGGGTAACGATTGTCAGCAACGGGTCAACACCGGGTTCGCAGGGATCGATTCGTATCCGGGGAAACCGCACGTTAACCACCGGCAACGGTGATGGTCTGGATGGTCCGCTGGTGGTAGTCGATGGTATTCCCTATGGTGGCCTGAATGACATTAACCCGGATGATATCGCCAACATGGAAATCCTGAAAGATGCGTCGGCTACCGCCATTTACGGATCGCGGGGAGCGGGTGGCGTTATTCTGATTACGACCAAACGTGGAAAAGTCGGTAAACCCGTGTTTACCTACGACGGCTACCATGGCATCACGACCATCATGGGCAAGTACAACATCATGAACGGACCGGAGTATGCCCAGTTTAAACAGGAGGCTGCCAAATACAACCGCACGGCTCCCGGCACCACAGCCTACCCGCTCACGATCAAGGAACAGGAAGCACTGGCCGCCGGCGTATCTACAGACTGGCAGGATCTGATCTATAAAGCCGGTTTCAATACCAACCACCAGCTGGGTATGCAGGGTGGCACTGACAATACGCAGTACTCGCTGGGCCTCGGTTATTTCAACGAGACGGGGATTATCCCCAGCCAGAAATTCGAACGGTATACCATTCGGGCTACCATCGACCAGCGTCTTGGAAAAAATATCAAGATCGGTCTGAACACGCTGAACACGCTAACCTACACCAACACCCCCGGTGGTGGCGGTGTGCCGGGTGGCCTGGTTCGGTTAACGCCCCTGGCGTCTCCTTATAATGCCGATGGCTCCGTAAACCTGTTCCCGTCGGAAGGGTCGATCGACGCGGCCGGCATCAGCCCGCTGACCATTATCACCAAGAAAGATGCCTACCTGGGCCGTACACGGTCAATCAGAACGTTCAATAGCCTGTATGGTGAGGTGAACATTCTGCCGGGTTTGCGGTATCGGTTCAACGCCGGTCTGAATTTCAGCCAGTCGAACTACAATGGCTACGGCGGACCGCTGACCTATTTCAACTCGGCTACGGTTCAGTCGTCGTCCAATGCCGAGATCAGCAATACCGAGTATTGGGACATCAACCTCCAGCACCTGCTGTATTACGACAAAACGTTTGGCAAGCATAAACTGGGCTTTACGGGATTGTATGAAGTAACGCAAAACCACTCGCTGGGAAGCCGGTTTACAGTAACCGGGGTGCCCGCCGACTACATCAAAACGTCGAACTTCTCGCTGGCGTCGGGTCAGCCCGTGGCCAACTCGGACTTTGGTAACTCCTTTGCCGAAACGGGGCTGCTGTCGTACATGGGCCGGGTCAACTATAGCTACGACAGCCGTTATTTGCTGACGTTAACCATGCGCCGGGACGGGTCGTCGACCTTATCCCCGCAGAATCGTTACTTTAACTACCCCGCCATTGGTGCTGGCTGGAACATCATCGACGAGCCGTTCATGAAAAGTGTGCCCGCTATTTCGAACCTGAAACTGCGGGGTGGCTGGGGAATTTCGGGTAACCGGAACGTAGGAGCCTACTCGACACTGGGTGCCCTGTCGGCAGGGTATTACAACTTTGGTCTGGGAACGGCCGGTCAGCAGCTGGCCTATACGGTTACCAGCCTACCCGCAACGAATTTGGGCTGGCAGTCAACCTCGCAGGTCGATATTGGTATCGACTTTGGCTTCCTGAACAACCGGATTACGGGTACGGTCGACTGGTATCTCCAGAAAACAAAAGACATTCTGCTGTCGGTGCCACTGCCTCCAAGCAACGGTGCCGGTTCGACGCTGAAGAACCTGGGCCGGACAGAAGGTCGGGGACTGGAGACATCGCTGACGTTTGAGATTTTCAGAAAGCCCGGCGGTTTCAACTGGAGTACCGACGTGATCTACTTCTTCAACCGCGAAAAAATCACCCAGCTCACCACCCCAACCGAACTCTCCAACATAGGGGCGGGCTGGTTTGTGGGACAACCCCTGTCGGTCATCTACGATTACAACAAGATCGGTATCTGGCAAACGGCCGACAAGGAAAATGGTACCCTGGCCAAGCAAACCTCACCTGTGCAGTTTCCCGGCCAAATTCGGGTTGAAGACGTAAACGGCGATGGGAAAATAGACCCCAACGACCGCAAGATTCTGGGCAATTTCCAGCCCAAGTGGGAAGGTGGCCTGACCAACCGGTTTACCTTCAAAAACTTTGATGCCTCTATCGTGACCTTCGCCCGGATGGGCATGAAAGTGGTCGTACCTTACCTGACGGGTAACTCCACCGGTTCGGGCGGATTTGCGTTCTTCAACCAGGGCCGCGTGAACCAGGTGAAAACAGACTATTGGACGGACACCAACCCAACCAACGCTTTCCCCGCACCCGATGCCGGTGGCGCTGTAGCTAATTTCGGGTCAACGCTGGGTTACTACGACGGGTCGTTCGTTAAGATCAGAAGTATCAACCTGGGTTACACCTTCACCAGCCAGTTCATCAAAAAGATCGGTGGCAGTTCGGCTCGGGTTTACTTTAACGCGACTAACCCGCTCATTCTGTATTCGCCATTGGTACGCGACAAACTGGCTATCGATCCGGAGGGCAACAGCTATGCTTCGGGGCAGTCAACGCTCAATGACCAGTCGGGAAACCGGGCCACCCCGGAGCGTCAGATCGCGGTAAACCTGAACAACCCGCCGGTTCGGCAATTCACTTTAGGTGTAAATCTTAAATTCTAATTCTGGACACTCCTATGAAATATATAAACGTTTGGGCCATCATTGGTCTTACGGCTTTACTCAATACAGGTTGCGAGAAAATACTCGAAGAGAACCCACAGTCACAGATTGTTCCCTCCTACTTCAACAGCCCTGCCGGGGTACTGGGTGGTATTGCCGGGGTATATAACGACATCCGGGGGCAGTGGGGTACCGAAGGGTTCACCGTGGAAATGCAGGCCGGTACCGATGATTTCGTGCAGGGTGCCAGTTCGGGCGGTGGCCCCGCTTATACCTATAATGGACTGAACGGAAGCAACTTCGGTTCGGCCTGGGGCGTCGCGTTTCAGGACATCAACACGCTGAACGGTGTATTGCAGTACGGCGCTACCATCGACTTGCCGGAGGCTACCCGCAAGCAATACCTGGCCCAGGCCAAGTTTCTGCGTGGGTTCTGGTATTTTTATCTGGTGCAGACCTGGGGCGATGTTCCGCTGAACACCACGTTCATTACGGTTCCCTCGCAGGCTGCGTCGCGCCAGCCAGCCGCTCAGGTATATGAGCAGATCATCAAGGACCTGACCGAAGCAGCCGCCGATCTGCCGAATACGCCAACCGCCCCGTTCCTCGGCAAAGCTGCGACCAAACCGGTAGCCCAGCTGCTGCTGGCCAAAGCGTATCTGACCCGTGGCTGGCTCAACAACACGGCAGCCGATTTTACGCAGGCCGCTACGATTTGCTCCGATATTATTGCCAATAAATCTGCCTATGGTCTTGATCTGTGGGCGGACTATGGCGATGCCTTTGCACCCGCCAACGACTACGGCAAAGAAACCATGTTTGTGAGCGACCACGTGCTCGATCCGAAGTTTGGTTATTATACCGTAGGTGGGGCCGCCGGTGGTGGTGCCGCGCAAAACCTGACGCCTTGGTTCACGAACTGGAACTACCCAAACAACAGCGGTATCAACTCGTTTGTGAATGCGTCCGGAATCCTGGTCAACAATGGTACCTCCGGCATGATTCGCGATTCGCAGTACGGACGCCCGTACGTTCGGATGCGCCCCAATACGGATAAGTTAAAAACCGGCCCGAATGCGGGGAAGAGTTATTTCCTCGATCAGGCATTTACCAAACGGGATGTCGATACCCGCTTTGCCAATTCGTTTACCACGGTATACATCGCCAATACGGCGGTGACCAACACGGCTACGGCCGCCAATAACAAACGGGGTATTAGCTATACAACCGTCGTTGGGGCCGACACTGCCGTTTGGCTTCCCGATTTCGAGGTGGCGGGAGCGCCCCAATTTGTCGGTACGCGGCCCTTTAAAGGAATCGTGGTGCCCCCCAGCTTGTGGAACAACGGTATTTTCCCCGCGCTGAAGAAATTCATGGACCCCAGCCGGGGTGCCAACTTCAACGACCCGTCGACCCGCCCGGTTGTGCTGTACCGCTTCTCGGATGTGTATCTGACGGGTGCTGAAGCGTACATGAAAGCAGGAGACGCCAGCAAAGCGGCCGATTTACTGAATGTCGTGAGACAACGGGCAGCCTTCAAGAAAACTAACACGGCCGCTCAGAATACAGCAGCCGCTGCGTCCATGCTTATCACGGCCGCTGACGTAACGGTCGACTTTATTCTGGATGAGCGCAGCCGTGAGTTATTTGGCGAATGGCAGCGGTGGCATGACCTGGTTCGTACCCGCTCGCTGGTACGTCGGGTGAAGGCCTGGAATCCGGAAGGGGCTCCTTACATTCAGGATTACCATATGCTGCGGCCCATCCCGCAAACGCAGATCGACCGCGTGGTCGACGGACCGAAGTTCACGCAGAATCCGGGCTATTAACAAACCGCATACTTGTTCTACGGTGTTCTACCCCTCCCCTTGAAATTAAGGGGTTGGGGTAGGGTAGAATACTAAACCACAGTTCATATAAAGGATTAGATGAAAGAGGATTAAGGCTTTATCCTCTTTCATCTTTTTTGCCATTATAGACGCAGCCTTTCTCTAAACAAAAAGAGAGATTCATCTGAACGCCAGCTATGAGACCACTCCTTTGCTTCTTCTTCCTAACCCTATCAATGGCTGGCTTTTCGCAAAGCAAGTCCATCTTAAAGCTCTGGTATTCAAAGCCCTCCGGCCAGACCTGGGAAAATGCCTTACCGATCGGGAACGGCCGATTAGGGGCGATGGTGTACGGTAACGTGGGGAAAGAAACCATCCAGTTGAATGAGCACACCCTATGGAGTGGTAGCCCGAACCGGAACGATAACCCCGAAGCACTGGCGTCGTTGCCCGAAATCCGGCGGCTGATCTTCGACAACAAGCAGAAAGAAGCGGAGGCTCTGGCCAACAAAACCATCATCACCAAAAAATCGAACGGGCAGATGTTTCAGCCGTTAGGCAACCTGCACCTGACCTTCGACGGGCACGAGAACTACACCAATTATTACCGCGAACTGGACATTGAGCGGGCCGTGGCCAGAACGTCGTATACCGTCGATGGCGTGACCTACACCCGCGAAGCACTGGCATCGTTTCCCGACCGGGTAATCGTGATGCACCTGACCGCCAGCAAACCCGGCCGATTATCGTTTTCCGCTTCCTATTTCACACAGCACATCAAGCCCGTCATTAAAACGGCATCGCCGAATGAACTCACCATTGCCGGTACTACCTCCGATCAGGACGGGGTGAAAGGCATGGTGAGATTCAAAGGCATTACCCGCATCAAGACCGAAGGCGGCAGTATCACAGCCAATGACTCCACATTAATGGTGAAGGGGGCTAATGCCGCTACGATCTACATCTCGATTGCCACCAATTTTAAAAACTACAAAGACATTAGCGGAGATGAAAACGCACGGGCGGTAATGTACCTCAACAAGGCTTACCCCAAGTCGTATGCGGCTATTCTGACGCCACACGTTGCTGCTTATCAGAAATACTTCAACCGGGTCAAGCTCGATTTAGGGTCCACCCAAGCCGCTAACCTCCCCACCGACGAACGACTGAAGAATTTTCGAACCACCAATGACCCGCAGATGGTCGCGCTGTATTATCAATATGGTCGCTATCTGCTGATCTCCTCCTCGCAACCCAGCCGCGATGGACGGTCCGCCGATGCGGAAAATGGACAGGCAGCTAACTTACAGGGAATCTGGAACCACAGAATGCGGCCACCCTGGGACAGCAAGTACACGATCAACATCAACGCTCAGATGAACTACTGGCCCGCCGAGAAAACCAACCTCGCCGAGTTACATGAGCCCTTTCTGAATATGGTGAAGGACATGGCGGAGACCGGTCAGGAAACGGCGCGGGTCATGTACGGTGCCCGCGGCTGGATGGCCCACCACAACACCGACATCTGGCGGGCAACGGGTGCCATCGATGGGGCCTTCTGGGGCATGTGGATTGCCGGTGGCGGCTGGACCAGCCAGCACCTTTGGGAGCATTATCTTTACAGTGGCGACAAAGCTTATCTGGCCTCCATCTACCCGATTTTGAAAGGAGCCGCTACGTTCTACGCCGACTTTTTAGTAGAACATCCGAAATACCACTGGCTGGTGGTTAACCCCGGCAGTTCCCCCGAAAATGCACCGAAAGCCCACGGCGGCTCGTCGCTGGACGCGGGCACGACCATGGACAACCAAATTGCGTTCGACGTATTCACGACAACGATTCGGGCTGCGGAGTTGCTGAAAAAAGACGTTGCCTTTGTCGACACACTCCGGAAAATGCGCAGCAAATTGCCGCCTATGCATGTGGGACAATTTGGTCAATTGCAGGAGTGGCTGGATGATGTCGACGACCCCGACGACCACCACCGGCACGTATCGCATTTGTACGGCCTGTTCCCGGCGGTTCAGATTTCGCCCTACCGCACACCAGAGTTATTCAATGCTGCCAAAACAACCCTCATCCACCGGGGCGATGTGTCGACGGGCTGGAGCATGGGCTGGAAAGTGAATTGGTGGGCCCGCCTACAGGATGGCAACCACGCTTACACATTGATTCAGAATCAACTGACTCCGCTGGGCGTCACAAAAGAGGGCGGTGGCACCTACAATAACCTGTTCGACGCCCACCCGCCCTTTCAGATCGACGGTAATTTCGGCTGCACGTCGGGCATTACGGAAATGCTGATGCAAAGCGCCGATGGATCCATTCATTTCCTGCCCGCCCTACCCGACGTCTGGCCTGCCGGCAGTATCAGCGGCCTGCGTGCCATTGGTGGATTTGAGGTGGTGAGCATGCAGTGGAAAGACGGTAAACTGGCGAAGGTCGATATCAAGTCCAACCTCGGCGGCAACCTGCGAATACGAACACCGAATGCCCTGAAAGCGGGTAAAGGCGTCGTGCTGAAACAGGCATCTGGCCCCAATACCAATCCTTTCTACATGACAGAAAACACGCCAACACCCGTTATATCCGCCAAAGCTAATCTGACGCCACCGGCGTTGAAAGAAACCGTGCTGTATGACATAACCACCCAACCCGGCAAAGTGTACTCGCTGGTTGGGCAGTAGTATTTTAGTCTTTTGTCATCCCCAAGAGGGAGCAGTGTTCTACCCCACCCCAACCCCTCCCCTTGAAAAAAGAAGAGAGGCTAGCAAAAGGGTACGTCGTTCCTGAGCCCGGCAGCGGCCGACCGTCTCTCCTTTTTTCAAGGAGAGACGGTCGGGGTGGGGTAGAACATCGTACAACAATTACACAAGCCATTATATTAACCCAAAACAAACCTCATGAGAAACCGCCTTTTCTCGATTCTTTTAGTAGCCCTTAGTCTGCTTTCAATGCACAGGAGTTTCGCCCAAACCACCCTCACCAACCCCATCCTGACGGGCTTCTACCCCGATCCGAGCATTGTGCGGGTGGGGCCTGATTATTACTCGGTGCACTCTACGTTTTCGTATTTCCCGGGTTTGCCCATCATGCACAGCCGTGATCTGAAAAACTGGAAGCAAATCGGCAATGTGATCAACCGACCTTCGCAAATGGAGTTCATGGGCGAGCGGATGACGCGCGGGTTATTTGCCCCCGCCATCACGTACTACAAGGGGACGTACTACGTGACCTGTACCGATATTGACCATGATGGAAATTTCGTCGTAACGGCCAAAAATCCGGGGGGACCTTACAGCAATCCGGTAAAAATTCCGCAGGTAAAAGGCATTGACCCTTCCATTTATTTCGATGAAGAGACCGACAAAGCCTATATCATTTACAACAGCGATGCGCCTGACCGCAAACCGCTCTATTCGGGACATCGCACCATCCGAATGTATGCGTTTGACTACAAGAATCTGACGGTAATGGGCGAAGAAAAGCAACTGGTGAACGGGGGCGTCGATCTGTCTAAAAAACCGGTTTGGATTGAAGGACCCCATATTTTAAAGCATAACGGTTGGTACATCCTGTATGCGGCCGAAGGCGGAACCTCCGTCAATCACTCGCAGGTAGCCCTCCGCAGCAAAGATATTTGGGGACCTTATGTACCATTCGAAGGCAATCCGGTGCTGACGCAACGAGGCCTACCGGCCGACCGGCCCAACCCGATCACATCGGCGGGGCACGCTCAGTTTATCGAAGGCCCCGACGGCAACTGGTATTCGATCTTCCTGGCGGTGCGTCCGTACGAGGGCGATTTTTATAATACAGGCCGCGAAATGTTCATTGCTCCGCTGACGTGGGTAAACGATTGGCCGATGATCGAACACGGCGAAAAAGCCATTGAATACCAGTACAAAACCAACATTAAAGAGGTTAAACAGAAAGGAGCTTTACCGCAAAACGGTAACTTTGGGTACACGATGATGTTCGACAAAGGGCTTGATTTGTCGATGCTTTTTTTGAGAACGGTGGATAGCAGTTCGTTTAAAACGTCAAAGGCCAATGGGCTCACGCTTACCCTAAAGCCGGAAACAATTTCAGAAGCAGGAAATCCGTCGTTTGTCGGGAAGCGGCAGCAACACTTATACAGCAGCGCCGAAACCGAAGTGACTTTTTCACCAAAATCGGATAATGAAAAAGCGGGTCTGGTAATTTTTCAGGACGAACGCCATTTTTACTTCGCGGCCAAATCGAAAAACGCAGGGAAAGACGTGATTCAGTTGTTCAAGAGTAAAGACAAAACCCTTGAATTAGTCACTGAAGTCCCTTTATCGTCAGCCGCTGCCAGGGTGGATTTCAAAATACAGTCGGCCGGTGCCTTGTACAGTTTCTATTACTCGACCGATGGAAAAAACTGGAACTTGCTAAAAGACCAGGTTGACGGCAAGTTTTTGAGCACCAAAGTCGCCAACAGCTTCATTGGCTGCGTGTATGGCTTATATGCGACGTCATCTGGCGACAAATCTGACAATTCGGCTTCGTTCAAGTACCTCAAATACAAAGGCGACGACCCGATGTATACGAAGTAAACGAAGCGAGTCCGGACTAACGCTCATTAATGTGCTGTCAGTTTCTTAAAACTGACATGGTAGGTTTCTAAAGCCTACCATGTCAGGCTATCAACAGAGCGAGGTTTTGAGAAACCTCGCTGGTCAGTTTTAAGAAACTGACCACACAGCAGCCTACAAACTCGATGATTAAAACACAACGTTACCCTTGAAGACAAACCTATTATATACGGCCCTACTCTTTCTGCTCAGTCTTTCCACGCTGGCGCAGATGCAGCCGTTTGCCTTGCAGGATGTTAAACTGACGGGCGGACCGTTCAAGAATGCCCAGGATGTTGACCTCAAGTATATCCTGGCGCTGAACCCGGATAAACTGCTGGCTCCATACCTGATCGACGCGGGCATACCGGTGAAAGCCCCGCGTTACGGCAACTGGGAAAGCTCGGGACTGGACGGCCACATCGGCGGGCATTACCTGTCGGCGCTGGCGATGATGTATGCGTCGACCGGCAATACCGAAACGAAAAAACGGCTCGATTACATGATCGGTCAACTGGCGCAATGTCAGGCGAAAAACGGCAATGGCTATGTGGGTGGTATTCCGCAGGGTAAGGTGTTCTGGGAGCGGATTCATAAAGGCGATATCGACGGCAGCAGCTTTGGCCTGAATAACACCTGGGTGCCGCTGTACAACATTCACAAGCTGTTTGCCGGTCTGCGCGATGCGTATGAGTACGCCGGAAACCAGCAGGCCAAACAGGTGCTGATCGGGCTGGGCGATTGGTTCGTTGACCTCATCAAACCGCTGTCTGACGACCAAATTCAGCAGGTGTTACGCACCGAGCACGGCGGCATTAACGAAACGTTTGCGGACCTATATATCCTCACGAAGGACAAGAAATACCTTGAAACGGCGCAGCGGATTTCGCACCGGGCTATTCTGGAACCCCTGTTGGCACATCAGGACAAACTAACCGGCCTACACGCCAACACGCAGATTCCGAAGGTGATTGGATTCGAGAAAATTGCCACGCTGACGGGTAAGACCGACTGGTCGGACGCGGCTCAGTATTTCTGGCAGAACGTATCACAAACGCGCTCGGTGGCGTTTGGCGGCAACAGCGTCCGGGAGCATTTTAACCCCACGACCGATTTCAGCCAGATGTTACGGTCGAATCAGGGCCCGGAAACCTGCAATTCGTTTAACATGCTCCGGCTGAGCAAAGCCCTGTTCCTGGACAAGAACGACGTAAGCTACCTGGACTTCTACGAACGGTCGCTCTACAACCATATCCTGTCGAGCCAGCACCCCTCAACAGGCGGGTTTGTGTATTTCACGCCCATTCGGCCCAACCATTACCGGGTCTATTCACAGCCCGAAACGAGCATGTGGTGCTGCGTGGGCTCGGGTATTGAGAACCACACCAAATACGGGGAATTGATCTACAGCCACTCGGACGATGGCCTGTTTGTCAACCTGTTCATTCCATCGACGGTGAACTGGGCAGACAAAAAGCTCAAGTTGACCCAGGGCACCGGGTTTCCCTACCAGAACCAATCTGAACTGATCGTTGAGACCACAAAACCACAGGAATTTTCACTGAATATCCGCTACCCGAAATGGGCCGAAAACCTGGAAGTTTTGGTGAATGGCAAGGCGCAGACCGTTACCGGAAAGCCAGCCAGTTACGTTGCCGTTCACCGAAAATGGAAATCGGGCGATACAGTAACCGTCCGGTTCAAGACCTCGACGCGGCTGGAGTATTTGCCCGATGGCTCGAACTGGGCGGCTTTTGTCAACGGCCCCATCGTACTGGCGGCCAAAACGTCGACTGCCGACCTGAAAGGCCTTTTTGCCGACGACAGCCGAATGGGCCACGAGACCAAAGGCAGGCTGTTCCCCATTAACGAGGCCTATGCGTTGGTTGGCGACCCGGCAACGTATCTGAACCGGATAAAACCAACGGAGAACCTACGCTTTGCCCTGGATTCGCTCACGCTGCAACCGTTTTACGAGGTACACGACGCCCGTTACCAGATGTATTTTCAGACGTTTTCGCAGGCAGCCTACGACGAGCAGAAAGCCCGATTGAAACAGCAGGAAGCGGAAGCCATAGCCCTCGAAGCGCTGACGGTCGATAAGGTGAATTGTGGCGAACAGCAACCCGAAGTTGACCACCAGTATAAAGGAGAAAAGAGTGAATCGGGCTACGATGATGAGCAGTTCTGGCGTCGAACCCGGTCGTATATCGCCTATCAGCTACAGAACAAAAACCGGACGGGTAAATACATTGACATACTTGCTTTGGATGATACCAAGCCGGGCACTACTCAGTTTATAATCAACGAAAAGCCGGCTGAAATTCTTTCCAGAGCGGGTAAAACAATTCGATTAAAAGCCGATAACAGCGATGTAATCACGCTGACCATCGAAGCT
Organism: Spirosoma aerophilum; assembly: GCF_054782495.1. NCBI lineage: Bacteria > Pseudomonadati > Bacteroidota > Cytophagia > Cytophagales > Cytophagaceae > Spirosoma > Spirosoma aerophilum. Next base: position 680,691 of record NZ_BAAGSJ010000017.1, on the reverse strand, counting down.
CAGAACGGAACCAACACCCCTCGCTTTCACCAAATCAGACTTGTAACAAATTAACAAATGCCTCTTTTCAACAGGACCAGAACCATGACGATTATCTATAAATGTGTCAGAACAACACTATTTGTCTTTTTGTGTGCCCTAAGCGCTCAGGCACAATCCAATTTTACCAGCAAAACGATTGGTATTGGCGTTGTAGTAGCTGACCTTGACCGCTCGGTTGATTTTTACGTGAATGGCATTGGCATGGTCAAAACGGGCAGCTTTACGATCAACGAAGATTTCGGCAAACGCTCCGGTCTGACCAACGGCGTGGCCACGAACGTAACCATGCTGAAACTCGAAAACAGTCCCGAGGCTACCGACTGGAAACTGATGAGCTTTGGCAAAAAAGCGTCGCACCCAAAGCCGAAATACATTCAGGACGATACGGGAATGCAATACATCACCATCCAGGTGAAAGCCCTGCAACCCATCATCGACCGCCTGACGAAAATGAACGTGCCATTTCTGGGCAGCACACCCACGCCCCTGAACGATAAAGCCCATTTCGTTTTCGTGCAGGACCCCGATGGGAATTTTATTGAGTTGATCGGGCCGCTGCAATAGAGCTACCGATCTGAAATCTGATAACATACATTTTGAACGGGGTTTATACGATTAGTTTGCCCTTCTTTCTTTAATAGTGTAAGTGTTTTGAGGCCTTCAACCCCAACCCCTTTTTTTAGGGGAGGGGCTTAGTAACGAGGTCCCCTTTTTCTAGCCCGGCAGCGGCCGACCGTCTCCCCTTTTTTTAGGGGAGGGGTTGGGGTGGGGTTGAAGACCGCACTATTTACAACCATTGACTTAACTCATTCAGTCTTTAGAAGAGATGCCAACCCTCATTGCCCGCTATAGCTTACTCGCCTGCCTACTGCTGTTCAGGTATGTTGCTACTAACGCCCAAACGGCCCGGAACCCGGTCATTTTTGCCGATGTACCCGACATGGCCATGATTCGGGTCGGTAAAACCTACTACATGAGCAGTACCACCATGCACCTGAGTCCGGGCCTGCCGATCATGAAGTCAAACGACCTGATTAACTGGCAGTTGGTTGGCTACGCCTACGATACGCTGACGAGCGTTGACGCAATGAGCCTGAACAATGGCAAGAGCACCTACGGGCGTGGGTCGTGGGCCAGTAGCCTACGGTATCATAACGGCACGTGTTACGCGACGACCTTCGCCCAAACCAGTGGCAGAACCCATGTATACACCACCAAAAACATAGAAAAAGGGCCTTGGAAAGAAGTATCGTTCAAACCGTCTTACCACGACCATAGCCTGTTTTTCGACGACGATGGTCGAACGTATCTGATCTACGGCGCGGGTAAACTCCGGCTGGTCGAACTGAACGCTGATGCGTCGGGGGTGAAACCCGGCACGACGGAACAGGTGATTATCGAAAACGCCAGCACGCCATCCGGTACCGGTGGCGGACTGCCCGCCGAAGGGTCGCAGCTGTTCAAAGTGAAGGGCAAATATTACCTGTTCAATATTTCGTGGCCACGGGGCGGCATGCGGACGGTGATCATTCACCGGGCCGACAAAATCACCGGGCCGTGGGAAGGGCGTGTAGCCTTGCAGGATAAGGGTGTGGCACAAGGCGGGCTGATCGACACACCCGATGGCCGCTGGTTCGCGTATCTGTTCCGTGATTTTGGTGGCGTGGGCCGCATCCCCTATCTGGTGCCCGTTGAGTGGAAAGACGGCTGGCCGGTGCTGGGCGAAAATGGCAAAGTACCCGAAACGCTCGACCTTCCCGCCAGCAAAGGCCTGATCCCCGGCATCGTCAACTCCGACGAATTTACCCGCAAAAAAGGCGATTCCGCCCTGCCGCTGGTTTGGCAGTGGAATCACAACCCCGACAACGGCCTTTGGTCGGTTTCGGAGCGAAAAGGATTCCTGCGTCTGAAAACCGGCCGGACCGACACCTCGTTTGTGATGGCCCGCAACACCCTTACCCAGCGTACCATCGGTCCCGAATGCGCCGGGTCGACGATGCTCGATGTGTCGAACCTGAAAGACGGCGACTTCGCCGGGCTGAGCCTGTTGCAAAAGAACTACGGACTGGTGGGTGTGAAGGTCGAAAATGGCAGTCGGTCGATTGTGATGGTCAGTGCCAGTTCCGGGAAACCGATGGAGGTGCAGCGCGTTCCGCTGGTTCAAAAAACGGTCTTCCTGAAAGCCGAATGTGATTTCCGTGACCGGAAAGACACCGCCCATTTCTTTTACAGCCTCGATGGCAAAGCGTGGACGGCCATTGGCGAGCCGCTTAAAATGCCCTATACCATCCCGCACTTCATGGGCTATCGCTTTGGACTGTTTAACTACGCTACCCAGGCTGTGGGCGGTTTTGCTGACTTCGACTACTTCCGGATTTCCCCTTCAATTTCCGGAAAATGAAGCCCAATTCTTTATGAAAAATAACATGCACTATACGGCCTTACTTTTCCTGCTCTTGTCTTTTTGGGCTAGCGCTCAAACCACTAATTCGGTGGTGAGCAGCCCGGACGGAAAATTAATGGTAACGGTATCACTGGAAAATGGCAAACCAGTCTACAGCGTTTCGCTTAGCGGCAAATCGTTTCTGTCTAAATCACCGCTAGGGCTGAAGACAAACGTGGGTGATTTTTCCGAGGGGCTGGCTCTGGGGAAAGCAGCCACAATTACCAAAATCGATAAGTCATACGAGTTGCCAAATATCAAGAAAGGCAAGGTGCATCATGTCGCGAATGAGAGCACTATTTCGTACTCGAAAGACAATCTTTCTGCAATTGATATCACGTTCAGGGTGAGCAATACCGATGTGGCGTTTAAGTACAAAGTGTACCCACAAAAAGCATCGCGTTCCTGCGTTATCAATGAAGAAAAAACGGGTTTTGCACTGCCCGCCGGAACAACCACGTTTCTCTCGGCGCAAAGCAAAGCGATGGTGGGTTTTGCCCGAACGATGCCCAGCTACGAGATTCCCTATACGGTCGACGATACGCTGGGCGAAAACGGCCGGGGCAACGGCTACACCTTTCCCTGCCTGTTCAAAGTCAATACCAACGGCTGGGTGTTGATTTCAGAAACGGGCGTCGACAGCCGGTACTGCGGGAGCCGCCTGATGGGTCATGCGGATGGGGTCTACACGATTGGCTTCCCGATGCCGGACGAAAACAACGGCATCGGCACCTCTGCACCGGGTATTCCCTTACCCGGCGAAACACCCTGGCGCACCATTACGGTTGGTGAAACCCTCGCCCCGATAGTGGAAACAACGATACCTTTCGATGTCGTCGAACCACGTTATGAGGCTTCTCAAAAATACGACTATACCAAGGGTTCGTGGAGCTGGATCATTGGCATGGATGGCCGAACAGTCTACGAGGAACAGGTTCGATACATCGACTTCAGCGCGGCCATGGGCTACAAAACCATCTTGATCGATGCCCTTTGGGACACGCAGATCGGTCGTGATAAAATAGCTGACCTGGCCAAATACGGGGCCGGCAAAGGCGTTAGCCTGTATTTGTGGTACAACTCCAACGGCTACTGGAACGACGCGCCACAAGGGCCACGGGGTATTATGGATAACACCATTGCCCGTCGCAAAGAAATGGCCTGGATGAAAAGCATCGGAGTAAAAGGAATTAAGGTCGACTTTTTCGGCGGTGACAAGCAGGAGACGATGAAGCTGTACGAAGACATCCTGTACGACGCCAACGATTATGGAATCCTGTGCATTTTCCACGGCTCGACACTGCCTCGCGGCTGGGAGAAAATGTACCCCAACTATGCGGCAAGCGAAGCCGTGTTAGCCAGCGAAAATCTTGCTTTCTCGCAACGAAGCTGCGATATGGAAGCGTTCAACGCTACTATTCACCCGTTTATCCGCAACACGGTGGGCAGCATGGACTTTGGCGGTAGTGCCCTGAACAAATTCTATAATGCGAACAACACGCCAAACCGGGGCTCCAAACGAGTGACGTCTGATGTGTACGCGCTGGCAACAGCAGTATTATTTCAGAGTGCCGTGCAGCATTTTGCCCTGGCCCCAAACAACCTCACCGACGCACCGGCCTGGGCCATCGACTTTATGAAAACCGTGCCGACTACCTGGGATGAAGTTCGTTACATCGACGGCTATCCGGGCCGGTACGTGGTGCTGGCTCGTCGGCAGGGCACCAAATGGTATGTCGCCGGTGTAAATGCCCAGAAAGTGCCCCTCAAACTAAAAGTAAAACTCCCCATGATTGCCGCCGGTGCCGAGTATAGACTATACAGCGATGATGCGCAATTAATGGGTAGCGTAACGACAGCAAAACTGCCGAAAAATCAGGAAGTAGACTGGACAATCCCGACAAACGGGGCCGCCCTGCTAGTGAATTGATCAGGCGGAAAGTCTGAATTTGCCAATGGCAAGTAGTAGTAACGTATTTTCCTAAACCGAGTAACCCCATGAAAAAGAGAACAAACGGCCTCCTGTTGATCGGGCTCTTTCTGTTAAGCCTGAACGCCGTTGCCCAGGACAAGAATTTTTACATTTTCCTTTGTTTCGGGCAATCGAACATGGAGGGAAATGCTAAAATTGAAGCCCAGGACACCGTCAATGTAAACCCCCGTTTCCAAGTGATGGAAGCCGTCGACTGCCCGGCCATCAATAGAACGAAAGGAAACTGGTACACCGCCAAACCACCCCTCTGCCGCTGCCGGACGGGCCTGACTCCCGCCGATTATTTTGGTCGTGAACTGGTAGCCAACCTACCCGAAAAGGTCAGAATTGGTGTCATCAACGTGGCCGTTGGCGGCTGTAAGATCGAGCTGTTCGACAAAGATCAGTACGAATCATACACCGCTAATGTGCCGGGCTGGATGAAGAATTTCATTGGCGAATACGGCGGAAACCCCTACGCCCGGCTGGTCGAGATGGCAAAACTGGCGCAGAAAGACGGCGTCATCAAAGGCATTCTGCTGCATCAGGGTGAGTCGAACACGGGCGACACGCTCTGGACCAAAAAGGTGAAGGTCGTGTACGACAACCTGATGAATGACCTGGACCTGAAGCCTAAAAAAGTGCCGCTCCTGGCGGGCGAAACGGTCAACGCCGACCAGAACGGCAAATGTGCGAGCATGAACAGGATCATTGCCACGCTCCCCCAAACGATCAAAAATGCCCACGTGATTTCGTCGGCGGGCTGCACCGATTCGGCCGATGACCTGCACTTCAATACCGCCGGTTACCGGGAGTTAGGGAAACGATATGCGACGCAGATGCTGTCCTTGCTGGGGTATAAACAGACGGCTGGCAACTAAGAAGACCGAAAGCCATTGTTTTGTCAGGCTGAGGAACGAAGCCTCTACGGTAAGCTCCAGTCAGATACACCGTTTCTCAGCCTGACAAAACACCAAATAAAATTTAGCTCGTTACCATGAAACGCTTCAACTTACCCTATACGTACACCCTGGCTACGTTGGCCTGTTGGCTGATGACGGCATCATTGACAGCCAATGCGCAGGAGATCATCCCGCTCTACTCAGGTACCGTTCCCAATTCGAAAACATCTGATATACAGGAAACGGGTGCGGAAACGGGTGTTCTGAAGGGAATAACCAAGCCAACACTGGAATACTTCAAACCAGCCCCAGACAAAGCCTCCGGCGCGGCAGTCATCATCATTCCCGGTGGTGGCTATGGCGTGGTCGTGTATAAAGGCGAGGGCGTGACAACGGCAAAAGCGCTGGCTGAAAAGGGCGTGGCGGCTTTCGTGCTGAAGTACCGGCTTCCCAGCGATGCCATCATGGCCGATAAGAAAATCGGACCCTTGCAGGATGCACAGCAGGCAATTAAACTGGTCCGGGAAAATGGGGCCAAATGGGGCATTGATCCCAACAAAGTAGGCATCATGGGCTTTTCGGCAGGTGGTCATCTGGCCTCGACAGCGGCTACGCATTTCGAAAAAGCGTATGTCGATAACGTCGGCAATACCAGCCTGCGGCCCGACTTTCAGATTCTGGTGTATCCGGTCATCAGCATGCGGGATAGCCTGACGCACGGCGGCTCGCACGATGCTTTGCTCGGAAAAAGTCCATCGCAGGCCGACGCAGAGCTGTTTTCCAATGAGCTTCAGGTGCGCGCCAACACGCCCCCAACCTACCTGACCCATGCGGCCGACGATAAACTGGTCGATGTGGACAACAGCATCCTGTATTTCGAAACCTTGCGCCGACAGAAAGTGCCGGTCGAAATGCACGTTTATCCCAAAGGCGACCACGGGTTTATTTTCCGGCACCCCGGCTGGATGGACCCGCTGTTTGCGTGGATGAAACTCAACAACTGGCTTACCGCCAATTGATATCGTATACCGATTTCGCACCCGCTCTTTCACTCATTAGCTCTTTCGCTCTTTTACGAATCCCATGAACCGCCTATTCCTATTCTGTACGATACTGCTTTGTTGTCGGGTTGCGCTCGCCCAACAGACACCCGTTTCCATTCAGGTGGAGGCAAAACCCGTGGGCGAGATGAAACCGTTCTGGGCGTTTTTCGGCTACGACGAACCCAATTATACGACCCGGAAGGACGGCCAGAAACTCCTGACCGAACTGCAGCAGCTAAGCCCTGTGCCGGTCTACGTCAGAGCGCATAACCTGTTGACATCAAAAGGCGAAAGCCCTGGCCCTGATCTAAAATGGGGTTTCACCGATGCCTACAAAGAAGACGCCAACGGCAAGCCCATTTACAACTGGGTGACGGTCGACAGCATTGTAGATATGTACATCAAACGGGGCATGAAGCCACTGATGGAAATCGGGTTTATGCCCAAAGACTTATCATCGAAACCCGAGCCCTATGCCCATACCTGGAGTAAAAACGGCAACATCTGGACGGGCTGGACATATCCACCCAAAGACTATGACAAATGGCGCGAACTGGTGTACCAATGGGCGAAGCATTCCATCGACCGTTACGGCAAAAAAGAGGTGAGCTCGTGGCTGTGGGAAGTCTGGAACGAGCCCGACATTGGCTACTGGTCCGGTACGTTCGATGAATACTGCCAGACGTACGATTATGCCGCCGACGGTTTGAAACGGGCCTGCCCCGAATGTACCATCGGCGGTCCGCACACTACCAGTCCGCGCAGTGACAAAGCCTACAGCTACCTGACCCGATTCATCGAGCATTGTCTGCGGGGAAAGAACTACGCGACGGGTAAAACCGGCACACCGCTGCAGTACATCGGCTTTCACGCCAAGGGCAACCCGGAAATTGTCGACGGGCATATCCGCATGAATATGGGCGTGCAGTTGAAAGATGTGCAGCGGGCGTTTGAAGCGGTCAACTCGTTCCCGGAATTGAAAAACATACCCATCATCATTGGCGAGTGCGACCCCGAAGGCTGTGCCGCCTGCTCGGCCACGCGTGACCCCAAATACGGCTACCGCAATGGCACCATGTATTCGAGTTATACGGCCTCGTCGTTCGCCCGTATCTACGAACTGATGGACCAGTACAAGGTCAACCTGCGGGGTGCCGTCAGCTGGTCGTTCGAGTTCGAGGATCAGCCGTGGTTTGCCGGTTTCCGCGATCTGGCCACGCATGGCGTCGACAAGCCCGTGCTAAACGTATTTCGGATGTTCGGTCAGATGAATGGGCAACGGCTTTCGGTGCAAACCGGCAACGGGTTGAAGGCGTCTGACATCATCGCCAACGGTGTACGAACCACCAACGACGTGAACGCCATCGCCAGCAAAAGCCAGAACGCAGTTTGTGTGATGGTCTGGAATTATCACGACGATAACGTACCTGGCCCGGCGGCTCCGGTAGAACTGACCGTGAATGGCCTCGGCAAAAACAAGGTGCAGGTTCGCCATTACCGAGTGGATGATCAACACAGCAATTCGTTTGAAGCCTGGAAGTCGATGGGCAGCCCGCAGCAGGTTTCGGCCGCTCAGTACAAGACGCTCGAAAAAGCCGGACAGCTACAGGAACTGGCTCCCCCAACCTCGAAAGCCGTTTCCAATGGCAAAACGACGTTAACCTTCGACCTGCCCCGGCAGGGTGTATCCTTTGTGCAACTGACCTGGTAACGCCTGAATCATGACACTGACCCCCACATCCATATTCGTTCAACTGGCGCTCTGTCTGCTGACAAGTCTTTCCGGATTTGCCCAGCTAGCTCCGCCCCAACCCGTTGGGCCACTTCCGAGTGCGAATCAGTTGCGCTGGCAGAAAATGGAGTATTACGCCTTCATTCATTTTTCGATCAACACCTATACCGACATGGCCTGGGGCCTTGGCAACGAAGACCCGAAGCTGTTTAACCCAACGAAACTGGATTGCCGGCAGTGGGCGCGTATCTGCAAGGAGGCCGGGATGACAGGCATCATTTTTACGGCCAAACACCATAGCGGGTTCTGCCTCTGGCCGTCAAAATACACCGACTATTCTGTCAAGAACGTGCCCTGGCGCAATGGAAAGGGGGATATCGTGCGCGAACTGGCCGCTGCCTGCAAAGAATATGGCCTGAAGTTCGGGGTGTACCTCTCGCCCTGGGACCGGAACCATGCCGCCTATGGCAAGCCCGAGTACATCACCTACTTCCGCAACCAGTTGACCGAACTGCTAACCAACTACGGCGACATTTTTGAAGTCTGGTACGACGGCGCCAACGGTGGGTCGGGCTATTACGGTGGAGCCAACGAGACGCGCAAAATCGACGCCAAAACATACTACGACTGGCCGAATACCTACAAACTCGTGCGGAAGCTCCAGCCCAACATCGTGATCTGGAACGACGGGGGCGACCGGGCCGACCTGCGCTGGGTAGGTACCGAGGCCGGGTACGTTGGCGAAACCAACTGGAGCTTACTGAATGCGACCGGCGACGTGCCAGAGGAGATGTTACGCCACGGCGTCGAAAACGGCAATGCCTGGGTGCCGGGCGAAGTGAATACCTCCATCCGGCCCGAGTGGTTCTATCATGAACGGGAAGACCGTAAGGTGAAAACGCTGCCCCAACTGATGGACACGTATTACAATTCCATCGGTCGGAACGGGACGTTACTGCTCAATTTTCCGATCATGCCCAACGGCCTGATTCACGAGTTAGACGAAAAAGCCGTGCAGGTCTTCGCCAAAGCGAGGAAAGAAGCCTTTGCCGTAAATCTGGCTAAAAATGCGAAAGTAACGGCCTCCGAGGTACGCGGGAAAAGCGCGGCATACGACGCCGGCAAAGCCATTGATGCCGATCTGGAGAGCTTTTGGGGCACGGATAATAATGTGCGCAGGGCATCGCTGACGCTGAACTTCAATAAACCCACGACGTTCAATCGCTTTCTGGTGCAGGAGCCCATTCGCCTGGGGCAACGGGTCAAATCATTCAAAGTCGAGGCTCTGGTTGATGGTAACTGGAAAGAGATTGACAAACAAACGACCATTGGCTATAAACGTATTCTGCGTTTCCCGACCGTCGAGGCCACGCAACTGCGCCTGACAATTCTTGACGCCAAAGGCAGCCCGTTGATCTCAAATCTGGCGGTGTACAATGCCCCTCTGATTCTGTCGCCCCCGGTCATTACCCGCAATCAGGCGGGCGACATTCAGATCAAGCCGGGCGACACTGAATCGGAACTGTATTACACGCTGGACGGCAGCACCCCAACGGCGAAAGCGACTAAATACACGACTCCGGTGAAAACCAGTGGCGGTAAAGTTGACCTGAAGGCCATTGCTTACAACCCCTTCACGAAACAAAGCAGCGTCGTCAGTGAAGAAAAATTCGACGTCGCCCGCAGTAACTGGAAAATCCTGAGTACCGACGCCAAATCAGCTTATCAGGCACTGGACGGCAACCCCGGCACGTCCTGGCAACAACCCAAAAGCCTGGCCATGCCCGCCGATCTGGTCATCGATCTGGGGAAGGAAGAAAATCTGGTCGGTTTCCGGTACCTGCCCGCCCAGAACTGGTGGGAGGAGGCCAGCATCATTACCCACTACGAGTTTGAGGTGTCGGCCGATAACAAAACCTGGAAACGGGTCAGCGAAGGCGAATTTTCCAACATTAAAAACAGCCCGTTCTGGCAAACCAAACCGTTTACGCCGACCAAAGCCCGATACATTAAACTCCGCGCGTTGAAAAACACCCAGGAGGGATCAGCATCGGGCTACTCGGAAGTAGATGTGATTACCCAGTGAGTAACCCAAACCTATAAGGTCTTAGAGACCTTATAGGTTTTTGAAAACCTAAAACCCTAAACCAACCATGAAACAACAATTACTCCATCGATTCTGGCTCTTCTGGGCCCTGATTAGCCTGTATGCCGGGGCATTAGCCCAGCCACCGGGAGGCCCGGTCGTAGTCTCGCCCCAGGTAAACGCCGATAATACAGTTACGTTTCGGTTGCAGGCTCCGGCCGCCAAAGAGGTGAAGCTGAATGCTCAGTTCGAGAAGGCTCCCGTGGCCATGACCAAAGATCCGCAGGGTGTCTGGAGCGTGACGGTCGGCCCCGTAAAGCCGGATATGTATCCGTATTCGTTTGTGGTGGATGGTATTTCGGTAGCCGATCCCAAAAACTCAGCGATCTTCCCGAACGAAGGGTTTCAGAACAGCGTGGTCGAGATAACCGGTTCAACGCCCCTGGTACATACCCTTCAGAACGTACCTCACGGCACGCTGTCATACCGGTATTATACCTCGCCCGAGTTGGGACAACGGCCTGTGGTGGTCTATACGCCACCCGGCTACGAAACTGACACAAAATCAACGTACCCGGTGCTGTACCTGCTTCACGGCACCACGGATCTGGAAGAAACATGGACAAAAGTGGGCCGCGCCAACATCATTCTCGACAACTTGATTGCGCAGCGCAAGGCCAAACCGATGATCATTGTCATGCCCTACGGGCGGGCCTATCCGGTGATCAGCAAATCGTCGGGGAGCCTCCGCAACTGGGATAATCTGCAGGAATTCAAGAAAGATTTTATGGGCAACCTGTTCCCGTTTGTCGAGAAGAACTACCGGGTGAAAAAGGATAAAGACAGCCGGGCCATTGCTGGTTTTTCGGGCGGTGGTGGCGAAACACTCTACCTCGGTCTGAACAACCCTAACCTGTTTAGCTGGGTGTGCGGCTTTGCACCCGGCATGCTGAAAGAGGAGTTCGATCGCAACAACGCCACGGCTTTTGCCAACCCCGCCCAAACCAATCAGCGGCTAAAGCTATTCTGGATCGGCGTTGGGAAAGACGATGGCCTGTACCCGGTCATCAACGACTACCTGAAGGTGCTCGACGAGAAAAAGATCAAACACGAAACCCTGATTTCTGACGGTGGCCATACCTGGATGAACTGCAAGCTCTACCTGTCGACCATTGCTCAGAAATTATTCCAGTAAGCCCTAGACGAGTACCCATTTCCTCAAACCCGACACTGTCTTCAGTGTCATTCTCTGAACGTAGCTATGCACACAAAAACACGAAGACTTCTGCTGCTCGGCTGGTCAGTATGGCTGCTGGCAACCGGACTGGCCGTTGGTCAGCCGCCCCGTGGTCCGCTGGTGGTGTCACCCCAGGTAAACGCGGATAAGACAGTGACCTTCCGTTATCAGGCCCCGCAGGCCAAAGCGGTCGAACTGAGCGCCCAGTTCGAGAAAGCCCCCGTTGCCATGACAAAAGATGCGCAGGGCATCTGGAGCGTGACGGTCGGGCCCGTTAAACCAGACATTTACCCGTACAACTTTCGGGTAGATGGCGTATCCGTGATGGACCCCGCCAACGTCGCGTTCTTCCCCAACGAGCGGTTCAAAGCCAGCCTGGTCGACATACCCGGCGATCAACCGCTGGTTCACGCCATGAAGGACGTACCCCACGGGTCGATCAACTACGAGTATTACCCGTCGATGGAAGGAACAACGGGCTCGCTGGTCGTGTATACGCCACCGGGTTACGATCAAAATCCGTCGAAGAAGTATCCGGTCTATTACCTCATCAGCGGCACGACGGACACCGAAGAGACATTCTTCAAAGTCGGCAAAACGAATCTGATTCTGGACAATCTGCTGGCCGAAGGCAAAGTGAAACCGATGATCATCGTGATGCCGTACGGCAACATCGCGGCTCGGGTGGCTGAGCAAAAAGGAGGGGCAAAACCCGCCGACCCAACCGTTCGCGATGGGGCCGATGCAGTGAAGCGGGCCAACGACTTCACGACGGATCTGGTGAGCAACGTCATTCCGTACGTCGAGAAAAGCTACCGGGCTATTCCTAACCGCGAGAGCCGGGCCATTGGCGGCTTCTCGCGCGGGGGTGGACAAACGCTCCGGGCGGCTTTCAGCAACATGGACAAGTTTGCGTATGTGTGCGCCTACAGTTCGTACCTGTCGCCGGAAGAAATGGAGCGGGACTACAAACCACTGGTTACCAACCCAACCGATACCAACAAGAAATTAAAATTATTGTGGGTTAGCGTGGGGAAAGAGGATTTTTTGTACAAAGACACAGCTGCATTTATGGACTACCTGAAGGCGAAGCAGCTGAATTACAAAAGCCTGATTACCGACGGAGGCCATACCTGGATGAACGTGAAAACGTACGTTGCTGCCACCACGCCACTGCTATTCCAACCCTAAAACCCCTCTGAACTATGAAGACTTTGAAACAGACCGGGGTCTACTCCACTCTCTGCCAAGCGTGGCCCGCACTCTTTGCCAAGCGTGGCCCGCACTCTTTCGCTCTTTCGCTCAGCTTGCTCCTCTGTTCGTCCCTGACGACGCTGGCCCAGCAACGCCCGCCCGCCATCAGTTCGCCCGATGTGCATAAAGACCACAGCATCACGTTCCGGTTCTTTTCCCGAAGCGCGAAAAAGGTGACAGTTTCGGGTGAGTTTCTATCGGCACCCGTCGCCATGACCAAAGACTCGTCGGGCATCTGGAGCGTGACGGTGCCCCCGGTGAAGCCCGACATTTACCCGTACAGCTTTATGGTCGACAGCGTGTCAATTGCCGACCCCAGCAACACGTACATCTTTGCCAATGAACGTTTCAAACGGAGCATTGTCGACGTACCCGGCGATCAGCCGCTGGTGCATTCGTTGCAGAACGTACCCCACGGCAAGATTAGCTACCGCTATTACAAGTCAGGTACGTTGGGCACCACGCGGCAGCTGCTGGTCTACACCCCGCCCGGTTTCAACGCGAATGGCAAGACGAAATACCCGGTGCTGTACCTGATTCACGGCGGTTCCGACACGGAAGAAACGTGGACGAAAGTAGGCCGGGCCAACCTGATTGCCGATAACCTGATCGCGCAGGGCAAGGCCAAGCCGATGCTGATCGTGATGCCCTACGGAAACGTTCGCCCCGCGCCGATGCCTGATTTTACGAAAGATATGGTCAACGACATTGTCCCGTTTGTGGAGGCCAATTACCCGGTCATTACCGAAAGCAAAGGCCGGGCCGTGGCCGGTTTCTCGGTCGGTGGCGGGCAGACGCTCAACATCGGCCTGACCAATCCCGACACGTTTGCGTATGTGTGTTCGTATGCCCCCTACACGGCTACCGAGGAGTTTCAGAAGAACTTTTCGAACTGGTCGCCGGATGCCAGCAAGCTCAACAGCCAACTGAAACTGTTCACTGTCAGCGTCGGTACAGAAGACTTTCTGTACGAGCCGGTGAAGAAGAACATCGCCATGTTTCAGGATAAGAAAATCAAGGTAGAACCGCTGATCGTGCCGGGTGGGCATACCTGGATGAACTGCAAATTGTACCTCGCCAACACCTTGCCTCAGTTGTTTAAATGATTCTATTCCCAAAACCAATAAACCAATGACAATCAAATCAATTGCTTCATTCGTGGTCGCCACGATGATCAGCGTAAGCAGTTTTGCGCAGACAATTCAGGAGGATTTCAAACCCTCTTCACTCAATCAGCCGGGACAGGAATACCCGCAGGTGAATTCGCAGGGCTATGCCCGGTTCCGCATCTATGCCCCGAAAGCCGATAGCGTGAAAGTGAGCCTGGGCCTCGGCGGACGGGGTGGCACCATCCTCAAAAAAGGAGCCGACGGGTACTGGACCGCCACCACCGAAGGGCCTATGGATGAAGGCTTCCACTATTACAACGTAACAATCGACGGTGGGAAGTTCAACGATCCCGGTGCCAAGAATTACTACGGCTCCGTTCGTTGGGAAAGTGGTATTGAGATCCCCGCCCACGATCAGGATTTCTATGCCCTGAAAGACGTACCCCACGGCAACGTACAGCAGATTCTGTTCCCCTCGAAAAGCACCGGTACACCCCGCCGGGCGTTTGTGTACACGCCACCGGGCTACGAAAAAGAAAAGTCGAAGAAGTATCCGGTGCTGTATCTGCAACACGGCTGGGGCGAAGACGAAACGGCCTGGAGCAATCAGGGCCACGCCAACCTGATCATGGATAACCTGATCGCTGAAGGCAAAACCAAACCGTTCATCATCGTGATGACCTACGGCATGACCAACGAAGTGAAGTGGGGCAAAATCCGCGATTTCAAAATCGACGGTTTCCAGACAGTGCTCGTTGACGAACTGATTCCATATGTCGACGCTAACTTCCGGACGATGGCCAACCGGGATAACCGCGCCATGGCGGGCCTGTCGATGGGCGGCATGGAAACGAAAGCGATCACGCTGAACAAGCCGGAGGTGTTTGGCTATTACGGCCTGCTGAGCGGTGGCGTTTACGCACCGGACGATCTTAAGGATAAAGCTAAACCGAAGCTCGTGTTCATCAGCTGCGGCAGCAAAGAGCGGCCCGATGGCGTGAACAAATCTGCCACCGACCTGAAAGCCGCCGGATACAATGCCGTTGCCTACGTATCGGATAAAACAGCCCACGAATTCCTGACCTGGCGCCGTAGCCTGCACGAGATGGCTCCGCTGTTGTTTAAGTAGGCCTGGACCGCCAAACCTATAAGGTCTGATAAGAGACCTTATAGGTTTAATTCAACAGACTCACCCCAGCACGTTACTCGACCAAATCCATGTCACAACCAATACGAATGAAAGAAATATATAAAATCAGTTTCTGGCTGACAGTGGCTGTGTTATTAAGTGGCCAGGGTATCGTTCTGGGGCAGAGCAAAAAGACCGGTCAGCCCAACTACCGGAATCTGTTCCGTGAAGCGGGCTACAAACAGGCCGACATCGATGCGAAGCTGGCGAAAGCGTACCACGACGTTTTTGAAGGGCCGAATAAGGTCTACTTTGAGGTCGGCGATACGATGGCGTACGTGTCGGATGTGAAGAACAAAGATGCCCGGACCGAAGGATTGTCGTACGGGATGATGATCGCCGTTCAACTGAATAAAAAAGACGTGTTCGACCGAATCTGGCGGTGGTCTAAAAAGTACCTGCAACACCAGAGCGGGCCACGGGAAGGGTATTTTGCCTGGAGTATCAACCCGCAGACGATGAAGAAAAACTCGGAAGGGTCGGCGTCGGATGGCGAGTTGTACTACATCACCAGTCTGCTGTTTGCGGCCAACAAGTGGGGCAACAACACCGGTATCAATTATTACGGCGAAGCCCGGCGAATTCTGGACGCGATGTGGAAGAAAGACGGCACCGGCAACATCTATAACCTGATCAACACCGACGCCAAACAGATTTCGTTCGTTCCCGAAGGCGGTAACTACAAATGGACTGATCCGTCTTACCACCTGCCTGCTTTTTACGACGCCTGGGTGCTGTACGCCAAAGACGGGCACGAAGCCTTTTACAAAGAATGCGCCGACACGTCGCGGGTGTTTCTGCACCGGGCCTGCCACCCCGTAACTGGCCTGAACGCCGATTATACGGAGTTCAGCGGCAAACCGCACGACACCCGCTGGTCGGTCTCCGCGTTTCGGTATGATTCATGGCGGGTGCCCATGAACATTGCGATGGATTACACCTGGTCGGGCAAAGACAAAGTCTGGCAGGAAGACTACGCCAAACGGTTCCAGAATTTTCTGCGCTCGAAAGGCATGGACACGTATGAAGACCAATTTAACCTCGACGGCTCCAGACCCGAGACTATCCTTCAGGCCGGACCGGTAAAAAAACTTCGCCACTCGATTGGACTGGTGTCTACATCGGCGACACTATCGCTAATCAACAAGGAGCCCAACAGCCGGGACTTTGTAAAAGCGCTCTGGAATGCCAAGCTGGAGCCGTTCGACGATGGCTATTTCGACCCGTATTACGATGGGCTGCTGTATGTATTCAGCCTGATGCATTTGAGCGGCAAATACCAGATGATTGCACCACAGGGGAAATAATGCCTCAAAATTTCTAAATCCTTACAAATGAAAACGTTACTAACCTTACTCATTGGGGTCGCCATCCTGACGGGATCGGCACACGCCCAAATGGCTGGCGTACCGGCCTCGACCAACATTCCGGGTCAGAAATACCCACAGATCCTGCCCGACAATCGGGTCGTATTTCGGGTGAAAGCGCCCGACGCACGCAAGCTGCAAATTGACCTGGTGAAGAAGTACGACATGGTGAAGGATACGGCTGGCTTCTGGACGGTCACGACGGAGCCAGTCGTGGAAGGCTTCCACTATTACTCGCTCATTGCCGACGGCATCGCCATCTGCGACCCGTCGAGCCAGACGTTCTACGGCATGGGCCGCATGGCCAGCGGCATCGATATCCCGGACAAGGATATGGATTATTACCAGCCCAAAAATGTGCCGCATGGCCAGGTACGTTCTGTCAATTATTACTCCGACATCACCAAAGCGTGGCGCCGGGCTAATGTGTATACACCCCCCGGTTACGACGAGAACACAAAGAAGCGTTACCCGGTAATGTACCTGCAACACGGGTCGGGCGAGGACGAAACGGGCTGGCCAACGCAGGGTAAAATGGACTTTATCCTCGATAACCTGATCGCCGAGGGCAAAGCAACGCCCATGATTGTGGTGATGGAGCGCGGCTACGCTACCGACCCGACGCGCCCCGTTAGTACAACGGTTAGCGGTCCCGCCAGCATGAACGCGAACGTGTTCCCCGAGGTGCTGGTCAAGGAAGTAATCCCGATGATCGACAAGTCGTTCCGCACGCTGACCGACCGCGATAATCGGGCCATGGCAGGGCTATCGATGGGTGGTTTCCAGACGTTCCAGACGACCATGACCAATCTCGACAAGTTTGCCTACATCGGCGGGTTTAGCGGAGCGGGTCGGTTGCAACCTGGTGCCGACATCAAGCAAGCCTACGACGGTGCCTGGGCCGATGCCGACGCGTTTAACAAAAAAATGAAGCTGGTGTACGTGAGCATCGGCACCAAAGAGCCCGAGCGGATGTATACCGGCGTAAAAGGCTTCCATGAATCACTGGAGAAAGCAGGCATCAAGCACGTGTACTATGAGTCGCCGGGTACGTCGCACGAGTGGCAAACCTGGCGCCGGTCACTGCGGCAGTACGCCAGTTTGGTTTTTAAGAAGTAAACCCACTGCTGAAGGATTAAAAGTATTTTTATAAACGGATTACTGCATTACAAACGACTACCCCCAACCCCCTGAAGGGGGCTTACGTTGAGAATAGTCAAGCAGAGCCCCCTTCAGGGGGTTGGGGGTAAAATATCGAAAGACTTCTACTATACTGGCCCAACGGCCTGTCAACCAACCTTAGAATTATGAAACGACTCCTATTACTAGCGACAGCTCTCAGCATTTTTTGCTCTGCCAGTTACGCTCAGAAAATTGAGAAAGAAGGCCCGAAAGGATTCGATCAGCTGCGTTCGGGCATTGCTACCGGCAAGCTGGACTCGATCAGCTACCCATCGAAAACCGTGGGTACCACCCGCAAGGCGCTGGTGTATACCCCGCCGGGCTACAACAAGAAGACCAAATACCCCGTGCTGTATCTGCTCCACGGCATCGGTGGCGATGAGAAAGAATGGCTGAAAGGCGGCAATCCGCAGGTGATTCTGGATAACCTGTACGCCGAAAACAAACTCCAGCCAATGATCGTGGTGATGCCCAATGGCCGCGCGATGAAAGACGACCGGGCCATTGGCAACGTGTTCGAGAAAGACAAAGTGGAAGCGTTCGCGACCTTCGAGAAAGACCTGCTGAACGACCTGATTCCGTTTGTCGAGAAGAAATACCCGACGCTCACCGACCGCGAACACCGCGCCATTGCCGGGCTGTCGATGGGTGGCGGACAATCGCTGAATTTCGGACTGGGCAATCTGGACAAATTTGCCTGGGTGGGTGGTTTCTCGTCGGCCCCCAACACCAAACGGCCCGAAGAACTGGTACCGAATCCCGAAACCGCCAAAAAGCAATTGAAGCTGCTCTGGATTTCGTGCGGAGACGCCGACGGGCTCATCACTTTCAGCAAACGTACCCACGACTATCTGTACGAGCGTAGCGTACCACACATCTACTACGTGGAGCCGGGCGGGCATGACTTCAAGGTCTGGAAAAACGGCCTGTACATGTTCTCGCAATTTCTGTTCAAGCCGGTCGATGTGGCTTCACTAACCAAATACAGCGTGCTGGGAACCCCGGCGGCTACCAACATCCGCAACGCCAAATACCCGCAGATTCTGCCCGACAACCGCGTCGTTTTCCGCGTGAAAGCCCCCAACGCCCAAAAAGTGCAGGTCGACCTCGGCAAGAAATACGACATGGTGAAAGACACCAGCGGCTTCTGGACCGCCACCACCGATTCTGTCAGTCGTGGCTTTCACTACTACTCTGTCCTGATCGACGGGGTTGCCGTTGTTGACCCGGCCAGCGAAACATTCTACGGCATGGGACGTCAGGCGAGCGGTATTGAAATACCGGACAAAGACGCTGGTTTCTATGCCCTGAAAGACGTACCCCACGGCGATATCCGCATCAAACGATACCTGTCAAAAGCAACCAACAGCTGGCGGGAAATGTATGTCTACACCCCACCGGGTTACGACAAATCGACCGACAAATACCCGGTGTTATACCTGCTGCACGGCGGTGGCGAAGATCAGCGCGGCTGGGCTACGCAGGGTAAAACAGATATGATTCTGGACAACCTGATTGCCGAAGGCAAGGCCAAACCGATGGTGATTGCCATGCTCGACGGTAACGTAAGCGCCGGTGGACTGGCAGGTTTCAACGAGAATGTGCTGAAAGCGTTTGAAAACGAACTAAAACTGGCCGCCATTCCCTTCGTGGAGAGCAATTTCCGGGTCGAGACCGACGCCAAAAACCGGGCCCTTGCCGGCCTGTCGATGGGTGGGTTGCAAACGTTGTACGCGGGCATCAAAAACACGAATATGTTCGCCAACCTGGGCGTGTTCAGTTCGGGCTGGTTCGCCAACAACCCCAAACTGACCGACCCACAGTATGCGTTCATGAAAGACAACGCGTCGACCATCAACAGCAACCTCAAGAACCTTTGGATTTCGATGGGCGGTAAAGAAGATATCGCTTACCAGAACTGTCAGGTCATGATGAAGAAGTTCGACGAGATGGGTGTCAAGTACAACTACAGCGAATACGCCGGTGGCCATACCTGGCCGGTCTGGCGGCACGATCTGATGCAGTTTAGTCAGGTGCTGTTCAAGTAGGAAGTAATTTGAGGTAATTATGCCGGCTAACTGAGCCAGTTGCCCCACCTGAAGGGGTACACTCAAGTCGGCAACCACGCTGTCCGAATCTGGCTCAGCGCGTCGGCATTCGCTCAGTGAATGTGTTGATGATGGCACGTATCCCGCGTCAGTAATCGCTGCTTAATCAAACCAGTTATCAGCCCGTCAGAAGGCGTTAGAGAGGTAAAATATGAAAAACATAATAGGTATAGCGGGTGCAACGGGTGATCTGGGCCAACGAATTGTCCGGGCTTTGGTAGACCGGGGAGCCAACGTTCGCGTACTGGCCCGCGCCAGCAGCAACAGGGCCACCCTCCAAGAATTTGAGAAATTGGGGGTTCAGGTCGTCAAACTGACGGCCTGGACTGTTGCCGAGGTGACGACTGCCTGTGAGGGTCTTTCCTGTGTTGTATCGGCGCTGTCGGGCCTGCGGGATACGGTCATCGATGCCCAGAAAATCCTGCTCGATGCCGCTGTAGCCGCCCGGGTACCCCGTTTCATTCCGTCCGACTACTCGATTGATTTTACTAACCTACCGGCGGGACGCAACCGCAACCTGGATTTACGACGGGAGTTCCATGCGTACCTCGACAAGGCACCGATTGCCGCTACGACAATTTTCAACGGTCCTTTTGCCGACATGGTTACGGGACAAATGCCGATTATTCTGTTCGGCTTGAACCGGGTAATCGTTTGGGGAAACGCTGATCAGCGCATCGACTTTACGACCAAGGATGATACGGCCGCATTCACGGCGAGCGCGGCTCTGGACGATTCGACACCCCGTTTTCTGCGCATTGCCGGTGACGAGATCAGTATTCGGGAGCTGACGGCGGTGGTGAGCGCGGTGACAGGCAAGCCATTCAGTCTGGTTCAGCTGGGTGGCCTGGGTATCCTCAGTACGCTGATTCGAATTGCCCGATTTGTAGCGCCGGGAGCTGACGAGGTGTATCCGGCCTGGCAGGGCATGCAATACATGCGTGACATGCTCGATGGCCGTGGCAAAGCCAGCCTCCTCGACAACGATCGCTATGCAGGCATACACTGGCATACGGTAAAAGACGTGCTGGCTGCCCACTTCGCCGACCAGAGCCGGACGGCTGCAAAAACAACGTAAGGTCCTCAGCCAATGGCAGGCAACGATACCCTCGACTTTCAACAAAAACCGGTAATGGCTCACGGAAACAACACCTCCGTGGGCCGCTCCCTACGTAGGAACACGCCTTTAGGGAGCTATTTTAGTATACCAGCATGCATTCATGTTCCTAATTTTACCCTAAACCTTATGTCTATTCTACTTCGCCCAACAAGGGTACTGACCGCCACTGCTTTGCTGAGCCTGTCCATACTGCATGGAACCCTCTGCGCCCAAACCATCCCCTCGCTGAAAGACACCTTCAAAAAGGATTTCGGCATCGGCACGGCGCTGAATAACGCCCAGATCGAAGAACGCGACCCGGCCATGACGGCCTTTATTGCGAGTCAGTTTAACATGGCTACGCCCGAAAACGTCATGAAATCGGAGGTGGTCCACCCGAAGTGGGATACCTATGATTTTACGATGGGCGACAAGCTGATCGAGTTCGGCAAGAAGCACAACATCAAGATCAACGGGCACACGCTGATCTGGCACAGTCAACTGCCGTCGTTCATCCGGCGGGTAAAAAGTGCCGATTCGCTTCGGACGTTCTTTGCCGACCATATCAAGACGGTGGCGGGGCATTACAGCGGTAAGGTGTATTCGTGGGACGTGGTGAACGAAGCCCTGAACGAAGACGGTACCATGCGAAAGTCCGTGTTTCTCCAGCACCTCGGCGAGGATTTCGTGACGGAAGCATTCCGACTGGCGCAGCAGGCATCGCCCAAAACGGAACTGTATTACAACGACTACAACAATGAGCAACCCAAAAAGCGGGCGGGCTGTATTGAACTCGTCAAAAAGATCAAAGCCGCTGGCGTACGGATCGACGGGGTGGGCATTCAGGGACATTGGCACGTGGGCCGGGTACCGTTCAAAGACATTGAAGAAAGCATCCTGCAATACGCGGCACTGGGCGTAAAAGTGATGTTCACCGAACTGGACATTGAGGTGCTGCCCCGAAACGTTCAGGGGGCCGATGTGGGTCAGCGTATGGTTGCCAACGAGCAGTCGAACCCCTACACGGCTGGTCTGCCCGACAGTGTGCAGACCCAACTGGCGGCTGATTACGAGAATCTGTTCAAGCTCTTTTTGAAGCACAAAGACAAAGTAACCCGCGTCACGTTCTGGGGTGTTAACGATGGCAACACCTGGCTAAATGGCTGGCCCGTTCGGGGTCGGACCAATTATCCGCTGCTGTTCGATCGGCAGAATCAGCCCAAGCCCGCTTTTTACAAGGTAATTGCGTTGAAAAAGTAGCGACTTACCACAGCCGTAGCCCGATTATACCCGTTTCTGTTCACGGGTGCGGCTACCTGATTTTACTCATCCAATTGCCTGACAATTGTCAGATGCTGAATCTGGCAGCGTTTATACTTTTACAAAGAAATCAATGAATTAGCCAATATGATCATCTTTTTACAACATTGATCATAGCCAAAAGCCCGGCGGACGAGATGGTTTCCCGGCTTTTGGCCGGCTAGGTTCATAAAAAAACTTTCTATCTATTGTAACGTATAAACCAGTAAATAACGATGACGACGATCCCTCAACCCGGCCTGTATTTGTATACATATCCAACCTTTGTTGCCAAAGCTCAATGGGTTTATGTGCATTTTATTACCTCCGATCAGCAGAGCGCGTTTGTTACCTACCCTCATCATCCTTATCAGAAGGCCGCTCAGCTTGTTTCGCTCAACTGGTTTGAGTCCATCAATATGATTCCTATGGATGGCTACTCCCCGCTGATGGATTTTCTGGCTAACACGCTCCCGGCATTAGTGAACCCCTTCGAGTCAGCACTACAGCCGATCGGGGTTGTACTGGGTCAATTTGAGGGCTATGACGTCGATCTGTTACTGGCCGCTTAAGGGCTGAATTTCCCTTACCTGAGCCTCATCGGCAGCCGGTATGGGTAGCCATAATCGAAACGTAGTTCCTTTCTTCTCCTGGCTCTCGACGCTCAGCTGACCGCCCTGTAGTTCGACAAACTGACGGGCGATCACCAGTCCTAACCCTGTTCCGGGAATGCCATCCGCATTACTAGCCCGAAAGAAGGACTCAAACAAGTTCGACAGCTCACGAGCCGGAATGCCGATGCCCGAATCAATTACTGACAGCACCACCTGGCCAGGCTGAAAAACAACAGCTACCCGGGGCGCAGCTGCGGAGGAAAACTTAAACGCGTTACTTAGCAGATTGATCAGCACATGCCCCATGAGCCTGGGGTCCAGATAGGCCGGGACCGGCGTCCCCTGGATTTGCAATTCTGCCCGCCGGGGATCGGTTGGGCTACTGAAGTAGGTCGTTAGCACCTGCTGGCAGAGGGCCACCAGATCCGCCCATTGGCGATGACACCGCACTTTTCCCGATTCAATGGTACTCAGCATCAGCATATCCTGCAGCAGGTTATTGAATTGGTCGATCTCTGCTTCAATGACCCCCAGATGCTTTTGGACTGCTTTCGGAGTAGTGGCCGTTGGTTTGGCTAAATACAATTTGATCAGTTCTACACTGGACTGAATGGTGGCCAATGGCGTCCGAAACTCATGCGACGCATTGGCCACAAACTGCGACTTGAGCTGGTTGAGCGCTTGCTCCCGCAGCAGCGCCTGACGCAGGACCATCTCGGTCTCTTTCTGACTGGTAATATCGCTGACAATACCCAGGTGGCGGGTAATCTGACCCGCGTCGTTCCGAACCATGAAGCTGCGGACCGACAGCCAACGGCGGGACCCATCAGGGCGTTCCAGTTGATAGTCCATTTGCCCCTCATGGCCCGCCTGATAGTCGGCAAAAAAGGCTTGCATAACGGGTTTATCTTCGGCTACGATGCCTTCCATAAACGACGTCGGATCGTCATAGATACTTTGACAGGTTCGTTGCCAGACACTCTCGTAGGCCGGGTTGATGTAGAGCATCCGAAAAGGCTCGGCCGAGTGAATCCAGAAAACCTCATCAATATTATCGGCAATCTGGCGGAAGCGCTGTTCGCTTTCCCTCAAAGCTTCTTCCGCCAGCTTGTTTTCGGTCACATCCCAAGCAACCCCCAGCATCCGAACCGGTCGCCCCTCCTGGTTACGAAACAGACAGCCCTGCGTTTTGATGTAACGAATCTGGCCATCAGGGTGCAGGGTTCGGTACGTGTTCGATACATGTAAGTCTGTCCCCTGAATTTCGGTCTGACTTTTGGCTAAAAACCCCGGCCGGTCGTCGGGATGAATGGTGGACAGAAAACCGGCAAAATTCCAGCCTTCTCCCTGGGGCGAAAGGCCATGCAGGGCAAATAAGGCCTCGTCCCAAACGACGCGATCCTTCTCCATATCCACCTCCCAGACCCCCTGCCCGGCAGCCTGGGTAGCTAGCTGAAGGCGCTGGCTCAGCTGGCTCAGTTGCTGCTGGTGTGGGGCGTCGTCCAGCTCGACCAGATAATGCCCGGAGACGGGCGTTACAGTCAGCTTGCCCGGCAGGCCACTGGCCAGTTGGTAGTCAAGACAACCGATCTGATTTGCCTCCAGTGCCTGCCAAAGCGGAGATAGCGAAAAAGAAGAAGGAAGACCCAACCAGGCCGAAAAGCAACAATTTGTGGCCAATGTAGCCGGGGGGGCAGACGTGATGGGTTGTAAATCCACAAGTTGCCCCCGGTCATTATGTAGGGGTGAAAACAGGTAAATGGAACGGTTACCGGGAGCGTCCTGGGAGAAGCCCGTTAGTTGAGCAACTTGTCGATGAGGCTGCATAGAGCGAAGAATCAGGTGAGCCAGCCCGCAGGTGCTGCCGGGTACCAAATGGAATACAATAGCTGGATGGGTATACGCCTGCAGCCATCCAGCCAATCGATTAACCCAAACACTTCTATGAAACAATGGCCTCTACGGAAATGTAAATATAATCAATTACCCCCAATAACTAACTAATTGTTACCTATACAACACATAGTAGCTTATTCAGCAACGGTTAATTTATAAATTATCATATTTATTAATAAAAGTAACAACATTTAACCTGTCCATACTTATCTTTTGCCATCCAGTCAGCTATTCCAATAGCTATACATTTTGTCAGGCCTGCAAGCCGTTACCCGGGCACGTTGCCAAACACAGCTCTGGGTCGCTCGTCCGTTCATTATCCCGCTTGTAGAATATACGAAATGGCCAATCGGCCTGTCGGTTACTTTTGTGACGTGAAATAATAATCTAAGACCAGGGCATTACTCGTATGACCAGTTATTCAAGACGCACCTTTATCGAGCAGATCAGCAGGGGCGTTGGCGCGTCGATAGCTTTACCTTCCTTAACCGCAATGGCTGGAGAACGGGCGAATGCCTTTGATGGACAAAAGCTGAACATTGCCCTCTGCGGACTGGGGCGCTACGCCAACGTGCTCAAAGGCGCGATAACAGCCTCACAATCCTGTCGCCTGGCGGGTATCGTGACGGGCACCCCTGCCAAGGCCGCTGAGTGGACGAAGGCGTTCAGCATTCCGAATAAAAACAGCTATACCTACCAGACGTTCGATCAGATTATTCATAATCCTGATATCGACCTGGTCTACATTACTCTCCCCAATGGCCTGCACAAGGAGTTTACCCTGCGAGCCGCCAAAGCAGGCAAGCATGTCATCGTCGAAAAGCCGATGGCTTTTACTGCGCAGGATTGCCAGGAAATGATTGACGCCTGCCAGAAGGCGGGAGTGCAGCTGGCTGTGGGTTACCGGCTACACTACGACCCTCACCATATTGAAATAAAACGGCTGGGGCAACGTAAAATCTTCGGGCAGGTGCGCCTGATCGAGGCATCGTTAGGCTACCGGTTAGCCGGGATACCTCCGGACGACTGGCATTTGCACAAAGCCCTGTCGGGTGGTGGGCCGTTGATGAACCTGGGGGTGTACTGTGTTCAGAGTAGCCGGTATGTTCTGGGCGAAGAACCGATAGCGGTTACGGCACAGTTCGGGCCGGTTACCATGCCCGATCTATTCAAAGAGGTCGAAGAGAATATCACCTGGCAGCTCTACTTCCCCAGCGGGGCCATCGCCACCTCCTCCTGTACCTCCAATTGTAATATCGATCGTTTTTTTGCGTCGGCCGACGAGGGTTATTTTGAACTGGCACCCGCGTTGAGTTATGGGCCTTTCAAAGGAAGAACGAGTCAGGCAGCATTTGATTTTCCCGTTGTCAATCAGCAGGCGGCCCAGTTGAATGACATCGCCCGGCATATACTGACTCGTCAGCCTATACCCGCGCACATATCCGGCAAAGAGGGCCTCCACGATATGCGGGTCATCGAAGGCATTTATCAGGCCGCTGCCAGCGGGCGAAAAGTAAGTCTGGTCTAACCAACTTATAGGATAGCCTATACATTTGCCGTTAAACAGTCAGCCAGGCTGCTTTTGCGGCTTTTTTTATCAGGCCGAACTGCAAACGTATCTGAACGCCCTGCTGATTCCCGATCCGTAACTCACCGCCAATCTGTCGGCTCAGGCCCCGAATCATCGTAAGCCCCAGGGTGTTGCTGCTGTCTATATCGAATCCGGCGGGCAGGCCAATGCCATCGTCCTGGATGGTCAACAAATAGGTTTGCGGATCGACTGACTGAAGATCGATCGTGATGCTACCGGGCCGGTTATCCGGAAACGCATATTTCAGGCAGTTGGTAACAGCCTCGTTGATCAGTAACCCCAGGGGTGTCGCCAGCGTTACGTCCAGCTGCACGGGCGCAATTGCCAGACATTCCTTCACGAGCGCCTGCCGGTCGAAGGATTCGATGAGGTAGTCGACAATTTCGTGAATGTATTCCGGCATATCGACCCTGGCCATATTGGGGGACTGGTACAGTTTCTGATGAATGAGCGCCATGGCATGCACCCGATTCTGACTCTCCCGAATGGCCTCCAGTGCCGTTGGGTCGTGCAGGAATTCCGACTGGGCACTCAGCAGGCTTGAAATCACCTGCAGGTTGTTCTTTACCCGGTGATGAATTTCCTTCAGCATCCACTCTTTTTCGGTCAGCAAGGCCTCTTTTTCGCCCAGTACCTGCTCCAGCGATTCATTTTTCTGGTTGATCTCGATCTGTTTAGCTTCGAGTAGCTGGTTGCTTTTTTGTTTGAGCCGGTATCGGTTGTAGCTCACCCCCAGCAGACCCGCCAGCAAAATGGCACCGACAACAATAGCGTTCCGGGTGGTTTGGGTGCGTTTCAGCTCGCTCTGCTGCAGCTTACTCTGCTTGGTGAGCAGGGCAATATTCTGCTCTTTCTCCTGGGTATCGTACTTGATCTGCAGCCCGGCGATCTGTTTGCTGCTGGTTTCGTTGAAGAGCGAGTCGTTTATGGCCTTGTGCCATCGAAAATGATCGATGGCCGACAGGTAGTCTCCCTGGGCAGAGTCGATCTTAAAGAGCATCAAGTGAATATCCCTAACCGTTGACAGGGCGTTTTTCTGCGGCAGGAAGCTCAGCGCTTTTCGTAGATGAAAGCCTGCTTTTTTAAATTTTTTCTGATTGAAATAGAACGCCCCGATCTCCTGCTGTGCCTGCTGCGATGCCTCGAAGTCCATTTTGTTACGGGCGTACCAGTTCAGGGTTTCTTCGTAATACTGCTCGGCCAAGGGGTAGTTCTTCAACGCGTCGTAGCAATAGGCAAAGTTCTGAGCTACGCAGGCTTTTTGAATAACGGTGTTAGTCGGAATTTTTTTGACGAGGTCCTGAATGAGCCGCAGGGCTTCCTGCGGTTTTCCCTGGCTAATGAGGTCTTTTACCAGCACACCGGCCGCATGGTACAGGGCGAAATTGGGCAAGCCTTCCCTCCGCCACTTATCAAGCGATCGCCGGTACCAGTCCACACTTTTTCGATGGTCGCCCAATTCCGCATAAATACCGGCAAGATCGCCGTAAAAGGCGGCAGCCGACACCGTATCGGCGGTTTTCTGCATCGTTTCCACGCACAACAGACCGTAAAGGAGTCCCTTGTTCAGGTCACCTTTCAGGCGCCCCACGGTTGATAGTAAATTGTAGGTGTAATGGAGTTTGGGATAATGGATAGCCTTATACCGGCGAAGTACGTCGAGCAGCTCTTTTTCGGCGAGCGTGTTGTTGCCTGCATACAAATGCGTGATGGCAATTTCCTTCAGGGCATGCGTTTCCTTTTCCGGCTTGTTGATGGCCCGGTAGATAGCCGCAGCCTGCTGAAAATTGGCGAATACGTCCCGGTAGTCACGGTCGACATTCCGCAGCCAGGTCCCCACGCGAAACCGGGCATTTGCTTCCCCTTCCAGATCCCCCGTTTTCTTACAGTCGGCCAGTAGCGTCGAAAGCCGCGAACGACCGCGCGTCATGTTCCCACCTTCCATATCGGCAATGATAAACAGGCTCTCCGTTTCGTGCTGCCAGGGTAGCAAACGGAGCGAATCACTCAGCCGTCTGGCCTGCCGCAGGTAGGTCAGGCCACTATCCAGATCTACGGATGCTTCGCCGGGTTTATAAATGTGAAATTTACCCAGCTCAAGCAGAAGGTTAAGCCGTTTCTCGTCGGCTTGGCTTGTCTTCAGTTGGTTCAGATACTGATTCGCCAGTTGCCGGTTTATGTTTTGTCCGACCGCCGTCAATGAGTAAAAAATCAGAAGAGCCCCAAACGCTATTCGTTCTGGTCGACCCAGGGCCCTTCTTTTCGTTGCGTGCTGACCCGTGCGAATTAATGTAAATGCCATCATACTACATTTGGTACAATAACCGGAATCAGAATCAATAACAGGCCCGTAATCGTCGACAACGATGGCTGCTCAATCCGTACGGAAACAGACGACTAAACAGCTTCAGGGTAAAGCTGTTTTAAAGATACGGTAAAGTTGCCAACTTACGCTGGCCTTTACCCCACCCGATCGAGCCGCGCCGGCTGCCGGCGAGCTCCGGTTCGATAACGTGGGTAGGAGACCGAAAAGCTGGGCCAGGAAGCCAGAATCAGGGAGTACAGCCTGGTTTTTTTGACCGGCCCAGTGGCAACCCGGCACCCGGAAATCGGTCCGTTACGGTTACACTGCCGGATTCGTTGTCGTTAAACAGAATTGGTATTATCCTGCACATATTGTCGGATGGCGGGCAGTACTGCGTTCATTTCCGTCAGGTACTGTTCAACTAACAAACCGACGTCTTCCATGCCCTTTCCGTTACCAATCAGGGTCTCTATCTCCAGAATTAACCGGGTTGCTTCGTCCATACCCAGCATTTTGGTATGCACTTTCTGCATATGAACAATTCGCTTTATTTCGTTCAGATCATTCTCATGGAGCGCCTGCTGTAGTTTATCGAGGGTGGGCGGGGTCTCTTTCAGAAAGAGTTCGACCAGCTCGATCACTAACGCCATCTGATTGTCGACCAACTCCAGTATTGACGTCATCGAGAAATTCGGCGTTGCCGGTACTTTGGTATCAACAGGTTTGGGCGTTGGGGTTACCAGGGGGTCATTAGTTGGCAAATAAGGCCTGATGACCTGTTTGAGGTCCTCGATCTGAAAGGGTTTCGACAGGAAGTCGTTCATACCCGCTTTCAGACAATCTTCTTTTTCACTGGGTAAGGCATGGGCCGTCATTGCGATGATCGGCACAGTAAGTTTTAATTTAGTGCGGATGTAACGCGTGGTTTCGTAGCCGTCCATAACCGGCATCTGAAGGTCCATCAGGATTATATCAAAATTTTCTTCCTGAAGCAGTTTGAGCGCCAGTTGACCATTTTCGGCTACGTAGGCCTGATAGCCCAGGCGTTTAAGAACCTGCAGAACCAGCCGCTGATTCATCAGATTATCTTCCACGACCAGCACCCGTACGTTTTCCTGTCTGACCGGAGCCATAGACATGGGCTGCTGGCTGATACGGATCTGTGCGCTGGCAATTACATAAGGGATTTCGATGACAAACCGGGAGCCCTGTCCTTCAAGACTCGTTACGGTAACCGTCCCCTTCTGAAGCTCGGTGAGGGCTTTGACAATGTTCAGGCCTAACCCCGTTCCTCCATAGTATCGGGTTGTGAAGTTTTCTGCCTGCTGGAAGCGTTCAAATATGGTCGACAGCTTATCGGCAGCAATACCGATGCCCGTATCCTCGACAATAAAACGCACCAGCCGGGTGTCGCTGGCTATGGCATCGCCCTGCTCGACTTTTAAGGAGATACGGCCCTTCTTGGTGAATTTAATGGCGTTGTTCAGTAAATTCAGCAGGATTTGCGTTAAACGGGTTGGGTCGCCCAGAAAAACGGTCGGTAGACTGGCACTTATCTCGACGCGCAGCTGCAGCCCCTTCTCCGCTGCGGAGGCTTCGCACATGGATTGAATAGAGGCTGTGAGCAGCTGAATGCTGAAGGGAATCGACTCCAGCTTGATCTTGCCCGCTTCTATTTTAGATATATCCAGTATATCATTTACAATGGTGAGCAGGTTCTTGCCCGCCGTTCGGATGAGGCCAATGTATTCCTTCTGCTCGTTATCCAAACGGGTGGAGTCGACGAGTTCCGAGAAGCCAAGTACTGCATTTAAAGGTGTCCGGATCTCATGACTCATATTGGCCAGAAAGTCCTCCTTCACTTTGGCCGCGGCTTCAGCCATCTTTTTGGCTTCTTCCAGGCGCTGATGCGACTTTACCCGTTCGCTGATGTCAATACTGGTGGTAATAACGTACTGGATGTTTCCCGCTGAATCGTAAACCGGAGAGGAGGAGCTGAGCAGTTGAATTGCCTGCCCGTTGAGTCGCATTTCTATATCATCTACCTGGGTCGATTCACCCTGCAGGGCGCGGTAGGTAGGCCGTTGTTCGAGTGGATAGACAGCTCCATCGGGATAGCGGAAAAACTGAGCGTCACCCGTAAAGTCAGCATAGGAGTCGAACTCGGTGATGTTCCTGATTAGTTTGGTGGCTGCCTGATTGGCATAGTAGAACTTTCCGTGCTGGTCGACAATAACGACGGAAACGGGCACGGCCTCCAGCAATCGTTTGGTTTGCTGTTCGCTGTCGGCCAGCTTCTGGTTAACCTGATTGCTCTTTTTCAGGGCGGCATACAGCAGGTAAATTGCCCATAAAATCATGCACAGGGCGGCACTGGCCCCAACCAGATTGCTCAGCAGCGCATAGGAAGCAGACCGTTTGCTATCGGCAATACGAGCTTCCAGCAGTTGGTTTTCAGTCGCTTCAGTTTCCTTCAGAACCTGGTGAAAACGACGACTCAGTGCCAGAAAATGCTCGATCGAATCCAGCCGGGCCATCCCGTTCGGAATAGCTCCCGGTTCAAATAAGGAGACGCTGCGGGCCAGCTTCGTCCGAAAAATGGTATTCAGTAGTTTTAATCGTTTGTGTTCAGCTGGATTGTCCACCGTCAGGGCCTGAATATCGATGAGCTGTTTCCTCATAATACTGGAGCTACGCTCAAAGTCGGCTTTGAAATAGGGGTTATTGCTGAGCAGATGGCCCCTCAGATCGTTGTCCATACTGGTGAGCAACGATTCCAGCCGTTGCGTCTTGTTGAGAACACGATAGGTGTGCACTTCCCAATTGTTCACTTCAATCAAGCGAAGGATCGTATGCCGCGCATTTATACCAATGAGGATCGTTAGCAATAAACCTATCCCGACCATAAAGGGAATTCGCTGATTCCGATTCATACCCTAACCCTTGAGCAAATGAATATATTGGTTGTCTGATACAGGAGAACACAGCCTACGCTGACCCTGGCAGAGATCTTATCTTGAAAAGGAGTGGATTATTGACGAGTGTAAAACTAAGCAGCAATAAATTAACATTATTAATTTTAAATACTAATTAGATACATAATTACCATAATTATTAATAATATATATACCAATAGAACTAAATAACTACTTTTTATCAATTTTTTACAATGGCACCAGGCGGTCAATCCCCTATAAAAACAGAATTGATACCGATCAGCCCTTACTAAGCTCCTTACCTGCCCAAACACCCCTTCATCAACCATTAGCTGTCACGTCAGGAACGGGCGACTACCGCTATAAAACCCCATATAAGGCGGTCCATAAAGTCAGATGGCGATTTATATACATTATCAAACAAATTATCGATCAATTGAATGACTATAGAGAGAAACAAATTGACAAATGAAAAAATATAGCAATTCTATATTTACAAAATAAATATAATTACTACTTTTAGTTTTCACTATACATAAATAGATAATTTCCTTACGCTAGCTATACACTGTCATTTTATAAAATTTATAGTAGTACCGATTAGCATTACAATAAAAGAATTACCCCAACCGTACTTTCACCCCTCTATTTAAGATGATAACCAGTTACCCAATCCCTGACAATGAACTTCAGCGGGTCATTGATTTAGCCGACTTCGACCTGGATTATTCAGGGCTTCAGGACAAGTTTAAAGACTTGACCAAACTAGCCGCCAAAGTCACCGGAACGGATATTTCCCTGATCAATCTGATTGACTCCTACACCCAGTGGACCATTACCAACCACGGGCTCGATCTGGACTCCATGCCCCGTGAACAATCCGTCTGTCAATATACGCTGCTGGAGCCCGTCAGTTTTGAAGTCAAAGACTTACAACTCGATCAACGGTTTGCCGAACAGTGGTACGTAGCAGACGCCCCTCATTTGCGGTACTATTTCGGTATACCGCTGAAATCGAGTAACGGAAGTCACCTTGGTGCACTCTGCGTACTCGACACAAAGACAAAAGAGCTTGACCCTGAGAAAATTGAATTATTGCAAATCATTGCGGCTGAGGTCGTCAGCCGCTTAAATACAATTCGGGAGATTCAATACTTAAAACGACAGGCATCCGAACTGACTGAATCACATAAACGGGTAGCGCATGATATTCGAGGGCCTTTAGGCGGTATTATCACGATGGCTCAACTGGTTACCAGCAGTGGGTCCAATATTAAATTAAACGAAATACTGGAATTGATCCAGCTCATTCAAATGAGCGGGAAATCGCTGCTCGAACTGGCAGATGAGATCCTGGTTAACGACGACAAGTGGAAGCAGGATCATGAAGCCTCGTTTAGAAAAGAGATCTTTCACCAGGTCAAATTGAAGGATACGCTGGAGAAATTATACGCTCCTCAGGCCCTATCGAAGGGGATCAACTTCTCCATTTCCACCGATGCCTCTACGGAGTTACTTCCATTTTCCCGCAATAAAGTGGTGCAGATCGCGGGGAATCTAATTTCAAACGCCATTAAGTTCACCCCGCAGGACGGGCATGTTCGGGTCAACACCAAATTATGCGTTGAGGGATCCCACAACATGCTTAACCTCAGCGTTCAGGATTCCGGCATGGGCATGTCGAGCGAAGAAATGGTGGCTATACTGAAAGGCGAGGGCCGCTCAAGTAATGGGACGGCTGGCGAATCGGGTTATGGATTTGGACTACCGCTGGTAAAACATCTGGTCGAAACGCTGAACGGACAAATGACCGTTAACTCAACCCCGGGGCAGGGCACCTGTTTTGACGTGAGCCTACGGCAGCAAAAAACGAATTAGTGCCCCTGCAAACGGCTAGCCAAGGGGGTTGTAAACAAAAACCCCTGCCAGCAGAGCCAGCAGGGGTTACCCCTTTAGTTAATAAGTGTATCCGTATTGAACAGTATAATCTTTAGAAGATAAAACAGCCCCTACGTCACCTAAATAACAAGTAATAAGTTACCCGAAAAGCTAACAATTAAGTAAGTACTATAAAATTTATATAACACATCAGTTATCCATTCAGGCAATTATGATACTTTGTATCCATGCGTTCGGAGTGATTACCAATAACTTAATAACCCCATACAAACGACAGGATAGGGCTAACACAGCTGTTTTTTACATTACCACCAGCCGGCCGGCTCGGCTGTCGTTACTCACCCGACAAAACAGCGTCTAAATCAATGAACGGCTTTAATCTGACGCATTCGCGATCCAACAGCGGCTCAATTCTCACCCCACACCATGCAAATTTCATTTAACACAGGCGATACAGTTTTTTTTCTGGATGGTTCAATGGACTCCCATACGGCCGAGGTCATCGACATTGAGGGGCACCGTACTGCCAGTGGTGAAGTGGTCTTGTCATACCTTCTGAGTAACCAGCGCTTTTACGGATCAGCGGACTTATTTGCCCTTCAGCCTGAACCAAAACGGACAAGCACCAGCCGACGCGCCAAGGCATTAGCCTCGTTTATCCTGATCCGCCGATACATCAAATGGCCGCGCCAAGCCACCTTACGGCGGCTCCGGCGCCAAATGGCTGGCTGAGGAACCTCAAGTCCGGGCAATAGGGCTATTAATAAAAGTCCAGACACGTCACCAGCACGTGCTGCTCATCATCCAGAATAACGGTTGAGTAATCACCGTATTCCACCTCCGTACCCAGTTTATAAATAGACTTGTCTGGCTCAACGGCAACCGGCACCGCGTGGTAGGCCGCCAACACATCGGAAGTCAGACGCTTGTAGGTTTTGGCCGGTACCTGATCCCGCAGGGATTGATAACTTTGCGGGGTAAGTTTAAGCGCTACCCGACAGTAACCGTCATTGAGTCCATCCCATTTCTCGTCATAATACAGTATTTCGCTATCCGGTGGGATGGTGAACCCACTGATCCGGGCAGCTACTTTAAGCGGTGTTCGGGGAGGCAGATAATCGGCGAAATAACAACCGAGGGCAACAAGAACGGGTAATGATAAAAGAAGAATTCGGTATTTGTTAGTCATTCTACGTTGAGTCGTGGCGGGATGATAAATCCATCACCATAATTGAAGTTATTCGATAGTATTACTAGATTTAAAGTGATCAAGTAACCATGAATAGATGCAAATTTGTTTATCAAATTGTTGCCAGACAAACAAAATGAGGTAATGGTCCGCCCGTGCCGGCCGTCAACTGCTATTAACCGGTACCTGTCGTCACCCTATGAAATAATGTTGACGACCCACATCTGTGATTCTAAAAAAAAGCC
Organism: Spirosoma aerophilum; assembly: GCF_054782495.1. Taxonomy (NCBI): domain Bacteria; kingdom Pseudomonadati; phylum Bacteroidota; class Cytophagia; order Cytophagales; family Cytophagaceae; genus Spirosoma; species Spirosoma aerophilum. The sequence goes on along the minus strand of NZ_BAAGSJ010000017.1, from coordinate 645,952 downwards.
CTTGCGTAATGCATATTGGCCATATAGAAATAACTTTGACGCCCACTTTCGATCAATTCGACGGTAGGCGTAGGCTTCATTTACTCATAGTCAACTACTTATACCCCTGCTGGCTAACCTATTGATAAGCCATTTTTCTGATCCAAGAAACCGAACCCTTGTGAAGCCACCCCGATTGATCTGTATTGTAGATGGTGCCATGGATTACCGACTAGCCTTCGAGCAGGTATTTCTGCGGCACTTGTTCTATTATTCAGTCCGCTTTTTCAGCACCGAGAAAGCTTTTTTGGATGAGTTACCCTCTATGCTGCCCCCGCCGGACCTGGTTCTTGTCGACCATGATCTGGCTCAGCTCGGCGGTGATCAGATACGGCAGGCCCTAAGCCAGGATACCCGCTACCAGACGCTGCCCATCGTCATGATGAGCGAGTCCTTACCGGACAGCGAACAAACCCGCCAATCGACGTCCTGGCTGCTAAAAGATCTGAACTTAGCGGTTCTTCGGGATAACCTCGCTCAGCTTTGTTTTGAGCAGTTAGAGATGCGGTAACTCCTCGGGCTATGGCTTTCTCACGTCCTGAAAGGTAAACGTTTTGCGGTCAACCGGAAGGGGGTTTCCATCTACCTCCAGGTAGGGGTAAATAAAATAATTGAGCGGCTGCGGCTGGCCCTTGTGAAGGACCAGATCCCGCCCGATACTGAACTCGATCCGGTTTTCGTCGTGAGCCCCGAAAAAATAAGCGCGTTTGGCCGGGTTCTTGGCTGCTTCAGAGGCATCGACGGGCACCCAGCCAACACCTTTCAGGTAAAACTCGGCCCAGCAGTGGTAGCCGCTCACCGCGCCAACCGGTCGGTCGGTGGGCAACGGGAAACCAATGGCGAACCGTGCCGGGATGCCCACCGCCCGGCAGTAGCCAATAAAGATGGCGTGAAAGTCCGTGCAGTTGCCGCGCCGGGTGTCGCAGGCGTAATAGATATCGCCCCGCCCCCAGCCCATACCGGTTTTGTCGTATTTAACGGTCGAAATGACGTGGTTATAAATAGCCCTGGCTTTTTGAAGGTCCGTTTTGGCCCCTGCCGAATCGACGACGGCTTTCGCCCATTGCCTGATGGTTGCGTCGATGGGCACTAACCGGTCGGGTTTCAACCACGACGCGACGCCCGGCTCCGGAGCGCCATTCCTATTGGCGTTCGGTTCCCGAAGGTTCGACTGAATGTGTTCGGTCCGGGTAGCCGTAAACCGCATCTCGATCGGGATACGGTTAATCGTTGGCTTAAGCAGCCTGATGTGCAGGAGTTTATTCCCAAACTGCCCCGTTTCTATCGTATATGAATAAGGGGTAGCAATCGACAAATTCGTTATCTGCTGATAAGGGCTGTCTTTAGGAACGGGCAGCCAGACATCCACCCTTCCGGCCCCGGCGGGAATGTCGCTCACTTCCGTTTTATAGACGAACGCAACCGTCCGTTTCTTCGGAACAGCCGGACCGGCGGCTACCATCAACAGCAGCGGTAGCCCAATCAGTACCATACAGAGCACGGCCTGATAACCAGCCGACTGCTTTTCGTTTTTCCTCGTTGCCTGCTTCACCCTCTATAAATCCCAACAGATACCCATAGGTTCCATAGGCTGGATTCATTATGACAGGTTAAGTTTATCGGAGGGGCATTGGGAAATTTGTTAATTAGATAGGCATTTTTCGGGTAGACTACCTGCCTGATCATCCGCTCTACGGCTTGGCCAGATGTCGGTCGTACCCCGCTTCGACCAGTGCTTCATAAGCCGCCCATACGTCGTCGGGTATCTCCTGAGGGATCTGAAAGCCTTTTGCCGGGTAGATCTTTATCCGTTGCAGGTCGCCAACCATAATGCTAACCACATCATCGGGGGTTAGGCCAGGGTTTGAGTACGTACTCAAATAGTCATCGAACGAATCCTGTGGCGAGGTCACGATCACCTCTTTCTCGGGCCACACCTGCCGGAACGTAGCAAAGCTGCGCCGTTCCATGTACGGCTTTTGCACGACAATGAATTTATCGGCCGTCAGGTTGCGCTCGGCGAGGAGTTGCTGGGTGAACTGGACATTTTCACCCGTGTTGGCAGACCGGTTCTCGATCAATATGGCTTCGGGTGGAACGCCCATGTCCAGGGCTATACGGGCAAAAATATCGGCTTCCGGTTCCGTCCACATGAATCGGGTAATCACGCCCAGGCCACCCGAAAAGATCAACAGGGGCGCCCACCCTTCCAGAAACAGTTCTGCCCCTCGCTGGGCCACCCGTACATCGTGACTGCAAAGCACCAGAATAGCGTCGGCTTTCTCCAACTGGTGATTAGTATGGTGGTAGTCCCAAAGTTTGATAGCCAGATCGTGTATGTGCTGCGTCATTGTCAGGTCAGAAAGTGGGCAAAAATAATCAAAAATGAGCCCGTTCCCCCGGAAAGGGCCGTTCAGATGAGCAGCGGTATCGTCAGAAGCCAACGCGGCCCCACAGGTTCATGGGTCGAACTATAGATGACAACCAGAGATTGGAACGAATAAAAACAGCCGATCAGAAAAAGCCTTATTTTTGATGAATCACTCGCAACAAACTGGTTCCTGTCTCCTCACATCTATGAAATTTGGACTAACCCTTCTGGCGCTTACGACTGTGCTAACTGCTTTTACATCGGGCATTACCACGCCTTCGGTAGACCCGCCCGTATCGAATCCGTTTTTCGGTACTTACAACACCCCCTTTGGCGTACCGCCCTTTGACCTTATCAAGCCCGAGCATTTTGAACCGGCTATCGACGAAGGCATCCGGCGGCAAACGGCCGAAATCGAATCGATTACGAAGCAGACATCAGCGCCCGGCTTTGCCAACACCGTCGAAGCCCTGGAAGCCAGCGGGGAGCTGCTCCGGCGGGTCAACACGGTATTGGGCAACCTGAACGGAGCCAACACCAACGATCAGCTCCAGAAAATCGCCCAGACCGTAGCCCCTAAACTGGCCAAACACAGCGACGACATCATGCTGAATGCCGCCTTGTTTGGGCGGGTAAAAACCGTTTTTGATAACCGGGCAAAACTTAAGCTCTCAGGCGATCAGCAGCGCCTGCTGGAAAAGATGTACCGGAATTTTGTGCGAAACGGGGCCGCGCTGACCGTCGGCAAGCAGGACCGTCTGCGGCAGATCAACGGCGAACTGTCGGTGCTGACGCTGAAGTTTGGCCAGAATCTGCTCGCCGAAAACAACGCCTATACCCTGGTTATCGACAAGGCCGACGACCTGAGTGGCTTACCCCCTTCGGTAGTGGCAGCTGCCGCCCAGGAAGCCAAAAAAAGAAAGCTCCCGGACAACAAATGGGTGTTTACCCTCCAGAACCCGAGCATTATGCCGTTTCTGCAATACGCCGACAACCGGGCTCTTCGTGAGCAGATCTTTCGGGCCTACCTCGAACGGGGCAACCATAACGACGAGCACGACAACAAGGCAATCATGGCCAGCATGGTGGCGCTGCGGGCCGAAAAAGCGCAGTTGCTCGGCTATGACAATCACGCGGCTTATGTGCTGGAAGAAAGCATGGCCCAAACGCCCGACAAAGTGGCCCAGCTGCTGAATCAGCTCTGGACAGCAACGGTACCGGTGGCGAAGCAGGAGGCCGCCGATCTACAGACGATGATGGACAAAGACGCCACCGGCCGCGACAAAGGACAGAAACTGGCCAGCTGGGACTGGCGTTACTACGCCGAAAAGCTGCGAAAGGAAAAGTACGCCCTCGACGAGCAGGAGCTGCGCCCTTACTTTTCGCTGGAAAGTGTGCGGGATGGCATTTTCATGCTGACCAACCGGCTCTACGGACTCCGTTTTGAGCGCCGTACCGATGTGCCGGTCTACCACGAAGAAGCAATGGCCTATGAAGTAAAAGAAGCCGACGGACGGCATATTGGCATCATGTACATGGATTTTCACCCGCGGGCCAGCAAACGCGGGGGCGCCTGGATGACCAGCTACCGGCGGCAGGAAGTTGACAATGGAAAGAAAGTAACGCCCGTCGTATCGATTGTCTGCAACTTCTCCCGGCCAACCGGCGATGCGCCCGCCCTGCTTACCGTCAACGAAACCACCACATTTTTCCATGAATTCGGCCACGCCCTGCACGGTCTGCTGTCCAACGTACATTACGGAAGCCAGTCGGGAACGTCTGTACCGCGCGATTTCGTTGAGCTGCCCTCCCAGATCATGGAGAACTGGGCCGTAGAGCCGGAAATGCTGCGGTTATTTGCCAAACACTACAAAACCGGAGCCGTAATTCCCGATGCGCTGGTCGACAAGATCAAGCGGAGCAGCCTGTTCAATCAGGGGTTTGAAACCAGCGAATACCTGGCCGCTTCGCTACTCGACATGGCGTACCACACGCTGAAGCCGGGGCAGACGCCAACCGATGTGCTGGCCTTTGAGAAGCAGGCGATGAACAACATTGGCCTGATCGACCAGATTCCACCCCGCTACCGGAGCACCTATTTCCAGCACGTCTTTTCGGGCGGCTACTCAGCAGGTTACTACAGCTATATCTGGTCGGCCGTGCTCGACGCCGATGCTTTCGAAGTATTCAAGGAAAAAGGTCTGTTCGACGCTAAATCAGCGCAGTCGTTCCGGAAGAACGTTCTCGAAAAGGGCGGCACAGAAGACCCCATGGCGCTTTACCGCAAATTCCGGGGTGCCGAGCCCGACATCAAACCCCTGCTTCGTCGGCGCGGGTTGATGAAGGATGTGTAATTGCCGGTAGTTTACCGGCTGACGAAGTCAACCAACGAAGTCCTGTGCGACCCACTAAGTTTGACTTCGTCAGCCAGTAAACATAACTGTCTCTTTAAACACTTCTTAAAGAAAGACGAAGCAACGTATGTGCATATACTTCAAGAAATGGGCGTTTGAAGAAACTGTATCGTAAGGCCGTCGCTACCCCTTGGGCCCAAAACCCTTCTTTGATAAAGAATAAATTCACTTGAAAGCGCCTACCCTAGCTGTATAACAAAACACCCGTTTTGTTTAACTCTTCGTCTAGGTAAGCATAACGTAGATTATAAAACAGGTTAATGATGAGAAGACAAGCATTAGTAGTCTGCTCTTGCATGTATATACTGGCTAGCTTGTTGTTAGCTTGTTATCCAGATGTAGAAAAGGTCGAGAGCCTTCCTGAAGCTACTCAATCAGGAAGAAATGTGTTTGGCTGCTTAGTTGACGGCGTGTTATGGCTCCCCAAAAATAGTAGTAGTATCATTGGTTCATCTCCAGGGGCGGAAGCAGTATATAGACTTTCTACGCATGAGCTTCGCATTAGTGGTTATCAGTACAGACAGAACGGAGGCTCTTTATGCTTAAAAACAATAGCTGTTTCACCAGGCAACTATTCATTCACCCCTATCTCAGACTACTTTAAAGAAAGCTATTACTATGACGGCCCTAATCAAGTTCACTATTCACTTTTAGACTCTTCGTCTACACTCACAATAACCAGATTGGATACGGTTGAACGGGTTGTATCAGGGAAGTTTACAGTCTCTTTTTCTGATCAGCAATCCAAAAAACAAGTAAAAATAACCGAGGGGGTTTTTGATATAGTATTGAAAATCTTGTGACTCTGAAACCTTTATGTTAACATAATTGCACTTATACAACAGAAAAAGAATGACAATTGGGAAGTTTTTAGTGGAATTATACCTAGCTACCTTATTAGTTTTCTTCCTTCTTGGCTGTTCACAAAACCAGTCTAAAATGAGTAATGATTTCTATCGAGGAAAGCCTAAAGCAAACATTGAGTTGTTGGTTGCAGAGATAGGTAATGGTGGATTTGATCAATACTTCTTTAACTCTTCAGGAGTTGATTGCTTCGAAACACTTAGAGCACTTAGAAGTCAAGGTAAAACCAAGAGTGCTGAAATTCTTCAACAAGCCATTGATCAAATTAACCCAGAGAGATTATCTGAAGATCAGCTTATCGATAAGATAAGAAAAAGACAAGTAAGTGAATTGGATGATGAGAAGGTAAATGATGCTTTATCTAGACTAGATTCACTCTTTTATACTGAACCCGACGGACCACTAGTTCCATAAATACTCTAATAACATAAGTGTAGTGGCTGTTGCAAAAGACTGATGAATAAACGCGCGTTAACCGTCTAGTTTGAACAGCAACAGATGCCAAAGGATATGTATAGCCTAACAGGAGGCTTACCTAACGAAGCTTACTGTTTGCAGCAAACCAGTCAGGGCCGGGAAGTCTATTATGGTGAACGAGGCATTAAGTCTGGCTTAGCCTTCTTCCCAGACGAAGAAACAGCCTGTTCTTATTTATTCCGCTTAATTCTTTCTGAGGTCAAGAAGTATGAATAGTAGAGTTTTGCAACAGCCACTGTAGTTATACAACGAGTCTGGGAAATGTACAAGCTAACTGAGTGTTAGATATTTGCATATTTACTTGATTCGTACTCTTGAATAACTATACGCTGAGTCTTAGTCTAACGTGCTGCCACAGCTATTGATAGCTCTCCCCTCTCGACGTTCTTTGGTTTATATTCAATACAGGCGTGACCACTATAATTCTCAGCTCTCATAACTGTATCAACCTTTCCCGTAACTACGAGATTTAGTCTAGGAGTGTACCAATAATTTGTATCCTTTAGATGACCACAATAATCGACTTTAACCCTAGCTCGCCCTTTTATTTCTCCCTTAATATGAACTTCAATCATTGTGTAATGAGGGTTTCTAGTAGCTTTTTTGAAGGTAAAAACGGCTGGCTGGCGAACATCTTCAACATCGAAATTTGTATACCCATATACATACTCATAGATCAAATAAAACGGCAACAACAGCACTAAGGGTAAACCAATTTTTTTGGCCGTGCGGGTTAAGGTAGAAAAGTGTTTTTTAATCACAGACACTTACATTTATTGTACTTTTTGAAGATGCGCTGTATAACTAACAATATGTAAAGTGATTATTTCTTGACTTTACATTTCTAGTACAGATTGTACTATCTGGTTATCGTACTAATACAGCCCGTGCTTTGTGAGTTTGAGCATTGGTCAATCCAATGTTATTTCTAAATCCAGCTTCAAAATCAAGAATCAGTTTGTTGTTTGAGCGCTCTAGAAAAGGCGCTTCACCGTTTAGGCTAATGGAAGGATGAAGGCCAGGTCCTGCTTTTGTTCCTACGTTAATGAATAGATTGTTTTCTGGCTTCGGACGGGCATAGAAAAAGAACGGCACTTTTTCTTGTCCGTCAAAAGAATACCAGCCCTCTCCACTCTTATCATTCTTGGCAAAATGGATTATAGCTTTCTGATACTGGACTGTCGAGTCTGATCCATAACCATTACTAAGTTCCTTTCTAAATGTGATTTGGCTAATCTGCCAATCTCCAGCGATATCTCTAAGCAGAGTCACGTCTTCTTGTTTGCAGCCTACAACCAGCAATTGACTAATGAGCCAAATCCAGATAAGTTGATTTCTTCGAAGTTTCATAAATTGAGTCGTTATATAAGTGCGATTATGTCAACCGAAGTACGAAAATCAGACTCGATATATAAGCAATAAACGTTGCTTGGTGCGAAGAAGGGGATTATTATTAAAACCAACTCATACCAAATTTAACGTCAATAGATAGGTGGCCTTTCGTCGTGCCCACAGGTACATAGACAAAGGTCAAATCCTGCTTTGAGCCAACCTGTTGCTGAAATACATGGCGCGTTCGTCCATGCCCAAAAATGTCCATAACTTCACCGGGAACTCTGGGACGAATTTCACCCCGAATCCCTCCTAAATAGAGATAGGCATCGCCATCGATTTCACCTGATATCGTAATGGTAACCGGAATCTCTACTCCGCGGTCTGTTGGATTACTCACTGTTACGCGTTGACTTCTTCCCACATCTTCAATCTGAGCAGACTCTGTCGTGTCACATCCAGATAACAAGACACAGATGATGCCTACTAGTACAAGTGAGAGTAGGGTTAGGGCAGATTTTTGAATCATGGCTATTCCGTAAATCGCTGTATGATCAAACGTTGTGATAACTCAGAAGCCTGTTTTAAGGGTACTTTACTCGCATTTAGTAAGTCTCAACCTACAGAAATTCCATTAACATAATATCAGCTCTTTCCTTCCCTTTCCGACGTACAATGCGGCCCAATCTTAATGCCTCTATAGGGTAGTTACTCTTAGAATAGTTCATTAACATAAGATTCCATATGCACCTCGACTATGAATTATACAAATACCAAGTCTTGTTCCAAATGGTGGATATTATACAAAACAACTGATGCATGTCTATTCTCAAAATACGCTTGTTTGGGCGGATGAGCCTTGTTAATTTCTGTGCGCAATGAGTAGGCAGGCAGAGCATGGGGTGGTTTTGCGGGGTTTGGGGCTAATTTAGGGCCACAATACACCCTGTTCATGAAAAAAATCGTTCACTTACTGCTTTGCCTGCTCGCCACATCGGCCGTTGCTCAGTCTATCCCTGCTTTCCTGACGCCCTACGAGCGCAGCCAGGGAAAAGAAACAGCGACCTACACCGAAATCATTGACTTTTACCAACGGCTGGACCGGCAGTTTGATCAGGCGAAACTGGTGGAAGTAGGAAAAACCGATGTGGGTAAGCCGCTGCATGTCCTGCTGCTCTCGGCCGATAAGGTGTTTACCGCCCGGCCCGACCGGGTCACGCTGCTGATCAACAATGGTATCCATCCCGGTGAGCCGGAAGGGATTGATGCCTGTATGATGCTGGCCCGCGACCTGCTGCTGGCCAACAAATTACCGAAACATATGCTGCTCGCCATCGTGCCCGTGCTGAACGTGGGCGGCAGTTTGAACCGGGGCGTGTCGCGGGTGAATCAAAATGGACCGGTCACCTACGGGTTTCGGGGCAATGCCCGAAATCTGAACCTCAACCGTGATTTCATCAAAGCTGAAGCCGAAAATACCCGCTCGTTTCAGGTAATCTATCAGCAGCTGAAACCGCATATCTTTATTGACAACCACACCAGCGACGGCGCCGATTACCAGCACGTCGTTACGTATTTTGCCACCCAGAAAGACAAGCTTCATCCGGCAGTGTCGGGCTACATGACGCAGACGTTTCAGCCGGAACTGGACAAGCAGCTTGCCGAAAAAGGGTTTCCAACGGCTCCCTACGTGAACCACCCGAAGGACACCCCGGAAAGCGGGCTGCTGGGGTATAATGATTCGCCCCGCTACTCAACGGGCTATGCCGCCATGTTCAACTGCTTTGGCTTTACGCTCGAAACGCACATGTGGAAAGACTACCCGGCGCGGGTGAAGGGCAGCTATGCCTTCGATGAAGCCGTGATGCGCCTGGGCGAACGCGATGCCCGGACGATTATCGCCAACAGGCAGCGCGCCGATGCAGCCGTGAGCCAGCAAACGACCTTTGCGCTCAACTATCGGCTCGACCGTTCGCGGACGGATTCGGTTACGTTTCTGGGCTACGAGGCTGTTTACAAACCCAGCGAGGTGTCGGGCCTGAAGCGTCTCTATTACGACCGGACCAAACCCTTCTCTAAACGCATTCCGTATCAAAACACGTTTGTTGCCGATCTCCAGCTGACCAAACCCGGCAGCTATATAATTCCGCAGGGCTGGCGGGAGGTCATTACGCTGCTGAAACGGAATGGGGTCAGGATGCAGACGCTGGCGAAAGATACCCTGATCGCCGTGTCGGCCTATTATCTGGAGGAGTACAAAACGAGCCCCCGACCCTACGAAGGCCATTACCTGCATACGGGTGTAAAGGTGCGGACGGAAGCCCAGCGCATTCCGTTTTACAAGGGCGATTACCTGATTCCGACCAATCAGCCCGCCAACCGTTACCTGATCGAAACGCTGGAACCGCAGGGTGCCGACTCGTTTTTTGCCTGGAATTTCTTCGACAGCGTGCTGGATCAGAAGGAGTATTTCGCCAATTACATTTTTGAGGACACAGCGGCAGAACTGGTTCGCAAAGACCCTGTGCTGCGCCAGCAGCTGGCCGACAAACGAGCCGCCGACAAGGCCTTTGCCGAGGATGGAAACGCCCAGTTAGAATTTATCTACAAACGGACGCCGTATTATGAAAAAACCTTTAACCGCTACCCGGTCTATCGCCTGGAGTAACGGGGCATGGGACCTTCAGTACCAACTTTTCCTGGCTGCAAATCAGTGTGTTTTTAGATAAAGGAACCCAGGCGTTTGACTGAGCTTTAGATGCCTTTCGGACAAAGGATTTGCCTGAATGGGTACTTCCTGTTCCGATGACCCATTTGGAGCAGGTATTGACTCAAATCTGACATTCCTTCCCGGCAAAGAGATAGACCTTTGACATAACCAAAGCGGATACTCCGCCCGTCAAAAACACGAACTAGTCTATCAGCCATGAAAACGTACATTTCCACTTCCGTTATTACCCGTTGCCTTTTCAGTTTCTTCGCCCTGACGACGGTGGTTCAGCTCGTGGGTTGCCAGCCCAGCGAGGTCAGACCCGCTCAGAACCAATCCACTTCGACTCAAATAACCAGTCCACAGCCTCAACCAGAGGTCATTTGCCTAGAGTGCATTGATAACGATATACCTCCTGTCAAACCCATACCAAGACCAAGAGCAGCTAAATAAGCCTTGCGGATACTACCGGTTAATCCAGTAAACCCGGCATACGTACACACCCGCGTTCACCCGCCCGATTGCCCGTTAATAACCCCATTCTGTCATCTACAGGATGGGGTTATTAACTATGGAGATCGATTCAGAAACGGCCGGCGAATCCGGCAAGTGACTGAATGTATGAAATTGAGCAGTGTCTGGTCTTTTTAGCCAGAACGATTTGAATGACCCCAGGCAGCTTACATCCGTCTGGATTCGCGGCTGACCGAATTCCCCCGAGCCTGTACAAACTTATTGGTTACCCAATTGAGTCAATTCATGACTCAATTCTGACAGGGTAAGGGCGAAAAGAGATAGACCTTTGACATAACCAAAGCGGATACTCCGTCAGTCAATTTCCCTAACTAGTCTATCAACCATGAAAACGTATTCTTCCACCTCTGCTGTTACCCGTTGCCTTTTCAGTTTCTTCGCCCTGACGACGATGGTTCAACTCGTGGGCTGCCAGCCAACCGAAGTTAAACCCACTCAGGCTCAACCGGCTCAAGTACATATTGCTCCACCTGTCCCTATACCAACGGTGGTATGTCTGGATGGTTGTCCGGAGGGTATTGTTAAAAATTTACCCTATCTTGTACCAGAGCCAGCCCAGGAAAAATAATGATACCTACCCGGCTCGTCGATCGGACTTGAAACACGCGATCGACGAGCCTGCCGGTTCATTCAATCAATCCCGTTTACCCCTTACACCTGCCCCTAATCTGTTCGCACAGAAGGATATAAACTTCCACACCACCATCCGATGAAGGAAAAAAATGTTCCGGCATAGGCCCTGAAAACAACAAAAAGCATTCCCAACCGAATGCTTTTTGCTATTCCGTCAATACATTATCGACGGCTCCCACCCTGACACAAACGTTTTTTTAAATGAAAGCAAAAATTCTACTTGTCGATGATGAGGTCGATTTGGAAGACCTCTTCAAACAGCTGTTTCGGCGGCAGATTCAGAGCGGACAGTACGAATTCAGTTATGCCCGGAGTGGCCAGCAGGCCCTCGACCTGCTGACGAAACAACCTGACTTCGATCTGGTGCTCAGCGACATTCAGATGCCGGGTATGGACGGGCTGACGCTGCTGACTAAGCTGTCGGAGATGAATCCGATCATTCGTACGGTGATCATTACCGCCTACGGGGATATGAATAATATCCGGACGGCCATGAACCGGGGCGCTTTCGACTTTCTGACCAAACCCATCCGTTTTCAGGATTTGCAGGCAACCATCGAAAAAACGCTTCGGTTCGTATACCAGTTGCGCGAAACGGCCGAACTCAAAGCCCTCGATGAGATGAAAACGCGTTTTTTTGCCAACATCACCCATGAACTCCGCACCCCACTCACGTTGATCGTGTCGCCGGTCGATAAGCTGCTGGAAACCCCTGACCTGCCCATGGTCTACCAGCAGCAACTGTCAACCGTTCGGCGCAATGCCCTTCAACTGCTCCGGCTCATTAACCAGCTGCTGGATATTAACAAACTGGAAGCCCGACAAATGGATCTGGTTCAGGAGATGGGTGATTTACCCCGCTTCATCGGGCAGATTGTGGAGTTGTTTCGTCCCTCTACCGATATCAAGCAACTGACGCTGACCTATCAATCGGCTATGCTTCCCGGCAATCACCTGTTCGATGCGGGCAAATGGGAAACGATTCTGTTCAACCTCCTCTCGAATGCCATCAAGTTCACCCACACCGGCCAGATCACCGTCGATTTAGCGCAGGTGGACAGTACGGCCCACATAACCATACGTGATACCGGTATTGGGATTTCGGCCGACAAGCTTCCCTATATTTTCAACCGCTTTTACCAGGCCGGGATGCCAGTACAGGGAAGGGCCCCTTCGGTGGATAACGCCCGGACACGCGCCTATGAGGGAACGGGCATTGGTCTGGCGCTGGTTTATGAATTAACGAACCGACTGGGCGGTACCATCCAGGTAGAAAGCCGGGAAGTCGGACTAACCGAGCCCTCAGGCACCTGTTTCCGGGTAGCCATACCGATTCAGTCTATGGACACCCAGCGGGTGGGCATCCCATCGGTGGCCGCGCCAACCAGCCAGATTGACCTGCCTTACCTGACCAACGAATCAGCACAGGGGAGCAACGCAGCCCTGACCGGTCAACCGCCGTTGATTCTGATCGTAGAAGACAATGCCGAACTGCGGGAGTTTATGGTCGCTGAACTGGCCACCACCTACCGGATGCTGTCGGCGGCTAATGGACACGACGGCTGGCTGCTGGCCAAAGAAGAATTGCCTGAGCTGATTATCTCCGACCTGATGATGCCCCGAATGGATGGTTACGAACTGATCGACCACCTGCACCAGGATCCGGCTACCGATCACATCGCCATTCTGCTGCTCACGGCGAGCAGCGAAGCCGACAGCCGCCGGAAAGGACTGGAACACGGAGCCGACGATTACCTGACCAAGCCTTTCAACATGCAGGAGTTACGTTTGCGGCTACGCAACTTACTGGGCCGTCAGCAGAAATTACGGGAGCAATACCGCCAGCAGTTTGCACAGCCCGACTCAGCGGGAACATTGGTCAGCGTGCCCGATCAATTTTTGCAGCGCGTGTATCGGTTGCTGGAGCAACACCTGGACGACTCTAACCTGAGTGTGGAGTGGCTGGCCGATCAACTGGCCATGAGCCGGAAAACGTTCTACCTGAAAATACAGTCGCTGGTACAGCTGTCCCCGGTTGAACTGATCCGGCAGTACCGGCTCCGCAAATCCATCGACCTGTTGAAAGCGGGGCATAATGCCTCCGAAACAGCGTACATGGTGGGCTTTGAGTCGCCCTCTTATTTTACTCGGGTCTTCCGCGAGTTTTACCATCAAACCCCCACCGAATACATGAACCGGTCACCCTCGAAACCAGCCTGATTATCCGGTCTGCCTCGCTTCCGCTTAATTTGCCGCTTTTGCAGGTTGAGCCGGAACCAGCCACAGGACACCGTTTTCGTGTTGTCAGGTACCGACCGCTTTTGTTCGCTCATTAACCTGAAAAGCAGTGGCAATTGCCTCATTGTACGCAGCCAAAGAAACATATTGGCGATTCGGAATAAATTAACCGGGCGTGCTTATGCGGTGGTCCATGAGCATCCGGACAATGGCAAAACGCCCACGCGCTCACTTGCCCAAACCCTGTCAATGGCGACTATTTCGCCCCGTACAGCTGCAAATCGGGTCTTAAGAATTTTATCGGTTGGCATGATTGATTTTCGTTCATGTTTTCTTTGCACATTTGTAAAATCACTATTAACATCAATACCCCTTATGACCAGTATCAAAAACTCCATATACGCTTTCAACGTGATTTTTTGGGGACTTGCAGGAATATTTATTACCGGTATTTCGCTAGGGCAAACGACAGGTACACCCATTACGCTGGGCGGTAAAGTAATTCATACCGTTGGTAAACTCCCAGCTCTGGGAACGCCGGTCAAAAATTTCACGCTGACCAGTGTGGATCTGACGGACAAGACGTTAGCCGATTACAAGGGCAAATATGTGATCATGAATATCTTCCCAAGTGTAAACACAGGTGTTTGTTCTAAATCGGTGCGAAAATTCAATGAGGATGCGGCTGGCCTATCCAACACAACCGTGCTTTGTATTTCCAAAGATCTGCCTTTTGCCCAAAAAGCGTTCTGTGGTGCGGAAGGCATTAAGAATGTAGTGATGCTTTCTGATTTCAGAACTGATTTTGGCTATACTTACGGCTTGCAAATTGCCGATGGTCCCATGAAAGGCCTGTTGAGTCGTGTGGTAATCGTGGTGGATCCCGAAGGAAAAATCGTCTACGAAGAGCAGGTGCCGGAAATTGGGAAAGAGCCGAATTACGCGGCCGCTATAGCTGCTATCAAATAGAGAGCAGGCTGAAGGAGCGGATCAGGAAAAAAGCGGATGGCTCCATACTGTCGACAGCCCGAGAGAACGGGCTGATGATTGCCTGCTCACTGCGCCATGAACTGCCGTTCGCTTTAGGAAACCCCAGGTGGGTGCTGAACCAGACTTGAAAGGGCAGAAAAGTATTACGAAGGTTGTGGGTCTACTGATACAGAGCTGTCAGTAGACCCACTTTGCTTTGTATCATTAACCATACAATCACCAACTCAAGCTTCTATGACCTTAGCGGCAACGAAACGCTGCGCCGGTTTCAGCGGTTGCGGTGGTCATTGTTACCTACTTATACGTAACCCCGTTGATAATCACGTTCAACGCCTGCTCTGACGCTCGATATGGTTTATTCATGCTTACTGGCCACCAGCCTTTTTCTTTACTCTCCCACCCTGCCGGAACAGGGTAGTTTGGCCGCCGACTCGTCCCGTCAGGCCATTGCCGAAACAACGGTCTTCCGGAATGGCGAAGGGGGGTACCTCTGCTACCGGATCCCGGCCATTGTTAAAACGCCCAACGGTACCCTGCTGGCGTTTGCCGAAGGGCGTCGAACCAATTGCGGTGACTTTGGCGATGTCGATATTGTGTTGCGTGCCAGTAAAGACAACGGGCAGTCGTGGGGACCTCTCCAGCTAGTTGTCGACCAGGGTTCCATGCAGGCGGGTAACCCCGCGCCGGTCTTCGACCTGAGCGATGCCCGTTTTCCCAATGGGAAGCTGTTTTTGCTTTACAATACAGGCACAGCCTCGGAGGACGACGTTCGAAAAGGGCTGGCGGTGCGCGAAGTCTGGTATAAAACCAGTACGGATGGCGGTCAAACCTGGTCAGAACCAGTCAATATCACCACGCAGGTATCGCGGCCCAACAAGCCTGGGATAAACCCGAATTATGCATTCCCGGAAGACTGGCGGTCGTATGCCAATACCCCCGGCCACGCGCTGCAACTTCGGAAAGGGCGTTACAAAGGGCGGATTTTTGTCGCAGCCAATCACTCCGAAGGCCAGCCTCAGCCGCAATTTCGGGATTACCGGGCGCATGGCTTTTACTCAGACGATCACGGGCAGCACTGGAAACTAACACCAACCATACCGTATCCCGGTGGCAATGAAAGCACAGCCGCCGAAACGGCAGATGGCGGGCTGCTGCTGAACGCCCGTAACCAGTCGGGCGATGTCAGGAACCGGCTTCTGGTCTTCTCGGCCAGTGCGGGCGAAAGCTGGGACCCCGTCGTTGTGGCCACCGATTTACCTGATCCGGTTTGCCAGGGAAGCATGATCACCTACCAGCCCCGTCGTGGTCAAAGCGTTCTTCTGTTCGCCAATGCCAACAGCCAGACCAGCCGTTCCAACTTAACGGTTCGTGTCAGCCGGGACAATGGCAAAAGCTGGTCGGCAGGCAAATCCATTTATGCCGGTTCATCGGCCTATTCAGACCTTGTTATCCAGCAGGACGGTACGATTGGCGTGCTCTATGAAAAAGACCAGTATACCAACATCACCTACGCCCGCTTCCGCTACGATTGGCTGGTCAGGTAAGCTTCGATCTATGCCCGCTTTCTGAGAAGGCTGCTCGCTGTGGGGTTTTATTCGGGATACGCCAGGAAAACGAATACTATACGGTTGACTCCCGCATGGATTGCGATCCACCCGCCGGCAGATGGCTCGAAAACTGGCGTTCAGAGGTTACCAGGGGTATGCTGACCTTGAAGGTGGTGCCCTGCCGCTCCTGACTCCACACCGTCAGCTGGCCCCCGTGGCACTCCACAAACTGACGGGCGATCACCAGACCCAGACCCGTCCCCTGAATGCCGTCTGTGTTGCTGGCCCGGAAGAAAGCCTCGAACAGAGACCCCTGCTCGCGGGCCGGAATGCCGATCCCCTTGTCGCTCACCTCCAGCACCAGGCAGGCGGCCTCAAAGCGAATCCGCAGCTGGGGCGGGGCCTGGACCGAAAACTTGAAGGCGTTCGACAGCAGGTTGAGCAGCACATGCCCCATCAGCTTGGCATCCAGATCGACCCGCCGGGGCGTGCCTTCGACCACCACCTGGACGGTGCGCTGGTCGGCCCGGCCGCTGAAGTGGGTCTCGATGAGGCTCTCGCAGAGGGCCAGCACATCCTCCGACTTGGGGGCGTAGGTGATCTTGCCCGCTTCGATCTGACCAATCGTCAGCACGTCTGTCAGCAAGGTTTTGAACTGGTCGACCTGTTTTTCGATAACGCCCAGGTGCTTCTGGATCGAGTGTCGCCCCCCTTCGGCGGGCACATCCATATACAGACGAATAAGCTCTACACTGGACTGGATAGTCGTTAGTGGCGTACGGAACTCATGAGAAGCCGTAGAAACAAACTGCGACTTGAGCTGGTTGAGCTCCTGCTCCCGCAGCAGCGACTGCTGGAGAACAGTCTCTTTTTCTTTCTGGCCCGTCACGTCGCTGGCAATGCCGATGTGGCGCAGCAGCTGGCCAGCCTCATCGCGAATGATGAAGGTGCGCACCAGCAGCCAGCGCACAGGACCGGCTTTGTCCTGCAGCCGGAAGTACAGCTCGCCCTCTACCCCCGCCTTGTACTGCTCGATAAAGGCCAGTACCATCGATCGATCTTCCGGCAGGACAGTCTTTATAAATGAGATAGGTTCTTTGAGTATCTGTTGAATGGACGTATTCCACATGCGTTCAAAGGCGGCATTGACATAGAGCAACTGAAAGGGCTGGGCCGAGTGGATCCAGAAGATCTCATCGACATTGTCGGCAATTTCCTGAAAGCGCTGTTCACTCTCCTGGAGCTGCTGCTGGGCGGCCTGCTGGTCCACTTTGGCCTGTAAGAGCTGCATATGCAGGGCCTGGTCCTGGAGTTCGAGCCGTTGCTGGAGCACCTCGCTGGTGCGGGCGCGTACCTGGTTCTGGAGGTATACCTGCCGGGCCTTGATACGCCTGATTCTCAACTGATAAACAACGTAAAGACTTCCTATCAACACCAGAGCCGCCAGACTTTTGAACCACCAGGTTAACCAGAAAGGGGGCGTAATGACGATCGTGAGCGACGTGCCCCGATTGTTCCAGACACCGTCATTGTTGGAGCCTTTCACGTTGAACACATACGTTCCGGGGTCCAGGTTGGTGTAGGTTACCGTTCGTTTCGTATCAATGTCATTCCACCCTTTGTCGAAACCGTCCAGCTTATAGGCATATTGATTTTTTTCCGGAACCGTGTAATTAAGTGCCGCGAATTCGATGGTGAATACCGATTGGTCATACGAGAGCGTGATGACGTTTGTTTCACTAATGTGCTTTTGCAGAATCTTGCTCTGATCGCCAACAGATACGGGCTTGTTGAAAACAAGGAAATCGGTGATATAAACCGGCGGAACGAAGGTGTTATCGATCAGGCTATCCGGATGAAACGTAGTAAACCCATTCACCCCGCCAAAAAACAGCCGTCCGTTTGCCGTCTGGAAACTGGAATTGTCCCGAAACTCATTACCCTGCAGCCCGTCGGAGAGGCCAAAATTACGGAAGGTTTCGGTTGTGGGATCGAAGCGGGTCAGGCCATTGTTTGTGCTGAGCCATAGCTTGTCGTTACAATCTTTCTGCATGGCAAACACAACGTTGCTGGCCAGACCGTCTTTTTCCGTATACACCTTGAAGGTCTGCTTACGAACGTCGAAATAATTCAGACCACCGCCAACTGTCCCGATCCACAGATTACCGTGATCCGCACCCCGAATGGTCTGTACGTTATTGTTCGACAGACTGTGCTTGTTCTGGTTATCGTGCTGGTACCGCGTAAACCGTTTTCGGGTACTATCGAGCCGGTTTAGTCCTTTGTAGGTCCCTACCCAGATCGTCCCTTTTTCGTCCTGAAAAACATTGGTGACAATATCGTCGCTCAGGCTGGTCTTGTCGGCCGGGTTGTTTCGATAGCGCGTATACCTGCCGCTGCGAACATCGTAAACATTAAGGCCACCTTTCCAGGTGCCAATCCAGAGGTTACCGTCCCGGTCTCTGAACATATTGTTGACATCGGAAATGGATAGACTCTGGCTGTCGTTTGGGTTGGATAAATGGTGGACAGCGGTTCCGGTTTTTACGTTGAACAAGTCGAATCCACCATTATGAAAACCAAGTCCCAGCACATCGGGTGCCACCCGAATCACCGACATCACATAATCATTGCTGATGGAGGTGGGCTGCCTGTCGGAATGGCGGTAGTGCGTAAAATTCTTTGTTTTCCAGTTAAACAGATTCAGCCCCCCGCCGTCGGTACCCAGCCACACCTCGCTTCCGGTAGGCTCGCCAAAAATAGACAGAACGAGGTTGTTGCTCAGGCTGTTGGGATTGTTGGCGATCTGCCGGTAAGAAACAAATTTCTCGCCAAACCTCGGCACAAAATTTATGCCTCCCGCATAGGTACCAACCCAGATATTATCGGCATTGTCCCGGTAGATACAATAAACCGAGTTATTGTTCAGCGTAGAATTATCGTCCGCGCTACGCTGGTAGGTAGTAAAGGTATCGGCAGCTTTGTTATAGAGGCTTATGCCGCCGTTTTCAGTGCCAATCCAGACAGTACCGTTTCGATCTTCCAGAATCGACAGAATGTCATTGTGGGCAATACTTTGGCTGTTCTTCGGATCATGCAGATAAGCCCGAAACCTTTTGCTTTTCCAGTCGTAGACCGACAGCCCACCCCCATGCGTACCGATCCATATGTTGCCCGCCCGGTCTTTGTACAGCTCTTTTATCCAGTCAGAATGAAGACTGTTTGGGGGGAGTGTCTGTTTAGAATAACCAACGACCTGTCTGGTGTTGCTATCGTACTGGTAAAGCCCATCTTCCGTTCCGACCCACAAGCGCCCTTCTGCATCTTCTGTAATCCGGGTAATGACGTTTGCCTGCTTACTTTTTCGTTTTTCGGTGATTTGTGGACAAGGCGTATAGGCCCGGTTTCGCGGATTGAACAGAAACAGACCGTGATCGGTACCGAGCCACAGTCTGTTTTTACTGTCCTGAAAAATATCGTTTATAGCGTAGGTTGCGTGGCCATCAGGATAGTGGACAAAACTGTCCGTTGCCCGGTCGAACCGGTCCAGACCATCCGAAGTAGCGATCCATAAATTTCCGGCTTTGTCTTCCAGTATGTCTAATACATAACTATCGCAGATACTGGTTTCATTCGCCTGCTCCTGCTTGTAATGCGTGAATTTATAGCCATCGTATTTGTTCAGACCATCTTCGGTACCAAACCACATAAACCCTTTACTGTCTTTAAGAATGGCGCCGATATGGCTTTGCGATAGTCCTTCGTTGGTTGTTATGTGGTTAAACTTAATACGCTGCGCCAGAACGATACAACTATTTATGCTGATGGCATACAACCAGAAGAGAATAGTAAGTGATCGTTTCATTTTATATGGAGGGATAAAAATAAGTTAGTCCGAAAATGGGGGACAAGTGTACCCAATAGACGGATAACTACACCAATAAACGGGACTGACGCCCACAGATAATGTATTATTTCTATATAATATAAACAAGATAGATATTCTTTTACCATTTAGTACATACTATTGGAAATATTTTTTACAAGTGTATTATTTACACTTCTTGATTCAGCCGTTTGATCAGCCTACCTGAGTATCAGGCAGAAAGTTGGGTAATACCGACTCAGAGGTTATCAGCGGCAGGCTTACCCGGAAGGTAGTGCCCTGTCGCTCCTGACTCCATACCGTCAGCTGACCCCCGTGGCACTCCACAAACTGACGGGCGATCACCAGACCCAGACCCGTCCCCTGAATGCCGTCTGTGTTGCTGGCCCGGAAGAAAGCCTCGAACAAAGACCCCTGCTCGCGGGCCGGAATGCCGATCCCCTTGTCGCTCACCTCCAGCACCAGGCAGGCGGCCTCAAAGCGAATCCGCAGCTGGGGCGGGGCCTGGACCGAAAACTTGAAGGCGTTCGACAGCAGGTTGAGCAGCACATGCCCCATCAGCTTGGCATCCAGGTCGACCCGCCGGGGCGTGCCTTCGACCACCACCTGGACGGTGCGCTGGTCGGCCCGGCCGCTGAAGTGGGTCTCGATGAGGCTCTCGCAGAGGGCCAGCACATCCTCCGACTTGGGAGCGTAGGTGATCTTGCCCGCTTCGATCTGACCAATCGTCAGCACGTCTGTCAGCAACGTGCTGAACTGCTCAATCTGCTTCTCAATGACGCCCAGGTGCTTCTGAACCGCTTTGCGGGCACTCGCCGTCGACATGTCGATGTAGAGCTTGATGAGTTCCACGCTGGACTGGATCGTGGCCAGTGGCGTACGGAACTCATGAGAAGCCGTGGAAACAAACTGCGACTTGAGCTGGTTGAGCTCCTGCTCCCGCAGCAGCGACTGCTGGAGAACGAACTCTTTTTCTTTCTGGCCTGTCACGTCGCTGGCAATGCCGATGTGGCGCAGCAGCTGGCCGGCCTCATCGCGAATGATGAAGGTGCGCACCAGCAGCCAGCGCACAGGACCGGCTTTGTCTTGGAGCCGGAAGTACAGCTCGCCCTCTACCCCCGTCTTGTACTGCTCGATAAAGGACAGTATGGTAGGTCGATCTTCGGGCAGTACCGTTTGAAAGAAGGAAAAAACATCCTTGTGAAAATCCTGAAAGGTGGTATTCAGGACCCGTTCAAAGGCGGCATTCACGTACATCAGGCGAAAGGGATGAGCTGAGTGGATCCAGAAGATCTCATCGACATTGTCGGCAATTTCCTGAAAGCGCTGTTCACTCTCCTGGAGCTGCTGCTGGGCGGCCTGCTGGTCGACTTTGGCTTGCAAGAGCTGCACGTGCAGGGCCTGGTCCTGGAGTTCTAGCCGTTGCTGGAGCACCTCGCTGGTACGGGCCCGTACCTGGTTCTGGAGGTATACCTGCTGGGCCCGAATTCGGTTGATCCGCAGAATATACGTGGCGTAGAACCCACCTAACAACAGCAGAACGACCAGCGTCTTGAACCACCAGGTTAGCCAGAAGGGGGGCATGATATGCAGGTTGATAAACGTCCCCTTTTCATTCCAGACACCATCGTTATTCGACGCTTTGACCCGAAACACATAGTCGCCCGGGTCCAGATTGGTGTAAGTTGCCGTCCGCTTGGTACCCGCCTGAATCCAGTCCTGATCGAACCCCTCCAGCTTGTAGGCATACTGATTATTGTCGGAGACCGTATAATTCAGCGCGGCAAAGGCGAGGGAAATAACCGATTGCCGGTAAGAAAGCGTAATGTCGCGGGTTTCACTGATGCTCTTTTTGAGGACGGACTGCTCATCCTGTACGTGTATTGACTGGTTGAACAGTTGAAAGTCGGTAATATAAACGGGGGGAATGAACGGATTGTCTCGCAGGCTGTCCGGATTAAAACTGTTTAGTCCGCTTAGTCCGCCAAAAAACAACTGGCCGCCCTGCCCTTTGTAGCAGGCCATCCGGTTAAAGGAGCTTTCCTGCAATCCATCGCTGACATCAAAATTTCGGATGGTGCGCGTAACGGGGTCAAAAGCGCTGAGGCCTTTATTGGTACTCAACCAGAGAATTCCCTGCTTATCCTCCAGTATGCCCTTGATCACTTCGTTGGCCAGCCCGTCTTCCTGTCGATAGGCCGTGAAGGTTTTCGTTCGGGCATCAAATTTATTTAATCCGGCGTTGGTTCCTACCCAAAGCTGACCCTTACGGCTTCGAAACAGGATATTGACCTGGTTGTTGCTGAGGCTTTTCGGATTCTGGTCCTGCTCGGTATACTGGATAAACTGGTTTTTAACGGGATCATACACGTTTACCCCGCCCCCATCCGTACCCACCCAGATGTTACCGGCCTCATCTTCCTGCAGGCTGGTAATGGTATGGTAGTTGAGTTGCCCGGGCTGATTTGGTTTGGCCGGGTAGCGAACAACCGATCCGGTACGTTTATCGTAGCGAATCAAGCCATCTTCGAATGTTCCCAGCCACATGATCCCATTCCGTGCCTCCAGAATAGCGCTGACACTTAGCGGTTTGAGGTTTGCTTTCGATTCAAACGTACCCGTTGCCCGATCAAATACGGTTAGGCCCCCTTTGTAGTTTCCCGTCCAGATACGCTTGTCCCGGTCTTCATAAATGGTCAGTACAAAATTACTGCTCACGGACGTGGCATACCGGCTTGTGTCCTGATAGGTTGTAAAAACAGACCGGCCTTTGGGCAGTACATTGATACCTCCGCCATCGGTACCCAGCCACAGATCGCCCCGCTGATCTTCCTGAATAGCCAGTATATTGTTATTGCTCAGCTTGCTGGTGTTACTCCGGGTGCGCTGGTAGAGCTTGAATTTGAGAGGGGTCGCATCGAGTTTATTAACGCCCCCCGAATAGGTACCAATCCACATGGACCCGATCGGGTCGCGATACATGGAGTAGATGGAGCCATTGTTGAGCCCCCGGCTGTTGTCAACCTGATAGGTATAATAAGAAAATGTACCATCCGGGTGCAGCAGGTTGATGCCCCCATTCTGCGTACCGATCCACAAATTATGGTTATTGTCCTCGGCCAGAGCCATCACATCATTATGAGTCAACTGGTTAGATCCGCCCTTGACCTGTTTGTAATGACTGAACGTTCCCGTCGATCGGTCCAGTTGGTTCAGCCCACCTCCTTCCGTACCCACCCAGAACCGACCCTTGGAATCTTCAAAACAGGTGGTGACCCGGTCATGGCTCAGGGATTGCTCTTTCTCAGGCTGATGCCGGTAATGAACGAATGCCTTCGTTGCCTGATCCAGCCGATTTAGTCCGCCCCCATCCGTACCCACCCAGATCATGCCGGCCCGGTCTATAAAAACGGAACTCACCCGATCGGAACTCAGGCTACCAGGATTTCCGGCCTGATGCATAAAGTGAGTGAAGGTTTTTTTCTGCGGATCAAAACGATCCAGTCCGCCCCCTTCCGTACCCACCCATAGATAGCCCTGAGCATCCTGCGCGATGGCCATGACTTTGTTGTGCGAGAGACTGTTTTTCTGTCCGGGCAGATGCTTGTAGTTGGTGAATGTTTCGGTGTTGGCATCAAACAAACTGAGGCCACCATGATCGGTGCCAACCCATAGTTGGCCGAGCTTGTCTTCAAAAAGCGCATGCACGTAACTATGGCCGAGACTGCCCGGTTTACGGGGATTATTTCGGTAGAGGGTGTAATTATAACCGTCGTATTTATTGAGACCGTCCTGCGTCCCGAACCACATAAAGCCTTTTCTATCCTGCAGGATAGCCGTTATATTGTTCTGAGAGAGTCCCTGATTTGTGGTAAGGTAGGTGAATCGGACGTTTTGCGGCTGGGCCTGAGTCGACAGCATTATCCAAAACCCGGCCAGGAAAAAGCAAAAGAAACGGACTAACATTGTCAATAAATCAGGGTAGCCTACGGTGGTATGTAATTGAACTTATAAAATTAACAACATATTATGTACATTTATATGATATGATATATAAAAAGAGAAATTATAGTCAATAAATTATAAAATAATGTCTATTTGTTACTTAAATAGTTATAATTGACACATATAAGCGCGTTAACTGGCTATCACACAAGTGGTTAATCCACTCATTGCGTCAGTTAACCGGTGGGCCTGTTGACCATGCGGGAAGAGATGTGAACGTTCGTCGTTAAGTCCCGGGCGGGTTTGTGGCGTATTAACCCGCATCATCCATGCCTTTCGGCAGATATATGCTAAAGGTAGCGCCCTGACCGGGTTTACTGCTGGCCCGGATGGCCCCCCCATGATTTGCCACTACTTTTTCGCAGATGGCCAGCCCAATACCCGTTCCGTCAAACTCATTTCGGCTATGAAGCCGCTGGAACACCTGAAAAATGCGATCCAGGTACTTCTCATCGAAACCGACGCCATTATCCGTTATGTCAATGCAGTAGTATTCGGCGGCCAGTCGGGTGGGCTTCACCCCGGTACCCAGCGCCTGGGCGGACAACACATCTGTCCGGATGTCAATTCGGGGTACTGCCGGAGCACCGGACCGATCGACCCGGCTAAACTTGAGGGCGTTGCTGATCAGGTTCTGAAAGAGTTGCTCCAGTTGGGAGGCATCCCCCAAAACACTCGGTAGCGGCTCGATCCGAATCTGCGCACCGGCCTCGGCAATGGTCAGGTCCAGCGTAGAGAGCACGTCAGCAACCACGTCATTCAGCGAGACAGCATCGCTCGTATCCCGCTGGGTGGAAATACGGGAATAATTAAGGAGGTCTTTTATGAGCGTCGACATTCGGCTGGCGGCCGACTGGATTCGGTCCAGATACAGCCCTTCTTCTTCCGATGTGGCCGCTCTGCGCATCCTTAGCAGATCGCCAAACTGCTGAATCTTGCGCAGGGGTTCCTGCAGGTCATGTGACGCTATATAAGCAAACGTTTGCAGATTATCGTTCGAGCGCATAAGCAGCCCGTTGGCCTCCGAGAGTTCTTCATTCAGTGCTGCGTATTCTCCGATATTTGCTTCCAGCTCCTCATTGGTGGCCTTTATTTCTTCATTGATGGCCGCTATTTCTTCCGTACGTTCCTGCACCTGCTCTTCCAGCGAGATGGAAAGGAATCGATAACGTTCTTCGCTGAGCTGAAGCTGCTGATGCGCCTGTATCTGATCAGTCACGTCATTAACTACCTGAAGCACGCCGGTAATACGCTGATCTTCGAAAAACGGGGTGTACGAAACGTTGAAGTAATGGGTTTGAAGCTGACCATTGTGCATCAGCAAAACAGGCTGCTGCCAGCCAAAATAAGGCTCCCCGCTTTGGTACACCTGCCGACAAGTCGCCAGTAAGGCCTGACCGCTCAGTTCAGGCAGGATCGTTTCCAGGGGTTTTCCAATACAGTCGATATTCCGCTCCATCAGGGTCAGCATAGCTGGATTGACCGTTTCCATCACCAGATCCTCTCCTTTCACCAGCAGGATGGCAACTGGAGCCTGCTCAACAGCCTGCCGAAATCGAGTTTCACTGGCTTTCAGCAACTGATCGGCCAGCTTTCGGTCGTGAATATCGAGTCCCGTCCCAACGATGCCCGTAAACCGCCCGTCGGCCTCATAGTAAGGCCCTCCCACAAATCGAAAATAGCGGTACTGGCCGTTGCCTCCTTTTACACGGGCTTCGAGGGAATAGGTGCTCCGGTTTGTTATGGCCGTGAGGTAACCCTGCAATAACCCGTCAAAATCATCCGGGTGAATAACGCCATCCCAGGCCCGGCCTAACGCCTGCTCGCGGGTCTGATTCGTATAGGCAAGCCAGCACTGGTTCCAGAACATGACATTAGCTTCCGTATCGGCCATAAAAATAATGGCCGGTATCTGATCGGCCAGGGCCTTAAATCGCTCGTCACGGGCTGGCGTCCGGTTATCTGGCGTGACGTCCTGAGCAATACCGGCCAGAGAAACGGGGTCGCCCTGGTGAGTAAACGTACACTGACCGGCCAATCGAACCCGACGCCACCCATGGTTATTTACGCCCGAAACCCGGCAGGTAACATCAAACTGACCACCCGACGCAGGATTCATCGCTCCCTGGATGGCCTGATCGACTCGCTGACGGTCTCCGGCCTGTATACACAGAAGGAGCTCACTGTAAGGGAGTTGATCCTGATCCGAAACCCCAAAAAATTGCTGACACGGGTCGTCCCAGTCAACGGAACGGGTGAGGGGGTCTAACACCCAGATACCGAGTTTAGCCGCCTGAAAAGCAAAGTCAACATCAAGTCGCTCGATGAGTTTCCTGCTGGTTTTGGAAGGCCGTTGGTCGCCGGTCATACACGTTGAGTTACTGGCTTGTCACACAGGTAAGGAGCGGAAGCCAATCCATCAGGTTAATCAATGGCCCGACTCCGGCGACAATTCATATAGTAATCCCAAACCAGAACACATTGTTTATCGCTCATATGTATTAGATCAACTAAACCCATACCCCGGCTCGTCTAAATCAGGCAACAGCCCGACGTTTCGGCGAGCCGATCAACGCACCGCAAGCGGGTTGGTTAGGGTCAGGTTGAGTAGCGCATGCCGACGCGATTAGCGGGAAGCCGTTAAAAACAGGACGTCCTTTCGTACCTGGGTTCGCCATGCTTTTCCATATTTCTTATCCAAATAGGCAAAGACGACCTCGCTATAGGCCCGTAAGCAACGATCCTCGGCAGGCCTTACACAGCCAAAATCGGCGTACGCGATGGAAAATTGCTTCTCAATGGCGGCATCGCCAGCCCGTATGACCGACACGATACCGCCCTGTAGCAGCAGTTTGGGTTTGCCATCGGCAATATCCCGCTCGGCAGCCTGCGCATTATAGCCTGAACACTGCTTTGCTTCCTGCCCAAATGCGCCCCAGCCGGTTGTTAGCAGGAGAACCAGACTTACGAATGTGGATTTAGTGACCATGATCGGACTGATTGAAGTGGATATGTAATCTGATCACATAACCTGCCTGCCTGTCAAAACATTGCGCCCGGCCACCGCTGCCTCATCAATTTAACATTTTGTAACAGTTAGCCGAAAAACAGGCGACCGATGCGGCACGCTGCGCCGGGTGCCGCCGGGCTTAGTTGAACGAATTCCGGAATTCCAGGGGCGATAGATGGGTCTTGTTCCGGAAGAGTTTACTAAACGACTGCGCATGTTCGAACCCCAGGTCATAGGCAATCTCATTCACGGTCAAATCGGTTGTCGACAGCTTCTCTTTGGCGGTTGCGATCAATTTGTCGTGGATGTGCTGCTGGGTACTCTGGCCTGTCAGCACCTTCAGAAGGGCACTCAGGTAATTGGGCGACACATTCAGGACATCGGCCACGTCCTGAACCGTCGGTAAGCCATTGGCGGCTAACGCTCCGCTGGTAAAGTAATCGGCCAGAACAGCTTCCAGCCGGTTGAGGAGTTTATGGTTGGTGATTTTTCGGGTGATGAACTGGCGATGGTAAAATCGGTCCGCATAGGTCAGCAGCAGATCCAGCTGGGCAATCAGCACATCCTGGCTGAAGGTGTCTATATTGGAGCGATACTCCTGATTCAGGTTCTCGATAATGCCCGTCACGATCGTTTCTTCTTTCTCCGACAGGTGCAGGGCTTCGTGTACCGCATAGCTGAAGTACTCATACTGCCTGATCTTGTTGGCCAGGGGCGTATTCCACAAAAAATCGGGGTGAATAAGAAGCAGCCAGCCCGTATGGGTCAGTTCAGTATTGGCCTCGATGGTAAACACCTGGCCGGGCGAAATGAAGATCATCAACCCTTCGTCGAAATCGTACTCCTGCTGACCATATTTCATCTTGCCGTTGAAATTTCGCTTCAGCGCGATGGTATAAAAGTCCTGGATGATACTGGTCGACTGGTCGCAGTCTAGTCGCTTGACATCATTGAAATTAACGACGCTGATCAACGGATGCTCCGGCTTTGGCAGATTGCGGAGCTGGTGGTAGTCCGTGATGGTTTTAATGCGGAGCGGCTGCAGGTTTTTCATGGCTAAGGAATAAACGGTGTAGGGGTGCGGAACCGTTCGCTGGTGTATCAAAAAGTGATCTTACGAAAACCCATAGAGTATTTTTAACCCGTCGTGGAGCAACGTCGGCTTTCGGCCGAGCAGGTTTTCCATATCGGGGCTTACCTCGTCTTCCTGCCCGTTTTTGATATCGGTCAGAAAGCCGATAACGCGCTGAACGATCAGATCGGGCACACCGCGCCCTTTCAGCTGCGATTCAAAAGTCGATGGCTCCGCCGGTGTATACGAAACGGTTTTGCCGGACAGATCACTCAATGCAGCGGCCACATCGGCGAAGGACCAGGCCTCGCTGCCGGTAAGCTGGTAAACTTTGCTACCCCTGCCGTTAGCGGCCAGTGCATTTGCCATCGCTTCGCCCAGTTCGACCCGTAAGGCAAAGGGTACTTTCCCCTGACCAGCGGGGAGGTGAATGCCCGTATCGAAAACGGCGGGGCCTGCGAACTGCGGAATGGCGTCCATATACAGCACATTCCGAAAGATGATGTAGGTCAACCCGCTGGCCATAATGTAGTCTTCCGTCTGGAAATGTCCTTCCATCAACGAGTTGGCCATCGTGCTTCGGTCTTTCAGCGTTCGGCTGGTGTAGGCAATCGCAGAGACGCCCGCCCTTTCGGCGGCATCCACTACGTTTTGGTGTTGCCGAAGCCGGTTGTCCTCATCCGTCCCGGCAATCAGCAGCACCTTGTCGACGCCCTGCATAGCCGCATCGAGGGAGGCTGTATCGTCGTAGGTACCTACCCGGATGCTGACCCCTCTTTCCTTCAGGGCAGCGGCTTTGTTCTCATCGCGCACAAAGGCGGCAACTTCAGAAGGAGGTCGCTGTTTCAGAAGCGACTGTATTGTGGCCGTACCGAGCTGGCCGGTGGCACCGGTTACAAGAATCATAGTTGGTTGGTTTGAGAAGGAACGCGCTCGTCGATAACGGGGCGGTTTCGTTGTGTGTAAAGTCAGTTATCCCTTATAGCAGGGCTCTCTTGTCAATAGAATTGAAATGCGGATTGAACGGATTTTAACGAATAAAACTGTCGGTCGTCTGATTTATCCGTTAAAATCCGTTCGATCAGCGTTCCGATTATTTTCATTAGTGGGTGAATCTATATTTTACCGGAAAGCCCTACCCTTTATAAACAGCCGCAAACTCCTGAACGAAATCTTCGAGCTTCACGGCACCCATCGTCTTGGGCGGATGCCGGTAATAGTCCGATGGCATGGCCCCGGTGCGGACGCTGGCAAACATCTCCACAAAACTGGTGGCCAGCTGTGGCGGTAAGCCGTTGGCTTCCATACCGGCTTGCATCTGCCCGTCCGAAATAACAGTCCAGGTCAGGTCGGGTTTACCGATGGCTTCGCCCAGCAGACGGGCAATTTCCGTTCCCGTTCGCTCATCACTGGCGATGTACCGCACGCCCGAGACCGGTTCGGGTGCCGTCAGCGCTTCAGCAGCGACAACGGCAATGTCGGCGGGGGCAACCATAACGAGTTTGTCATCGCCACCGTAGTTGGCCGCTATCATGCCCGCTCCTTTTATCATACCCACAAAGGCGTACAGATTGTAATAAAAGTAGGTCGGGCGCAGGTACGTAACGGCAACGTCCGGTAGCTGACCCAGCATACCCTCTACATCATGTGCCCCCAGAATAAGCCCGGTCCCTTCGTCCAGATCGGCGCCGTAGCTGCTCAGATATACCACGCGCTGAACGCCCGACTGCCCGATGGCCTGTACGTAGTTGCGCCCGATCCGCCCGTAATACGCCCGCACATCGGCGTCGGGGAAGTTGGGCGGCACCATCGCATACACGGCATCGGCCCCGGCAAAGGCCGTCGTCAGAAAATCAACGTCGGCCAGCGAGCCAATGGCGGCTGTTGCGCCCAGGGCTTCGATGGCGGGGCGTTTCCCGGGCTGGCTGCTGATAACCGTAACGCTATGCCCCTTTTGTACTAACTCCGTTGCCAGTGGCTGGCTGATGTGTCCTAACGAACCGGTGACGACAATTTTCATGTGTTTATTTTTTTGACAAAGGTCCGCAGTGCACAGCAACCCGATGGAATCAAATCTATTGTTGTTGTAGCCGAAACACCGATTGTGTTCTCCGTTTTTGAGTCACCGGGATACAGTAAGACTTTACAAATCTTCTCTTCTGGATAGAACACAGCCAACGGGTTGGTTGTGGGTTGATGTTGACTAAAAACGCATGAGAAAGATGACCGTATCGGCCATGCCCGGATACAGTTTGTTCGTGTTTCTGTTCCTCGCCTTCGGACTGGTCGTTGCCCAGAACAAGTCCCCAATGGCGACCGAATCCATAACTGCCCCGCTTGAACTCAGGAATGGCGACCGGGTGGTTTTCCTCGGCAATTCGCTGTTCGAAAACGATTTTCAGTACGGCTATCTGGAACTGGCCCTGACCACCCGCTGGCCCGACCGCGATGTTACGTACCGCAATCTTGGCTGGACCGGCGACAATGTATACGGTGTGGCCCGGAGCACGATCACCAACCCGCCCACGGGCTACGAGCTGCTGATGGAACACCTCACCAAAGCCCAGCCCACCCTCGTTTTTGTCGGCTATGGCGGCATCGAAGCGCAGGATGGCGAAGCGGGCCTGCCTGCCTTTAAAGAAGGATTAGCCAAACTCCTCGATAAAATTGATCAGCTGGGAGCCCGGGCGATATTGCTATCGCCCATCCCGATCCTGTCGGCCGATTCGGCGCAAAGCCTGGCCAAACGAAATGCCATGCTGGAGGTCTATGCCTCGGCCATTGCCAACATAGCTTCGGAACGCGGCAAGCGGTATATCGACCTGTTCAAACCCATTCAGGCCGTTGGGTCGCAAACACCCATCACGGACAACGGCATCCACCTGAATGAAACGGGCTATTACTACCTGACCACCATCCTCGAAAAAGCCCTCGGCATGGGACCCCGAACGACGCCCATCGCCATTTCCGCAACGAAACAGCCGGACATTTCGGGGCCTGCCAAACGGATATCGCCGGGCAATGCGACCGACAACCTGACCTTCACCATCGACGAGCGTTACCTGCCGCTCCCCCCGCCAGCCGACGGAAAGGCACTGCCCGATCAGGAACAGAGGCTGAAAATAACGGGCCTGAAAAAGGGGTTTTATACCCTCACCGCCGACAATGAGCATTTGATCACCGCATCAGCCAAACAATGGGCAGAAGGCGTCAGCCTAAAACAGGGCAGTTTATTTGAGCAAGCCCGCGAGCTGCGGCAGATGATCCTCAAAAAGAACGATCTGTTTTTCTTCCAGTACCGGCCCCTGAACACAACCTATATTCTCGGCTTCCGCTCCTATGAGCAGGGTCGGCATGCGAAGGGGCTGGAAGAGCAAAGTATTCTCATCAAGTGGCTGGAAGGACAGATTGCGGTGTATCGCAAACCCAAATCCAGCGTGTATCAACTTTCCCTTTTGAAGTAATATGAACGTAGTGAAACGTACCCGGCCCCTGAGGTTCTTCTACCGAGCGATGCTGTTTTCCGGCGTTCTGCTGATTACCTCAGCCACTTATCAGGACGATCGAAAAGACAATCCCGACCCCGACCCGCAACGGGAACTGGAGTCGTTTAAAGTCGCCGATGGCTTTGAGGTGACCCTGTTTGCCGCCGAGCCGCTGGTGGCCAAACCCATTCAGATGAACTGGGATGCCGACGGCCGCTTGTGGGTGGTGAGCAGCACGGCTTATCCGCACCTGAAAACGGGCGAACAGGCCAACGACAAGATTTTTGTGCTCGAAGATACCGACGGCGACGGCAAAGCGGATAAATCGACCATTTTCGCCGAAGGGCTGCTGACCCCCACGGGCATACTCCCCGGCGATGGCGGGGTATACGTGGCCAACTCCACCGAAATCCTGCATTTCATGGATACCGATGGGGATGGCAAAGCCGATAAAAAGCGCCGTATCCTGAACGGCTTCGGCACCGCCGACACCCACCACCTGATTCACACCTTTCGCTGGGGACCCGAGGGAATTCTGTATTTCAACCAGTCGATCTATATCTACAGCCACGTCGAAACGCCCTCCGGTATCAAACGGCTCGAAGGCGGTGGCGTCTGGCAGCTGAAACCCAAACACCTCGAACTGGACATTTATGCCAAAGGGCTGGTCAATCCGTGGGGGTTGCAGTTCGACCGGTGGGGGCAGTCGTTCCTGACCGACGGGGCCGGTTTCGAAGGGATCAACTATGCGTTTCCGGGGGCTACGTTCCTGACCTCGCCGGGTGCCGCCCGTATTCTGCGGGGCCTGAATCCGGGGCAGCCCAAACACAGCGGGCTCGAAGTTATTTCGGGACGGCACCTGCCGGAGTCCTGGCAGGGCAGTGTGATTACCAACGACTTCCGCGCCAACCGTATCAACCGGTTCAGGCTGGAAGAGCAGGGCAGCGGCTATGCCTCCAAGCAGGTCGAGGATCTGATGTGGACGGATAATGTCGCCTTTCGCCCGGTCGATATATCGGTAGGGCCGGATGGGGCCATTTACGTGGCCGACTGGTACAACCCCATTATTCAGCATGGCGAGGTCGATTTTCACGATCCGCGACGCGATCAGCAGCACGGCCGCATCTGGCGCATCGTTGCTAAAAACCGGCCGCTGGTCAAGAAACCCGCCCTCACGAAAGCCTCGGTCAATGAACTGCTGGACGCCCTCAAACTACCCGAAGACTGGACCCGCTCGCAGGCGAAGCAGCAGCTAAAGGCGCACGGAGCCAACGAAGTGATTCCGGCACTTCAGAAATGGGTGCAGGAGCTGGACAAAACGAACCCCGATTACGAACACCACCTGCTCGAAGCCCTGTGGGTTTATCAGACACTGGAGGTCGTCAATGAGCCACTGCTGCTGCGGCTGCTGAACGCCGACAATCACAAAGCCCGGGCGGCCGCCTTACGGGCACTGGAGCTGTGGTATCCCAACCTGACCAACGTTCCGGCGCTGCTGGCTAAAGCCGTAAGCGACAAACACCCGCAGGTGCGGATGGAAGCCGTTATTGCCCTGCGGAAAGTGAAAACGCCCGAAGCGGTGCGGACAGCGTTGTCGGTGCTGGACAATCCGATGGATGAATTTCTGGATTACGCCCTCTGGCAAACCGTTCGAGACGGAGAATCCCTGTGGGCGGGCCGACTAAAAGAAGACCCCGGCTTTCTGGGCGATGCGCGAAAAACCGTTTTTTCCCTGAAGGCCGTGAGCAGCCCGGAGGCCATTTTGCGGTTAAGACAACTGTATCAGCAGGGTAAAGTGCCGGAAGATTACCGAAAAGAAGCGCTCGCGTCGATTGCGAAGTTCGGCAGTGCGGCTGATCTGGGCGGTCTGTTTGGAAAAGAGATACAGGTTAAAGGCAGTTCGGCGAATGAGGTGGCTATGGTACTCGGTACGCTGGAAGAAGCCGCCCGCCGGGGTGTTAAACCAGCCGGACAACTGGACCGGATCACGGACTTTATCGACAGCGACGACGAAGCGGTGGCCACTACTGCCATTCGCCTGATCGGACTATGGCACCTGACCGACCTGAACAATACGCTGGTGAGTCTGGCTCAAAAAGGCGACAAATCCATCCAGAAAGCCGCACTGGGCGCATTGGCAACCCTCAACAACGACAACGCCCGAACCGCCCTCGTTGGCCTGACGACCGGAAAAAATCCGACCGATCTGCGGCTGGCAGCGGCTTCGCAGCTGGTAGCGGTCAACACTACCGATGCCGCCCGGATCAGTGCCGACCTATTGCGGACGTTACCGGACCAAACCGACATTACGGACCTTTTCAAGGCGTTTCTGGCCAGCAAGCCGGGGGCTCAGGCGCTCGCCGACGAGTTGACTGCCCGCCGGATACCCGAAAAAATGGCCCTCGCCAGTCGGCAGGCGTTACAGCGCAACGTGCCCTACAACCGGCGCAACAGCGACGACATCAAGCAACTGGCGAAGGCACTGGAAGCCTCGGGCGGGGTGCTGCCTGCCGAAAAAATGCCGCAGGAGCTTTCGGCGCAGGACATTACCAGTCTGGCCAAGGTGGTAAAAGAGACCGCCGACCCGGTGAAGGGCGAGATGGTGTTCCGAAAAAGCTCGCTGACCTGCCTGACCTGCCATGCCATTGGTGGAGCCGGGGGGCGCATTGGCCCCGACCTGAGCAGCCTCGGCACCAGCTCCCCGGTCGAGACCATTACACGCTCCATCCTCTACCCGAACCTGTCCATCAAGGAAGGCTACGAGCTGCAGCGCATCGCGAAGAAAGACGGCAGTGAACAGCTGGGCTATCTGGTAAGCAACGGCACCTCCGAACTGGTGATACGTGATGTGACAGGGCAGGAGATTTCCATTCCGAAAAGTCAGGTCAACGTCATTGAAAAAGTACCGGGGTCGCTGATGCCCGCCGGGTTAACGGCCAATCTCGACAAAGAGGAATTCATTAACCTGCTGGGTTTCCTGTCGAAAATGGGCGAATCGGGTAAGTTCCGGGTGCCTACCGCCCGCTTTGTGCGTCGCTGGAACACCCTGTCGACGACGAAGGAACTGGCCCGCAAGATCCGGGACGAAGGCGTTGGAACAGTGGTAAAGGACAACACAAAACTGGCCCTGCAGCCCGCCTACAGCAAAGTATCCGGCGAGTTGCCGATCGACGAGCTTCCCGTCATTGTGGCGAGCAAGCCTTACAGCATTGTTCGGTTCGACATTGAAGTGGTCAGCAAAGGCAACGTGAGCCTGGGTCTGAACAAAACGGATGGTCTGACCGCCTGGGTCGATCAAAAGCCAGTCAAACTAACGGGCAGCGCCCTCCTGGCCGACCTCCCGCAGGGCATTCACACCTTTACGCTAGCCATTGACCGAACCCTGTACAAGGACGGGCCACTCAGCATTCAGCTGCTGGATACCGACAATTCACCCGCGCAGACGAGACTGGTAATGGGTCGGTAAGCCGCCTGAGTAGTTGTCAGCATACCTCACAAATAAAACGTGACCGGAAAACCCGGTCACATTTTGTATTACCCCTCATCCAAAAAATCACTAATCCATCAGCCAACCTCACTGGCGACCAGCCGTCGGGTTTCGCGGGTTGTTTTCTGGTTATAGAACAGGCGGTAGATGATGGGGAAAACGAGCAGGGTCAATACCGTTGCCGTTATCAATCCACCAATCACGACAATGGCCAGCGGCTTTTGTGTTTCGGAGCCAATGCCCGTTGAGACGGCAGCCGGGAACAACCCGATGGCGGCCATCAGCGCCGTCATGACCACCGGCCGGATGCGCGACTGTACCCCCTCCCGAATGGCTACGTCGAGGGGCATACGTTCCTTTCGGTTGTTGTTAAAGACCGACACCAGAATAACGCCGTTCTGTATACAGATGCCGAATAGGGCAATGAAACCCACCCCGGCCGAGATGCCGAAATTCATGCCGGTAGCGTGCAGGGCCAGAATACCCCCAATCAGCGCAAACGGGACGTTCAGCAGCACCAGCCCGGCATCTTTGGCATTGCCGAACGTGATGAACAGGATCACGAAAATAGCTGCCAGACTAATGGGCACCACTTCCCCGAGCCGCCCGGTAGCCCGCACCTGATTTTCGAACTCACCCACCCAATCCACCGAGTAGCTTTTTTCAGGATGGAGTTTTTCGCGTACCCGCTGCTGGGCTTCGGCAATGGTGCTGCCCAGATCGCGGCCCCGGACGGAAAACTTCACGCCGATGAAGCGTTTGTTGAGATCCCGGTAGATGAAGGCCGGACCGGTGATCTGTTTGATGGTCGCGATTTCTTTCAGCGGAATTTTACCGCCCCCCATTGTGGGCACCATCAGTCGCATGATGTCGTCTTCACTCTGGCGGTACTCCGGCTGAAACCGAACCCGAATCTCGAATTTGCGTTCGCCTTCATAAAGAATAGACGCGGTTTTGCCCCCAATTGCCATCTCGATCACGGCTTGTGCATCGGCCGTCGAAACGCCGTAAAGCGCCATCTTGTGGTCGTGAAACAGCACACTCATTTCGGGCTGACCTACGTTTCGGATGATACCCAGATCCTTTATACCCTCCACATTCTTGATGGCGTCCATAGCCTGGTTGGCGTATTTCTCCAGCTCATAGACGTCCGGCCCGAAGATCTTGATGCCGTTGCTGGCTTTATACCCCGCTACAGCCTCCGCCACGTTGTCGATAATGGGTTGCGAATAATTGTACAGCACCCCGGCATAGTTTTTCAGCTTCGCGTCCATCTCATCGGTGAGCTGCTCGTTTGTTAGTGCGTGACCCTGCCGCCGGTCGGGCCACTCCCCTTTCGGCTTGAGGTCGACCTGAAACTGGCAGAAGTAGAAGCCGTTGGGGTCGGTGCCGTCGTTGGAGCGGCCCACCTGCGAGAGCACCTGTTTTACCTCGGGAAAGGTGTTCAGGTCCTGCCGGATGGTTTTGGCCATGTCCACGCTCTCGGGCAGCGACATGCTCATGGGCAGTTCGGCGGTAACCCACAAGGCCCCTTCGTTCAGCTGCGGCAGAAATTCGGTGCCCAGCATGGTGGAGGAGAAGAAGGTGGCGATCATGAAGCTGATGGCCCCGATCAGGCTCAGTCGGCGGTGGCGGAAACACCAGCCAAAGCCAGCCATAACGATTCGGTCGAAGAAGTTGACTAGCGGATTTTTCTTTTCCCGAACGTTCTTCTTCAGCAGAATGGAGCATAGCACCGGCACCAGCGTCAGGGTGAATAACAGAGCCCCCAGCAGCGCAAACCCCAGGGTCCAGGCCAGGGGCGAAAACATCTTTCCTTCAACTTTTTCGAAGGAGAAAATGGGCAGCAGCGCCGTGATGATGATCAGCTTCGAGAAGAAAACGGCTTTGCCCAGTTCACCCCCCGTTTTTCGGATCAGGCCGAGCTTGGCCATGCGGTTGTAGCGGGGCATCCCTACCCGGTGCGCCAGGTGATCGAGGGTCACGAAGATACCCTCGACCATGACCACGGCCCCGTCGATGATGATGCCGAAATCGACCGCGCCCATCGACAGCAAATTGGCCGACATACCCCGGAGCCGGAGGCACATGAACGCAAACAGCAGCGCCAGCGGAATGATGATCGACACGATGAAGGTTGTGCGCCAGTCGGCCATGAACAAAAACACAATCACCGTGACCAGAACAATGCCTTCGGTGAGGTTGTGCAGCACCGTCTGGGTACAAAACTCGATGAGGTTATCCCGGTCGTAGAAGGTCACCATCTTCACGTCGGAGGGCAGCACGCGGGTGTTCAGCTCCTCGATCTTATCCTTCACGCGGGTCAGTACCTCGCTGGGATTTTCGCCCTTGCGCATGACGATGATCCCTTCCACTACGTCGTCATTATTGTCCAGGCCGACCTGCCCTACTCGGGGCAGATTCGACTCAGCCACCTCTGCTACGTGTTTCACCAGCACCGGATTGCCGCCCGCTTCCTCGATCAGGATGTTTTCGATATCCGCAATGGACGTGAGCAGCCCGATGCCCCGCACCACATACGCCTGCCCGTTCCGCTCAATGACGTCGCCCCCGACGTTGATGTTGCTGCGGGTAACGGCCTGGTACACATCCAGGGGCGTTATGTCGTACTTGGCCAGTTGGGTTGGATTGACCCGTAGTTCATACATTTTGTCCCGACCGCCAAAGGCGACAATGTCGGCCACACCCGGTACACTCCGCAGCTGCCGGTCAACGACCCAGTTTTGCAGGGTGAGCAGCTCCTGGCTGTCGCGGTCCTTGCTTTCGAGGGTGTAGCGAAATATCTCGCCCGTAGGGCCGTAAGGCGGCTGAACGTCGGGCTCGACACCATCCGGCAGCGACACGTTGCGCAACAGGTTGTTGACCTGCTGCCGCGCGAAAAAATCCTCGACGCCATCGTCGAAGATGATCTTCATGACCGACAGCCCGAACATGGTGGTTGAGCGGACATTGCTTTTCCGCTGAACGGAGTTCATGGCTACCTCGATGGGCACGGTAACGAACCGCTCCACCTCTTCGGCCGAGCGGCCGTTCCACTCCGTAACGACAATGATTTGGGTGTTTGTGACGTCCGGGAAAGCCTCCAGGGGTGTTTTCAGGTAACTGAACACGCCCGCAATGACCAGCACCGCCGTCATGAAGAAGATAAAGAACCGGTTCTTCAGCGAAAAACCGACTACGCTGCTGATGAATTTGTTCATGAATTAATTGTTCAGCGCGTTGTAGACCAGCAGCTGATTTTTGGAGATGACTTTTTCGCCCGGCTTGATGCCCTGGCTGATGTAGGCGACATCGCCCAGCGATTTGAGGACACTTACCTCACGCGTTTCAATGTCGGTACGGCCCCGGAACACCATGACATACTGTTTCGAGCGGTCGAAAATCACAGCTTTCGAAGGCACCGTAGCCAGTTGACCGTCCTCCTCATAGCGCAGGGTAACGGTGGCATGCATTTCGGGCCGGAGTTTCATGCCCTGATTGTGCAGCCGGATACGCACGGTCATGGCTTTGGTCTGCGGGTCCAGCACCGTGTAGATCTTATCGACATGGCCGGTAAACCGGTCGTCGGGATAGCTCAGCGTCTGAACGGAGGCTTGCATACCCGTACGCACGCGCCGAATATCGCTTTCGTTGACGCTGGCCAGCACCCATACCTCGCTGATCTGCCCAATGGTGAACAGGTTATCGGCATTGTCGGAGCGGAGCTGCATGTCGCGGTTCACGTTCTTCTCGATCACGTAGCCGTCGATGGGCGCTTTCACGGTATACATCGGCCCGTTGGCGATTCCGTATATCTGCGACACTTCACTTACCCGGTTGGCTTCGGCCTGGGCTTTCTCCACCTCTTTCTGAGCCGCCACCACCTCGCGCTGGGAGGTGAGTTTGGTTTCCAGCAGGTCCTGGGCCACCCGCAAGTTCTTCTCGGCCACCAGCAGATCGGACTGAGCCTGTATGCGCTGCCGTTTCAGATCGGCCACCTCACCCGACCGGATGGCGGCCAACGTCTGCCCTTTCCGAACGTAATCGCCCAGTTCGACCTTCACATCTTCGACGTTGCCGCCCACGAGCGGAAACACCTTGACGACCCGATTTTCGTCGGCGACAATCTTGCCCACGAGGGTCAATTCACTACGCACGGGCTGGGTAAACGCGCTGTCGAGCCGGATGCGGTGCATCATCGTGTCGGACAGCATGAAGGCCTGCGCTTCTTCGGGCGCTGATTTGGGGGCACACGAGCTGACGAACGCCAGACAGCCGAGTGCAAACAAAACCGGAATTTTCATAAGAGTGAGCATCAGCCAGGCGGCTGCTTTTAGTTGAACAGGTCTTCTCCAAGGAGGTAATTCAATTCTTCGTAGGCACTGACGCGGTCGACTTTCAGGCGGTTGAGCTGGCTGACGCTGTCATTATAGGCTTCGACCAGATCGACAAATTCCAGCAGGGTGATGTTGCCTTTCTGAAAGCTGATGACAACCCCCTGATTGAGCTGGTCGAACTGGCTGGCGAACGACTGTTCGACGGTCTGCACGCGCTGTTCCACCTCCCGCACCTTTTGCAGGGCCGTAGCCACCTCGTTCAACACCTGATTGGCTTTTTGCCGCTGCAGCTGCGCCTGATAACCGATCTGGCTGCGGGCCGCCCGAATGGCTCCCTGATTGCGGTTGAACAGCGGAATATCCGTCGAGACCGACAGCCCGACATAGTTCTGAATGTAGCTGCCCGCCTGGTCGTAGGCCGCGCCCAGGCGCATGTCGGGCACGGCCAAAGCGCGTTGCAGATTGTGGTTTAGTTCGGCCTGCCGCGTAAGCGACGCGGCAGCTTTCAGGTCGGGTCGATTGCGCAGGGCCACTTGCTGGAGGGTATCGTCGGGCTGGTTAGGTAAGCGATACAGGGCCAGCGTTTCGTCGGCAACGACGGGCCGGATGGGCTGCTCCACGGCCAGCATCGTCCGAAGTGCCCGCTGGTCGTCGGCGAGCTGAAACACAATGGCCGTCCGGTCGTTGCTCAGTTGAAACAGCAGGGCTTTTAACCGAAGCAGCTCCCGCAGCGACACGTTCTGGCGGGTGTACTGCACGTCATAAGCCGCCACCGTCGTTTGCAGTGTAGCCAGTTGCTGATCGAACCGAGCCAGCGTTTTCTGCTGAAAATAGATGGAATAGAACCGGCTGCGCAGGTCGAATCGAAGGCCGCGCAGGAGATCTAGTAATTCGAACTGGGTCAGCCGGGCGGTTTCCGTGGCCAGTGCAATGCGTTTGTTGCGTTTGCCGGCCGTGTAGAGGAGTTGCTCGATGGCCAGCGTTTTCTGTCCCTGTCGCCCTACATCCAGCACCCGCCGAGCCTCGTTATTGTAGGCACTTAGCTCCAGCGTAACCGTCGGGTTATCGTATAAACTGGCCTGTAGGACCTGCGCCTGGCTGGCGTCGATGCGGAACCGCTCGGCCAGCAATAAAAGGTTATTTTTAACGAACAGGCTGTCGGCCTGGCGAAGCGTTACGGTCAGCGAATCCTGGCCGACCAACGTCTGCGCCCATCCGAAACCGGTACTCAGAAAAACAAAAGTCAGTGAAAGAAGCAGCCGCATGCGTGAGTTGATGTACGGCTACAAAGGTCAGGCGGCCCTATTACAACAGGCTTACAGCCCGATTAGAAGTCTTATAGAAAATGATTAGAAAAAACTTAGAACCCGAAATGGGTAAATGCGAGCCTGCCACTGGTATTCGTCCACAGTAGAAACTTGAACAAAAGCTGGCAATTATGTCTGGGTCAAGCTCCGGCTTGGCCGTCGAACTATAAAATGAAAGGCCAAGCCGGAGCTTGGCCCAGACATTGCGTGATGTCAGATGCTTACATCTGACGAGCGAGGTTTCTTAAAACCTCGTTTTTGTTCGATTTTAAGGAACCGACGTCACAGCAAGCGGGTCGCTCCCGCATCATCTGCACGATAAAAACTGATTAGTAGCCAGTTGGTGAATTTTAAAACGGCGTTAGGGCTAATCATCTTTCAGCACATACCCCATTCCGGATCTTGTATGAATCAGCTTGGGTTCGAAGTCGCGGTCGATCTTTTTACGCAGGTAGTTGATATACACCTCTACGACATTGGTACTGGGATCGAAATTCAGGTTCCAGACGCGTTCGGCAATGTCTATTTTCGACAGCACCCGCCCCCGATTCCGAATCAGGTATTCCAGAAGGGAAAACTCACGAGCTGTCAGGTCAATCAGGGTATCGTCCCGCCGAACTTCGCGGGTGTCAGCGTTTACGGTTAAGTTGGCTATTTGCCAGATCGACTCCGGCGTTGTGGCCGTTTGCAGGAGCAGCGCTGACCGGCGCAGGCAGGTTTCGACACGGGCCACCAACTCCCGAAAATCGAACGGTTTCACCACGTAATCATCTGCCCCCAGCCCCAGCCCTTCTATTTTATCTTCTATTTCACCCAGTGCGGTGAGCATAATAATCGGCAGATGCGGCTTCACGGCCCGAACGCTGCGGCACACCTCAAAGCCATTGATGCCCGGCAGGTTAATATCCAGGATCACCAGATCGACGTCGGACTGTATCACCATCTGCCGCCCATTATCGCCTTCATACACCACTTCGGTGGCATATCCTTCCTCCCGAAGCCCCCGGCTTATGTTCTGGGCAATTCGGCGGTCGTCTTCAATAATTACTACTTTATTCATTTCCTAACGTTGTCAAAACAGCCTGCATTGGCAGCGAGTCCGTAGCGCACTCGCTGCCAATGCAGGCTTTCCAATGCTTTAAATTGGCTGCTAGTTAGTGAATGATTTGGTGTTGAGTAAGTTGATTAGTGATTTCTAATGTAATTCTAAGTACTTTCTAAGCCGGCGGGAAGCGGAAAAAGATCGACGTTGGATTCGTGAAGTACTTTCCATTCGCTTTTGGAAAACTCAGGCAGGAACCTCATCAAGAGAGACAAAATAGCAAGAGGCCGAAGAATAAGTATACCCGTCCCCAATGCTTTGACGAGCGCTGTTAGGCATTGCATAAATAGTAGAAAAGTGCAAAATTAGGCTATATCCAGTGTGTAGTTGGTTTTGAATTATTTTTAGAGATGTTTTATACATTACGTGGCTGTTGCAAAAGTTGATAGCCTTGCGAATGGGTTCCTTCTAAAAGAATTTTAGCCATTGCTTTTAGGCTATTCAGGGACAATTACTGACGGCCAACCGATTCCCTGTTGACCCGTGCCAGTTGGGTTACTTTGTTTAAGTTTCTGGATGAGGGAATAATAAACTACTCATGAACAACTTCCTCAAGCTGGCTCAGCCTTCAAAAGGGTCAACTATAAATTTATAAGCAGACAATGTGAAGCAGTATTTTACCTTTAAATAAAGCACTATTGCTTTTAGAATCAATACCTTGTACAATGACTAAATTGGCAGGCAGTTTAGTCATTGCAGGCCTAAGCGCCTATTCCCCATCATAGTTTAAAATAGTCTACACCATGAAAATAATTTCCCTAAAAAAAGCGCTGTTCGGTCTTTTGTACCTTGCTTTGGCCGCGCTGCCCTGGTCTTGCGCTGATCATCGAATTGAGCCTTCTGTACTTGTAACCTGTAGTTGCCGCTATCTTTTTAATGATCCGGGAGATCATGGCTCGGAAACAAGAACGATGGAGTGCCCTGGCGGACGTTACACCTGTATATGTGGCGATCTAGCCTACAGAGGTGGAATT
This sequence comes from Spirosoma aerophilum, assembly GCF_054782495.1. NCBI lineage: Bacteria > Pseudomonadati > Bacteroidota > Cytophagia > Cytophagales > Cytophagaceae > Spirosoma > Spirosoma aerophilum. The sequence goes on along the minus strand of NZ_BAAGSJ010000017.1, from coordinate 603,138 downwards.
CGTGAATTTAAATGCAACTAAGGGAGCTTGTCTTACCTCAAAGGTTGCTCCTGATTGGCCATTATATCGGGCGTATGCCCAGGGCTTAGGGTAGCCAATGGCTAAGAATTTGTGCGTAGCTATAGTACAACTGCACTCCAACTAGGCTGTACTCACTACCTGATTGATTTTATTACATACTCATCTACTTTTGCAGCGGCCACGCCACTTATACAACAGGTTAAATGAGCAATGACCGGCATTCTTGTCAAGCTCCTTTCTGCTAACCCGTCACGGCCCAACGGACTGTATGTGTACAGAGTTGTTGAAAGCTAAAATTGGTGGCATTCTTTCAAAAGTTCATGGTCGTTTTAGGGTAACTAACGCTCAGTCATATAGCCAGTATTATTATGTATTCGCTTTATTTAATTGTATTATTTTGTGTTGATTAGCATAGCATTGATTATACAACAGCTTTAGACTATGAAATGACAGTTAGTTTGGAAACGGTTCTACAAACGTATGAGTCTCTATTGGGCAAGCGACTTACTTTTGACCAAGCTGATCGATGGGCTTGGAACATGATGCAATTACAAGACGCTGGAGAACTCATCTATGAACCATCAGCTAATGAGGAGTTAATTTGGGAGCTAATCATCTACTTATACGCCATTGATATGCCCAGTATCAGTGATAGAACTCATTTTGGCAGAGCAGATGTAGATGTAATTAACTTCCTTAAAGAGAAAGGGGTTTATAGGCTATAGACTAATACAATGCCACTTATACAACAGTTCCAGCTTTTCAATGAAGGCCTTTATTAAAGAATATTTCTCGCACTTCGAGAATGATTCAGCAACTGTAGAATCAGCAATTGTAGAAGAAGTTGGCAAACTGGAAAAAAGATTACAAATAGATCTGCCTTCTGACTACAAAGATTTTCTGATACACTTAAACGGATTTGAAGGCGAAGTGGGTAGCAGCTATACTGTATTCGAACCTGTCAGCAAAATTTATGAATTGACCCAAAATTTTTGTGCAGAATTCTTTCCTTGGGCTATCTATATTGGTTCAAATGGCAACTTAGAGATGTTTGTAATTGATAAGCGTACCTACCCACGCAAATTTGGACTTTTATCTTTCGTCGCTGATGATGAAGATTTCATTATCTTGGGTGAGACTTTTGAACAATTTCTATATAGACTGAGAAAAGGTATATCTTTTGAAAATTAGAAAATTCGTATAACATAAAGTAAGTGGCTGGTGCAAAAGCGGGATCCGTATCCGCATGGAACAGCTTTAACAAACGGTATTTTTGGCTGGATAAAGGTCTGGACCTGATCGACCCACCAAGCTTTGCTAACCGATTCCACCCCTCTACAAGATAAAATTACTTAGCTGGCAGCGGACTTCGTCGCTCTGTTTACTGATGCAACAACTACGAGCATTTTGTGAGACGGCTAATCAATAAGTAGTCAGCCTCAAATTTCATACTTCGGTAAACTTATAAGAGATTTTAAAACAAAAAGGGGATTGATATACTTCATTTGATTCTGTTACTAAATAGCTAAAGACAACGAGTGGTCTTTAGTGTGAAATTGTGGGAGAAGTATCTATCCAGCCATCCCGTTTTGATTCCTCCATATAAGTACTAGTCATGCCTATCGTCAGGAAAGCTATTGTAACACTAAAATATCCGCTGGCTCTGCTAACTGGTACGATTCTATCTGCTTGTTTTCCTAAACTACCGGGTCCTTGTTATGACTGCCAGATTATAGAGACCATTCAACTTACCAACCAGTCGTTAAGCAAAAGAAGTACTGCCTACACAGAAGTATGCGATTCATTGGAAGCTGTGAAGTTTATCAACCGGAATACACTTGCCAAAACGACTCCAATCGGCATAATCGATCAGCAAGAGGTTTATAGTATTCGTATTCGTTCGGCAACCTGTGCTAAAAAGTAAAGCGTAAATCTGATTATCCTGGCTTTACATAAGTGCCGTGGCGGTTGCAAAAGGCTGAAAAGGAGCTTGGATGCTAAGGCTTACTACCGAAGTTGAACAGCTACGAACTGACTACCCCATTTGATAGCACAGTTGTTGCTGAACAGCATCCCTCACCCAGGTATAGGGCAGGTCGGCACAGGGATGGCCATAATCATTTAGAATAGTGATGCCTTCACCACGCTTGTAACGCCCGGAGTAGGGCATATAGTCAACAAAATCGTAAAGCTGACCCAGCAAAATTATCCCGTTTGTGCCAACAGCATTAGCCATATGAGCCGGGCCACTGTCGATACCAATGAACAAAACGGCATTTCGGATTACTTCGGCCGTTTCCAGTAAGCTGAGCTGTCCACACAAACTACGGAATTTCGGATTTCTTTCTGTTATCACAGACGCAAGACCAACCTCAACAACTGAGTAGGGATACGTTTCCAGAAGCCACTTCACTAACTGATTCCACTTATCGGCTGGCCAGTCACGGGCAACATGACTGGATTGACAGTGAATAACAATAGGCGGTCCGGAAAAGGCAAGCGAAGCAACTCGTTGTCGAATCGGGTCAGGGATATACATGTGAGGATCGGCTGTCATCGCTGGCAAGCCGGCCGCCTGCGAGAATATATACAACAGATCGCCCCTGTGGTAATAATTATCAAACGTAAGATCTATGCTATCGGCCGTTGGATTTATTGGATCGTCTGGACAGTACTTACATTTCCGGTGCGAAATATGCATGTTGTAGACTTCGTCGAAAATGCCCGAACGTAACAGGTATATACGTTCGCCGGGACACTTCTCGGTCAGGAAGTTGTCCAGAGAAGGGTGATGAGCAACCAGATCAAGATACTGTTTACGGACAACCCAAATAATGTACCCATTCGGATGGAGTCGGCGCACCTCACGAGCCATCGGCTCACAGGCGATAATATCCCCCATTTGTTCCGATAAAACGATAGCAACCAAAGGGCGATCTCTTATCCGTAATTTTATCCAGCGCAGATAAACGTATTTATAAGAAAAAGACCACAATTTGCCCAGGATGTGCATGTACTTGAAATAATGATGCGTCCAAATCGCTCTTCTGACCGACCACGAAACCATAATGTTAAATGTCAAATGCCGCAGTTATTTCATTATAAGGATACTCGGGTTTGCATGGCTATGTCTGCCAGCGAATAAGATCAGCCTGTGTTTTGCAGCTCACAAAACGATATAAGCCATGATCTTCTTTTTGTTATACAATCTCAGTTATGCCGGGCAACAACACGTAACCCAGTTAAATATCAACTTGTATCCAATAAACTTAATATACAATTTTACATTTATTGTCGCTAAAAATAATACGAATTTTCTAAATATTGATACTAATTTCTCTTTTCGGCAACCCTGAACGCACGGCTATGTTCGGGCATTCCGGGTTAGCAGAAAGAAGCGCGATGAAAGGCGGGAAAGGCTAAAACTACCGCCAAGCTTAAATTTGGTAGTAGTTGAGTAGCAAACAGTAGCCGGTCGATTGATTTTCCATAAGCAAATAATTGATTATCACCTTTTTTGGCACATCAACCATTGACCTATTTACGACTGCACAACTACTTAATGCCTGGATTACGCACCAGGCCAGCCGTATCATGGGCATTTCCCTTATTTTTGTAAACAGACCTCTCGCTCAGCGCATCGTTCCCAGGGCTTCAGGCAGAAAACAGACGTGGTCGCCAGGATCGACTACACGGTTTGTTTATGTCCGGTCAGGCAGCGCCGTGAAAGGAGAGCAGAGACGCAAGAACTAACAGCCTGTTAAATCGCAACACATGACGACAGAATTACCGGTACCAACAGCCACCAGCAGCGCATTTATGGAGCTGGAATCACAATATGGTGCGCATAATTACCACCCTATTCCGGTCGTACTGTCGCGCGGGCAGGGCGTTTATGTCTGGGATGTCGACGACAAACGCTACCTCGATTTTCTGTCGGCCTACAGCGCCGTTAGCCAGGGGCACTGCCATCCGCGCATCATCGACGCGCTTATGCAGCAGGCGCAGCGCCTGACACTCACCTCCCGGGCGTTTTACAACGACCAGCTGGGCGTTTGCGAAAAGCACCTGTGCGACTATTTCGGCTACGATAAAGCATTAATGATGAACTCGGGGGTGGAAGCCGGTGAAACGGCCCTCAAGCTCACCCGAAAGTGGGCCTACACCGTCAAAGGGATTGCGCCCAACCAGGCCAAAGTGGTCTTTGCAACCGGTAACTTCTGGGGGCGCACGCTGGCGGCTATCTCATCGTCCACCGATCCCAGCAGCACCAATGATTTCGGTCCGCTGCTGCCGGGTTATCAGCTTATTCCCTACAATGACCTGGCCGCGCTGGAGCAATGTCTGCAAAGCGACCCGACCATTGCCGGTTTTATGGTCGAGCCGATTCAGGGTGAAGCGGGCGTTGTGGTGCCCGATGCGGGCTACCTGCGCGGGGTTCGCGATCTGTGTACACAATACAACGTGCTCTTCATTGCCGACGAAGTCCAGACGGGCATTGGCCGGACGGGCAAACGGCTGGCCTGCGATCACGAGAACGTAAAACCCGACCTGCTGGTGTTGGGCAAGGCGCTGTCGGGCGGGGTGCTGCCGGTTTCGGCGGTGTTGACGAGCGATGCCGTGATGCTGACCATTAAACCGGGCGAACACGGGTCCACCTACGGCGGCAATCCGCTGGCCTGTGCCGTCACGATGGCAGCGCTCCAAGTGGTTCAGGATGAACAACTGGCGGAGAATGCCACGAAAATGGGGGAGCTGTTTCGGGCCCGGATGCTAGCCCTCAGCGAGAAGACCGACCTGATCAAAACCGTGCGCGGCAAGGGACTGCTCAACGCAATCGTCATTGCCGAACGCCCGGAACTGGGGGCAGAAACCGCCTGGGAGCTATGCATCCGCTTCAAAGATAACGGTCTGCTGGCCAAGCCCACACACGGCGACATCATCCGGTTTGCTCCTCCCCTGGTCATCACCGAAGCACAAATCGACGAAGCCTGCACCATCATCGAGCAGACCATTCTTCGTTTTTAGCAAGCTGGCTTAGGCTGGCGCGAGCATGGGCTCGTGCCTGTTTATATTGCAAGCATTCGCTTGCGTCAGTAAATACTGACTCTATAAACAGGCACGAGCCCATGCTCGCACCAGCCTAATTCGATACAGCGGGCGTAGCTGCCAGCACCCGAACGGGGCCCATCAGACCCGACGGCAACAGGGGCGAGTTGGCGCGGTAGAACGGGATGGTCGTAAACGTAATTTTGTTCGTTACGCCCGGCTGCGCGTCGCCCACCAGCCGATTCACCCAAAGGTTCGTCACCTTGATCTGCACGGTATTAGCACCGGCTTTCAGCGCATCGGTGATGGACAGGCGGAAGGGCTTTTTCCAGACGATACCCATGTTTTTTCCATTTACAACCACTTCGGCCAGGTTCTTCACATCGCCCAGATCGAGGATGAACGAAGCGTCTTTAGTAACCGTCGGCAGCGTAAACGAATTTTCATACGTGGCCGTCCCCGAGAAGTATTTGATCCCGGCATCGGCGTTGTCGGTCCACGATGCCAGCTTGTCGAAGGTAACACCCTGCGGAGCGCCCCGGCCTTCCTGAAAGCTTACTTTCCAGGCCCCATCCACCCGCGCCACCGCCGACTCTGTAACGGCGGGTTTGGTGTAAGCCGCAACGGGCGTTTTTTCGCCAAACACGATAAAGTAGGCATCCCACGACTCGAACCGCAGCGGGATAATCGTGCGGCCGTCCTTGATTTGATACGAAACCGATTCCGTTTTGCCCGTCTGCGGATTCCACAACTGAGGCACCTTGCCCGCTACCCGGAAGCTGATTCGGGCTTCGTTAGGGCTGTCGCTGCGGTTATCGAGCCAGTAGATGTCCTGACCGGCCGTTTGGCGGTGTACGTAGAGAATCTCGGCAGCGGCACCGGAGATGTCCACATCTTTGGCAACGCCCATCTCGCTCAACACCGCATCGATCGGTTTGGTCGATACCGTTGGCTGGCTCCAGATTTGGTTCACCAGGGCCGCGAACTCGGCGGGATTATCGCTCAGGCTCGGCGACTGCTCGGGTTTGGTGCCCGTTACGTGCATACCGGCCTTCACCAGTTCGCCCAGTTTTTTCAGTGTCGGCAACGTCATGTACCGGGCCGACGGGTCGAGCACCAGCAGGCGATAGGGCTGTCCGCTCTTTGCCACAATTTTCCCACCCTCAACGCGCAGGGCCGTTTTGAGGGCCGTTGCATTCACAAAATCATATTCGTAGCCCGCCGGAAAATCCGGCAATTTGGTAGCACAAAGCTGGGTGATGTTGTTATTTTCGCCATAGTAATACAACACGTCAATAACGGGTTTACCCTGCTGAAGCAGGTAACAGCTCCGGCCCAGGTAGCCGGTCCAGGCTTTGGCGGGCTCGGCCCAGGTTTCGTGGCGGGTAAAATACTGACCGAAGGGCCCCAGCGAAAAACCGGGCATTTTATCGTCCAGCGGCTGGTGAACCGACGTGTGTACGACAAAGCGGTTCAGGCCGGACGCCATTTCCAGATCGGCGGTGCGCTTTAACTTTTCGGGGTGATAACTGAACGCGTTGCCCACCGACGTCATCGACTCAGCCGCCACCAGATTCTGCCCGTAAATATGCGCCACCGACGCTGACTCGCGAATATCGGCCTGACTACGGGGCTCTTCGTTGCTGCCTTGCCCCAGGCTACCGGGCGTCCACATGGCCGACATTGGAATATCGGCGTTGCGCTTCACGTCCATCCCATCGGCCAAATAAATTCGCTTGTTCTCGTGCGATTCGGTATAACGTTTCATGCCCCGCTGGTGAAGGGCATCGCCAATCACGTCGTAGTGGTTATCGGAGATCAGTTCGCCAATGGTTTTGCGGTAATCCCACAGGAATTTTTCACTGGCGTCAACGCTTTTCACGACCCGCCCCGTCAGCACCGGAAGCCAGGGAATGAGGCTGTAGCCACGCCGTTTGGCAAATTCCTCGGGCATGGCTTTGGTCCAGGTCATGTGGCCCGCTTCGTAGCTGTCCAGCACCATGTATTCGAGTCCCTGCTTGCCCATCTGGCCACCCGTAGCGTCTTTATACATGTCGAGGTAGGTGTCGATGTACTTGCGGACGGCCACGTTATCGAGCTTGTCGACTTCAAGCCCCGTTGCTTCGGGCGATGCGGGGTGATTTTGCCGACCGGTGAGCGAATAACCCATCCGCACCACCACCCAGTCCCCAGTGGGAGCGGTCCAGTTTAAACTCCCGTCGGCGTTCATCTTCGCCGTCAAATCCACCACATCTTCGGTCGGGATGGTGTCGGCGGATACCGATGCAGCCGGTAGCTTATCCTCCCACCAGGGGCTGAAACCCGCTTTTTCTTCAAATTTGTCGATACGTCCGGTGGTGTGCAGAACCAGCTCGGCCACACTGACACCCTCCGGCTTACCCGGCTTATCCTCTCCGCCCATCAGAGCCGCAAACCGGTTTCTGGGCGGGGGCAGTGTTTTGAACGTTACCCGAAAATACGTAGCCGTTGTAGGCGGAATGCTGAGCGTACTCTGGGCTACCGTGCTGCCCGGAATGGCGCGGACCTCCCGGAAGTTTACCCCGTCGTCGCTCACTTTCAGCGTCCGGTTACTGGGGGCGCCCTCAAACTCAGCCAGTGGCCCTCCGCTACTGGCGCCCACAATAGTCAAGGCCCTGAACGTTTGCGGCTGGTCGAACTCGTACTGAATCCACATGTCCTGCCCTACTTCCATGGGCGCTATGGGACGGGCATTGGTCAGGTCACCGTCGGTCAGGTCGCTCAGGGAAAACGTGCCACCGCTGGATGTCACTTTGGGGTTAAGCGCCGACATGAGTTTATCGCTTTTCGGCAGACGATAGGCAACAACAAGCGCATCCTGATAAAAAGTGGGCAGTGTGCCGACTGCTCCGCCGAAGCCTCCTCCGCCTAGGGGAAGGGGTACCTGCTGAAAATTGCCCGTTGTGGCGACTGGCTGGGGCAGTTTGCCGGTATAAGCGGTCCCACCCGTTATCCGGGTTTCGGTCCAGACGTACTTTTTCATGGCATCGCTGGGGGGTACCCACGGCCCACCCGTCACGCTCCAGCCCGGCGAACCGGCAATGGCCATTTCGAGCTGTAGTGTCCGGGCCAGATCGGTGGTAAACTTAAAGGCGTCTTTCCATTCGGGAGTCATGAACGCCAGTTTTTTGGGCACGACGGAGGGCGTCATCAGGCTGGCGTCGAAGTTCTGGAAGCCGCCAATGCCTACGCGCTTCATCCATTCGAGGTCTTTCTGAATGCCTGCTTTGGTGATGTTGCCGTTCATCCAGTGCCACCATACACGCGGTTTGGCGGCATCGGGGGGTGTCACGAACTGCTGCCGGAGCGCAGCCTCCCCACCCGTTGCCGGTGAATTTTGTTTTTTGGTCTGACCAAAACTGGTCTGAATAATGAGCGGTACGGTTAGGCAAAGAGCGGCCAGGTGCTTCATGGTCATTACAGGTAGGTGATTGTTGCCGGATAATAGTACAATTCTATGTAAAACTAGGGCGATAATAATAGTAAACTGTCCTGTACCTACCCAGTTCATGAAGAGATGGCAAGTCCTCAAGTCGCTCTTTTTTATCGGCCAGCTAGCCAGCCGGTTGCTGACGCCATTTGCGGGCGGCATGGAGGTAGGCGCTGGAGGCTGAGTAGCCCAGCAGATAGGCAATGTCCTGGGTACCCAGCGTTCGGCCCCGCTCCAAATGGGTTGCCAGTTGCCGTTTGATATCGTCGGCCAGCGACCGGAAGGACGTACCTTCTTCGGTTAGCTTGCGCTGAAAGGTTCGGTGGCTCACGGCAAACTGGCTCACGACCTCATCCAGACATGGCAACTCGGGCGAACAGAGGTTGAGGATCATGGTGCGGACCTGATCCGCAAACGGGGCATGTTGAACCGGCGACTGATTCAGCAGCTGCAGAAAAGCAGGCAGCAGTACGTCCAAGTTCTTCAACCGCCGGCGATTGATAGGCTCCGCAACCAAACGCAGATCGACCACCAGCCGGTGTGCCTCGGCAGAAGTGATGGGACTGGAACAGAGCCGCCGGTACGCGTCCAACTGGCCATAAGGCAGTTGAACCCCGGCTATGTCGCCTTCGATCATCAACCCAATTTCCCGATGCATGAGAAACAGCACCGAGTCGAGCACCTGATTTTTTACCGGATGGTGAAGCAGGGGACTTTGCAGTTCGATGACCAGGTGGTCCTGCGTCTGGGTCGTTTGCAGATTTACCACTGGAAAGGTGCTCGCCAGATAATCGGCCAGCAAGCCAAGGGCCTGCTCCATGCTGGAGGCCGCCAGCGAGATTTGATAGACCAACCCCAGCGCCCGTAAATTTAGATAATAGCCGTAGTGCAGACCCAACTGCGGGTCCTGGCTAAGATCGAGCATTTTCTCCCAGACCTTCGAGTAGTCGGACAGACTCACCCAGCCCTGTTCATCCGTCACCTCTGCTTCGGGCGTGTCCAGCTGACTTAGCAAGTGTTGCCTGGCCATTCCTTTGCAGTCGGCATAGTCCAGCAGGTTAATCAGGTGCTGATTGGAGAGGGTCGTTTGCATGAGGGCGGGTTAGTTGAGCTGACGCAAAATAACCAAAAATTGGCGCAAATTATCAATCCACCCTCAGGCGGGCGGGTGACTTTTGTAGCGTCCGGTGCGGACAATCTAGTTTCACCAAAAATCAGTTTAGTCATGAAAACGTTACAAACTGTTTTGACCATCAATGCCCTTAGTTCGGGCGCAACAGGGCTTTTACTGCTCGTATTGGCCAATCCGATCGCCCAACTTTTCGGGCAATCCTCAACGGGTGCTTTCACCGAGGTGGGCCTTTTTCTGGTCGCCTTTGCCGGGTTTGTGCTCTACCAGAGCCGACGGACTCCCGTTTCTGCCGGGGCTATTCGCGTCATCATTGCGCTGGATTGCCTTTGGGTGATCGGCAGCGTCATTCTGCTGGCATGGCCCTCGGTGCAGCTGACGGGCATAGGGCAGGTCGCCATTGCCGCCGTAGCCCTCTGGGTAGCCCTCATGGCGTATCTCCAAGCCAGCGGACTACGGAAAGTAACAGCCTAAAGAACTTGTATTCCCGAGCGTCGGGCCGACGCTCGGGAATACCTCAACAAACCTATCCTATTTACGATGAAGACTTACACGCATCTTCTCTTCTTATTCTTACTGTTTCTCCTGGCGTTGGGCACAACCCGGGCCGACATTCCCCATACGAAGCACATCACCAATCCGGGCGATACGGCTGCGGCTCAACTGATCCGCCAGTTTCTAACGGCCGTGCAGCAGGGCGACCATACCGTTCCCAGGCAGTTGCTGCACCCGCAGGTAACCTGGCATCAGCCGGGCAACCACCGGTTTGCCGGTCTCAAACAATCGAGTAAGGCCGTTTTTCAGATGGTGCACGACATGAACGAAGCCGCATCCAGAACCCTGCGGCTGGCCGAGGTCAAGGTTATTGCCGTCAACGGGAATCAGGTGGCCTGTCTGGTCAACTGGAAAGCCGTCATGGAAGGGGGTGGTGTGCTTGATGTCGACAACATCGACCTGTACACCCTGCAGGATGGAAAAATTGTGAACGTTGTTGTCTATTCGGCCAATCTGGCTCAGGAAGATTGGTTCTGGGGAAAATAAGCCTCTGGCGGGTGTTGGTATCCTCAAAGAAAGCGGGTGTTGGAACTGAACGAAACCGGCTGGAATTAAGGGTACAGGGGTGGCGATGCGCACGATGGCAAATCACCGCCCCTGTACTAACGAACGAACACTATGGAAGTTGGCATTGATAGTTTTGCGTCGCACCTGCTGCAACGCAATGAGGGAACGACACTAACCGGAGCCGAGGCCATGGGCCAGCTGCTGGACCGTATTCAATACGCCGATCAGGTTGGGCTGGATGTGTTCGGTATCGGGGAGCATCACCGCATCGAATACCTCGACTCGGCTCCGGCGGTGATTCTGGCGGCTGCGGCTGCCCGTACGAAGCGCATTCGGCTGACCAGCGCCGTTACCGTACTCAGCGCGGCCGATCCGGTACGCGTTTTTCAGGAATACGCCACCCTCGATCTGATTTCGCAGGGACGGGCGGAGATGGTCGTAGGGCGGGGCTCGTCGGTGGAAGCGTTTCCGCTGTTCGGGTTCGACCTCAACGATTACGATGAGCTGTTTACCGAGAAACTCGACTTACTGCTCACCATCCGGGAGCAGGAAAAAGTACACTGGTCGGGTCAGTTCCGACCGGCGCTGACTGGTCAGGGTATTTACCCCCGGCCCCTGCAAAATCCGTTGCCGATCTGGCTGGGTGTGGGCGGCACACCCCAGTCGTTTGCGCGGGCAGGGGCGCTGGGTCTGCCGCTGATGGTGGCGATCATTGGCGGAGAAACGCGCCGGTTCCGGCCCCTGATCGACTTATACCGCGAATCGGGTCGCCGGGCCGGTTACTCCCCCGACCAGCTAAAAGTGGGTCTGCACTCGCTGGGCTACGTGGCCCCAACCACTGAGGAAGCGATGGAAGAGTTTTTCCCCGGATACGCTGACACCTTCAGCAAGCGTGCCCTTGAGCGGGGCGGCCTGCCCGTGACGCGGGCGCAGTTCGATGCGCAGGCGGGTCCACTGGGGGCGCTGCTGGTGGGTAGTCCCGAAGATGTAGCGGCCAAGATCATCCGTCATGGGGATGCCCTGGGCGGCATCTCGCGGGTAACGTTCCAGATGGACGTAGCCACCCAAACGCACGAGAAAATCCTGCGGGCTATCGAACTGATCGGCAGTCAGGTAGCTCCGCATTTGCGTGGTTGATTAGTGGAGTGGTGGAGTAGTGGAGTGGTGGAGTAGTTAATTGGTGTAGTTTTTTGTCATCCCGAGGCACGAGGGATCTTCGGTCGAGACTGAGCTTCCCATTTTACCGAAGATCCCTCCCGCGTCGGGATGACAAAAAACACTCCACCACTCCACTACTCCACTGCTCCACAACCTTACTTGGTAAGAATAACGCCCTCGCGGGGTTCGCGCAGGAGAATACTTTTCTCGTTGATCAGCGCTTTCAGCGATTCGTTGGCCAGGGTGTCCAGCAAGCGGTATTTCAATTGAAAGGTCTTGATCTGGTTATTCGGCCGTGTCCATTTCATGATCTTGCAGTGACAGTTGGCGTTCTCCGGTGTATTGGTGATCTCTTCCAGCGAACCGCCTTTGCCCTGTTTGATAAACACATTCCGGATACCGATCATGTCGTTACCATCGCCCAGGTCGAAGCTCCAGGTGGTGGCAATGCTGGTGAGGTAGCCTTTGCCTTTATCCATTCGCAACAGGGCATGAATGGGCGATTCTACAGCACCACTCTTGTTCTTCACCCGCGAATAGATGGACACCAGCGCCGGGGCTTCAAACTGCATATAGCCGATATGATCGATGTTGGCCCCGTGCCGGTTAAAGATGAAATACCCGTCTTTATACGTGATTTCCACAAGGTTATTGGCCACCTGATGGAACCGATTGGGGTCGTTGGCGCGGGCCTGGGGCGCTCCCGTATAATATAGCCAGATGCCCGACAAACTGTCGATTTCGGCCGGCGTGGGCTGATAGGGCAGAATATTCAGGTCTTTGCGAAGGGTAGCCCACTCGTTTCGGTCGGCGACCCAGCGAGTGGTAACCAGCCCGAGTAAGGCCAGGCAAACGACCAGAGTAACCAGCCAGCCCCTATTCTTTCGCCGGAGTGCCGCCTTTAGTTGGGCCGTCGCCACGTCTTTTTCCTGCTGGCAGGTGGCCAACTGCTGCCGAAGGGCTTCCTCTTCATCCAACCGCAACGCCACAGCGGCATCGACCCCTTCGATCAGGTGGGCATCCTGTGGCTGCTCGGCAAACCCCTTTCGGCCAACGCCGTACAGGTAAATGTAGCTGGCATCGACCAGGAACGACCGGGGATTAGCTACCAGTTTATGGTAAGCATCTTTCACCTGAACACCCGTTATATCGTATTTTCGGTGGGGGTAGCCGACCTGCTTCGGATTAGGGTCGGGCGAATACGGGTCGTGGTTGAGTTGTTGAGCCGTGGTTGGCAATTCGTTACTGATCGAACTGAGCAGCCGGGCGATATCCTCGTAATTTTTCGGGTTGGTATTTCGTACAATGCGCTGGCCCGTTGTGCGCTCGTACGTGTCAATGACTTTCTCAAGTAAGTACCCGATCTCCTCCTTACCTGTCTTTATTTTCATTATCCTCTTCGTTTTCAGCCGTTTATGAAAATTCCGTAGCCTTACTAAAATTTCCTAAAGATACACTTTCATTTAGTAAGCCTGATACGGTCATATCTATATCCTCAAGAAGCTGATTCTATCGAACACTCATCTATATTTGGCAGACTCTTCTTTTTATACAAAATAATAGCAAATAAAGCTTACTAAGGTTGATGCCAGTTCGTAACTGGTATCAACGTCAACCCACTATGCTTAAATCCAAAACCTCCCTCCGCCCATTACTATTCCTGTTCGGTTTTCTGCTCACCCTTCCGCTCCATGCCGCTAAAGTCGATTCGCTGGATGTGCCCAGCGCGGTGATGAACAGGAACCTGCGGGCGGTGGTTGTTTTGCCCGACGCCTATGCCGCTTCGGGGAAAAACAAAACGACCTACCCGGTGCTCTATCTGCTCCACGGTGGGTTTGGTCACTTCAACGACTGGATCACTAAAACGCCCGACAAAACTCTCATCCAACGGCTCGCCGACCAGTATAATCTCATTATTGTGATGCCCGAAGGCGAAGTCTTCAGCTACTACCTGGATAGCCCGGTCATCAAAGACAGCCAGTTCGAGACGTATCTAACGAAAGAGGTTATCGACAAAATTGACAAGACCTACCGCACCATTCGCACCCCTAAAGGCCGGGTCATTACGGGTCTGTCGATGGGTGGCTACGGTGCCCTATTCCTGGCGACGCGCCACCCCGACCTCTACTGCGCGGCTGGCAGTATGAGCGGAGCCCTGAATCTGGACATGAACGCCTGGAAACTCCCGCCCGATGCCACCGCCAGTATTAAAGCAGCGTTCGAAAAGATTCTGGGGCCGTTCAGCCAGTCGCCCGATGGCTGGGCCTCTTATTCCGTAGTGGGCATGGCCGATAAAATGAAAACCAACGGACTCAAACTCGTGATCGACTGCGGGGTGGATGATTTCCTGATCGAACCCAACCGGGAATTGCATCGTCGGCTGGTGTTCAACCAGACACCCCACGATTACAGCGAACGGCCCGGCGGACACACCTGGGATTTTTGGCAGGATGCCCTTCCCTATCAGGTGCTGTTTTTCAGTAAAGCCCTGAACGGAAAGTAAGCCATAAACCAGTCGACAACCTCTCCCAAATCCTGAATTTTTCGACATACACATTAACTAATTACCAACCATGAAAATCAAAACAACCCTTGCCTCCCTGCTTGTGCTCGTGCTGCCGCTGCTGGCCGCCGGACAGGCTAAAACCGAAACGACCGACCCTATTGTGGCCGGGAAAGGCATTGCGACCGTACCCACCGGCTCCGGTTCGGTTCGGGGCTATATCCACAACGGCACCTTTACGTTCAAAGGCATTCCCTACGCCAAAGCCGAACGCTTCATGGCCCCTACGAAACCCGATTCGTGGACGGGCGTTCGCTCGTCGATGACATACGGCCCCGTTTGCCCGATGGACGTCACCACGAGCACCTATGATGAGATCGAGTTTCCGTTCCATCACAACTGGGGTTACACCAACGAAAACTGCCTGAGCCTGAACGTCTGGACGCCCGAGATCAACAGCAAGAAAGGACGTCCCGTTATGGTCTGGTTGCACGGGGGTGGTTTTACGGCTGGCTCGTCGGTTGAACTTCCGTCATACGATGGCGAAAACCTGACCAAAAAAGGAGATGTGGTGGTCGTAACGGTCAATCACCGCTTAAACGTGCTGGGTTATCTGGATTTGTCGGCTTATGGCGATAAATACAAAAACTCCGCCAATGCGGGTCTGATGGATTTGGTATCTGCCTTGCAGTGGGTGCAGCAGAACATCGCCCAGTTCGGGGGCGACCCCGGCAACGTAACCATCTTCGGCCAGTCGGGCGGGGGCGGTAAAGTGACCAGCCTGATGAATGCCCCTTCGGCGAAAGGCCTGTTTCACAAAGCCATTGTGCAGAGTGGCAGCTACATCACCAGCTTCGCCGAAACCGATCTGACCCGGAAAGTAGGTGCCGCCCTGCTCGCCGAACTGAAGCTACAGCCGAATCAGATTGACTCCCTGCAAAAAATATCCTATGAACGGCTGAATGCGGCCAGCAAAAAGGCCATTCGCACCGTAGCCGACCAGTTGAAAGCCGAAGGAAAACCGGCTGCCGGACTGGGCTGGGGACCCGTTCATGACGGGAGCTTTTTGCCCTACCAGCCTAATGAACCAGCCGCAATAGCCCTGTCGAAATCGGTTCCATTGCTCGTTGGCTCGACCAAGAATGAGTTCACCGCCTTCGATCCGAGTACCCGCAACCTGACGATGGAGGGCGCCAAAGCTAACCTGCAGAAGAAGTACGGCGATAAAGCCGACGCCTATATGGCAGCCGTGAAGAAAGCCTATCCCGAAACGGTCAATCCGTCTGATTACGCGACCATCGACGTCAATTTTCGGCCGCTCACCGTTCAGCAGGCTAATGCAAAAGCCATTCCGGGGGCGGCTCCGGTATACATGTACCTGTTTACCTGGCAGTCGCCGGTGATGGATGGCATTTACAGATCCATGCACTGCATGGAAATCCCCTTCGTGTTCGACAACATCAGCTTGTGCGAAGAAATGACGGGCGGTGGCAAAGCCGCTCATACGCTGGCCGACAAAATGAGCCGGGCCTGGATTGCGTTTGCCCGAACGGGTAACCCAAACCACAAAGGTTTACCAAACTGGCCTGCCTACACGCCCGCCAATGGCGCGACCATGATTCTCGACAATACCAATCAGGTGAAAAGCCATCCCGATAAAGACCTGTTGCAGATCGCTTCGGGAAAAACGATGTAAAGTTTACGACAGGGTTTTTGTCATGGCACCGGCTACCCGGCCCGACAAAAACCCTGTTAAAAATAACCTTACCCACCTAAACTCACCCCCATGCTTTCGTTACTTGGCTTTGCCACCATTGCCGTTTTTCTGGTGCTGATTATCACCAAGCGATTATCGGTCATTACGGCGCTGGTGCTGGTGCCGGTTATCATGGGGTTTCTGGCGGGATTTACGCCGAAAGAGTTGGGGGAGATGATTCTGGCGGGTATCAAGCAGGTGGCCCCGACGGGAATTCTGCTCATGTTTGCCGTCCTGTATTTCGGGACCATGCTCGATGTCGGCCTGTTCGACCCCATCATTGCCGCCATCATCCGGTTTGTGAAAGGCGACCCGCTGAAGGTTATTCTGGGAACGGCCGTACTAACGATGATCGTCCACCTCGACGGCGATGGAACGGCAACGTTCATGATCGTGATGTCGGCTTTCCTGCCCATCTACAAACAGTTGGGCATCAACCGGCTGATCCTGACGGGCATCGTCGCGCTGAGCGTGGGGCCTATGCACCTGGTGCCCTGGTCCGGCACCTCGGCGCGGGCGATCTCGACGCTGAAAACCGATGCCACGCAGTTGTTCAATCCTAATATCCCGGCCATTGTGGCCGGCCTTATCTGGGTGCTTTTTGTGGCCTATTGGTTCGGGGTGAAGGAACGGAAACGCCTAGGCATCAGCGACCTGAACTACGTGCATCGGGACAGTCTCACCGACGAGCAGCGGCAGTTTCGCCGTCCGCGCCTGTTCTGGGTCAATGCCGCGCTGACCATTGGCCTGATTACGACGCTGATGAAAGGCTGGGTTCCGGCCCCGGCTCTGTTCATTTCGGCAGCTATTGTCGCGCTGTTGATCAATTACCCGCGCCTGCCCGATCAGCAGAAAGTGCTCCGCAGTCACGGTAACAACATTTTTATGGTGTCGAGCATGATCTTTGCGGCCGGTGTGTTTTCGGGTATCCTGACCGGTGGCAAGATGATCGACGCGATGGCCACATCGGTCGTTTCGCTGATTCCACAGCAGCACGCGGCCTGGCTCCCCACGCTGACGGCCATCACCAGCATGCCCGCCAGCCTGCTCTTCACGCCCGATGCCTATTATTTCGGCGTTGTGCCCATCCTGAGCCAGACCGCCACGCAGTTCGGCATCGACCCGCTGGAGATTGGCCGGGCCGCGTTGCTGGGCCAGATGACGGTCGGTTTTCCGGTAAGTCCGCTCACGGCCTCCACCTTCCTGCTGGTGGGTCTGGCCGACGTGGATTTGGGCGATCATCAGAAGTTTATTCTCAAATGGGCCTTCGGCACCACCCTCGTCATGACGCTGGCGGCTCTCTTAACCGGCTCCATTCATTTATGAAACCATCGATCCGAATCGGGTGCGGGGCTGGCTTCTCCGGCGACCGGCTCGAACCCGCGCTAATCCTGGTTCAGCAGGGCAAGCTGGATTATTTGGTGCTGGAATGCCTGGCCGAACGCACCATTGCGCTGGCGCAGAAACGAAAACGGCAAGATGCCACAATGGGTTACGACCCGCTGCTGGAACGCCGAATTGAAAGCCTGTTGCCGCATTTGCTGGAAAAGAAGGTACGCCTGATCACCAACATGGGCGCGGCTAATCCGCTGGCGGCTGCCCAAAAAATCATCGACATCGCCCAACGGCTATCGCTCCCGGTAACGGTGGCGGCTGTTACCGGCGACGATGTGCTCAGTCTGCTTTCGGGCAGCGAAACAGCCCTGGAAACCGGCAAACCCCTGTCCGATTCGGGGCCTTTGGTGTCGGCCAATGCCTACATGGGTGTCGATGCCATTTTACCGGCGCTGGCAACCGATGCCAATATTATCATTACGGGCCGCGTGGCCGATCCGTCGCTGTTCCTGAGCCCGCTGGTGCATGAATTCGGCTGGGCGCTGGACGATGCCAACCAGTTGGGGCAAGGCACCGTAATTGGGCATTTGCTGGAGTGCGCCGGTCAGCTGACGGGCGGCTATTTCGCCGATCCCGGTACATCCATACCGGGTATGGATGTACCCGGTATGGATGTACCCGGCCGCAAAGACGTACCTGACATGGCGCATCTGGGCCACCCTTTTGCCGATGTGTCGGCGGACGGCACGGCCGTTTTCGGTAAAGTAGCCGGTACAGGTGGCGTGTTGAGTCTGGCCACCGCCAAAGAGCAGCTCCTCTATGAAGTGATGGACCCCAGCCGCTACATCACCCCCGACGTAATCGCCGATTTTACGCAGGTACGGCTAACCGAAACAGGACCCGATCAGGTACGGGCTTCGGGTGGTCGCGGACAAGCTCGTCCCGGTACCCTGAAAGTCAGTGTGGGCTACGAAGCTGGTTTTCTTGGTGAAGGCGAGATTTCCTATGCCGGTTCAAACGCACTGGGCCGGGCCAAACTGGCCGGAGCCATTATTCAGGAGCGGCTTCAGGACCGGTTTAGGGATTTGCGGGTGGATTACATCGGCAGCACGTCGGTGCACCGAACCCGCTTCGGCCATTTCCCGGACCCGTACGAAATTCGGCTTCGGGTGGCGGGGAAGGCGGCCACGGCACAACAGGCCGCGCTGGTGGGCGAAGAAGTGGAAGCCCTCTACACCAACGGTCCGGCCGGGGGCGGTGGTGCCCGCAAGTATGTGCATGAACTGATGGGCATCGTCTCGACGCTCATCGCCCGCAACCAATTAACGCCACAGGTAACGCTGTTTCAATCATGACCATCAAGCTGTACGACATTGCCCACAGCCGGGCGGGCGACAAGGGCAATACGCTGACCCTCTCGCTCATTCCCTATAAAGCCGAGGATTATCCGTTGCTATGCGCTCAGGTTACGGCGGAGGCCGTCAAGCAGCACCTGGCCGACATTGTGGCGGGCGATATTACACGCTACGAATTGCCCAACCTGCCCGCCCTTCATTTCGTTTGCCAGCAGGCGTTGACTGGTGGCGTAACGACCTCGCTCACGATGGATACCCACGGTAAAAGCCTGAGTTATGCCCTGCTGGAAATGTTAATAGACGGCTAGTTGCCTTTTTCCACAACTGTTACACCTGGTCGCGGGCCCTGCTGATTTACCTGCCAACCGAACTACCGCAGACACAATACCCCGCAGCACCTCACGGAACCATTGGTTTTTTGTCTAATTTTCATAACTCTTAGACAACCGACCATGATCATAGACCAAACGACGCTGACGCTTTACGGAGCCGACTGGTGTGAAGACAGCCAACGCGTAAAAGCCTACCTGGAAGCCAACCACCTCGATTTCACCTATCATAACGTCGACCTCGATAAGGAGTCGGTGATGCAGGTGCAGGAACTTCAGGCGGGGAAACGCCTGACCCCTACGCTGATCATTAACGAAACGTCGTTTGTTAACCCCTCCACTGAACAGATCGCGTCCCTGCTCGGTCTCAACGAAGGTCGACCACGCATTCGCCTGTTTGGTGCCGACTGGTGTCCCGACTGCCACCGGGCCAAAGCCTATCTGGCCGATAACGGCATTCATTACCAGTACATAAACATCGATGTTCACACCTGGGCGATACCCATTCTGGAAACAGTCAACAACGGCAAGCGAATTATTCCCACCATTTTTATTGACGAGCAGGTCTTCGCCAATCCCGACAACCGCGTCCTGAGAGAACAAATCGGTATTGTTGAAGAGGCTGAGTCGCACCTGTACGATGTTGCCATTATTGGCGGTGGAGCCGCCGGGCTGACAACGGCTATTTACGCGCAACGAGATAGATATTCATCCATTATTCTGGAAAAACGGCAGATTGGCGGCAATGCGGCCATCACCGATAAGATCGAGAACTATCCGGGCTTTATCGACATCAGCGGCCGGGAACTGACCGAAAAAATGGCCGAGCAGGCCCGCGTGTACGGCGCGGTCATCAAGCTGGGGGCCGACGTTCGGAAAATCAGTCAGGAAAACGAGATTTTCCACCTCGAAACCAATGTGGGTGACATTATAGCCCGCTCGGTGGTGCTGGCGGTGGGGTCTACCTACAAACGACTGCATATTCCGGGCGAGACGGAGTTGATTGGGGCGGGTATCCACTTCTGCGCCACCTGCGACGGAGCCTTCTACCGCGACCGGCATGTGATCGTTGTCGGCGGGGGCAATAGTGCGCTGGAAGAAGGCATGTTTCTGGCGCGTTTCTGCCGGAAAGTGTCCTTCATCCACTACAAACCCGCCTTTAGCGCTACGGCAACCTACACCGACAAGCTGGCCGAGTTTACCAATACAGCGATTCATTTAAACCGGACGCCCACAGCTTTTCTGAGTAATGAGCAGGGTACGTTTCGGGCCGTGCAGGTAACGAATAACGAAACCGGGGAAACCGAGGACATTGAGGCTGATGGCGTTTTTCTGTTTATCGGACTCGTTCCCAACACGAAGTTCCTGGCTAAAACGGTTCAGCTCAACGAGCATGGGTTCATCTGCACCCGACCCGGCTCCGTCGAAACATCAGTACCGGGTATTCTGGCCGCTGGCGACTGTCGGCAGGGGGCCATTGCTCAGGTGGCAGCCGCAACGGGTGAAGGCGTCGTGGCGAGTTTTGGGGTGAAGGCTTACCTCAGCCAGAAAACCGTTTGAGTAGTAGTTGATTGGTAAACAGGTAATTAGGCAATTGATTTTCAATATACAAACTATTGACCATCAACATTTTAACCAATTTTTCATTTACCGGATTAATGTAAATAATGGGTTGACCTGATCAAAATTTAGCCTATATGTATAGCTAGTGGACCATCTCTGTGGTTAAAAAAATGCATTAAACCTGTTTGAATCGGGCCTTAAATGCCTCGCTGGCTCGCTGCCGGATAGGGCCGCCGTGCCCGAAAACCGCTTTATCAAAGTCCAGCTCACTGACCGCCAACAGGCTTTTTAACGCCAGGGCCCTGTCTTCGTAGACCGTACTCCAGTCCAGCCCCGTAATATTCGCGCAGGTATCTCCGGCGATCAGGACACCCTCGTTTTTTAGCCACAATGCCAGATGGCCCACACTGTGCCCCGGTGTATGAACGACGTGCAGCCCACCGGCAACAGGAAGAACGTCGCCATGCGTCAGGGGTTCATCAACCTTAACGGGATCAATAGTGCCCGACCCTCTTTTTATGAGCAGCTGGTAGATGAGCCAATTGACTACCCCCGGCGAACAATGGATAGGTGAGCGCCCGCTAATGCCCTCCGCCAGCAGGGGCGCTTCCAGTTGATGCGCCAGCACCGGAATGCCCAGCGTATCTTTTATGGCTGCGGCACTGCCGGCATGGTCCGGGTGGGCATGGGTCAGTATCACCTGTTTTATGTTCCCAGGGTCTTCGCCCGCCTTCTCAAGCAGCGAAAATATCCTGGTCAGGCTGTCTTTATAGCCCGTGTCGATGAGCGTCAGGCCGTTATCTTTAATGACGAATACATTGACCCCGCCAAGGCCGATCTGATACAGAGAAGGCGTAATCTGTGTGAAACTTGACATACGTTCGGGCCTCGGTTACGAACAGACCAGCCAGCGAATGGCTAGGCTAATGGCAGATAAACGGTAAAGGTAGCCCCTGCTCCCGGCTGGCTGTGGGCGGTGATAAAGCCACGGTGATTTTCGACCACCTTTTTAACGACGGCCAGCCCGATACCCGTTCCGGTGTACTGACTGCGGCCATGCAGCCGGTGGAAAAGCTCAAAAATACGCTCCCGATGCGACTCATCGAAACCAATGCCCTTATCCTCCACGGTCAGGGCTATCCACCGGTTTCCGGGCGTCGTAAAGCCGGGCTGCGGCAGCTGGTCGGTTCGCAGGTAGGCCACCGCCAGCAACACCTGAGGAGGCTGGCCGGGTTGGGCAAACTTCAGGGCATTGGCAATCAAGTTTTGCAGAAGCTGCCTGAGTTGGGTGGCGTTGCCGGGTATGGTCGGCAGTTCATCCATCCGAATACGGGCACCCGTATGGCGGATGGTTGTTTCCAGATCGTTTAGTACACCCTGAACGATACCCTGTAATGAAACTGGCTCGAAAGGGAGCTGAAGGGTCGTTAGCCGGGAATAGCTCAACAGGTCTTTCACCAGTGTTTGCATGCGCTGGGCAGCATTCTGCTGCCGCCTTAACAGATCCTGGCCAAGGCTGTCGAGCTTTTCGGCATGTTGGGTCAGCAACAGATCGCTGAACGCCTGAATTTTACGCAGCGGTTCCTGCAAATCGTGCGACGCCACGTAGGCAAACTGCTGTAGATACTCATTCGAGCGAATCAGCGCGACGTTATTATCTTCCAGCTGCTGTTGATACACCCGAAGGGGCGTTATATCGGTGGTGATCATCAGAATCCCGTTGCGAAACGAGCTGATATCGTATTCATATGTCAGACCAAACTGCGGGTAATCGACGGGGCCTTTGATCGGCTTCCCATCCCGCATAACAGCGGTCAGGGCCGCAAAAAGGGCCCGTTCTTTAGCCGCCGGAAAAAGTGTCAGCAACGAATGTCCCAACAGATCATCGAGCGTACATTCAACATCGAGAAAATGAGAGAACAACCGGAGCGTCGCCGGGTTGGCCAGATTAAGTCGAAAGTCCCGGATCTGGTCCGAGTCGTCCAGTACCGGATCGAGCACTACAATACTGCTGGTCGAACTGTTCAGGACGCCCTGAAGCAGATCGGCCTGGCGCTGCAGATCCAGTTCAGCCAGTTTGATGGCCGAAATGTCCATGTAGGTCACGATGAGCCCGTCCTCAACAGCCACCGCCGATATGTCGTACCAGACCGTACCCACGTCATTTGGCCAGACAAAACGCTGGCTCTCGGTGGTCTGCGCAACGGCCGCATACCGGTCGAAGAGGCCATTGGTCATCTGGTGCGGCATCAACTCCGACAAACGACTCCCTTCCACTGCCTCGGGCGACTGCCGGAGCGTCTGGGCCAGGGTGCTATTTAACTTGTTCAGGACAAAATCAACAATCTGTCCCGATGCATCCCGTACGGATTTAAACCAGGCCATGCCCGTCTGGGAGTTATCCAGAACGGTTTGTAGAATGGCGGCCTGCCGTTGCTGCGTCAGCTGAGTCTCCTTCTGTTCGGTAATGTCCAGCGTTGTCAGTACAAATCCCGTCCCGTGCGGAACCGCCCGGCAGTCGAACCAGACCAACTTGTTCTCCATCGGGTAAGCTACCTCAAACTGATCGCTTTGCCCTGATTCTACCACGGCTACGTAGCGATCAAAAAGCCCGTTAGTCTTCAGATAAGGGTAAAGCACAAGCATCCGCCAACCCGTTGTCGACTCGACAGGCCGATAAGGACGGTAGGCCGACAGTTCATTGCCCATACCCGTCAAAAAGTCGATAATGCTTCCATTATCGTCGCGAATCGATTCATAATACCGAACCGAAGCGGGCGAACTGCTCATGACACTCTTCAGCAGGGCAGCCGTTGCCTGGCTCTGGGTCACGTCCTGAAACGAAACCAGCAGCCCATCGCCATATTTGACCACCGATAACTCCAGCCATATGTTCTGAGGTGGCAGAAACAGGAGCTGCTGATGGGGCTGCCCCGTCGTAACCACCTTGATATACTGTTGGAACAGTTCATAGGCATGCAAACTTCCGTAGCGCTCACTGATAGGACGGGTCAGAATATCCTCACGGCTTTGGTGCGTGATACCAGCCCCCATCTGATTGCAGAGGATCGCCTGAAAATCAACAATTTCGTGTTTGGCATCGCGAACAGCCTCGAACAGGGCCAAACCAATGGGCATGGCTTCGATGACCGGCTCCAGTGGATGCTTGTGTTTCGGCAGGGGTTCGTTTATTATCAGCGAGAGCACCAGAAGCCGGTCGTCAATGGGTAGAATCTGGCAATCGTATTCATGACTCGAACGTGCTCCTTCAAGCCAGAAGCGAACCCCCGTCCCCTGCCGTCTGCAGTCCTGCACCTGTTGCCCTAACTCAGGGGAGTTGAACGGCGTCGGCAGCTGGTTCAGCGGGGCCCCGAGCACAGGAAAAGACAAAGGGCCTATCAGTTCCAGAGCGTCTTCATTAGCTTGCTTAACCCTTATATCGGCCGGAGCCAATTCAAGCACCAGCATAGCACTTCGGAGGGAGCCGGGGCGGCCCGCCGAAGGAGTTGTAGGGTTTAGCGGGTCAAAGACGTTCACGGATGTAAGCTCGTAGCGGGCTACGCTAGCGCGATTTTACGATAAAGATAAGCGCCCCCTGGTTCAATAAAAAAACCAACATATACTGAAGGCTCATTATTTCTATAACCAGAAACTGCCCGGTCCCGTCGAGCCTGGCTACATAGGCAGCCAGGCTCTGTATGACAGCGTTTTCCCGTTAATTCAGTCAACCTCAGCGGCTCCGATTCAGGCAGGTATGTGCCCCCCACTCAACACGGCAGGCCGGATGGTGGCGGGAACAGAGCCTGGCCATACGCTTTTATTGAGCCGCCTGTGTGATAACGCCAACGTTGTTATTACCGGTCTGCCCCACCGAAGCTGTGTTATAGTACTGAGTTTGCGTGATGTTCAGCCTATTACCGATCCCGCTTTGCAAAGCCGACGTACCCGCTCCGCCAAGTCCCTGGATGACGTTCCCATTTCCCTGTTGAATCAGATAGGTTTCGTTGGCAATGCCCTCCTGCTTTAACCGGGCCTGGTTATCTTCGCCCGTCTGCGTCACTACGACAATATCTCCCTGGGAGTAGTTGGCGGTATTTGTCTGGGTTAGATAAGCTTCATTATTGATACCCGTCTGTTTGACCGACGCGGCCACAAATGTTTTGGACGTACCGGTCTGATTGGATTCGAACTGATTACCAAACCCAACCTGAAGCAGGTCGATTTGCGTGCTGGCACCAACCTGATTCAGGACCGCCCCATTCGACCCCGTTTGTTTGGCCGTGATACGGTGGTTATCACTGCTCGTTGACCCACCGCCAACCTGGGCGATTTCGATATAGTTGCCGCCTATCTCATCTTTATTCTCCTGGGTAACTCCCGCCTGGTTATACGCACCGGTCTGGGTTATGTAAGCCTGTTGATAGTCGCCCGACTGTTGAAGAGACGCCTTGTTGTAAGCATAGGGGTTTTGGGCAAACGATGTGGTCATGGAACCGACAGCGATCAGAGAGAAAAGTACGTTTTTCATGATGTTTAGAAGAGAGAAAATTAAAAGAAACGTTTGTTAACCGGGAATGGCCTCCTGTAAGGCAGTTCGGGTGCGTGGCTGGCTTCTGGCCAGTGAGCATTGCCACTATAGCACCAGGAGGAACTTGTTTTTGACAATCTGGAATCGCTAACGGGAAGCGGGGTCAGGGAAGACTCCCTGACCCCGCTTCCCGTTAGCGTATGCGATTAGCAGATAATGGTTAAAAAAGAGAAAAATGGTGCGGATAGAAAAAATAATGTTTTGATGGGTCAAAGATCGTTGCCTGACTACGCAGGCGCTACCAAATTTGGGACATTTTCTATCAATTTCGGGACATGCCCCCCTTCTTAAATAAATAAATGATTATCTGGTCTTTTAATATATTCTGCGATCATGGATTTCGCCGTTTCCATCCATTTATTACAACCCGGTCAGCAGGGTATCATCTTCCGGAAATTAATTGTCAGCATGCGCCTGTTAACCGGGGAATCGCCGGGACAAGGCCCTGTTTTTCAGCAATAAGCGTAGCCGTACCACGGGAGTGAATGAGCCTGTTGACGTATGACCGCCCGGCGACGGCTTACCCATACGCCATGAAGTAACATAACGTGAATAATGGGTTGATTAGCTTAAAATCTGGCTTATACGCAGTTATCACCCACGTTATACAGCGATTAGATCAAAAAGAGTAAATCTTTTTGATCTAGCCTGGATTCTGATCTTCAGTTAAACTAACCTGCATATAGCCATTATTCACGTTAACATATGTATTCAGTGAATGGCAGTCAGCCAGCAGCATGGGTGAGCACGTGCTTTACTGTCGACATCGAGGTTAGTCGAACCAGTCCTCGTAATAGCCGCCAAGTTCGAGAAGTGTATATAGTGTTGCCCGCAACAGAGTAGTTTCCGTACCTTCGTTCAGGAGCAGCAGGCTGCTTTCGCCCTCCTGGTACAGACTGATTACATCGTTAGGGTCGACTGGGTTGGCGAGTAGCCATTTACTGGACAGGTATTGAGCCTCGATACCCGTCCGCTCACGAACACGTTCAATAATTACCGGGATGGAAGGGGGAGGACCTTCAAAGCACACTTCGCGACTGTATACCATCCTGTCTGTCCATTTAGTTATTTGGCCGCAAAATTCGGCAGTAGAGGCTATATAACAAAGTCTAGTGAACTGAATGGCTTATAATCGGTGGCGAATGCCCGTATTTTTCGTGCGAAGGCTAAGGATTTCTCCGCTTTTTACCGGGCAAGGGTACTTTCTGATTAATTCCTGTATGTGTCGAGCTTCCTTATGGATGTTCTTCCTGCTAAAACGTAATAGTAGTGGGCTTCACACCAACAAAGCCTGCTCAGTACAATTACTCATACCGACTCAACGATGACGTTAATCAACTGGCATACAATCGACCACCTGCAATCAGGCAGCGTTCAGCAACGCGCTGTTTATTCTGTACTGCTCCAACATTGTCTACTTGACCACCTGGCCGCCTTCGATCCTGTGCTGGTTGGCACCTACCCGATTGATATTGCGGTACCAGGCAGTGATCTGGATATCATCTGCGAAGTGCCTGACGCCAATCATTTTCTAGACATAACTCATACTCACTTCGGCCATTACAGCCCGTACGTCAGCTACCAGACAAATATCGGAAACGTGCCCTCCAGCCTTGCCCGTTTTGTGGTTGATGGGTATGAGGTTGAAGTATTTGGACAGCCAATACCTACCCGACAGCAGAATGGCTACCGGCATATGATACAGGAAGCCCGTTTACTGGCATTACTGGGGCCCGACTTCAGGGAAAAGGTCATTGGGTCCAAGCGGGCAGGCCTCAAGACAGAACCTGCCTTTGCCAAGCTGCTGCACCTGCCGGGCGATCCTTATCAGGCGTTGTTGACCCTGGAAGACAGGACCGATGACGCCATCCGGGCGTTGTACGACCCGAACTGACCTCGCCAGGCTACCGGTATATAGAGCGTAAGAAATACCAGTCGTACCAACGGTTTCACGTTCGACAGGGTCTATACCCAAATTCCTAAAGAATGAACATAAGAACCATTTTATACCTTCTACCGATCGGCCTGGTTTTCTTCGGGCATGAACCCTCACTTGCTCAACACGCCTATTCGACAAGAACGGACAGTTTGCTGGCTGATGGAGCCATCCGGAAGCAGACACAATCCTTTTACATCAAACCCATTTTTGAGCAGTATCAGAGCCTGGTTTCAGTTCAAGGCGACGGGTTCAGTGCTCCCCAGAGCGATCTGGCCCGTAAAAGAGACTGGGGTATTCGGATTGGGTATCAATGGGGTCCTTATGAACTGGAAACCGGTGTATCGTTTATTCGCCCATTGGCGGGTTATCGGTATCTGGTACCCGGCTCTTTTGGATACAGTACGCAGACTATAAGCACTGACTACCACCAGTTTCCACTGGTTTTCCGGTACCGGTTCTGGCAGCCCGCAAAGCAGTTGTCGCTCCATGCGGGCGCAGGTGCCGCTTATAATGTTAACCTCGATCGATCTATTCGGCCTCCCGGCGATCGTTTTGAAGAAGGAACTGTTGACGCCGATGGCAATAAGGTGATTCTGGCTCGCTTCTCGCGTCAGTACGACCAGATAAAATCATTTTTCTCGGCTGAAGTGAATGCGTCAGCGCGTTGGACGTTTTCATCCCGTTTCAGTGCCAGCCTGGAGTTCAAGCGGTTAATTAGCGCCAATAATGTCATCAACCTGACCGCCACCCAGGAAACGTTTAATCCGCCAGCCCTCAAAACTGTTCAGGCACATGGCGGGGCAAATAGTTATAACGTCAACCTGGGAATCAAGTACCAGTTTGGCTTTCGTAACCGCTATTCACTCATGCCCAAAGGCGACTGATCAGCTCCCCAAAAAATGGCCTAAAAGGTTGGCGATAAATCTAGTACAACTAAAGTAGCCCGGGAAGGCCATTCCTTTCCGGGCTACTTTAGTTGTGGCATTTGATAGCTGCGTAGCGGCCTGATGTCCGGAGCCAGCGTGCTCCACCAGCCTCCCGTTTATTTAGCGACCCGTTCGTAGTTGAACAGTTTACTGGCCCAGGGAATGACGTATTGAAAATTAGGCGCATCGGTATGGCCGCCGTTGTGCTGTCGCCAGGCCAGTTCGCCGTTCGTGAGGCCGGTCAGTACATCCGGCATTTTTTCGGTGTTGTAATCATTGCTCACACCCAGATCACGGGCACCTAACAGCTTGAATACCGGCCCGGCGGCTATGGTAGCCTTGTAACTGCCCATTTGGTCGAGCCATTTGGCGTCGCCTTTTTCGGGAATCCCGTAACTGACGAACGTAGGCCGCGGGGCACAAAGGGCTAGTAACTCATGCGAATCGATGGGCAGATCGCAGCCGGTTTTAGGACCGGATGATGCCTCAGCAGCCGCGTATCTTAAATAATTACCCGCCATCCAGTGGTACTCTCCGCTGCCAGCGAGGCTCTCCACCGCTTCCCCGAAGATACGCCGTTGTAAAGTAGTGCCGCCCTTGCCCGATGAGCCGATGAGTCCCATGGCGAACCGCTGGTCGAAGGCCATGGCCACCAGCGCGGCTTTTCCATAGCGCGACACCCCTTCCACACCCACCTGTTTGGCGTTGACCTGCGGTTCGGTTTCGAGATAGTCCAGCGCCCGCGAAGCTCCCCAGGCCCAGGCCCGTAAGGCACCCCAATCGTCGGGTTTGCGGGGTTGGCCTTTGTTAACCAGGCCAATGATGCCACGGGTCATCCCCGCGCCGTTATCGGCCTGAATGCTGCCGGGCTCAATGGTGCAATACCCCCAGCCTGCCGCCAGCAGCTGCTCGGTCGGCGGTGAATCGCCATTCGGTGGCGGGGCGAAGAAGTTGGCCCCGGGCAGGCGCGTTATGGGTGCATAGGCCGGATAGCGGTCAAAAATGGCTTTCATCTCCGGGTTACTTTTTATCATCATCTCCTTAAACGCGACGTTGATCTTTTCCAGATCAGCGGGCGACGGCTGAGCGGGGGCGGGTAAAGTCGGGAAGCCAAGCATCATCATGACCGGCACCGGGCCTTTTACGTTTTGAGGTACCACCAGCACCATGTTGATATTTACGTTGATCAGCGGGTAGGCGCTGTTGTCGACCCGGCCAATCAGCTGTTTGGCGATCACGGGAATTCGACCAACGAATTCGTTATCGGTGACTTTAACGATCCAGTTGACTTTGGGAAGGTTGGCGGGCACTTTGCCATACATCTCCCGTTCAAAATCCTCGATCAGTTCCGGTCGACGCTGCTTCCACCATTGATCGGCGGTGGTTACTTTCCTGCCGTTCCGGGTGGTGAGCACGTCGGGCAGCTGCGGGCAGGGCTCGGCTTTGGCTTCGTCGTAATTGGCGTGGTTCGGATCAGCCTCGTTGCCACTTGGGCCGGGTCTTAATTTTTTGATGCCCAGCTGCTGCATCATTTCCGCCTGATCCTGAACAGCCGTAAACGTTTTAAGTCGGGGGTACTTGCTGCTGTCGATGGCCGTTTGCTGGGCCACAGCCCCGCCCGAAAGGCCCATCAGCAGCCCGAAGGCCAGGTATTTGTACATTTGATTGAGGGTTTAGGAGTTTAGCGTTTGATAGCTGAGTAGTATAATTTCTTGGGGATTCTACCCCACCCCAACCCCTCCCCTTGAAAAAAGGGGAGGGGCTAGAAGAGGGCAACCCGTTACTGAGCCCCTCCCCTTTTTTCAAGGGGAGGGGTTGGGGTGGGGTAACTTACTTATCCGTTCGAAATGGCGAGGCTGGTAAGCCTTCTTTGTTGTACAGGTTGGGATTGACCGGGTTGTCGGCCCAGGCGTAACGCACGTACATGGGGTTAGGCACCTCATCGCTCTGCACGACCACCTTGCCGTGTTCAATTGTCGCTTTAGCCCACACGAATTTTTTGTCGCTGCCCGCAATGGCAAATTCGCCGAGGTCTTCCCCATCGTTGGTGATCAATCCACCGCCGGTATTGGTAAAGCTGATCACGATCTTGTTGCCGTCAATGGCTGCCGACTGGAAAATGGGTCCGGACGATACGATATTTTCCTTATAGGCCGTTTTCAGAGCGGTCAGGGCCAGCCGTTCGCCCACATCTTTTTTATTGTCGGGGTGGATGTCGTTCCATTCGCCCAGATCAATGGCCACCACCATACCCGTATTGGGAATTTTCAGGGCGTTGAGCTGCGCTTCCCGCAGCACCGCCCAGCCGCTTTCGGCAGGCTGGTAGTTGTACTCCATAAAGCCGGGTAGCTGGATGTACAGAAACGGAAGAGGGCCTTGCTTCCATTTGTTTCGCCAGTCAGTAATCAGGGCAGGCAGCAGGGTTTCGTACTCTTCCGGCTTACCGGCATTGCTTTCGCCCTGGTACCAGCAAAACCCTTTGATGGCATAGTCGATTTCCGGGGCAACCATGGCATTATATAGCGCCGTTGGCTGATTCTGGGCGTTGATTCCGCCACCAAAGCTACCAGACATGGGCCGGTAGGCCGTACCTACTTTATACTGCCAGGTTCCTTTCAGGTCGAGAGTATCGGTACCCGCGAAAAGGCAATACGGCTTGTCGGGAACAAAGCCGCCTTTCCCCCCCATGTTGGTTACCCGGACAACAAACACGTTTTTGCCCGCTTTCAGCAGATCGGCGGGGACTGTGTACCGGCGTTGCGGGTACTGGTAGGTCGTTCGGCCAACCTGTTTTCCATTAATGTACAGTTCATCGGCATCTACGATCCGACCCAGGAAGACCTTCGCGGGTTTGCCCGTCATGGACGCCGGCACGTCGATTTCACGCCGGTACCAGACGACGCCGTTCAGATCTTTTACGCCCTGATCTTCCCAATAACCGGGAATATTGATCGGTCGCCAACCTTTGGGCATGTACGAAACATCGAACCATTTTGTCGTGCCCGCCGTCCCCAGGTCGACGGGTGGGCCCGGTCTGTTGGCCGTGCTGGTGGCTGGTCGGCGGTTAAGGCTGTTTATATAGGTCGTGTCTTTATTCTTCCCGATGGTGGTTTTAAGAGCCGGAAACTCAGCCAGTCCTGCCTCGCTGGTCCAGGCTTCGATGGGCGTGCCGCCTACACTGGCGTTGATGATGCCCACCGGTATGTTATATTTTTGATGAATTTTTTTGGCAAAGAAGTAAGCCACCGCCGAAAACGGCCTCACATCATCACCCACGGCGGCTTTCCATTGCCCATTGGGGATATCGGCTTGCGGCCCTTGCAGGCTCGTCAGGGTAGGTACCCAGAACTGCCGAATCTGGGGAAAATTGGCCTCCTTGATCTCTTTGGCATAGGTCACGTCATGGATATTGAGCTGGTGGACCATGTTACTCTGTCCGCTGCAAAACCACACATCGCCAATCAGGATATCGTTCAGCGTGAGTTTGGAACTTCCCGTAATGTCCATGCTGAAGGGCCCACCGGCGGGCATTGGCGGCAGCGTTACCTGCCACTTCCCGCTGGCATCGGTCGCGGTTTTATAGGTCTTGTTTTTAAAGCGAACGGCAATTTTTTCGCCCGGCCTGGCCCATCCCCACACCTTTAGACTGGCATCGCGCTGGAGCACCATGCCATCGCTGATCAATTTAGGCAAACGGATTTGAGCCTGTACGACCAGATGGGCGGCCAACAGCAGGCACAGTACGAGAAATCGTTTCATGGGTAATTCGTTAGGAGACGGTTTTGTGAGGGGTTGGTTAAGTAGGTAGTAATAAGTCCTGTGGTGATTCACTTAAGCACCGATTGTCCATACGTTTCTTCGGGGCCGAGGTAGCGGGGGGCCAGATCGCCGAAATCCAGCACCAGCTTTTGCAGCACCACAGCAGGGTTCACCATCCAGAACTTCACGGTATGTTTTCCGGGTGTGGCCATTTTGTGTTTGGTTGATTTGATAATGATGTTCTCTGCCGCCCATTTATTCCAGATGCCTTTGTCGCTTGTTTTATCCTCCTTGTTCAGACTGACGATTTGCGGAGTTTCCCCATCGACCGATACCGCGTATTGCAGCCCGTTCTCCGACGCAAAGACGTTCAGTGTAGGTGAAAAGTAGGCATGGATCGAAAACTCCCCGTCGCTGTTCGTCTGAATGTCGTATTCGAGGTGCGGTGAATTACCCCCGGGTTTCTGCGCTCCGGCCGTCACCGGAAACGGCGTGACCGCCGAACCCGTCCGACCATGATCGGGAAGTACTTTCCAGGTGATCCCGTTGGTGTTGACAGCTCTCGTAAAATGGTCGGCGTCCATCGAAACGCCCTTTTTCGCCACCTGGTGAAAGCCGGAGCCCGCTGCCGATTTTAGGCCGCTCACCGGCAGCGCATCAACCGCTTTGGGAGCAACCGCCGAATCAGCGGGCAGGTAGTTGACCGACGGCATTTTCTGACGCTCCGGCTGTTGCCAGTAGGTATACCCAATATGGGTCTGGCTCATCAAATGATTCCATTTGCCGTTGTTGAGTTGATGGTACTGCCGGGTGATCAATGAGTCGTTGGCATACAGTTGCTTTACCTTGTCGGCAAACCCGTTGGTTGTATTCCATTTGTTGCGATAGGCCTGTTTGTTCAGGGCGACGTTGTAGTACATGTCGTTCAGGTTGGCGCAGGCCTTTATGGGGTGTAGCACCAGCTGAAAGTAGGCGTCCTGGCAGGCGGCAGGGAGTTCATTGTTGATCTGCTCGGCTTTTGTCAGGAGTGCGGTGTACTCACCAACCACGGTTTGCCACTCGTCGAGGCTGGGATAGGTGTTGGCATCGAGCAGTTCGGGTTTCCGGCGGGCGTTGTATTTAGCGTACCGGGCCAGCAAATAGGCGATGTCTTTGGCATGGGCTTTTCCAAACTGAGCAGCTGCCCAGTTTTCCGTGTACGCCGTGAGGTCACTGGCATCTATCTTTTCGGGGTTCCAGGCATAATCCAGAAAGAAGGAGATCGGAAACTCCATGGGCTTAAGATCGCCCACGTTCACAATCCAGATGTCGCGCACGTTATGCTGCCACGCCAGGTTCATTTGCTCCCAGATGCGCGGCAGTGGATTGGTATTGAGCCACTTGTAGTTGCGCGGACCACCCACATAGTCGAAATGGTAGTAGATACCGTAGCCTCCTTTACGCGGTTTTTCGTCGGGCCGGGGCAGTTTTCGCAGGTTGCCCCAGTTATCGTCGCAAAGCAGGAGGGTCACATCGTCGGGCACGCGCATGCCTTTGTCGTAATACTCCTGAACCTCTTTGTACAAGGCCCAGAGCTGCGGGGTTTCGGAAGCCGGTTTGCCTGTTACCTCCCCGATAATCGTTCGCTGGTCGGTCACGATGCGTTCGAGCAGGGCGGTGGCCGTCTCCCGCGACATGGGCGCGTCGCCATCACCCCGCATGCCCACGCTTACAATTTTTTCGTTGGTGGCCCGCTTCATCCCGTCGCGCCAAAACTGCCGCAGCTTGTCGGGGTTGGTTTCGTAGTTCCAGGGGCCACCCCCTGCCCGTCGCCATTCGTCGTGCGCCCGCATCAGGGGTTCGTGGTGCGAGGTGCCAATGACAATGCCGTATTTGTCGGCCATGGCTATGTTCAGCGAATCATCGGCATAAAAGGCGTTACCCCACATGGCCGGCCAGATGTAGTTGCCTTTCAGGCGCAGAATCAGCTCAAAAACCTTTTCGTAGAACCGGTGATTGAAGCCGCCGAATTTCTCTTTGGTCCAGCCCGAGAGCGCCGGAGCTTCGTCATTCAGGAAAATGCCCCGGTATTTTACGCCGGGGGCATCGGTCAGGGTGACGTTGCGCTTAAAGTAGATCTCCTTCCGCTTTTCGACCGGCACATCGGCCCACCAGTACCAGGGCGACACACCCATTTGTCGGGACAGTTCGAAAACACCATAGGCGGCACCCCGACGGTCGTTACCGGCAATGATGAGCGCGTTCGGGATGCCTTTAGCCGGATTCGTCAGGGTTTGCACCAGCGAGGCTTCCCATTTTCCGCTGATCCTTGTCGGGTTTATTTTCCCTTGGGCAATCAGTTGTTTCAAAAAGGGCGATTGCTGAATTGTACCGATGGCAATGACGTTTTTAGAGAGCTGGCTGATAGCCGTAACGATGGGCAGTTTGGCCCCTGTGACCAGCTCAATATCCTTCTGGAGCAGCGTAGCGGCTGTTTTCACAAGTTCTGTTTCGCCGTTATCGACGTAGATCACCGCCGTTGTGACGGCAAACGGCGATTTGTCGGCCATGATGCTTTGCCCCCGGCTGGTGATAGAAAAGAGGAGGAAAACGGCCAGGATCAGATTTAGTTTCGAGTCTCTGGTGAGCACAGGTAAGCGTTTTGAGTACGTGATGATTTAGTCTGTTCGCAGCAAGCGGGAGTCCGTTAATGCAATCGGTTGCATAAGTAACACAAAAAA
The DNA here is from genome assembly GCF_054782495.1 of Spirosoma aerophilum. Lineage (NCBI taxonomy): Bacteria > Pseudomonadati > Bacteroidota > Cytophagia > Cytophagales > Cytophagaceae > Spirosoma > Spirosoma aerophilum. Next base: position 568,477 of record NZ_BAAGSJ010000017.1, on the reverse strand, counting down.
GAAAGCCAAACCATACATTTATGAAAATAAAGACATTGTTTACCGTTTTACCAGGATTTATACTCCTGCCATCCCTTCGGGATTATACCTTAACAGCCCTGCCTTTAAACCGCATTCGATTGACCAGAATTGGCGGGAAGATCAGTTTGTGAGAATTTCCAGTTGGGTTGTTTGTAGACCGGCGGCTTTAATGGTCAACATCATTTTGCCAGGGGTGCCTTTTTTGGCGCGAAGGATGGCCAGCACCCTGCCGTTATAGGCCTGCCGTTCCCGAGAAGCGAAGGAGACCAGATTCGCCGGGTCACCATTGTCGGTGGCTACGATTTCGCCGGCGCCCTGTATGCTAAAGTTTACGGCATGAGCGGCATCGGGAACCATCAGGCCGTTTTTGTCAACGATTTTAACCGTCACAAACGCCAGGTCTTCCCCGTTGGCCTGTATGGCAGAACGGTCTGCCTTCGCCATCAGTCATTAGCCCTCCCCGGACACGTATGCCGTTGGCAGGCAACTGTAAATCTATGCTTTTATCCCCAACCGGAGCGTGTTTTTATACGTGGCGAACGCCCCTTACCCGGCATATGCCTTGCGCAGAACGCTGCCGATCAGGCTCCCGGCAAAGGTCAGGCCAACGGAACCGTACAAACTGAACACCTCCACCTCCCGATGCGTACTCAGCGGGTCTGGCCCGACAACAACATAATACCCAAAGAGAATGACAAAGACCCGCAGCAACGCCAGCACCCACCCTTTTCGGGGCTCCAGGAATCCAATACCGACGGCCGAGGCAGCCGCCCACAAATAGGGCCAGTGAATCACCGAACTCTTTTTGATGATGTAGAGCAGAATCAGGGCGCTGATGATCGTTAAGCCGGCATTTTGAAAGAACTGCCGATCAAAGAATCTGGGCTTACCCACCGGCAGAACGGACGATGCTTTGATACGCTGCTGCTGCTCAAGCTGCTTCGCTTTAGCCAGGTCCTGCTCGGCCTCGGTGGCTTGCTGAAGGTACTGACGGGTCAGGCCCCGCCAGCGGTACGGCTCGGCGGCATCGCCATGCGCATGAAAAATGGCTTTGTCGAAATCCTGGAAAGCCGTTGTGTATTCCTTTGCTTCGAAGTGGATCTGCCCGCTTTCGAGGTGTAGATCGGCCAGCGAGTCGTCGAAGCTTTTGGCACGGGTCAGGTCGGCAAGTGCCGCCTGTGCATCGCCCAGCGCCCGATAGATCCGCGCCCGGTAGAGGAGCGCCACCGTCGACGTAGGCCGTGTTTTGAGGGCGTCGCCAAAGTAGTTGAGCGCTTTGGCGTATTGATCGGTTTCGTACAGGTCAATCCCGTCGCGCAGTCGCTCGGCCTCGATTTCGGCTTTCGACCGTTGATCGGCATAGTAGCGCAGGTAGACAATATAGCCGATAAAAACAGTCAGAGCCGTCAGTTCAAGCATAGCGGGTTGGGCAGAAGATGGATAAAGATGGTACAAACTTCGGTAGTAAATACCGCTTTTATAACGTTTGATTCAGCGATTGTGTGCCGGTTTTACCGCCAATATTTCACTTGTAGTTCATGGAGCCTCCCCCTTATGGACTATGGCCAGCCAACCGACTGCGTTGTACTCGAATGACTCATTTCCAGCTAATTAAAAAACTCGTTGTTTTCAAAAAAGCCGTTCCCTAACTATAGCGTGAAACGCTTGCAAATTAAGCAGGCAAGCGTTTACCTTGGAGCATTTTTTACCACCTCATAGTGGTCTGATGGTTGGCAAATACATCCTCAAAACGACACAACTCAGCTTAAGATATAGCGGCTCTAGCCCGGTGGTCCTACTTACCTAAGTACCTAAACAGAAATTTACGAACGTTTTAGTAAGCAATCGATACGAATGTCGGATAACGATACCTCATACAAGGGCTTTGACGGCGAACGAAAGGCCTTTGAGCGTTCGCTGGCACTTTATAAAGGCCGGGTTTATGAAACGTTTTATCAGGGCGAAGCGGATAGCAACTCTGTGGCAGGTACGCCAGATTTGCCAAAGCCGGTCATTCTGGTCGTTGAGGATAACCCAGACGAGTGGTTTCTGATACGCTGGACCTTGCTTCAGTTGTTTCCAGCTATACAACCGGTCTGGTTATCGGAAGCGCGTGAGGTCATACCCTATCTGGACAGCTGCCGCCAGCGGAAAATGGACATGCCCCGGCTTATTCTGGTTGACTTATACTTGCCGGTTGCCCAGGTAGGTCTGTCGGTTATACAGGATCTCAAATCGAATCCGGCCTATCAGCGTATACCAGCCATTACGCTGAGTCGATCCAATCATGCCGATGATGTCGTGAGCGCCTTCACCTGTTGTGCCAATTCGTACATCGTTAAGCCAACAACCTATGCCGAATGGCGCCAGGGTTTCAATATGCTTCGTTCCTACTGGAATGAGTCGGTTGGGTCATGACATCTAGTCTTCAGAAAGATTCAGCCCGTCCAGCGCCATCTGATGCAGCAGCTTCGCTTTAATGAGCCGAACCGTGCAGCGCTCAATCAGGTCATTATAATGGAGCTGAACGGAAGAAAGCGCTGATTCGTCGGGCTTGTTATGCTGCGACCGCTGCCGGATGTTCAGAAGCCGGTCGAGTGTCCGTTTTAGTATGGTAACCCGAGCGTCGTAGCGTCGGACTCGCTGGTGCTGCCACTGACTGAGTGAAGCAGACAGCCTGGAGGCAGTCTGGACAGGTTCACTTAAAATAAACTGCCATTCTCGCTGAAGCTCCTGCACTGCCGTTAAGAAATGCGTGCCATCGAACGCTTCGAGTGGCAGAGATGTCGATTTCTGTTCATCCACAATGTAGGCGCTTACCAACGCATCGCCCCGTGCAACGATGTCATTTAATAAGTCAAATCCTACTTCCAACTGGTTAATTGGACAGGCAAACTCCCGAAGCTGAAAGTCTGCATCAATAGCCGCCAATATGAGTATCATACGCCAAAAGTCGAACATAAGAGCAGACAATAGACTAAGCTACTCAGGCACATGTTGGTTAGAGAATTGGCTTCTGAATGAGGTAATGGGGTCACCTTCCGGCATTATATTATAAGAAGATTTGAAACCGGTGCGATACGACCCGTGGACTGGCGACGAACTCGATATACCTTAAAACCCGTAGTTATTGTATCATTTTTTCCGAAAACCAATACCCGTCAGTACATAACCGGTCGTTTGAACAGTATTCTATATTGGTATTTAGACATGAAGAATAAGCTGTATTCCCGCCAACCAACTGATTATTAATCAACGCCTGCTGGTTACTACTCCCCTCGCTCCGGATGAGGCCCTGCGACTTGAGTTGATCCATTTCTGTCGCCTGCCGGATACAACTACTGAATTGGACTATAACTACATGTTGCCCCTCACCATGGTTAGTCTGACCGATCGGGAGCTGCCCTCTTTAGCGACCCTGTTTATTTCGGCCTCCACTACCGACTGTATGGCGATAGCGGGCTCGGCCTGATTATTACCCGCCAACTACTGGAATTGATTAATTATGAACCGGAGGTAGAAAATCAGGGAGGAAACGGATCAACCTTCGGGTTTCGGCTAACGTTCCCGATTGCAGAGGCCACGCCAGCCCGCACAACGGTTCGGCTTAACCCGGATGCGTTGTTCCTGGCCGTTGATGACAACCCGATCAACACCCGCATCCTGTCGCATTTTATTAAAAAGAACGGCGGACGAGTGGCTATTTTTCCATCGCCCCGGCAGACCCCTTATAAGGCTATGCGCCTGGATCTGTACATGCCCGAACTGGATGGCTACGAACTGTCGAAGAAACTACAGGAGCTTCAGCCGGGTGTACCGCTGGTTGCCTTGTCGGCCGATGATCGTTCGGAGACGGTCGATCGGGTAAAGTCGTCGGGATTCAGTTTTTTTCTCCGCAAGCCCTTTCTCCCCCACGAACTGATGCATATTCTGACGAAGCTCACCTGAGTATCCGTCGATTATTCTTTACCCTAATTTGCTTTGACGCCAATCTGGCGCATAAAAAAGGTTAATGCTTCCTGATGAACATCAATATCGTTCGGATAGTCGTGTTTCCCGCCAATCACTTTCAGAAGAACTACCTCCGGCTTGCCCTTAGCCTTGTAGGTGTAGCGTTCGATGCGCTTTCCATCGTTGGGGTCGGCATCGGGTACGGCTTCTTCCGTTGGTTTGCCCTGGTAGCGGGCCAGCGTCGCCCAGTAAGCCAGCGTCTGGTCTGTGGAGCGAACGCCCCCCATTGTCATGTTATTACCCAGGTTAACGATTCCGCCGTTGTAAGGGTTGGTGGTATCGTCGGTGCCATTCACGATCATGATGGGCATGGGTTTTCCCGATGGTGTACAATCCATATTGTCGGCGTCGGGCAGGTTGGCAATAATGGCTGTGATGGCTTTGAAAGCATCGGGCATGGTAAGACCAAGTTTATAGGCCATATGCCCTCCGCCTGATGTACCAACCACGAACACGTGCTTCTTCTGCACCTGGTAGTGCTGGCTGAAGTACCCGATCATTCCGCTAAAGAAAGCCTGCTCGTTAACATCCTCCTTATTTGCCTGAGCCGGTGAGGCTTTCCGGCATTCATTCCAGTAGCGCAGATAGGCATCCGGATAAACGACCAGCGCATTCCGGGCAGCCGCCTGTTTGTCCATATTCACGGTGGCTTTCATCATACCCTTACCGTTCCCACCAGAGCCATGCAGCACAAAGATCAAGCTGGGGTTTTGAAGGGGTTGGGCAGGTTTGTTAAAATGAAACACCCGGTAATGATTCTCAACCAGAATGGAATCGGTGATCAGTTGAGCCCGGATGGGAAAAATGAGAAACAGGAAAAGGCCGACGGACAGGCTGGCTTTTATATACGTCATCAGGGCGGTTGGTTTAGTCGGTAGTACTTACAACGGTAAAAGAATAACCCCGGCGGTTTTACTACCCTACCCTTGCCACGAGAGCGCTTTTTGTCGAAGGGGCGCACGCCGTTGAGAAGACAAAAAAAAGCCCCACGGGTAGACCGGTGGGGCAAAAGACGCATAACACCATTAAAACGTCTATCGGGACTCTTTATTGTGCAGTCTGCAACGATTTGCGTTTATTTTTCATATTTTTTTCGTCTTCCATCGCTAACCGGCTAACTGGGTAATCAGCCACTCCGTACTTGACCGGGTGGACACCATCCGTTTTGGCCGTTACGATTCACGTTCCCTGACAATTAAAAATTCCACATGGCTGCCATCTGCCTCCAGGGAGCGTTGATGAATAACTGCCTGTTCGCCATAATGCGCCAATACCCCTTCGATTAGTCCATAGGCCAGATCAGCCATTTTCCGCTTCGACTGATAGATCATGAGCAGCCGTTGCTCATTGAGCCGGGTTGTAGTGAACTGGGGCATCTCCACTTCGGGGTAAAGCTTTTTTACTTCCACATGAATGTAGTCGTTCACGGACTCCAGAAACGAAAAGGCATCGGGAGCCACATGAATAAACGGCTGGTAATGGAGCAGGAAGCTCTGAAACAAATGCCGCCCAAACAGGCGAAGAACATCAGGTACTGACTGGTTCAACCGTTGACTTAAATTGCCAATCAGCAGCGTCATTTCCTGCGAAGGGTAAAAACCGGCTGCCGTATAACTGCCACCCGATGGCAGGTCGGTGGTTAGTAAAAGAGAATCGACTAACTCATAGCCGAATTGCACCTCCACCATATTGAGCAATTCTGTAAAAAAGAAGCCTTTCACGCCAGTAAGGGTTGATTCACACGCATTGTAGGTTTAAATATATGTTTATTTAAGGAATCTACGACCTCATTTTTATAGTTTAAAACAACTAAGTACTTTTAACTACTGACTAAAAACGTATGCCTATAATTGTAGTCCACTAGTAGTTAGAAAGATATATAAATCCCTTTTCGTGCTTTATATAGTCATATCCTACTATCCACCCATTCGACTGGTTAACTCTGGGCAATAGAAGCGCCTGCTGCGGCAAACGGTTTTCAGGCTTAGCGGCTTGAAGAAGTTAAGGCTGACCAGTCGCTTCACCACAAACTACCCTTCTTTTCCCTGAAATCAGGATGCTTTGCCAACATAAACCCCGCTGTTCACTACCCGTCCGGTTGGCCCTTTGGTGTACTTACTTCCGGGTAAAAAAAGAATTTAGAACAGAGCCCCTTTTTTAATGTTAATCTGATAGCTAAAATAAAATGAATCGATGGTCGGTGAGCGTAACGCTTTTGATCAGGATAGGGTCGCCCAGTTAGAAAAACTGCAGCTTGTTCTTCAGGCAGCGGGCATTGGCGTTTGGGAAATAGACCCGACCAACCTAACCGTTCAGGCAGATGACCGTTGCCGGGAGCTTTATGCCTTGCCCGCCACGGGCCTGGTCAACTACGCCCAGTTGCTGACCCATGTGCATCCCGCCGATCGGGAACGGGTACAAAGCGCCGGGCAGCAGGCACTCGCAGGCTCCTCCGGCGGGGCATTCGACATTCGGTTTCGGATAAATGGGCTCAACGGTGAGCCCGTGCGCTGGGTTCGCAGCCAGGGTAAAGTCCACTTTAACGAGCAGGGCCAGGCTTACCGCTTTCTGGGTATGGCCGAAGACGTGACGAAAGCCGTTGAAACTCAGCTGCAAACTCAGCAACTGGCCACCATCATTGAAAAGACGCCGTATTACGTAGCCATCACGAATCTGGATGGCCACATTCGGTATGTCAATCCTTTTGGCCGACAGCTCCTGGGGCTCGATACGGAAGAGGTGACGAGAAAACAAATCAGCGATTTTTTCAAACCTGACGATTTTCAGAAAGTGGTCGGTGAAGTTCTCCCGGCCGTGCTCGCAGCCAGTCAGTGGGAAGGTCATCTGGCCATGTCTCACCTAAAAACCGGCGAATCCATTCCCGTCGAAACCATCGCTTTTTCCCTGACCGATTCGATTACCGGCCAGCCCAGCGCACTGGTTGCTCTAAATCGCGATCTTCGGCCCGAGCTGGCCGCCCGGCAACAGCGGCAACTGGGGTTGCAGCAGCTACAGGCCAGCGAAGCCCGGTTTCGTTCATTGATTGAAGAAGCGCCGGTGGCGACCTGCCTGTTTGTAGGACGGGACCTGATCATTGAGGTTGCCAATAAACGGATACTGGACATCTGGGGCAAAGGCGACGGTGCCCTGGGGAAACCACTGGCGGAGGTTCTTCCCGAATTAACCGGTCAGCCTTTTCTGCAGATCCTGGATGACGCCTATACCAGCGGCCAACTGTATCAGGCTACGGCCGATCGCTGTGATCTGGTGATAGACGGCGAATTGCAAACGTTCTACTTCAATTTCACCTACAAACCCCTACTCGACAAGCAGGGGCAGGTATACGCCATTATGAACATGGCCGTCGACGTAACCGAGCAGGTTACGATTCAACATAAATTACGCGCCAGTGAAGCCAGTGTGCGCTCCGTTATCAAAGCGGCCCCCGCAGCTATGGGCCTGTTCGTCGGGCGGAATCTGGTTATTGAAATGCCCAATCAGGCTTTCATCGACATTGTCGGGAAAGGGCCTGATATTGAAGGTAAGCCCTTAGCCGAGGTGATGCCCGAACTGGAAAACCAGCCCTTCCTGCAAATTCTCGATGATGTCTATACATCGGGCAAGATGTACCAGAGTTACGGAGCACCGGTCGACATCGTACAGCAGGGCGTGATGACGCACAACTTTTATAACATCACCTACACCCCGCTTTTTGATTCGGATGGCAACGTATATGCCATTCTGGACATCGCCATCGACGTAACTGAACGCATCGTGGCGATGCAGAAAATTGAAGCCAGCCAGTTGCAGCTGCTCGCCTTGTTCGAACAGTCGCCGGTGGCCATTGCCATCATCCGGGAACCTGATCTGACCTTCTGGATGGTCAACCCGTTTTATGCTGAACTGACGGGTCGCACACCGGACGAACTGGTGGGCAGGCCCCTTCTGGAAGCCCTGCCCGAACTTCGGGGACAGGGCTTCGATATACTGCTAAAGGAGGTAGTGGCAACCGGTGTGCCGTACATTGCTGAAGAAGTCCCCGTAAACATTGTCCGGCATAACCAGCTGGAAACGATCTATGTGAACCTGACCTACCAGCCACAGCAGGAAACGGATCGCCATACGGGGCTGAAACGCATTATAGGTATACTGGTCGTGGCTACCGATGTGACGCAGCAGGTGCTGGCCCGGCAAAAAGTGGAAGAGAGCAAAGAACAGCTGACCATGGCGGCCCGGCAGCAGCAAAGGCTTATCAACATCATGGAGGCAAGCCACGAGTTCATTGGCCTTACCGATCTGGACGGGCGTGTTCAATACGCCAACCCGGCGGCCAAGGCCATGCTAGGCTGGGATACGGTTGACGGGAAAACCATTCTGGACTGTGTACATCCCGACGACCGGGCCACGGCCCGAACGGTGCTGGCTAACCTGATAAAGGACGGCTACGCATCGCACGACATTCGTTTCATGAACACCCAAACGGGTAAGCCGTTCTGGCTCCAGTGGAATAATGTAGCCGTTCGGGACACTGTATCCAATGACATTGTGAGTCTGGCCATGGTCAGTCCCAACATTACCGAACGCCGGGAGAGCCAGCAGGCCCTGCGTGAGAGTGAAGAACGCTACCGAACGCTATCTGCCGACCTGGAGGAGCAGGTGGCCCATCGAACCAGGGAACTGGTAGCCCGGAATGCGGAGTACGTAAGCATCAACGAAGAGCTGGAAGAGACCAACAAGCTGCTGGTCCGGTCCAACGACAACCTGCAGCAGTTTGCCTACGTAGCCAGCCACGACCTGCAGGAGCCGCTCCGCAAGATCCAGCAGTTTGGCGATCTGCTGAAGAACCAGTTCAGCGATCAGGTGGGCGACGGGCTCATGTATCTGGAGCGAATGCAGGTAGCCGCCAACCGCATGTCGACGCTGATCCGCGACCTGCTTAGCTTCTCCCGCATATCTACCCAGCGGAAAAATACCGATTTCATTCCACTCAACCAGGTCGTGAACACGATTCTGACAGACCTGGAACTGCTTATTCAGGAAACGGAGGCCGTTGTTGCGGTCGATCCGCTGCCAACTATCCAGGGCGATCAATCGCAGTTGGAACAGCTCTTCCAGAATTTGCTCAGTAACGCGCTGAAGTTTCAACAGGCCGACAGTATCCCGAACATTCATGTGAGCAGTCAGCAACTACCCGCAGCCGAATTACCTTCCTTTATACAGCCTTCCCGGAGTGCCCGCCACTATCACCGGATTGACATAAGGGACAATGGCATTGGCTTCGACGAGAAATACCTCGACCGGATTTTTCAGGTGTTTCAGCGGCTGCACGGCAAGAGCGAATTTGCCGGTACGGGCGTCGGGCTGGCCATTTGCGAAAAGGTCGTTGCAAACCACGACGGGGCGATTACGGCCACCAGCCAGCCCGGTCGCGGGAGCACGTTCAGCATCTACTTCCCGGCCTAACGCATAAACTAACGATGTTCAGGCTACCACCATTTCCCGTGTAATAAATTTTAAAATCCAGCCACTGCTCTCCGGAGTATGAACCCTATTTTTCGCATCAACTCCATTCAACCATGCCCCTCCGTCCCGACCAACATTGTGAAGTCGTTTTAATTGATGACGACGACGACGATTTTTATTTGCTTCAGCACGCTTTTCACGTTTATTCCAAACAGATCACGCTCCATCATTTAACCGATGGCAGCCGTTTGCTGTCTCCTTTTCAGACGGCAACAACGCTCCCCAGCCTGGTGTTGCTGGATATGCACATGCCCGGAGTAGACGGCTATGAGGTGCTGCGATCGTTGAAGAGCGATGTGAACTTAAAGAATATTCCGGTGGTGGTCTGGTCGGGCCTGTTGTCTGACACGCAGGTGAATGCCTGCTACGAAGCCGGGGCCAGTTCCGTCGTGTTCAAATCGGGGGATCAGGCGGGCCTCGATCTGGTGGTGAAGCAGCTTTGCGAGTACTGGTTCTCGGCCGTCCGGTTGCCGTTTTATCCAAAACTATCGGATTGTTAACGGGATTAGTGATAAATTTCCTGACCGACTTTTCTCACACCCGTGTCAATGACCTACCGGTTTTGGTTGCTGCTGCTTTTTCTAATCCCCGGCAAACTACCTGCCCAGCCTGCCATCAGCGGCCTGGGGCCCTATGCACTTGGCAGCACCACGCCCGACTCACTGACAAATACAGCTTTCCGGGAAGAAGGCCAGTCGCTGGTAAAAGGAACAATTGCCTTACCCTGCGCCCATATCCGTACGTTCCGGGCCAGCAGCGTCACCATCTTGGGCCTGGTGCTCGCTGACGTTTACCTGTTTTTCTACGACAATACGTTATTCAAAATTTCCTGTCCCTACCCCGAGGCTCTCGAAAAAGCGTTCGTCGCCAGGCACGGGAAAGGCAGCCCCACCCCACCCATCAGCCGGTCGCTTTGCCCGAACAGTCCCGACAAGCCCATGACCATCCGGCGCGAGGTCTGGCCGAACGGCGACATCATGGCGGTAGCTGTTCAGGCCAGTGGTTACACAGCCGGCTGCCAACCGGCTACCGAAGCAAGGCTTACCGTTGTCAGCCAGCGTTTTTCGGCCCTCTCCTCCGACTGCGACCTGACGAACCCCTATCGGTTTATTGGGGATATGGTGCCCCCGGAACGGTAAGGAAATTCACCTCTTGTGATCCCAGCGCCAGCCATACACACGTATCGGAGATCTGCGACCTTGGTCACAGACCTCCGATAGACAAGAGAACGACTAGCTTACCAGCTGATTGACCGGACTATTTAACGGGTGCCTTCAGCGTAATGAAATACACCCGGTTTCTGTCGATCGTATTGGTAGCGGGCAAACGTTTAGCCGTGTAGGTACCGGTGCCGGTCACCCCAAAATCATCATCGTTGGAGATGGCCACCAGCGTTGGGCTGATCAGCGCAAGACCTTCTGCTTTATCATGCGGATAGACCGGGTTCGTTTCGGTTGCCAGATCCAGCACGAGCGTTTTCGAAACGGGCACAATACCATTTGTTTGCAAGGCCGCTGCGGTTTTCAGTTCTTCAACGGTTTTACCGCTATACAGTTTACCGTTGGCCCCATTGGCCGGGTCCGATATATCCGTGGCACCCGTCAGATCAATTTTATAGACCCGCTTGAACAGGGTACTTTTGTTGGCATCGGTTCCGTATTCGCCATCGCGTTCGAGGACTAAAAAGGTGGTGTTAGTGATGGCCGCTATTTCGCTGATTGCCTGCAGGTTCGATTTCTCGATCAGGTACACGAACTGTCTGGTAGCCCCGGTGGCGATGTCGAACGTCAGTATACGCGTCACCAGTGACCCTGAAATAGCCGCTGAGGAGGGGTTGTACAAGGGAAACTGCATGATACCCACCAGCGTTTTCCCGTCGGGCGTAAGCGTCAGCCCTTCCATACCCCGGTTAGCCCGGCGCATGGCGAAGACGAGGGGAATGGTACGCCCGCCGGTACCCGTCCCAAACGGGTTAATGCGTTCGATGGTTTTGCCGCTGGCATCGAAATGAACAAGGTGAGGGCCGTATTCATCACTCACCCAGAAGGTCCCGTCGGAGGCAACCGCCAGACCTTCGGAGTCAATACCGTCGACGCTGGTGCCGAGGTTGTTGCCCGTCACATCCAGGGCCGTTTCGCCGGTGCCGCCCTGGTTGGCCGGGTTTGGCAAGCCATTCAGTTTGCCCCCCGTACTGTTTTTGAGCTCAATGATCGTCTCCAGTACCATCAGGCCGTCTTTGAGCCGAAACTTACCGATCTGAGGAGCAAAACCGGGCACGGCAAAGACCTTCGAATTGGCCGCCGTACCGTCGATGTTGGGGCCCCGGTCGGTCAGCATAAAGAAAGCGCCGGGGTCGTTCGGATCAGCAGCGATCGCCGAGCCAAATCCGCCGTTATACACCGTCACGCCATTCACATCAGTCAAAACCGCTGGCAGAAACGTGCCGGGGTTGGTAGCATCGACAGCAGCGGGAAAATTAGGAACGGAAACAAGCCGGTGATCCTCACAGGCGCTGGTCAGCAGGGCAAGGGTTGTCATCACGCCAAGGGTGGCGCGCAGGGAAACGTGGGTCATTGTAGCGAGGAGCGATTAGCGGGTAAATGCCCGCAAAAGTCGTCGGCATCCATTACCTGAATATGACCGATCCGCCTGCGTTTGTCAACAGATTGTTAAGCCGATTGACTGTCTTACACTGAAATAGGTTGTCAGATTTTCACCAAAAATCGACAACCATGCAAGACCACATTCGAGACCTTTTGAGCCGTTTCCAGTATAGCGAACAGCTAAGAGAAACCGCCGTTTTCCGCATCCTCTTCGGCGGAGAAGATGTAAACCAAGTGATGACGGATTTGGGTATTCACAGTGGATACACGATTCGTAGTTGGGTGCAACTCTACCGTCAGAAGATGCAGACGGGCCTGCTAACTTTACCCGCCATGAAGCAAGCACAAAAGCGCGACATGGCCGCCCTCAAGCAGCGCAACCAAGAGCTGGAACAGACTCTACAGCAAGCCAACTTGTTGATCCTGGCACTCAATACCATGATTGAGACCGCTGAAAAAGAACTCAATGTGCCGATCCGAAAAAAGTCTGGCACCAAACGGTCTTAAAACTTCGTGAGAACGAGATAGCAAAGGCAAGCGTCGGAAGCCTTTGCCGACTGTTTGGTGTGAGCCGACAAGCTTTTCACGCTAAAAAAAGTCGCTCCCAGCGATCGGTGAGCCATGCGATGTTAGTATTGGATCTGGTAACGGCCCTTAGGCGAGACGTGCCTGGTTTAGGTACTCGGAAATTACACCTTCTGCTGGCAGAACCGTTAGCTAAAAGTGGCATCAAATTAGGAAGGGACAAGTTGCATAAGATCCTACAGACTCACGCAATGGTCATCCGTCAGGGTCGACAGCCACCCCAGACCACCGATTCGAATCACCGCTTACAAAGATACCCTAACCTACTGATTGATAGAGAAATATCGGCTCCTCGGCAGGTTTGGGTTAGTGATATTACGTACTTGTATATTGGGTTGGGATTTGGCTATCTTTCGTTAATTACGGACGCTTATTCAAAGCTAATTGTGGGTTATTGTCTTCACCCATTTTTAACAGCGGAAGGTAGTATTAAGGCCTTGGATATGGCCTTATCAACCCATTTGGAAAGGGTAGAAGAACTGATCCATCATTCCGATCGAGGGAGCCAATATTGTAGCTTTGACTATGTTCACAAGCTGAAAGGTGCTAATATTTTGATTAGCATGACTCAGCAAGGTGACCCTTACGAAAATGCCATCGCCGAACGGGTGAATGGAATATTAAAGACAGACTTTCGGCTGAACCGGGTGTTCGTTACTTTCGAGGAGGCCGAAAAAGCGGTTGAAAAAAGTATTTACAATTACAATCATCTTCGTCCCCATATGAGCTGTGGTTACCTGACTCCGGTGTTAGCCCATCAGAGCGAACAACCGCTCAAAAAGCATTGGAAACCGAAGATCTACAAGCGCTCAAAAGTTGTTCGGGACCAAGGTCAATTTGGGTAATTCAATCCGTTTCATCTACTTTGACAACACTTTATCAGTATTAAGATTACTCACTAATTTCTCATCTCAAAACTGACAACTTATTTTCAGGATCGGACAACGGTCAACACTTTTCCGGACGGGTCAACCCAAAACCGTTCACGAAAAGGTTGCCTTTCATGAACCTACACTATGAAAAGTACAAAAAATTGAAGAGAAGAGAGGAAAACGTTCTAGCTGCACATTAACGGTATAATACCATTCTCAAAATGAATCTCACCCGTGTGTTAGCTGGTCACTAGCCATTCTGATCGCACGTCGATGGAGGGTTATATAAGGGCTGTTAGGCTGTCCTGTTTGAGCGGGTTTCGGCGATATTCTAACTGTTTACAAACTGTTGAACTTAATCCGTCACTTACGCTTGAGACGTAGCGGAGCAAACGCGTCAAAAAGATAAATCGAGGAAAAGTAAAAAATTACGTAATTAGCTCTTCTGAAACTACTTGGCTATCACAAATTGTCGACTCAACTCGTATCATAGACTACGAGTTGAGTTGGACAGATCATAAAACCTGCCTTTTTACAAGACGGTTACTTTTGATAGGTGTCCATTTCAGTCCATAGCCTAGTGCGATAGACCAGGAAATACAGTAACGCCCTATTGCTTATACTTTACGTCAACCAGTGGCTGTAACGTATAACCTGTGCCGTAATCATCCAGACGGGGCTAATACGGTTGTTTATAACGTGTACAGCACTAGTAGTCCCGTCTGTTTTGACATCCTGGGTGAATTTTTTATTCCGTTTGCCCAACGCCTATCCCTGGTCGTAGACCAGGCCCAGGAGCCAGTAAGCGCTCCGGCAACGCGATTAAGGAAGCTGCTGACTGATCGATAGAACGAAAACTTTTTTAGTTAGTCATTCAATAACTTTGTTCCACACCTCCGGTGCTATGAAAACCTGGCCTGCCTTAAAAAATAAGTTGCTCCTCTATCCAATCATTTTATTACCATTTTTTCCTGGTATTTATTCCTGCTCCAACCTGCAGCAGCAGGGGCAAACCAATCCAATTGCGGATCAGGCTAAACGGACTGTGGTAGCTGACACGTTGTTAACTTCAGCCTCCATGGTGAGCGACCACAGAACGGGTATACCTGAGTCGGTCAGAGCCAAGATCTTTCCGCCTTTCTTTACCACTAAGTCCAGGGGTGAAGGTACCGGCTTGGGCTTGTCCTTGAGTTATGATATTGTCACCAAAGGGCACGGAGAAAAGTTGGAGGTAGAAGCAACAGGGGATAAGGGTACAACCTTTTTAATGACGATCTAGACCAGACCCCTTAACCATGAAACTAATTTTCTTCCTGTTAGGGCTTCAATTCAGTGTGTCAATCTGCGTTGCTCAAGTTTTTCAAATCGATTCGCTTTCTAGCGATGGACTACTACTCAATAAAGGCTGGAAATGGCAGGTCGGGGATAATCCTGCCTTCGCTAAAGGTGATTTTAATGATTCAGCCTGGCAGGCGATTGATCCGACAAAGGATATTATGGAGTTGAGGCAACTCCAGGATGGTAGAATTGGTTGGATACGATTGAAGATAAGAATGAACCCCTCCCTGGTGCCCATCCCACTCGTGCTCCTTGTGGGTCAACGAATAGCCTCTGAAATCTACATTAATGGTGAATTGATGGAACGGTTCGGTACGCTTACCCCCACCCCCAAAGCGGCAGTGGTCTATTGGAATACGGTACCTCTCCCAAAAGATAGACCGGACGTGCTCATTGCTGTTCGGTATGGCTGTCAAAAAAATGTATATTATAATCGATTTGCTAGTATCCGGAATCCTTTTTTTTCGACCCGGCTGATGCCCGTAAAATTTATACCTTTTTTAGTACAGTCAATAAATACACTTATAGCCTTCCCCTTTATTAAATTTGGTGCATTTATCATTCTCTTTGTTTTACACCTATTCATTTTTATTTTATACCCTCAACAAAAAGCAAACCTTTTTATTTCCGGTATGGCTTTTTGTTATGCCGGCCATTCCTTAATTATCGGGGTAGTGTACTATTCTGTACCCATCCAGGAAATGGCTTTATATATGTCTGTCGGAGCAGTTCGAGTCTTCCTGTTCTCGTTAGCTTATTTGTTTTTAATCATGGCTCTTTATGACATATTTAGTTTTAGCGTTGATCTACTTTTTCGCCTGGTGATCGTAATGACTATAAGTTTATTAGTTGGCTACTTTGCCAGTTACAATCAAGGGGTACTCATTTCAGAAATTGGTACCGGCATATTCTTTTCCTTAACGTCTATTTATTTAATCGCAAAGGCCCTTAAAGCAAAAAAGCCAAACGCTGGTATCATGCTGATTGGTTTATGTATTTCTGTACTGTGTTTAACTTTTCGCTATTTGAATTTCTTCGGTTTTCATACCTATTCGTTAGTGGGGAATACTCTAGGGGATAGTATTGACCTAATTGGCGTTCTAAGTATTCCCATCAGTATATCTTATTATTTAGGAAGCGATTTTGCGTATATCAATAAGACATTAACCCGAAAATTAAACGAAGTTCAGGAGCTCTCCCAAGAAAAACAGTTGATTTTAGCCAGCCAAAATGAACGCCTGGAACAACTGGTAGAAGCCCGCACAAACGAGCTCCGCGCGTCTCAGGTCCAGCTCATCCAAAAAGAGAAACTGGCCAGTCTGGGGGAATTAACGGCGGGCATCGCCCATGAGATTCAGAACCCCTTGAACTTCGTTAACAACTTTGCCGAAGTCAGTACCGAACTGGTCAGCGAGTTGGCCGAGGAACAGCAGCGGGCAGATCGGGATATCCAACTGGAAACCGAATTGCTGGGGGACCTGAAACAGAACCTGCAAAAGATCAGTCATCACGGCGGTCGGGCTTCAGCCATTGTGAAGGGCATGCTGGAGCATTCGCGGGCCTCCACTGGCGAAAAACAACCCACCGACCTCAACGGCCTGGCCGAGGAGTATCTGCGGCTGGCTTATCACGGGTACCGGGCCAAGCATAAACACTTCAACGCCCAACTTATTACGGATTTCGACACCAGTATAAGGCCAACCAGTGTGGTCGCTCAGGATATGGGTCGAGTGCTGCTGAACCTCTGCAACAACGCTTTGTATGCGCTTGTCGAGCGTCAATTGCGGGCTGAAGTGGACTATGATCCCACCGTTTGGCTGCGTACACGCCTGGCTGAGAACCAAATTCAGATTTGGGTAGGTGACAACGGAACGGGTATCCCGTCGGAAACTATTGGCAAAATCTTCCAGCCCTTTTTCACCACCAAACCCACGGGAGAAGGTACGGGCCTGGGCTTGTCGCTAAGTTATGACATTGTCACCAAAGGACACGGCGGAAGCCTAACGGTGGAGAGTCAGCCAGGCGAAGGCACCACGTTTTTGATTCAACTACCAGCCTAAAACGATACTTTATGGGCCAACTTGAGAATACGTTTCTATGTCACACGATTCCGTTCTCTTCCATCTTGACCCCTGAGGAACAAAGAAACCTTACTGATTAGGCTATTGGGCGTCAGTAAGTGTCTTGGAAATAGACAATTTAGTAGACTGATTGAATCGATGTCTCTTCAATACGGATCATTAATTTAGTGCAAGTAGTAGATTAACTTTAAACGTTCACGAAAAGGCTCAATTAACACGTCAAGTCAGATTTGCCAACGACATGACTCAATAACTACTTTTTCTAATCCAGGTTGGAGTATTGGTACTGGGTGGCGAAAAACTTGGGGAGGATGTTGCCACCCGTTTTTGCTACACCACCCGCAATTCCTGCACGGCCAGCCAGCTCATCAGGCCCGCGCCTGTTTCCAGGGATGATTCGTCGATGTCGAACGTGGGGGTGTGCACACCCGACACAATACCCCGCGCTTCGTTGCGGGTGCCGAGCCGGTAGAAACACGAGTCGACAACCTGCGAGTAGAACGCGAAGTCTTCACCCGCCATCCATAAATCGAGGTCAACGACGTTGTCGGCTCCCATGTACTCGACCGCCTGCGAGCGTACCCGCCGGGTTAGCTCGGGGTGATTTTTGAGGAACGGGTAGCCGTGAACGATGGTAAATTCACAGGAACCGCCCATGGCTTCGGCCATACCTTCGGCAAGCTTCACCATCCGTTTCTTGCCCTCGGCGCGCCATTCTTCATTCATGCACCGGAAGGTACCCTGAATGGTCACTTCGTTTGGAATAACGTTGGTAACACCGTCGGCAATGAAGCGGCCAAACGACAACACCGACGGGCTGGCGGGTGGCCGGTTGCGGCTGATGATCTGCTGCAGGGCGACAATAATGTGCGAGGCAATTAAAACCGGGTCGACCAGATTATCCGGCATGGCGGCATGCCCCCCTTTGCCCCGAACGGTCAGGTACAGCTCGTCGGTACTGGCCATGTACATGCCTTCGCGGAAGCCGATTTTACCCACCGGGATATTGGGTGCTACGTGCTGGCCGATCATGCTGATGGGAGCCGGATTTTGCAGAACCCCCTCTTTGATCATCAGCGAAGCCCCGCCCGGTGCTTTCTCTTCGCCCGGCTGAAAAACGAGCTTCACCGTTCCGTCGAACTGGTCGCGCAGCACGTGTAGAATGCGGGCAACGCCCAGCAGGCTGGCCGTGTGCGCATCGTGACCGCAGGCATGCATGACGCCCTCAACGGTCGATTTATAGGGAACATCATTGGCCTCGTGAATGGGCAGCGCGTCCATATCGGCCCGCAAAGCCACTACCCTCGAACCGGGGTTACGGCCTTCCACAATGGCGACCAGGCCCGTATCAGCCACGCCTTCCTGGGGCGTTATCCCGATGGCTTTCAGCTGATCGGCCACGAAGCGGGCCGTATCTCGCTCCTGAAACGACAATTCGGGATGGGCGTGCAGATGCCGGCGGGTTTGAACAATATCGGCTGCGTATTGCCGGGCAAGAGATTTGATGGAATCGAGCATAGTGGCTGGGCCAGGCGCTGTTTGGCCCTTTTAAATGATTAAACGAACCCGCCAGAGCGGTCCGACACGGCGGCCTTCCGGCCGCGTTACTGCATCGTTATAAACTGATAATCGGTGATAACCGTTTCCAGAAAGGACAGATTTGGCAAATCCGTCTGAATTCCCGTGACCTGTTTGATCTTATCGGCCGTCCGCTCGATCAGCCTGTCGTCGCCCAGGCGCAGGGCCTGACGCACAATGCCCATGTCGCGGTCCGACAGCAGCCGGACATCCGGAAACTGCAACACGTAGGTTGGCGATATCGGCTGCATGAGTATATCGTCCAGCGAAACGGGAGGCTTTAGTTTCACGACCGTAGTACCGGCAGCAATGTCGCCCAAACGCTGGCCTTTGCCGTTGGCCGCCACGGTAATGATAGGAACAACACCCCCCAGAAAACCCACCGATTCGATGATGCGCAGCAGCCAGCGCAGCAGGTAAGCCCCCAGTCCCGGCTGCGACCCATCGAGCATGACCACCCGGATACCCACGGCAATCTTGCCAAGGCTTCGGCCATTCAGCAGCCACTCAGACAGCAGGTCATACAGGGCAATGGGCAGCACCACGATAAAAGTGTAGAACGTTCCCGGTGTTAGATTCAGCCGGGCGGGAATACCAAAGACAAGCAGCAGCCAGCCAAAAATGACCAGATAATCCAGTAGAGCCGCCAGAATGCGGTCGCCGATGCTGGCCGGTTCATACTCAACTAAAACATTCTGGGATGTGCGGATCGTAACAGACATGCGTAATCAACTAAAAACGGCCCGCACCTGCGGTCAACAGCCAAAAGTCGGAAGTCTGGCTGTGTGGTCAAAATATTTCCGACAAAAGTGACAGCAGTCTTTCTTAAAACAGATTTTTAATCCAACTTAACACTCTTTACAACGACCTGCCGATTCACGTCGGCTTACTGTATGCGCGAAGCTCTTTTCGTTAAACGTAATTCCGACAAGTGGCGCGACATGGAGCAGAATCCAACACGCGACCCCGACGAACTGACGGCCCGCTTCGTAGAACTGACCGACGACCTGTCGTATGCCCGGACGTTCTACCCCGACTCGACGGTAACCCGCTACCTCAACGGGCTGACGGCGCAGATGCACCGTGGACTGATGCAAAACCGGCGCGAAGACCGCAGTCGGTTTGTTACCTTCTGGAAATACGAGCTACCCCTGCTCTTCAGGCAGTCGCATCCACTCCTGGCCCTCTCGGCGGGCATTTTTCTGGCGGCCTGTATACTGGGCTGGCTATCGGCCGCGCACGACAACACCTTCGTGCGGCTTATTCTGGGCGACAGCTACGTGAACATGACCATCGAAAACATCAAAAAAGGCGACCCGCTGGGCGTATACAACAGCAGCGACCAGTCGACGATGTTTATCCAGATTACGCTCAACAATATTTTCGTCGCCTTCCGCACGTTCATCTTCGGCCTGTTTGCGTCTTTCGGCAGTATGGCCATGCTCTTTTACAACGGCGTTATGCTGGGAGCCTTTCAGTATTTCTTCTACGAACGCGGCTTGCTCCTCGACTCGGTCCTTAAGATCTGGATTCACGGAACGCTCGAAATATCGGCCATTGTCATTGCCGGTTGCGCCGGCCTGACCGTCGGCAACAGCCTGTTGTTTCCGGGGACCTACTCGCGGCTTGAGTCTTTCAAACGAGGCATGAAACAAGGCATAAAAATTGCCATTGGATTAGTGCCTATCTTTATCATGGCAGGTTTTCTCGAAAGCTTCATCACCCGACTGACCCTCCCTCCTCTGGTTAGCGGAAGTATCATTCTGACATCGGCCGCTTTTATCGTCTGGTATTTCATTCTGTATCCTATACACCTCAACCGTACCCTGAGCCATGATTCAACTCTTTGAACAACGCGATTTCGGCACCAAAATAAATGTCACCTTTCAGTACATTATCCAGAACATGCGCAGCCTGGGGATGGCTCTGCTTTACATTGTTGGGCCGGTAGCCCTGGTAGCGGGTATCATAACGGGCATTATGCAGTCGGATATGCTCCAGCTGGTGAGCGATTCGTCGCCATCAGACCCCAAAGACCCGATGGCGACCCTTCAGCTGATGAGCAAATTTATATCCCCCAACTTCTGGCTGGCCATCGTGTTCGGCATTCTGGCCAACGTCGCGGTCGTTCTCACCACCTACGCGCACATGCGGGTGTACGACCGCACCGGGAGCAGCGACATCAGCGTGAGCGACGTTTGGCTGGAAATGCAGCCCATGATCGGACGCGCTGTACTGATTACCATTCTTAATTCGATCATCACGGCGATTGCCTTCATTTTTTTCCTGATTCCCGGCATTTATGTGGCCGTTGTGCTCTCCCTGTCGCTGGCGGTGATGGCGTTTGAAGGTACCGATTTCGGCGCTACCTGGACCCGTTGTTTCCAGCTCATTCGGGACAAATGGTGGTCTACCCTGGGGTTGATTTTCGTTATGGGCCTCATCGTCAGCCTTATCGGACTTCTATTCGCGGTACCCACAACGGTCATTGCGTTTCTGACGGGTGCCAAACTGCTCCCCAACGTTTCGGTTGTCTGGCTTATTTTAGGGAATGTGATCAATCTGGTGGGCCGAACGCTGCTGAATGTTGTTTTATACACAGCTATCGGTTTCCAATACACCAATCTGGTGGAACGGCAGGAAGGCCGGGGCCTGATGTCGGCGATTGATTCTATTGGCACATCGACGACGCAACCACGCGCAGCGGATGAAGGAACGTATTAAGTCAGTAGCGCGTGCGTGGTTCATTCCCCGTTGGGGCGTACGGTCTGGTGCCCGTTTGCTGGCGCTGGCTCTTTGGTGTGGGTGCCTGCCAGGGGTTTCTCCCGTGGCTTTGGCGCAGATCAAGCCCAACACGCCCCCCGTTGTTGCCCGCGACGACCGGGCGCCCGTGTCGGTGCGTTACCCCAAACAGGATCATTGGCGGGATCTTCAAACGGATCGTGACTACCAATATAGCCGGGACGCCCCCCCGCCCGAAAATCCACTGGCGCGGCTCTGGCAGTGGCTCCTCCGTAAGATCGGCGAGTTTCTGGCGAGTGAATCGTACCAGAACGTCTGGCAGTATGTGCTGCTGGTCGCTATTGCCGGTGTTGCCATTTACCTGCTCATGAAAGCGGAAGTGCTGGATTTCCTTTTCCCGAAAAAGGCCGAGTCGGCTGGTCTGGCCTATGAAAATCTGGACGAAAACATTCACGAACTGGATTTCCAGACGGCCATTGACGAAGCTGTCGGCCTGCGCAATTTCCGGCTGGCCGTTCGGTTGTTGTATTTGCAAACGCTCAAGCACCTGACCGACACCGGCCGTATTCAGTACAAACCCGAGAAAACGAACCGGCAATATGTCAGCGAACTGGCTAACTCATCGCTACGGCCCGATTTTGAGCGCCTGACAAGCCAGTTTGAATTTGTCTGGTACGGTGATTTCCCCGTCGACGACGCTCAGTTTGCCAACTTGCAAACGGCGTTTGCCCGGTTTAACAAAGCGGACCGACAACAACCAACAACCTAAAATTACGGCCAGGACGGCACCTTACACGTTGCGAAAACCGAATAAATACCTGTTCATCCTGCTTGCCACGATCACGGCCTACGTACTCTTTGAGTATTACCGACCGAAGCCCATCGACTGGAAAGCAACGTATGAGAATGACGACAAAATTCCGTTTGGCACGCAGGCGCTGTTCGAGCTGCTGCCCGATGTGATGTCCCCTCCGGCGATTAAGACGGTGCGTTTACCGATCTATAATTTCCTGACGGAAACCTCATTGCCGGCCCGCAGCAACTACGTACTCATCTGTCAGGAGCTTGACGCCGACAAAAACGACCTCAAACACCTTTTCGCCTTTGTGCAGCGGGGCAACAACGTCTTCATTTCAGCCTATGACCTCCCCGACTCGCTGGGCATTACCCTCGGCTTCAAGGCACTGGTGAAAGATCCGTCGAAAGCCGATTCGACCCTTCGGCAAAACTTTGTCAACCCGTTGTTCCGAAAGGCCGGCGGCTACAATTTCGTTCACGATGACGGGCGCAATTTCCTGAGAGTTAACAAGCCCGAGAACATTACGGTGCTGGGTCGCAATGCCCGACAGGAACCTACTTTTATTCGGATTCAGTACGGAAAGGGCCAGTTCTTCGTTCATAACCTACCCCTGGCGTTTACCAACTATTATGTGCTGAGTCAGAAAACGTCGGATTATGCGTTTAAGGCTTTCTCTTACCTGCCCGCCCGGCCTACATACTGGGACGAGTATCAGAAACAGGGTCGGTTCAATGAAGACGAGCAGTCTATTTTCCGGTATATCCGTTCGCAGCCGGCGCTGAACTGGGCGTATTACCTGATTGCTTTTGGCCTGATCGTTTACGCCATTTTCGCCGGCAAGCGAACCCAGCGTATCATTCCGGTAGTAGAGCCGCTCAAAAATACGTCGCTGGATTTTGTGCAGACGATTGGCCGTATGTATTTCCAGCAGGGTGACCATGAAAACCTGGCCCGTAAAAAGATCCAGTATTTTCTGGCCGACATTCGCGAACGGTACGGACTGAACACCACCATGCTGGACAAGGACTTTGCCGAAGCACTCGCCCGGAAAAGTGGTGCCCCGCTGGACGAAACCGATCAGCTGGTGAGGCTCCTGCGCGATGCTCAGAAAAGCATCTCCCTGTCGGAATACAATTTGATTACGATAAATCAGGCAATGGAAAATTTTAAACAAACTATCTGAACCGGGATTCTTATGATTTTTCTGACTGACTATGCTTTTTGCTTTCATAGAAAGCTCCTTACAGAAATCATGGTCAGTCAGAAAATCATAAAAATCCCGGTTTTGACACCCTATGGACTCCTTTCAAACGCGTATCGACCTTACTTCCCTGACTGCCTCCATCCATGCCATCCGTGCCGAAATTGGCAAGGTGATTGTTGGGCAGCACCAGACCATCGACCTGCTCCTGACGGCCCTGCTCGCCGATGGACACGTACTCATTGAAGGCGTGCCCGGCGTGGCCAAAACGCTGACGGCGAAATTGCTGGCCAAAACTATGTCGGTGGGCTTTAGCCGGATTCAGTTCACGCCCGACCTGATGCCGTCGGATGTGCTGGGAAACTCGGTTTTTGTCCCCAAAACCGGCGATTTCACCTTTCGGCAGGGACCCATCTTCTCAAATCTGGTGCTGATTGATGAGATCAACCGGGCACCCGCCAAGACGCAGGCCGCTCTTTTTGAGGTCATGGAAGAGCGACAGGTAACGAATGACGGCACAACCTACCCGCTCGAAGAACCATTTATGGTGCTGGCGACCCAGAACCCCATTGAGCAGGAAGGTACCTACCGGCTGCCCGAAGCTCAACTGGACCGGTTTCTGTTCAAGATCGTTGTTGGCTACCCGGTTGGCAATGAAGAAACCGACATTTTACGGGGGCATCACCAGCGACAGAGCGCCGGTCGGCGTAACCTGAACGACGCACTGGATACCGTTCAGGCCGTGTTGACCGCTGAGCAGCTGGCCACATTGCGCGGACAGGTGCACCAGGTGCATGTAGAAGATAAACTGTTCGATTACATCGCGCAGATCGTGCAGTCGACCCGAACCAACAAGTCGCTCTATCTGGGGGCCTCGCCACGGGCGTCTGTTGCCTTGCTCAACAGCGCCAAAGCGCTGGCTACGCTACGGGGACGCGACTTTATTACGCCCGAAGACGTTCAGGAACTGGCCCCATCGGTATTGCGTCACCGCGTGCTGCTAACCCCCGAACGGGAAATGGAAGGCGGCACCGCCGATGAAGTCATTACCCAGCTCGTCCAGAAAATTGACGTGCCCCGATGAACATCTTCGACACGTACCCTAAACGTCCTTTACTCCTGATACAAACCAACCCTGAAAGGGTTGACTATTGATAACCCCGGATGCAATCCAGGGCAGACGTAGACCCCGATGAAAAGTAGGCGACATACCCTCTACCCTATCCTGCCAGCCCGTTGGTTGAGCGCAGGCCGATGGTGTCTGACCGGCCTGTCGGTTTTACTGTTCATTCTTCATTCGTCACTGACAAAAGGGCAAACTCGGGAACAGCTTACCGGCACCTGGATTGGCGTTCATACGAAGCTGGACGCCGATTTTACCTCCCCGCTCCCGACCTACATGCGGCTATCGGCCGACAGCACCTATCAATTGGGGCTGGTCGATGGCTCAGCGGATACCAGGAAATCGACCTGGGCCATTGAGGGCGATCGGGTGCGGCTCGACACCATTCATTTTGCTCCCCGGCTGGTGAATGTACAAGACGATCTACTGCGCATCGGAACGATGTTCCCCATGGTTTTTCGTAGATTTTCGGACATTCCTATGGACTCCGCCAGTACCTATAAGCAGTTGAGCGGACGAGTCTGGCAATCGAACAACCTGACTGTTTCTCTGTATGCCAATGGGCAGGTTAGCCTGGAAAACCCCGCAACCAGACAGCGTACAGTACATTTCTGGCGGCTGGCCACATTTGGCAACTCCGTATTTCTGGTCATTTTTGGTAATCAGCAGAATCGCGAGGGGGGTTATAAACCATTGTGGCAAATAACGGATGTGCTCCCGAAGCAGATGCAGGCCATTGGCTGGAACGGCTGCGCGGTGGCAACGGAAACGTTCCGGCTCATACGCAATCTCGCCCCCGCTGAAACCTGTCAGCCTACGGAATTCCAAACGTGCTCCAACTGTTTTCAGGCCGCGCTTCATGAAGTTCGACTGAGTCATAACGCCAGGCAATATGAACTCAACCAACTACTGGCCAGGCATTACCAACCTGTCAGCCAAAAGGAGCAGTCCGGTCTGCTGACGATAAAGTTTGTGGTGAACTGCGCTGGTCAAAGCGGTTTGTTCGACGTAAAGGGGTTTGGAGAGGACTATTGTCCGAAGGCGTTCGATAGCCAGCTCACCAGCCAGCTACTCGCCCTGTGCCGGAACCACATTGCCGTCACTTCGTTTCTGCATCCCGGACAAGACCCCGCCGAACAAACCTATGACACGGCCGTTTCGCTCACCCTCCGACTCAGGGACGGACAAATAACCGATATTCTACCATGAAACAACTGGTATTTTTATGTCTCTTATCGACCACGGTATTCGCTCAGGACGGCGAGTATCAGGTAAGATGGACGTCGGTTATGCTGGCCAATAACCGGCAACCGATGGGCTTGCCATTTTTTATATCCGGACGGCGGGGCCCGCAAATGGACAAACCCGATATGTCCGAAAACTCGGTCCAGACCTATCGCGGCCGGGTATTTAATTATCTGGCAGAACGAAACTATGAGGAGGCAACGGCATGGATGGAGAAAATGGCCAGCCGTTTTCCGAAAGAACACGGGTTCATCGGCGAGAACTATCTCTCCCGGCTTCACGATTACCCCCGTGCGCTGCACCACCTGCAAGCCTACGATGCGCGAACCACCAACTTCGACGATATGATTGGGAACAATCCCGTCAGCTACCTGCTGGGGCTGACCCATCGCGGCCTTGGCGATCATCCGAAAGCGATCTATCACTTTAGCGTCGGCATCGACTCGCTGGCGATAAAACACGGAGCCGAATGGGTCAATTACCGGCATTTTGTGAGCCGTGCCGTTAGTTATATCGCCACCAGTCAGGCCGAAAAAGCACTCGCCGATCTGGAGAAAGCGACTAAGAATTACCCCAAAAGTGCACTGGCGGTTTACCACAAAGGACGGGCCTATTTACAACTCAACCGGTTCACCGAAGCCCGAACAGCCTTTCAGGATGCTTCTTTCTTCTACAAAGCTTTACGAGCCGAACGTACCGGCGATTACCAGGAAGACAATGACAACCCGCTCTACGAAGAAGAAATTGACGAGGCCTTAAGTAAACTTAAACAGATAAAACCGTAACTTATGCACTCAACTGTACTACCTGATGAAAACCTTTTACGAAAACATTCGGACTGTTCTGGACGGTGCCCGCCAAAATGCGTATAGAGCCGTTAATTTCGCCATGGTTGACGCCTATTGGCAGATCGGCCAATTGATTGTCGAAGAAGAACAGCAGGGTAACAACCGAGCCGAATATGGCAGCGGCCTGCTCAAATACCTCGCCCAACGATTAACCACCGATTTTGGAAAGGGATTCAACGAAACAAGTTTAAAATATATGCGACTTGTTTATCTGACTTTTCCAATTCGTCACACACTGCGTGACGAATTAAGCTGGAGCCATTACCGCTTGTTGACGAAAGTCGACAAGCCTGATGCCCGGGCCTGGTACATGGCCGAAACGGCCCAGCAGCAGTGGAGTAGCCGGGCGCTGGAGCGGCAGATCAATTCGTTCTATTACGAACGTTTATTAGCCACGCGTGAGGCCGACCGACCTGATATCAAACGGGAAGCTGATGAAAAAACCCGCCCCCTAAAGCTGGAGCCCAAAGACATTTTAAAAGATCCCTACATTCTGGAATTTCTGGACCTGAAGCCCAACTGGAAGGTTTATGAAAAAGACCTGGAGCAGGCTTTATTAGATAACCTGCAAACGTTTATGCTGGAACTGGGAAAAGGCTTTGCGTTTGTAGCCAGACAACAGCGCATGGTTGAGGGCGACGATAGTTTTCGGGTCGATCTGGTTTTCTATAATTACATGCTCCGATGCTTCGTACTAGTTGACCTTAAAATGGGAAAACTGACCCACCAGGACGTTGGCCAGATGGATATGTACGTTCGGATGTACGAGGATCAATACAAACAACCTGATGATAACCCGACCATTGGCCTGATTCTGTGTACGGAGAAGAATGAAACCGTGGCAAAATATTCTGTCCTGAATGGAAGTCAGCAGTTGTTCGCATCGAAGTACAGGCTGTACCTGCCTACTGAAGAAGAGTTAATGGCCGAAATTGAACGCGATAAGCGGCTGCTGGCCCAAAACCGCCAAACCGAATGAAATTACTCCGCCCCCTTTTCATTGCTGCGCGCTTGTGGTTCGTGCTTATAGCCCTAATCCTGCTGTTTGTGGCCGCCTACGCGTTTCCCGCTCTGTTTCCGCTGGTACAGCTGGCCTTTTTCATGTTTGTCATTCTGGTCGGTATAGATGCGTGGCTGCTATTCCGACCCACGGTCCGCACGAGCATTTTCGCCCGTCGGGAAGTGCCGGATCGGCTGTCGAATGGCGACGAGAACCCCATTATGATCTACCTCGAAAATCAATATACATTTCCGGTGCATCTGGAGGTCATCGACGAGATTCCGTTCCAGTTTCAACGGCGCGACGTGCTATTTCACGCTCATCTAAAGCCCCGCGAAACCAGAGCCATCCGCTACGAGTTACGGCCAACACGCCGGGGAGAATACAGTTTCGGGGCCGTTAACGTATTCGCGCTGTCGCCGTTGGGTTTGTTAAAGCGACGCTACCAGTTTGAACAGGGGAAACTCGTAGCCGTGTACCCTTCTTACCTGCAAATGCGGCAGTATGAACTGCTGGCGGCTACCAACCGGCTCAATGAAGTGGGCGTAAAACGAATTCGGCGCATTGGACACAGCATGGAATTTGAACAGGTCCGCCCTTATTCGACCGGCGACGATGTTCGGACGATTAACTGGAAAGCCACTTCCCGCCGGAGTGATTCGCAGGGGACGTCCCTGATGATCAACGCCTACCAGGACGAACGTTCACAACCCATTTACTGCCTGATCGACAAGGGCCGCGTGATGCAGTCGCCGTTCGACGGCCTCACCCTGCTCGATTACGCCATCAACGCCAGTCTGGTGCTGAGCAATATCGCGCTTGTGAAGCAGGACCGGGCCGGTATTTTAACCTTTTCCAACCACGTTGGTCAGCTCCTCCCTGCCGACCGTCGGACGGGGCACATGCTCAGGATTCTGGAATTACTGTATCGGCAGAAAACGCGCTTTCTGGAAACGGATTATGAGAGCCTGTACGCCAGTGTCCGGGCCAATATTCGCCAGAGGAGCTTGTTGTTACTGTTCACTAATTTTGAAACGGTAAGTGCCATGCATCGGCAGTTGCCATACCTGCGCCGGTTAGCCAAAGACCACCTGCTGCTGGTGATCTTCTTCGAAAATACCGAACTCCGCACCCTCCTCGACCAGCCCGCAGCGGATACCGAGCAGATTTACCTGAAAACGATTGGCGAGAAATTTACCTTCGAGAAGAAACAGATTGTGAAGGAATTGGCTCAATATGGCATTCAAACCATCCTGACGGCCCCGCAAAACCTGACAGCCAATACCGTAAACAAATACCTGGAGCTAAAAGCGCGAGGCATGATTTAGGTCGCGTGGTGGACTAGTGGCCGTTTGTAGAACAACCATTACACGACTCCACTACAACCTAATTATCCCCAATATTCCCTTTGACCGACTCATAGTTGGACTTTAATCGGCCCATTTCTTTCGCGAGGAACGTTTGTAGCTGACTATTGAAGTCGTCCTTTTCCTCGTCGGGCAATGAGTTATACAAATCTTTCAGTTCCTGATTGATAGCCGCCCGTTCGGCATCGGTAGCCGCGTTGATGGAGCGGTAATGGTATTTTTTAAAATCGTACTGTGGCATTGTTCACTACTTTTTACGCTGGCAGATCGGCAAAAACGGCCAGTAATGGAAGTTGAAACCCGTCTATGTTTACTGGGTTAGCGGTTAGTTTCCCTATTGGTAAATATACGCTCCCCGTCAGGAAAGAAAAAGGCCCTTCCGATGAGAAAGGGCCTCCTGTCTTATACGTCATCCTTATGAGGCTCTTTCCAATTCTTGCTGCGCTTTTAGCCGCGCCTTTTCGATACGTCCCGACACGATTATACTGACTTCATACAACAAGGTTAATGGCAGGGCTACCAGCACCTGGCTGTAAATATCCGGCGATGGGGTTATGATACCCGCTACGACCAGAATCACGATCCAGGCGTGTTTACGGTACTCACGCATGTATTTCGGCGTTAGTACGCCCACTTTCGATAACACATAGGCGATCATCGGCATCTGGAAGATCAGGGCGCAACCCAGCGAAAGAGTGACGAGTATACCAATGTACGACGTAATGTCGAACTGGTTCTTGATCTCGGGTGTGATCTGGAAATTCGCCAGGAAGTTGATCGCTAAGGGCGATACGATGAAGTATCCAAACAGCAGGCCCATTGTAAACAGCAGGGAAACAAAAAATACCGCACCCCGGGCAGCGTCCCGTTCGACGTTACGAAGCCCCGGCTTGATAAACCGCCATAACTCCCAGAAAGCATAGGGAAAGGCAAAGCAAAGGCCAATGATCGCCGAGGACGTCATGGCCATCGTAAACTGATCTGATACCCCCAGCGACTGCAACTCGAAGTTGAGCTTCGTCACGCATAAGTCGGTGTAACCCGTTGTGTCGGCCAGTCTGCACATCATTCGATACGTCCAGAAATCCGGGTTTTTGGGGCCCAGAATAACAACTCTGAAAATATCGTCGATAAAGACGAAGGCAATAATGGCAAATACAAAGATGGAGCCGACCGCACGGATAATGTGCCAGCGTAGTTCTTCCAGATGATCGAGGAAGGACATTTCCTTACCTTCGGAGTCGATTTCTTCGTCAGTCAGTTGATCGAGAGGCATGTGCTTAATGAACGAAAGAGTGAAAGAGCGAAAGAGTGAACGTAAAAAGTGATGCGAGTGCTGGTACGTTCAGTAGGCCAGTTTTCGCTCTTTCGCTCTTTAAACCTTAGTAATTAACTTTTATAGAGCGGAAATGCTTTCATCCACTCGTTGATTTCTTCTTTAACGGTTGCTAGGGTTGCTGCGTCGTCGTGGTTCATCAACACCTTGTCGATATATACGACAATTTGCTCCATGTCCGATTCTTTCAACCCACGCGTGGTCATCGCTGCGGTACCAACCCGCATGCCCGACGTTACCATCGGCGACTTATCATCGAACGGCACCATGTTCTTGTTGATGGTGATATCCGCTTTGATCAGCGTATTTTCGGCCAGTTTACCCGTCAGGCCTTTCGACCGCAGGTCGATCAGCATCAGGTGGTTATCTGTACCACCCGAAATAATTTCGTAGCCCCGGCTCAGGAAAGCATTGGCCATGGCCTGCGCGTTGGCTTTCACCTGAACGGCATAATCGTAAAAATCATCGCTCAGCGCTTCGCCAAAGGCAACGGCTTTGGCGGCAATAATATGTTCTAACGGTCCGCCCTGCGTGCCCGGAAATACACCCGAATCCAGCAACGACGACATCAGACGGGTTTCGCCCTTAATGGTTTTGATACCAAACGGGTTCTCGAAGTCGTTCCGCATCATGATGATGCCACCCCGTGTGCCGCGCAGTGTTTTGTGCGTGGTGGTGGTCACAATGTGCGCGTGGGCCAGCGGATCATTCAGCAGGCCTTTCGCGATCAGACCCGCCGGGTGAGATACGTCGGCCAGCAGCAGGGCCCCAATTTCGTCGGCAATGGCGCGCAGACGGGCGTAATCCCAATCGCGGCTATAAGCCGAAGCACCACAGATAAGCAGTTTCGGGCGCTCGCGCTTGGCGGTTTCTTCAACCACGTCGTAGTTGATAACGCCGGTTTCTTTTTCTACGCCGTAGAACGTCGGACGAAAGTATTTACCCGAAATATTAACCGACGAACCGTGCGTTAAGTGACCGCCGTGCGAGAGGTCGAATCCCAGGATGGTATCGCCGGGATGCAGGCAGGCCAGAAACACGGCGGTGTTGGCGTTGGCCCCGGAGTGTGGCTGTACGTTTACCCAGGTAGCACCGAACAGTTCTTTAGCACGGTCGATGGCAATCTGCTCAACCTGATCGACCACTTCGCAACCGCCATAATAGCGTTTGCCGGGCAGGCCTTCCGCGTATTTGTTGGTCAGAACACTCCCGGCCGCTTCCATAACGGCGGGCGACACGAAGTTTTCGGAAGCTATTAATTCAATGCCCGACTCCTGCCGGTGTTGTTCTTTAGCAATTAGGTCAAATACCTGCGTATCGCGGGTGGTGGTGGCGGTCGTCATGCTACGAGCGTTTTTTGTATTCGGTTCTTTGTGATTCCGGACGGCTGCCCCGGCGAACCGGCAAACAACCAACTTAGTAGGCTACAAAGGTACGGTAGAAAATGGAAGAATTTGCGGGAAATCCAACGAGTAAATTATCCTTTTCCTTTTGCCAGCGCCTGATACTGAAAAGGCGTTACGCGGGTATGCAGCTTAAACTGCCGGTGAAAATGAGAACTGTTGTTGTAGCCACAGTCCAAACTTACCTGGCTGATGCTAAGATCACTCGTCGTGAGTAGCTTACGGGCGTGCCCAATGCGCAGTTCGTTCAGGTACTCGACAAATGTCTTTCGGGTACGATTTTTAAAATACCGGCAGAAAGCCGCCGGAGCCATGCCCGCCACCGACGCAATCGTTTCGATACGAATCTCTTCCCGAAAATGCAGCAGAACAAATTCCAGCACCCGCTTCATTCGTTCTGTTTCGGCCGCGCCGGGAGCCAGTTGATAGCCGTCGCTGGCGAGTAAGTAGGCCGCCTGATCGGTGGCGAGTTCGTTCAGTATCGTTAGTAAACTCAGTAGCTGGGGCAGGCCCGTCTGCTGGGGCAACTGTTCCAGCAGTGCACTGACGGATTGGCTCATATCCTGGCTAAAGCACAAACCATAGCGCGACCGTTCGAGTAGTTTGCGCACCGGCTCCGCTTCGGGTACCATCGCCAGCCCCCGCTCGGGAAACGTAGCCGGAAACTGCACGACTATGGATACCGCTTTTTGGTCGGAATCAGGCTGGTAATAGTCATCATCGTTTCGCCAGAAGTGCGGCAGATCGGGTCCAAGCAACACCAGATCGCCCGCCTGAAACGACTCGACATGATCGCCCACAAATCGACGGCCGTGGCTTTTGACAATATAGGTTAACTCATATTCAGGATGATAATGCCAGGGCGCATCGAAATAAGGTATCTGAAACCCACGAACAAGCAATGAACTTTGCTCGTTAAACATTAACTTTTCGAAGAGAGCTTTCACAAACCGTGCTATTTTAACCTTATCTCGAACTTGAGAATATGAATGTCGTCAAAATTAAGCGTAAATCCGCAAACCTGCTGCTCTAATGTTATAAAAAGACGCTCTACTTTTGTTATATATTATTCTTTAAACGATGCTATATGGAAGCGACAGTTGACAAAGAGACATTACTGAAGGAACTGGATGTCCATTATCCTGTTAGTCAGGACGCCATTGCGTTCTATCGGGAAAAAGGATATGTGAAGTTAAAAGATGTATTGAGCCCGGCGGTACTCGATTATTACGGCACGATTATAACCGATCTGGTCTTTAAACTGAACACGCTCATCAAACCGATGGAAGAACGCACCACCTACGAGCGGGCTTTCCTCCAGATCATGAATCTGTGGCGCGAAGATGAGCAGGCGAAGGAATTCGTATTCTCGAAACGTCTGGCTCAGATTGCCGCCGATCTGATGGGCGTTCAGGGCGTTCGTATCTACCACGATCAGGCACTCTATAAAGAACCATCGGGCGGCATTACGCCTTGGCATGCCGACCAGTTTTACTGGCCGCTGGCATCGCCCAAAACGGTTACCGTCTGGATTCCGTTGCAGGCAACTCCCATGGAAATGGGACCGCTGGCCTTTGCCGAAGGCAGCCAGACCGTTGAAATTGGCCGCAACATAGAAATAAGCGATACCAGCGAGAAAATTCTGGCCGACGAGCTACAGAAGCAGAACTTTGCCATGAACGATACCCCGTTCGACCTCGGCGAAGTAAGCTATCACGCAGGCTGGACCTTCCACCGCGCGGGACCGAATGTTTCTGATCGACCGCGCAAGGTGATGACCATGATCTATATGGATAAAGATCAGGTTATTATGCAGCCACGCAACAATTTTCAGGTGGCCGATCATGCCAAATGGCTTGATAATGTTCCCGTTGGCAGCCATCCGCAGGACGAACTAAATCCGGTGCTATTCAGCTATTGAGTATAAATTTTTCTGCTTTCTCCCGAAAACCCCGGCCTGCGTTGGGGTTTTCTTGTGTAGTTACGCGTGAAATGGAAATATTTTCGTTCAATTGCTGTTCACTCACCAAAACCATCACTTACCCAAAGCGGTATGAAATCATTAAGTACGCTTGTTGTGTGGCTGCTGCTACCCCTGGCCACATTTGCCCAAATTCTTAAACCAGTAAGCTGGTCCTACAAGCCAGCGAAAACGTCGGCAACAGTTGGGGAGGTCATTGAACTTCGTTTTACGGCTGATATAAAGACAGGTTATCACATTTATTCCTCGGAAGTAAATCCTAAAATTGATGGCCCGCTGCCAACGGTCATTAAATTCACGCCCAATAAAACCTACGAGTTGGTTGGCAAGCTGAAGCCAGTTAGTAAGGTCGAGACCAAATACGAAGAAGCCTTTGAAGGCGATACGTACTTAATGCATAGCCCGGCTTTGTTTTCGCAACGGGTTAAAATCCTGGCGGCCAACCCAGTCATTGAAGGGAACATTGATTTTCAGACCTGTACGGATAGTGACGGGTCATGCATTCCGGGTAATGAAGATTTTACCATTACCGGTTTAGTCGTTGCCGCTCCATCATCTGCATCGGGCACGGCAACCTCAGCACCAACTACAGCATCCGTGGTTACGCCACCCGTTTCCGAAACGGCTGTTGCGGCTACCACACCTACCGAAACTGACACGAATGCAGCCTCCTTAACGGATGCTCAGATCGACTCAAGCGTGTCAAAAGCGCTCACTCAACCGGAAGCAAGCGTCGAAGACGGTACTCCGGCCGCCAATGGCTCTTTATGGAGTTTTATGCTGGCCGCGTTTCTGTCGGGTTTGGTGGCGTTGCTTACGCCCTGTGTGTTCCCGATCATTCCGGCTACGGTTAGTTTCTTTACCAACCAGCAAGGCGGTCAGTGGAAAGCGTTGCTGTATGGGGCGTTCATCATTGGTATTTATGTGCTGATCGGCACCGTAGTGTCGCGGTTCAACGGCCCGGCGTTCGCCAATTTCGTGAGTACGCACTGGCTGCCGAACATCCTGTTCTTTGCCATCTTCTTCATCTTCGGCCTTTCTTTCCTGGGTCTGTTCGAGATCGTGTTGCCCAACTCGCTCATCAACAAGGCCGATGCGAAATCGGAGCAGGGCGGTATTGCCGGTATTTTCTTTATGGCATTTACGTTGGTGCTGGTGTCGTTTTCCTGCACAGGCCCTATTGTCGGCAGTTTGCTGGTCGCTTCGGCGGGTGGCGAAGTCATCAAGCCTATTCTGGGCATGGCCGCTTTCTCGTCAGCTTTTGCCATTCCGTTCACCCTGTTTGCGGCTTTCCCGCAATGGTTGAAAAACCTGCCCCGCTCGGGTGGTTGGCTCAACTCGGTGAAAGTGGTGCTTGGTTTTCTGGAACTGGCCCTGGCGCTGAAGTTCCTGAGCATTGCCGATCAGGTGTACCATTGGGGTCTGCTCGATCGCGAGGTGTTCCTGTCGCTCTGGATCGTCATTTTCGCCCTGATTGGCTTCTACTTCCTCGGCAAACTCCGGTTACCCCACGACAGCGAAACCAAGTACATCAGCGTTCAGAAACTGCTGATGGCGATTGTAACGCTTTCGTTTGTGGTATATATGATTCCCGGCCTCTGGGGTGCCCCGTTGAAAGCCCTGTCCGGTTATCTGCCTCCCGAAACGTCGCAGGACTTTAATCTGACGAATCGGCAAATAGCGGCAAATCCGGCCAATGCCCTGACCGAGACGCCCAAATATGCCAACCTGTTTCACCTGCCCCACGGCTTGCAGGGATTTTTTGATTACAAACAGGCGCTGGCTTATTCCAAAAAAGTTAATAAGCCTATCTTCATCGACTTCACTGGCCACGGCTGCGTAAACTGCCGCGAAATGGAATCCCGCGTCTGGTCAGACCCGGCGGTGATGTCGCGCTTACAAAACGACTTTGTAATTCTGGCGCTGTATGTAGACGACAAAACCGAACTACCCGAAGCCGATTGGTACACGTCGACCTACGACCAGAAAGTAAAGAAGACGATTGGTGCCCAGAACGCCGATCTGCAAATCACGAAGTTCAACAATAACG
Organism: Spirosoma aerophilum; assembly: GCF_054782495.1. Classification (NCBI taxonomy): domain Bacteria; kingdom Pseudomonadati; phylum Bacteroidota; class Cytophagia; order Cytophagales; family Cytophagaceae; genus Spirosoma; species Spirosoma aerophilum. The sequence continues at coordinate 532,770 of NZ_BAAGSJ010000017.1, read as the reverse complement.
CCCAGCCGCACTATTGCCTGGTCAACAGCGAGGGTAAACTGCTGGTATCGCCCAAAAACTACGATCGCGACATTTCGCATTTCGTAGCGTTCCTGGACTCAGGGAAAGCGAAGTTCTGATCAAAGAATTATTAATTCGTGGAGTCGGGTCCTCAGACCCGACAAGCGAGGTTTCTCAAAACCTATTGTAGTGTTTTAATAGGCTTTGAGAAACCTCGCTTGTCAGTTTTAAGAAGCTGACATAACGGTATCCGTATGAGAAAAACAGGTGAAATGACACCCTAGATCTCAATAACGACAAACGCCATTTCTCTGAGAAATGGCGTTTGTCGTTATTGAGATACTACTGCATCGTTGTGAACAACGTGTATGTACCGGCCAGCCAATCGGGAATCGTTTGAACGTGCGTCTTGCCGACGCTGGTGAATAATTGGACAGTTTTACCCGCTCCCCGCGCCTGCATGGCATCGTAGGCAATTTTAGAGTTTAGGTAATACACCTGCGGATCGGCATCTCCATGGTAAAGGTGCAGGGTGGTCAGCGGCTTCCAGTCGTAGATGTTATTGTCGGCGACAGCGTTGAGGAAGGCCGTATCGGTCCCATTCAGAATTCCCGCTTTGAACGAATCGGTCAGTACCTGATCAAAGCTTACGTCCAGCGTAGCCAGTTGGCGGTTCTTCTGAATATCGGCCAAATAAGGCTCTTTGAAGTAGAAAGACAGAGGCCGATTAAGTTTGTAAATCTGATCGTAGGTCAGTAGTACCCACAAAAATGCCCGATTCCATTGCGCTACGCCTGCCGACTTCTGCGTCAGCAGAGCCTTCATAAAACTGGTCTTGTCATAGGCTCCCGCACCACAGGAAACGGCCCGCAGGTTAAACTCCGTGGGCACTTCGTCCTGCATTTTTTTATACAACGCCATAGTTGCATAGCCCCCTTCCGAATAGCCCGCCATATACAACCGGGAATCCCATTTGATCTCAGAACGGCTGGCTATATACTCCCGGGCAGCTCTCAGCATGTCGAGACTAGCCTGGGCCAGCCCTACCCGACTCTCATAGGTGTGGGGCAGATTTTTGGACTCACCAAAGCCAATGTAATCCGGGCAGACCATGATATAACCGATGGACGCAAAAATGGTAGCGAATTGATACGCTTCACTGTTCGGCCCGAAGTTGGAGGGCGCATCTGCATTGTCGAAAATAGTCCCGTGCTGCTGGCTGATCATCGGGACGGCGGTGGTTGTGTTCGGCACAATCAGCAGTCCCGATGCCTGGATGGCTGTACCATCCCAGTTCTTAGTCTTATAAACCAGTTTCGTCACGGTGATACCCTGCTTCAGTAAGAGCGCATACAGGGGGCTGATTGCTGATGCCTGAGTCACCAGTTGCTCTTTGGTAATAGTAGCGACGCTGCTGCTGCTTACCAGATATTGATCCACAGCGGGTTGCGGATCGGTGGTTTTCGATGTACAACCAATCAGGTAAAGAGCAATAAAAAATGCTCCGCTGAACGAGCGGCCAATCTTGAGAAAGTACCGTAAACTCATGAAATTCATCGCTGGAAAGCTGTTTTAAGGTTGGCGTATTCGGCTAATTGACCTACACGACAAAGTAAGAAAATACAACCTGCTAATGGCTGTATATCTATCTATTGGTAGTTTGTGGAACTGCCAACCGGCAACGTAACGGCATAGGTTTTCCCTTTGGGGGACTTATGCCGTTACGTTGTAGCTTATCCAGGCAATCACTTAAGCGTCAATTCGGCGACTACGGGCAGATGGTCGGACGCATATTGCTCATCAATAACGTTGGTCGATACACTTTTCAGGGAGCCATCCTGCTTGTACATGACAAAGTCAATGGCACGATTGGGATTTTTGACCGGAATGGTGGGCGCGCACGGCTGGCAGCTTCGCACGAAGGTCTGGTCAAAGAGCTGGATAACTTTACTGTCGGCCTGGGCATTGAAATCGCCCCCCAGAATAACGGGCAGAGCAGTACCGCCAAAATGTTTAATCAGTAACTCCGCCTGTGTAAGCCGGTTGGGTTCTTTCAAATCCAGATGGGTACTGGCAAAAATGATCCGTTTTCCTTTTGTCGGCTCTACCGTTACGGCCGCTACTGTTCGGGTTTCGCCCCCAATGGCCGGGTCGATGGGCAGGATAAACCGGGTGGAGTCGAGGATGGGGAACCGGGACAGAACAGCCACGCCATAATCGCCCCCCTGGTGGTCGATGGCCTTGGAAAAGAAGAAATACATGCCCGTCAACCGGGCCAGTTCTTTCGCCTGATTCACTCCCTTCCCCGACCGTTCGGTGTTCACATCGACCTCCTGCAAGGCAACAAAATCAGGTTTTTCGGCTGTAATGACGCGCCCGATCGCTTCTACATCTATCTTACTCCCGGCCGATGGTGGATTGCAGTGATGAATATTGTACGTCATCACCTTGAGACGTTTTACTTTCCGTACCACATCCGATGGGCCTTCGTAGGCATAGGAAGCAAGGGAAAGAAGGAGGAACAGCAGACAGTTGACGAGCTTCATAAACAATGGATTGAGGTAATTTCCTTCGTCTTACGACCGATTCTTTCTGGAGATAGCGTACTTCCCGACCACTTCGCCATCATCCCGAATCATTTTCAGATTCAGTTCTTTGCTGGTAGCGTGCAGCTTTATCAGCGTTCGGTTTCCTTCCAGCGGCCCTCCGCCAATTACGATGGGGTAATTATGGTCGGCGTTGGCATCGTGGGTGCCATACCGGTGTGTGTGCCCCGAAAGCTGAAGGTCAATTTTAGCCTTGTTTAGCAACGGCCCAAAGACCTGTCGGCAATGCATCGTTCCATGCCAATCGCCGGAGTGGTATGGGGATATGTGAATCAGCACAACCCGGAAAGCCGCTTTTTTGAACTCATTACTTTCAATCTCTTTTTCCAGCCACTTCGCCTGCGTTTCCCGGTATCGGTCAAAGGCCGACAGGCCACCGTACTCAACACTATCGTCGGTCTTATCCTCGCCCGAATCCAGAATGACAAACCGCACCGGACCACGGGTGAAAGCATAATAGTATTTGTCGTCGGGATAGGCATAATAGGCCGGAATATGTCTCGAAAAACTGCCCCGGCATTCATGATTGCCCTGTGTGAGAATAAACGGCATCTCCGACGCGAAAATATCGACCGACGGTTTGATCAGGTGCTCGACCATCTGGCTTTCTTCGGTCACCCAGTCGAAGCAGTCGCCGTTGAAAACGACAAAATCGTAGTCGCGTTTATTACCGGTATAGCCGTGCCTGTATAGCAACTGAGGAATGATCTGGGGTCGGTCGTGAATGTCGTTGAAGATGACAAGCTTAAACTCCTCCTCATTGTCGGCCGGGGTTTTAAAGCCGTACATCGGGCTGGTAATGGTTTCGCCAAACTCAACTTTTGACCCTTTATAGCCCAGTATTTCGGTCGAAACGATTCGGTATTTATGGTCAGCCCCCGGAGCCAGCCCCGTCAGGGTTATTTTATTGATTCGCTTATTGGCTTCGATCAGCCCGTTGTTGTAGCCAAACTCCCGCTTACTGGTGTATGTTCCGGCTCCGTATTCGACCCAACTAAAACAGTTTTTGTGCGTAATCCACATAACTGTCACGCCGTGGGTACTCATGTTTTGCAAATACGGCCCGGCCACAAAATGGTTCTTTTCTTCTGCCAAACCGGTTGACGCGGCAGCCAGTGCCGGAGCTACGGGCAACAAACCCAGTGCCCCAACCTGCGCCATTTTTTCAAGAAACGATCGTCTGTCAGAAAGCATATTGGTGTATAAGAGGTTAGGGGTTTAGGATGTCTGCGTGGTGTCGGGTTCTCAAACCCGACAATAAGGCGGTGGCTACCCCACCCCAACCCCTCCCCTTAAAAAAAAGGGGAGGAGCTATGCCAAAGGGCACTCTTTATTTCCTTTGAAAAAAGAGATGGGTGAAGTAAGGGGTTACCCTTCTTCTAGCCCCTCCCCTTTTTTCAAGGGGAGGGGTTGGGGTGGGGTAATGTTTCTCACCCCTACTCCCAGTTAGGGTTCTGCGTCAGCTTAGTGTTTAGCAGTCGCTCCTGCGTAGGAATGGGGTACAGGTAGTCGCGGGCTTCGTTAAATTTCTTGTTGATATGCCCGTTCACCACAATGTTGCCGCCTTTATTGCCATTCTCCAGCAGGATTTCGCTGCCCAGCTTGAGGAGTTGCGCGCCCGGCACAGATGGCTTGGTGCCCTCGTAAATAACCAGGTCCACTTTCCCGTTCTTGTCCAGATCATAGCTGCCCGGACCCGGAAAATACATCCCCTTGAATGTTTTGGTAAGCAGTTGCCCCTCTTTCCAACGAATGATATCGTCCCAGCGGAAGAAGTTTTCCATGACCAGCTCTATACGCCGTTCGCGCCGTATTTCCAGAATGACACCCGTATTGGGGCCTTTTAGCTGCGTGTATTGCTGTGCCTGGTACGGGTCGGGGTTGGCGTTGGCAGCGGCCAGGCTGATATTAGGCATACCCACCCGGTCGCGGGTGAGTTTGGTGGATAGATCGAGGTCGGCCTGGGTAAGCGTGCCCCGCTCGGCTTTAGCTTCGGCGAAATTGAGCAGCACCTCGGCGTACCGGAATATAGGCATGTCGGTAATATCCTTGGTGAACGTATCCCATTTGGGGGCCGAAACGAACTTGATCAGCTGGTAACCGGTAACTGTAGCGCCGAATTCCGGCACCAGTGGCGTCGTTTCGCCAATGCGGGTGTAGCCGGGCGTCCGGATCGTTTGCGCCAGACGGGGGTCGCGGTTCTGGACCTCTTCCGTAAACTGCACGGTTTCGTAGCCTTTAATGTCCGTAAAGCGGGTGCCATCGGCCATCAGGTAGCTGTTCACCAGCTTCTTCTCCAGACCGGGTTTTCCGTAAGACGCCGTCATGGTGTAATAGTTCAGGTTATGATAGACCTGCAGCTCATCGCTGAAATCACGAGCCAGAATTACCTCATCGGGAATGGCATTATCCGACGAAAATAACTTGCCATAGGCCGTGGCGGGTGTGGCTTTGTAAATCGTGTACCCGCTGTTCTTCATCAACTCCTCGGAGGCCGCAATGCTTTCGTCCAGAAATTTATCGGCACCGGGCAGACCAAATTCGGTGTGGTATTTTCGGAATGTCCCCTCGTACAGCCCCATTCTGGATTTCAGGGCCAGCGCTGTCCATTTCGTAACGGTGGTTACCTGCCGCGATGCGTCCAGATTAGCAATCGCATAATTGATATCGGCCATCACCGAATCCATCACCATTGCTCTGGAGTCGCGTGATTTTGTCAACATTTCCTGATCCATCACCTCAATGGGTTTCGAATACCAGGGAACATCACCAAAACGTTTTACCATGCCGAAATAGAAGTAAGCGCGGAAAAACCGGGCCAGCCCGTTGTATTTGGCTACGGCTTTGGGATCCGGGCATTTGCCCGAGTTAGCCAGAAAATAGTTGATGTTGCGCAGGGTTCCCCAGCTCCAGCCGCCCCCACTGGTGGGCACGATCCGCGTACCCTGCAACTCATCGCGCAGGCTGTTCTTGACCACATTGTCGACGTCTTCATTATACACATCCTCGGCCGATGGCAGAGCGTTATAAAAGGAATTCGTATACAGCAGCAGGTCGTTTTCGGTATTGAAAAAGGTATTGGGCGAAATGGCGTCCTGAGGCAGCATGTTCAGGTCGCAGGCCGACAAACCAAGGGCTACAGCCAGGATACTTAGTATTTTTTTCATTTGAGTACGAAGAGTTGGGTTGACCTAGAACGTGAGATTCAGACCGGCAGAAATTGTTTTTGACAGTGGGTACGTTCTGCCGTTTGTGGCATCACCGTCGAGTTGCTCAGGGTCAATGTATTTGGAACGCAGGGACGTATAGGTGAGCAGATTTTCACCACTTACATAAATCCGGGCGCGGGCTATGCTGATTTTTTTGCTGAGGCTTTCGGGCAATGTGTAGCCAATGACTACATTTTTCAGCCGGAGGTAACCGATGTTCTGGATGTAGCGATCATTGGCAGCGTTCAGATCACCCCCACCGTTCAGGGCTGTGTAGCCTCTCAGCACCGGAAAATACGCATCCGTATTGGTCGGTGTCCAGACGTCAGCCTCGAAATTCTCCGGAATGAACGAATAATACGGCCGCGAATAAGGCCCCCAGAATTTATCGGCGTTGTTGCCCGGATACCAGTTTTTTCGGAGGATACCCTGCGCCAGCACCGACATATCGAAGCCGTTCCAGCTTGCCCCGAGATTGAGCCCGTACCGGTAGCGCGCCCGGTCATTGCCAATTATCTTCAGATCGCCGTGGTTCGCCAGCGTATTGGCTCCCTGATCAATTTTCCCGTTCCCATCGGTATCAATGAATTTCAGGTCACCGGCCTGTAGCTTGCTCCAGTCGCCGGGGGCGCTCAGGCGCTGTTTGTTGACCAGCGTTTGATCGACGGTATAGGCCTGCGCTTCCTCGTTGGTCTTGAAGTATCCGTCGATGGAATAGCCCCAGATATCGCCAATGGTTTGCCCCTCGTAGCGGCTCGACAGGATCTTGTTGGGATTATCATATTTGGTAATGGTCGATTTGGAATCGGACAGCACAAACGACGCATTATACACGAATGGCTTGCCACCCATTTTAACCTGGTCGCGCCAGCCGATGGACAGTTCGAAGCCCTTTGTCTGCAAATCACCGGCATTTTGGGTGGGTACGGTAGCTCCGTAAACCGCTGGCAGCACCTGCCCCGGCACCAGCATACCCGTTGTGTTTCGGACGTAAACGTCAGCGGATAAATTGAGTCGGTTCTTAAACAAACCCGCATCCAGCCCCAGGTTGGAGGTGGTCGCTTTTTCCCAGGTAAGGTCCGGCGAAATAGGGTTCGGGCTGTTCACGTACGACAGCTTTTGTCCGTTGGTTATCCAGCTCGACTGCGCCGTTGGCATGATGGAAATGTAGGGGTAGAAACTGGCCGAGTTCGTGTTCGACGGCAACTGATTGCCCAGCGTACCGTACGAAGCCCTGATTTTGAAATTATCGACAATGCCCTTCAACGGATCGAAGAAACGCTCTTCGCTCAATCGCCAGCCCGCCGAAACCGACGGGAAGAAACCGTACCGCCGACCTTCGCCAAAGCGCGAGGTTCCGTCATAACGTCCATTCACTTCCAGCAGGTATTTACCGGCATAGTCGTAATTCAACCGATAAAATGCTCCGAACAGCGAATACTGATACGAGTCACCAGCCGAAAGCTGTTCGCCGGTGCCCAGGTTGAGATCATTTAGGCTTTCGGAAAGCAGGTTCTTACGAGCCCCGAACAGACGCTGGTGTTTTTTAGATTCGTAGTTGATCCCGGCGGTGGCGGCAACGTAATGTTTCCCGAACGTATGGTTGTAGGACGAATACACATTGGTCACGTTCATCGGGTCGAACCAGAACGTTTTTCGGTACTGATCGGTGTTGTAGTTGGGCACGGTCGTCAAAATACCCGGCTGGATGGAGTACTGCGCCACAGCCGACCGGTACCAGTCGTCGGCGATGTAAAACGAGTATGAGTAGTTGGCGACGAGGTTCCAGGTTTTGGTAAAGTCGATGGTTACGGAGTTGATTGCCGTTAGTTCATGCACGCGTTTCTCGCCCCCGGCAACACCTTTCAGTAGGTTCGCGTACAACCCATCGCCGATGGAATAGTTGTTTTTCAGGGTGTTATAGGTAGCGGTGCCATCGGGGTTTATCGGGGCATAAGCGGGTAAGGCATGGACGGTGATACCCACAAAGTTCGCGTTGGCGCCCCCTTCCAGACCCGGATATTTATACTTCGAATCGAAATACTGGATATTGCTGCCCACTTTGAGCCAGGGCGTTAGCTGCGCGTTGATCTTGCTGCGCAGGGTGTAGGACGTGAACTTATCGGTGTTGATCTTCATGATCCCGTCCTTCTCGAAAATCGACCCCGACAGAAAATAGTTAACCTTGTCGGTACCTCCCGACAAATTGATGTTGTGCTGTTTGGAGGGCTCCGTCGTGTTAAAGAGCGTATTCCACCAGTCGTAATTCCCGTAGTAGTTGTAAATATCTTTTCCGTTTACGTTTTTAATGACGGTCCAGGGGCGCGACGGGTCTTCAACTTTGTCGTACCGGCGGGCTTCCAGTTCCTTGTAATCTTCTTCCGAATAGCGGGTGTAGCTGTTGCCGGTAGCCCGCGTAAACGCTTCGTCGTTCAGCCGCACATGCTCGTAGCCATTCGTCAGAAATTTAGTGCTGACCGTTGGGGCCGACCAGCCAAAGTTGTTGCTGTACGATATGGTTGTCTTGCCATTCTTGGCGGTTTTGGTCGTCACCAGAATAACCCCGAACGCACCCCGCGCCCCGTAAATCGCCGAAGCAGCCGCATCTTTCAGCACCGATACCGACTCCACGTCGGCCGGGTTGATCCGGTTGATGTCGCCGGGAATACCATCGATCAGCACCAGGGGCCCTCCCCCATTGATCGACGTTTCGCCACGCACGTTCAGGTTGCCGCCCTGCCCCGGCTGGCCGGTGCTGAAGGTGATATTCAGGTTGGGCACCATGCCCTGAAGAATCTGCGACATGTTGTTCAACGGCCGGTTTTCAAGCTCTTTGGCCAGCACCTGCGATACGGCTCCCGTTAGGTTCACTTTCTTCTGGGTTCCGTAACCGACCACCACCACTTCGCTCAGCGCGTTCTGTGTTTCTTTGAGAGTTACGTTGAGCGTCGACTGACCGCCATTGACCGGCACTTCCAGCGTTTCGTAGCCAATGAAGGAAAAAGACAGAACCAAATTGCCACCCGCGTCGGGGATGTTCAGCGAAAAGCCACCATCGGCATTGGTCGATGTGCCGCGGGTGGTTCCTTTCACCACAATACTCACACCGGGCAGCGGCTGATTGCTGGCGTTATCGCGCACCACCCCCGACAGAAGGCGCCGGGGCTGGTCGAACGTGACGACCCGGTTGATCTGAAAAGCCGGGACCGACAGCAGACTGCTTTGCCCATCCATTTTTTTCAGAATGATCTGTCCGTTGATAACCTCCCAGGCTATATTCTGGGGCGTAAATAACCGCTGGAGTACACTCGCCAACCGTTCATTGCGGGCGCTGATCGAAATCCGCTTTTCGGCACCAATCACGCGCGGGCTATACACGAAGCGCACATCGACAGCCTTTTCCAGATGCTGCAACACTGTTCGTACCGTCTCGCCTTCTACCGTTATGGAAACGGGGCGATTCATCAATTCCTGGGCCGATAAGGGCACAGCCTGGACCAGACTACTACTCAGCAGAACGCTGACCAATAGCGAAAGAAAACGTTTCATAAAGTATAAGTAGTTGTAAGTAAGCTGGTTTTGTTTTTAAGGGCAGCCCCGACCGCTGACTTGAATATGCGTGCCGTTGGTTTGATAGGTAGCCCCGATGGACAGACAAATCATGTTCAATTGGTCGGGCAATGACTGGTGAGCGAGATTGGCAGTTAGCGTACAGTTCACAAGGGCGTCCGCGTCGAAGGCGATGGTTACGCCATACACCTCGTCTAATTCCTTAAACACACGGGCAACGGGTGTATTGTCGAATACAAAATGGGTTCTGATGGCTTGAGGCCGAATAACGACCGGATGGTCGGCCAGCGACTTTACGATCCGGCTCTCCGCCCGAAAAAAAGTAGCTTTCTCGTTAGGAATCAGCACCATGTCGGATGCTCTTTCCGGCTGATCCGCTTGTCGGTAAACCGCCACCCGACCCGTTCGAACGACGACCTCGGCTGTGGGCTTTCCGGCATGGGCTACAATGGTAAAGCTGGTGCCCAGCACTTTCGTAACCAGCCCGTTGGCATAGACCAGAAAGGGACGTTCCGGGTTTTTAGTGACCTCGAAAAAACCCTCGCCTGCCAACCGGACCTCCCGCTGATTTTCGGCAAATTTTTGGGGGTACTGTATCTGACCACCCGGTTGTAGGGTAATGGCACTACCATCCGGCAATGCAATCCGAAGCGGCTTAGCTGACTCGTTTGTTTTATCGACCAGTGTCGACTGACTCGTTTGGGCAGCTACCTGATGGGGGTCCGTTTCCGCCGAACGGTTCATCAGAAAATACCAGCCCAGCCCGATACCCAGCACGACCACAGCGGCAGCAGCCAGCCGGTAAACCCAGGTTGGTGTGCGTTGGTGGGTTGGCGTTTGCCTGATCTGGCCGGCCATGTGTTGCCAATGCTGATTGACGAACGCCTGTTTTTCCGAAGCCGACAAAGTGGGTTCGGCTTCACCATCCAGCGCATCGTACCAGGCTTCGACCTGCGCCCGTTCCTCGTCGGTTGCATCGCCGTTTCGGTACTTGGTCAGTAAGGCTTGTAGCGCTTTGGGGTCCATATCATCTGACAACAGCAACGTATCCGTTTATGCCGTATTCAGAGGGTAAGACGAACAACTCGAAAAATACCCTAAGACCCGTATGTTACGAATTTATTAAGCGGTGATTGTGTAGGTAGGGGTGGGGTCAAGTCCCCATACATATACTTAAGCGGCAAATAACGTAGTCAGCACCACAGCCGTGGCATAATCGTGCAGGTTGGCGCGGAGGTAAGCAACCGAACGGGACAAGTGGTATTCGATGGCTTTTTCGGAGAGGCCAAGCCGGGTGGAGATTTCGCGGATGGTAAGTTGCTCGAATCGATTCAGGACAAACACCTCGCGGGTTTTGTCGGGCAGTTGCTCCAGTGCCTGATTAAGCGATTCGGTCAATTGGCTGAACTGCACCGAGTGGAGCGTATTGAGGGTATCCGTTGGCGGGGTATAAACGAAGTGACTGGCATATTTTTCCCCCTGCAACTGCGTGCGTACGTGATCGACAATAAGGTGTTTGAGGGAGGTAGTCAGGTACGCCCCCACATTGTTGATGAGCAGCGTTCTGCGTTTTTGCCAGAGCCGCAGAAACAGTTCCTGCGCCATGTCGGAAGCCATCGCTTCGTCGCGAAGTTTGCGCTTTGCCAGCACAAAAAGGTCGTACCAGTGGCGTTCGTACAACGCGCGAAATGCCTCCTCGCTATCTTTACGAAGCAGGACTACTAATTCGGTATCGGTTAGCTCTTGCTCAGACATAGCCACAAAGTTGACATAGACAGCTCACTCGGCAACCAAACATAAATTAAGTTTCTATGAATTCTCGAAAGAATAGTTATTCTAAGGAACATAGATAGTTATTTCTACTCTCTCAGCCGCCCTACCCCCAAACCGTCGGACAACAAAAAGCCCCATCACTTTCGTAATGGGGCTTTTTGTAATAATTGTATGTCTATCCTGCCAATTTTCCTGGCTGTTAAGCAGCCGTTTCAACGGACACCGCCTGTGCCTGCACCAGTTCCAGATCGGGTCTCGATTGATCCGAAACAGGAACACGACCCCGCTCTTTGCGAACAATGCGTGAGTAAAGCGATATCTCCTGATCGAACAGGAAAAGGAAGAACAGCTTTATGAAAGACGTATGGTACTTGAGTGATTCATAGTACTCAGGTGCCGACTTCTTGATTTCGGGCAGCTTGTTCCAGGGAATGGACGGAAAATCGTGGTGCTCGTTGTGGAAACCTACATTCAGGTTTGGGCCGTTTAATGGGCCGTAATAGCTGTATGTTTCCTGCTGCGGGTCGAGGGTCAGGAAGTGCTCCTGCGCCCAGCGGGCACCCAGTGGATGCAGGCCAACCGAGAAGAAGAGGCACAACACCATAAACGCCAGCGCTTTCCAACCAAAAAACGTTACGATCAGGACATCAAAGGTGATCTGAATGATAAAGTTGGCAATGACCCACTTATCAAAAACGGCCAGTTCTTTCATGCGCAGGGTGCGAATACCCTGAAAAATGGGGTAGAACAGCAGCCAGATGGCCTTGCCAATGGAGTAGTTTTTAATCAGCTTAGCCTCGTACCAGTCCGGCAAATCGGCGTCCAGTTCATGAACACCCTGAAAGGCGTGGTGCTTGATGTGAAAGTTCTTAAAGGTTAATGCCGTTGGGAATACCGTTGGCAGGTTCGCAAAAATAGCCGCCCATGCATTGGCCGATGGTTTGCGAAAAATCAGGTTATGGGCCGCTTCGTGAATACAAACGAACAGCGTGTGGGCCGGAAAAGCACCAATAAACCAGGCGGCTGCCACGATAACCCACCACGATTGATCACGAACCAGGTACGCCATACCCGTCATCAGAATCACACAGCCGAGGGCTACCCAAATTGTAGTTGGGTTCTTTTGCCCAATCAACTTTTTAATTTCGGGGTGCGATTTTAAAATTTGCCGGGTCCGAATACGGTGGGGTTCGGGAGCCGTTGAATGAACAAAATCAGATACCATTGCCATAAGTTAAGTGTCGCAAGTACAACGGGGACGCCCGTGCGGTTTGATGATTAACAAGAAGTAAAATTAATACAATTCAACCGTGAAATTTCATTGATGCAACCAAATTTCCGGGATTTTAACTATATTCTCATCATAAACAAGAAAGGCGGAGTCAACAGACCCCGCCTTTACTAATTCAGGTTGATTCAATAGAAAAATGAGTGAATGATGGGATTGGTAGAGTAGTGAAGTGGTGGGGTAAGTGGAGTGGTGGAATAGTTAATGGGTGGAGTAGTAGAATAGGGGGTAAGTGGAGTGGCCATTAACTTACTTCACTCCTTCCACGACTCCACCCATTAACTAATAACCAATTGGGAATGAGTAACCCAGTGATACCGCTACGCCCCGATTCCGAACGTTGACATTAACAACTGGCACCTGCACCTGACGGGTGAATCCGTGTGTGTAGCGGCCTTCCACAAAGAACTTACCGGCACCGGCATCCATGGCCAGCCCCAATCCACCGACAGCACCAAAATCCCAGGGGGTGAGCATACCGCCATAGTTAACATCTACATCGAACGGCCTGGTCGTTACCAGCGCCGACGCACGGGTACGGATACGGCCGTCGAAGGCATAACTTACTGCCGGACCGGCGATAAAGTAGGGCTGCACAGGACCATCGCTCAGGTTAAATTTAAACAACAGGGGTACCTCAATCTGTTGTGACTGATAGGCGATAGTGGCCCCGATTGGCAGCGAAAACCCGCCCAGATTCACATCAAAGCCTTCTTTTATAGCAACACCTTTTTGTATGTACGATACCTCCGGACGGAACGATACGCGATTACTCAGGGGAATGTCCAGAAAAAGAGCACCGGTTGGTCCGATGGATGAATGAAAGTCGGGGGTTAGACTACCCAGGTATTCGGGCTTCGACGCGAAGCCGAAGTTAGCACCGCCCCGGATGCCGACCTGAACCTGAGCAAAGGTGCTTTGAGCAGCGAATAGACCCAACAAAGCAATGACACCGGCAAGCACAATTCGTTTCATGGTTGTAAATGGAAAAACAGTTTGAAAAAGGGAAACCTGAACTTGATTGTGTAAACTGTCGGGCTATAGGCAAATTGGTTATTGTTGCGAATTTGATGGTTAGAGGATGTATTCAGATAAAGGATTAATCAGGTTTAAAAAAAAGTTTGTGTTTCTTTTTGGGGGATTGCAGAAGCGACGAGTCATTGAATCATATTTCATGTATAAATCAGCCTTTTGCACTTTTTCTTTAAAACATTGTAGCATACTTGTAACTTTACCCCTTACCGGTGATTTTAACCCAGACAATGAAGTACGTAAAGCCAACTAAATTCAGCTATTTGCCCAAGTTTCTGATGCCGCTGGATATACTCGGTCTATTCGAATGCGACCCTTTTGGCAACTCATTGTTATTCAGGCGGATAATAATTGGGCTAATTGGCTGGTTAACCTACGCACGCTATACGGTCGTGAACCGAATTCAGATCGAAGGGACTGAAAATCTGGAGAATTTACCGATCAACAACGTTCTGTTCTTGTCCAACCATCAGACGTATTTTGCCGATGTCATTGCCTTTTTTCACATCTTTTGCGCCGTAAAGTGGGGGTTTCAGAACACCCTTTTACCACCCGTTTATCTGTTCGGTCCACGAGCCAGGCAATACTATGTAGCCGCTTCCGAAACGATGAAAAAAGGCATTGTACCCCGCGTTTTTGCAGCAGGTGGCGCCTTAACAATCGAGCGTTCCTGGCGGGCCGAAGGACGCGAAGTGCAACGGGCAGTCGACAATTCAGCAAACGAGAAAATTGCCAGGGCGCTGGCACATGGCTGGGTCGTAAGCTTCCCGCAGGGTACAACAACACCATTTGCACCAGTACGGAAGGGCACGGGGCACCTTATCAAAAACAATGAGCCCATTGTGGTGCCGGTCGTGATCAATGGATTCCGGCGAGCCTTCGACAAGAAAGGATTACGCTTCAAAAAACGAAATACCCTGCTCACGGTCCAATTTAAGGAGCCAATGCAATTCGGCCCCGACGAAACCGTTGACGAGATCGTTGCCAAAGTCCGTCACGCCATCGAGCAGGATGCGCCGGAATGGGTTCAGTGATACGGCGTTTTTTAGGGAACGACCGGGATAAAGGCCGTAGTTAGTCAACCACAAAAATTAGTTTAACCACAGAGGCACGGAGTACACAGAGAAGGCCTAGAAACCTCTGTGTACTCCGTGCCTCTGTGGTTAAAATGCTTTGGCACTGATTCCGTTCCATGGCTTCCCAGCCATCAATACATTACAGAACCCAGCGGAAGAAAATATAGAGTGTGAAGGACAGCAGCACCGAAACAGGCAGCGTCAGTATCCAGGCCAGCGCAATATTTTTGACCGTTCCTGCCTGTAAGTTTTTAACCCCTTTATTGGCCACCATGCTTCCCGCAATACCCGATGACAGCACGTGCGTTGTACTCACGGGTAGTTTCAGCCAGGAGGCCATACCGATCATCATGGCGGCTACCAGCTCAGCCGACGCGCCCTGTGCGTAGGTTAGGTGTTGCTTACCAATTTTTTCGCCTACCGTCACCACAATCCGGCGCCAGCCAATCATGGTGCCAAGACCCAGCGATAAGGCGATCATCAGGATAACCCACAGCGGGGCATAATCCGTGAACCGGCGCAAGCCGCCCTCTTCGCCTAAGTTCTTATTTAATTGAGCTACCTGGGCCGCGCTAAGGTTTGAGCCCTCATCGGCCGTGATTTTCTTGATATTGCTGTTGATCAGCAGTAGGTCGCGACGCACGTCCAGCCGTTTTTCATTCGGAATCTTACCCTCAACGAGCGGCCCGTTTACCAACGCACTCAACTCAGCCAGCTCCGTATTCGTTTGAGCCAGCCGGACGCGGTTGGTCGACGACAGATGCGTTGAGTCCAGCGCGCTCATGGTCTGCTGAATAGCCGCCACGTTCGTCTGCATCAGACGCGGATCGAGGTCGGCCTTTACCGCAAAATGATAGGGAACGATACCGATCAGGATGAGCATGATCAGGCCTACACCCTTCTGCCCATCGTTGCTGCCGTGGAAAAAACTAAC
The DNA here is from genome assembly GCF_054782495.1 of Spirosoma aerophilum. Lineage (NCBI taxonomy): Bacteria > Pseudomonadati > Bacteroidota > Cytophagia > Cytophagales > Cytophagaceae > Spirosoma > Spirosoma aerophilum. The sequence continues at coordinate 517,282 of NZ_BAAGSJ010000017.1, read as the reverse complement.
CAGCGAGCAGGTCGCGATCAATATAGCCCTTACCCAGGTAGGCGGCTCCGTGTTCTTCTTAGGTTCTTTAAAAAGCTGGTCTTTAGCCTCTTCCGGCACCGACCGACGTAAAATAAACATCAGCACAATGGCCAGACTAAAACCTAATAGCGGAGATAATAACAGGGCGTATCCCGTTTCAATGGCTTTATCCCAGTTAACGGCAGCGCCGGTTTTGTTTTCGGGCATGGTGGCGAACGCCAGACCAACGCCCAGGATAGAGCCAATAAGGGTATGTGAACTTGAACTGGGCAGACCAAAATACCAGGTTCCCAGGTTCCAGATAATGGCACTGAGCAGCAAGGCCAGTACCATTGCTACGCTATGATACACGTTCTGGTCGACCAGTAGTTCGACCGGAAGCAGGTTGACGATACCCATGGCGACACCAATGCCACCCAACAAAACACCGGTAAAGTTGCAAATCCCCGACCAGACAACGGCATAAGTCGGTTTTAGTGAGTTGGTATAAATAACGGTAGCAACGGCATTGGCGGTATCGTGAAAGCCGTTTACAAATTCGAAGGCGCAGGCAGCGAAAAGGCTGATAAAGAGGAGGATAAAAACATCCGTTTCTAATCCAAACATAAGTGACGTATCTTCTATGATTCAGCTAACGGTGGGTCCGTAAGCTTATGATTGCCACAAAAGTACGTGAAACTGAGCATTGCTATATTACCAAATTGTTAAGTAGAGATGTAATACCTTGCGTCTCAGCTCAGACAGAGGTTGACAATGGTCTATTAAACAAGAAAAAAGCCTATTGGTAATAGGCTTTCATAAGGCAAAGAATTGCCTGCATATGACACGCGAGGTATTGCCTTACAAGACAAACGCAAAGAATTGCCGTACCGGAATGCCGGACCACGGCGGACCGGTCTCTACACCTTCTTCCCGGCCAACTGCCCGCAAGCGGCATCAATGTCTTTACCCCGACTTCGACGTACATTGACAATAACGCCTTTATCTTCTAAATACCCGGCGAATTTATCCAGCGTTTTCGGATCGGTATTTTTGAAATTGGCCTCAGCAATGGGGTTATACTCAATAATATTTACCTTGGCGGGTACACGTTTGGTGAATTTCCAAAGCTCCTGCGCGTCCTGAAGCGTATCGTTGAAGTTGTAGAAAAGAATGTACTCAAACGTAATACGCGTGCCGGTTTTCTTGTAAAAGTACGTCAGCGCATCGCCCAGGGCCTCCAGCGTGTTGCTTTCGTTGATCGGCATGATCTGGTCGCGCTTCAGATCGTTGGCCGCGTGGAGTGACAAAGCAAGGTTAAACTTTACTTCGTCGTCGCCCAGTTGCCGGATCATCTTGGCAATGCCCGCCGTCGATACGGTAATTCGTTTCGGCGACATGCCTAGGCCATCGGGCGAGGTGATGCGGTCGACGGATTCGAGGACGTTTTTATAGTTCAGCAGCGGTTCGCCCATGCCCATGTACACGATGTTGGTCAGGGGCGCGTCGTAGTTTTCTTTGGCCTGCCGGTCAATAGCCACCACCTGGTCGTAGATTTCGGCCGCGTCGAGGTTGCGCTTCCGGTCCATATAGCCCGTGGCGCAGAACTTACACGTCAGCGAGCAACCTACCTGACTCGATACACAGGCGGTCATTCTATCTAAGTCATCATTGCGCAAAGCCGGAATCAAAACACCCTCAACCAGATTACCGTCAAACAGCTTGAATGACGACTTGATCGTGCCATCGTTGCTTTTCTGCTGCTGATCGACGGTTAACGGACGAATTTCGAAATTAGCGTTCAGCACCTCACGCGTCGACAGCGACAGGTTTGTCATCTGTTCGAACGACGACGCCGATTTTTTCCAGAGCCATTCATGCACCTGCTTGGCCCGAAAACCCTGTTCGCCGTTTTTAGTAAACCAGTCTTTTAACTGAACCGCCGTCAGTTTACGAATATCTTGTTTCATATTTTTAAAGAGCGAAAGAACGAAAGAGTGATAGAGCGCAAAGAACCGCGCCAGCCGCTCTTTCATTCTTTTACTCTATCGCTCTTTATATTTTCAGCTCGCCATTTCTTCCCCTCTTCCAGTCCTTTGGGCACCCAAACAGCGGCTTTGTCCATCACTTTAGGCGCAATGGGCCGGATATATGGGTATAAAAAGGCGGTTTCTGTTTGGCGGGCGGGCATTTTCACGCCCATATAACTGAACAACCAAAGGATAACACTAATTCCAAAAACCCACGTAAAAAGACCAACGGTGGCCCCGGCCACACTATCGAATGTGCCTAATATGGAGTACTTTAACGACCGTCGGATGGCAAATCCCATCTGGTTGATCATGATGACCGTCGGAAAAAAGATGACGGAGAAACCCAGCCAAGGCAGGATTTTCCGGGCCAGTTCGCGGCTGATGTATGGACTAAGCAGGTCAATGCCAAACGCCAGAAATTTAAACCCGACAATCATAGCCACCACAAACGCGATAATCGCCACGATCTCCACGAGCAGACCTTTGCGGTATCCGTTAAAAATCCCCCAGGCCAGGGGAATGAGCATGAGTAAATCGAGCGTATTCAAAGAGCGAAAGAGTGAATGAGCGAAAGAGCGATTGAGTAATTAGCGACTCTATTCGCTCTTTCACTCTTTCACTCTTTCGCTCTTTAGTTAAGAAGTTGTCTTACCATCGCCGAAATGGCTTTCCCATCGGCTTGCCCGGCGAGTTCTTTGGACGCGACGCCCATTACTTTACCCAGATCGGAGGGTACCGATGCGCCCAGGCGGGTCATGATGGCCTGAAGTTTCGCCTTCAGTTCATCTTCCGAAAGCTGCTTGGGCAGATATTGTTCGATAACGGCGATTTCAGCTTCTTCAACGGCCAGTAAGTCGGCGCGGTTTTGCTGCCGGTAGATGTCCGCCGAATCTTTCCGCTGCTTTACAGCTTTGGTCAGAATTTTGGTTTCATCCTCAGGCTTCAGGTCGCCGGACTGCCCTTCTTTGGTTTCTTCGAGCAGAATCATGGATTTTACGGCACGCAAGGCACGAAGCTTATCCTGATCTTTGGCCAGCATAGCCTGCTTTATATCGGCGTCAATTTGTTGTTTTAAAGACATAATGTAAAGAGCGAAAGAGTGAATGAGCGAAAGAGTGGTAAAAAACCAATGAACCTTCACTGTTTCGGCAAAGTTACGAAGTCAGACAACGTTATTCACTGCGCTCCGGCGTTCCGGTTCGCTCTTTCGTTCTTTTACTCTCTCGCTCATTGAAAAATGACACGTTTAAGCGTTAACATCAACAAAATTGCGACCATCCGTAACGCACGCGGTGGCAACAACCCCGATCTGGTGAAGGTCGCCCTCGATTGCGAACGATTCGGTGCGCAGGGAATTACGGTTCACCCCCGCCCCGACGAACGGCATATCCGCTATCAGGATGTGCTGGATTTGCACGAGGTCGTCACGACGGAATTTAACATTGAAGGTAACCCCGACGAGCGGTTCATCGAACTGGTGAAACGAGTGAAGCCCGCCCAGGTAACGCTCGTTCCCGATGCGGTCGATGCCATTACCTCCAACGCCGGTTGGGATACCATCCGCCATGCCGATCACCTTAGGTATCTGGTCGATATGTTCAAAGCCGATGGCATTCGCGTGTCTATTTTCGTCGATGCTGATGAGCGCATGGTCGAAGGGGCCAAAGCGGTGGGTACCGACCGGATTGAGTTATATACGGAACCCTACGCGGCCCACTACGCCGAAAACCGGGAAGCCGCCGTGGCACCGTTTGTTCGGGCGGCTCAACGCGCCAATGAGCTGGGCCTGGGCCTAAACGCGGGCCATGACCTGAGTCTGGAAAACCTGCGCTTCTTTGATGAGCAGGTACCCGGACTGGAGGAAGTGTCCATCGGTCACGCCCTAATCTGCGACGCCCTTTACTTTGGACTGGAGAACACAATTCAGATGTATTTACGTTGTCTGAACCGGGATTTAGCTGATTAATTTGACAGACTGTGATTTGAATGCGGGATTATGATTTAAAAGTAGGCAACTTTGATTCATTCAGGGGCCGTTTAAACTTTTATGAATGCGTAGGCAATAGGCGTTTTTTCCTAGAATGATGAATCTAACATTGCAACAAAAGTTTAAACAGTTTACCGATACAAAAAGCCTGAACAGTTGCTTAGCGAAATCATAGCCCATCAAAAAAATCAAATAAATCCTGGTTCAGACATGGTCCACAAACTATCCGTCGAAGAGTTTTTAAGCAAGGCACGTAGCCTGCCGGTCATTGACGTCCGGTCGCCGGGGGAGTATGACCATGCGCACATTCCGGGGGCGGTGAGTATTCCGCTATTCGACAATGATGAACGGGCACAGGTGGGCACCAAATACAAAAATGCGGGCAAAGATGCGGCTGTGCTGATGGGCCTCAGTATGGTTGGACCCAAGTTGGCCGACTTTGTCAAGCTGTCGAAAAAGCTGAACCCCCAAAACAAGGAGGTACTGGTTCATTGCTGGCGGGGCGGTATGCGCAGCGGCTCGTTTGCCTGGCTGCTCGACACCGCCGGGCTGACCGCTTCGACGCTGGTGGGTGGCTACAAAGCCTACCGCAATGCCGTACTCGACTCGTTTGTGCAACCCCTGAAGCTGATTATTCTGGGTGGCAAAACGGGGAGTGGCAAAACGGACATTCTGAAAGAGCTGGCTCGTCAGGGTGAACAGATCATCGACCTGGAAGGGCTCGCCAATCATAAAGGGTCGTCGTATGGAGCCATCGGGCAACGGCCTCAACCGGCTTCCGAGCAGTTCGAAAACCTGATTTTTCAGACACTCTTGACCTTGGATACCAGTCGGCGGATCTGGCTCGAAGACGAGAGCCGGAATATCGGTTCGTGCTTTATCCCAATGGCCCTCTGGCAGCAGATGCGGGCCGCTCCTGTCGCGTTTATCGACTTACCCAAGACCAAACGGGTCACCCGTCTAGTCACCGAATATGCCAACATTGACCATAACTTACTCGTTGAAGCTACCGAACGAATCCGCAAAAGACTGGGTGGTAAAGTCACCCAGGACGCACTGGATGCACTGGCTAACCACGATTATGCCACCGTTGCCGACTTGACCCTCGACTACTACGACAAAGCCTACCTGCACGGCCTTTCCCACCGCGACCCGTCTACCATTCAAACGATTGAAACGGCCGAGGATAACCCGGAAGAGACCGCAAAACAGTTGATTGAATGGGTAGATGCTATTGATAAGACGGCGGCTGGCGCAGCTGGCGCGAGTATTCACTCGTGCCTCTAATTAAGCCAGCATTCGCTGGCACTAATAATGTACATAACTGCCAGCGAATGCTGGCTTAATTAGAGGCACGAGTGAATACTCGCGCCAGCGCCAGACAGCCAAAGCCCTATGATTTCTTCTTCTTGACCGACGCACTCATCCGGCGGACGACCTCCCGTTTGTTGAAACCCAGGTGCCAGACGGCGAAAGGCGTTTCCTGCTTACCGAAGCAAATATCACAAATGGGGCTGCTAAGTGGAACAGGCTTGTTATAGACGTAGGTGGTATCCGTAATTTTCTGGATGTTGGAAATAGGCAACTGTTTCTGTTTGACGCTGTACAAATAGGCGTCCAGAATTTCCCGCTCCTTGGCATTCAGGGCCTTATTCTGGATGTCGGCCTCGCCCAACAGGCGTATATCCAGAGCATAGCGTTCGGCAATTGCTTTGGTACGGGGCAGGTTCTGTAACTGGCACAGCTTAGTGCGCTCGGCGGGGTCGGTTGTTTTCTGAAGCTGGGTCGTGAGTTCTTTTTCCAGTACGGCCGTCACCTTACCGCCCAGGTCATCGACCGTTTCTACGAGATCGGCATTGGTGATCCGCTTAATTTTCGAGTCGGCCATTTCCTGCTTCAACTCACTGGTGTAGCGAACCCGCTCGGGGTTACAGGCTATGGAAAGCGTGATTAGCAAACTGGAAATGATGATGGAGCGTATCATACACAGAAACTTACTGAAATAGAGTTTGGTCATTTGCCTGGAAAACGATTCGGCTTGCAGCTTGGTTGCACTTGATAAAGACAAAGCTAAACTGCCTGCGTGCCGAACCACAGTATTTTCGTAATTTTGTCTTTATTATTTAGATACTCGCTCTTGTTATTCGTGCGAATAACAAAAAAAGTTATACATATATGCTTGACCAGTTAGAAGCCATCCGAGAACGCTTCAACGAAGTAGCTCAACAAATTGTGCAGCCCGAAGCTGTTTCGGACCAGAAGCGGTTCATGAAGTTGAGCAAGGAATACAAGGATTTGGAAAAAATCGTCGTGCAGTACCAGGCGTACCAGCAACTGCTCGAAGAGATCGATAATGCAAAGAAAATCATCGCGACCGAAAAGGACGAAGATTTTCGGGAAATGGCTAAAGGTGAACTGGATGAACTGGTACCGCGCCGGGATACCCTGGAGGAAACCCTCAAGGAAATGCTGATGCCGAAAGACCCAAATGACAGCAAAAACGTCATTCTCGAAATTCGGGGCGGCACCGGGGGCGACGAAGCGGCTATTTTTGCGGGCGATATTTTCCGCATGTACCAGCGGTTCTGTGAAAAAATGGGCTGGCGTATGTCGCTGGTCGATTTTACCGAAGGCACATCCGGCGGATATAAAGAAATAATCACCGAGATCGAGGGGGAAGACGTGTATGGTAAACTGAAGTTCGAGTCGGGAGTTCACCGGGTACAGCGCGTACCGGCTACCGAAACCCAGGGCCGGATTCATACCTCGGCCGCCAGCGTAGCCGTGCTGCCCGAAGCCGAAGAGGTGGACGTTGAGATCAACATGAACGACATTCGCAAGGATACCTTCTGTTCGTCGGGAGCGGGTGGTCAGTCGGTAAACACCACCTATTCGGCCGTGCGGTTAACGCACATCCCGACGGGACTGGTGGTGCAGTGCCAGGACGAACGTTCGCAGCTCAAGAACTTCGACAAAGCCCTGACGGTATTGCGGTCACGACTCTACGAAATCGAGTTGCAGAAACACAACGACGCCATCGCATCCCAGCGCAAGACGATGGTGGGCAGTGGCGACCGTTCCGATAAGATCAGAACGTACAACTATCCCCAAAGCCGCGTAACGGACCACCGCATCGGCCTGACAGTATATAACCTGCCTGCCGTTATGGACGGCGGCATCGGTGAATTCATCGAGCAACTCCGCATCGCTGAAAATGCTGAACGGTTGAAAGAGGGCGCTACGGTGTAGATCGTGTCTTCATTCTTTGAAACATAACAGGGGCGGCAAAAGAGTATTTTGCCGCCCCTGTCGTTTCCGGTAATTGGTTTTACCTCAATGCTCCCCTTTAATTTTCGTCAGCAAATCCGTTAGCTCCTTTACTTTTTCGGGATGTTGCTGATACACGTTGGTGGTTTCCAGTTGATCGGTGGCGAGGTTGTACAACTGCCCAACCGGCTCGCCCGCTTTAGGCTTTATTTCTTTAGGCTCCGTAAATCCACCCGAGCCAAGTCCTTCAATCAACTTCCAATCCCCTTTCCGAATGGCAAAGAAACCGATTGACGAACTATGCACGACGGCTGGCTGGTTCAGCACATCGTTTGTCTTCCCCGAAAGCACCGACAGGATGCTGTAACTATCGTCTGTATTCGGATTTGCCATGCCCAGAATCTCCCGGCACGTCGCCGTCAGATTCGCCAGCGTTGTGGTAGCCTGGCTCACCGTTCCGGCTTTTACGGTACCGGGCCAGCGAACGATAAACGGAATGCGGTGGCCTCCTTCGAACGCATCGCCTTTCATACCCCTGAACCCGCCAGCGGCTCGGTGGTCGTAACGCTTCACATAGTCATCCCGCCAGTACGGCCCGTTATCACTGGTAAAAACAACGAGTGTATTACCGGCCAATCCCGTTTTTTCGAGAGCTGTCAATACCTCCCCCACTGCCGCATCGACCTGCTGCACAAAATCGCCGTACTCGCCCGCTTTCGATTTCCCCGCATAGCCTTTGGTTGGCATCCAGGGCGTGTGTGGGGCCGCCAGCGGCAAATACAGAAAGAATGGCTTTTGGGCGGTTTGTCGGCTCAGGAAACCAACCGCTTTCTCAACAAATCGGGGTAGCACGCCATGAAAATCGAAGGAGGGAGCCATGCTGCCTTCGCGCCAGAAAGGACCCGCGTAACCCGACTCTATTTTGTTGCCTTTGGTGTAACCAGTAGGTAACTCGGTCAGTTTATGATTTTCCAGGTAACAGTAGGGCGGCATATCGAGCGAAGCGGGCAGCACATACGAGTAATCGAACCCTATTGTGTTAGGCCCCTGCACCGGATTCTGCGAGAAATCGATCACCGCCGGGTCCATCTCCGACTGGATACCATACTCCGCCGATGCCAGCAACGACTCGCTGCCTTTTTTCGGAACCCAGTCGAAGCCCAGATGCCATTTGCCGATGACCGCCGTTTGGTATCCATTCCGTTTCAGCAACGAGGCCACCGTCGGGCGATCCGCTTCGATCAGCGTCCGGCTGTAGCCGCGCAAGACGCCTACGGGTAAGCGACTCCGCCACGGATAACGGCCCGTCAGCAGGGAGTACCGGGTAGGCGTGCACACACCCGACGGCGAATGCGCATCCGTAAAGCGCATTCCCTGCGCAGCCAGCCTGTCAATATTCGGCGTGGCAATCTTCCCCGTTGGATTGTAGGCTGACACGTCGCCATACCCCAGGTCATCGGCCAGTATGTACACGATGTTGGGCGGTTGTGGGGTAGCAGGTCTCATCGCCATGCCGACACAAATCAGCACACAGCCGACGATGCCCGTGATGACACTCCATTTAGTAAATCCGGCCATAAAAGACTTTGTTTTTGACATCTGGCAGGTTGTAGTACAACGGGCGGGGCCGCCCGCGCGGTGGTTATTCGTTGTACTTAACACAACCCTCGGTCAACAGGTAAATTAAGAGTGGCCTGTGAGGATACAATAACTTCGCATCGCCAAAAACGCCGAGCGGCTGAAAGAAGGTGCAACGGTTTAAATAGTGCCGACCTGTGTAGTGCTGTCAGTTTTGAGAAACTGACACGGCGGGTTTCTTAAAACCTACCGTGTCAGGCTGTCAACAAAACGAGGTTTTGAGACACCTCGCCGGTCAGTTTTAAGAAACTGACCCCACCATAAGCTTAACCTGGCAGCTATGTTATTCTCAAAGACCAGGGATGCAGTAAAGCGGCTACCCAGCCGCTTTACTTGATTAAATCTTGATACCCCACTGGTTTTTCATGGGGCGACCGAGGAGGGCATTGGCTTCGGTGTCGTTTTTAAACTGCTCTTTCTTTGGATTCCACTGCAGCGAGCGATTGAGCCGGTACGCAATGTTGCCGATGTTACAAACCGACGCCGTGCGGTGGCCTACCTCAACGTCGCAGATGGGTTTGCTGCGCTTACGCATGGCATCCAGAAAATCCTTGTAGTGGTTGTCGCTCCTATACACATGTTTTTCTGTCTCCCCGATCTCCTTCGTAGCCAGCGAGGCTGGTGTCGTTTCGATCTTCCTCCGCTGCACTTTAATTTCGCCCTCCGTCCCCACGAAGTGGATGGCGTTGTTCCAATCCCATTTTTCGTGGGTCATCACAATGCCATTGTCGTATTTATACGTCAGAAACGGGTGCTCTTTGCCATCGGGCGCGATCACCTCTACCGGCCCGCTGTTGTCCATATCCAGCGCCCACTGCACAATGTCGAACATATGCGCGCCCCAGTCGGTCACCATGCCCCCACCGAACTCCCGGTAGTTACGCCAGTTGGGGAATACATCTTTAGAGATTGGAGGTGCCAATTCCGAATTAAAGGCTACCGGCTGATTGGGGCCTAACCAAGCCTCCCAATCCAATCCTTCGGGAACCAGTTCGGCGGGCAGGTCGTAGGCCGTTGGTGGAGGGCCGACATTTACTTTAATGGTTTTCACCTCGCCGATATAGCCATTACGAATCAATTCGGCTGTTTGTCGAAATTCGGGCCATGACCGCTGCATGCTCCCCGTCTGGAATACGCGATTGTATTTGCGGGCCGCGTCGACCATCGCCCGCCCTTCTTTCACGGTCAGGGCCAGCGGTTTTTCGCAGTAAATATCTTTACCGGCCTGAGCCGCCCGAACGGCCATAGCCGCGTGCCAGTGGTCGGGGGTGGCAATGACCACGGCATCTATGTCTTTCCGGGCGAGCAACTCCCGAAAATCAGTATACACCGGAACATCGGCATACTTACCTGACTGTGGGTTCTTTTCGTAGTGCGCTTTGATTCGATCCAGACCCTGTTGCGCTTTGGCTTTATACACTTCACTAATGGCGACGATACGGGCTTCGTTCGTGCCCAGAAACGACGACATCAGCCCTTTGCCCTGCTTACCGGTACCGATGAAACCCAGTGAGATGACATCGCTCGGGGCCAGATATTTAGTCCCGTCGGGCCGCTTGCCGCCCAGTACAAAGCGGGGAACGATCATAAACCCAGCCACAGCGGTGGCGGCTTTCCCAACGAAATCCCGGCGGTTAATGGTGTTGTCTTCTTTCATGTGTGCAGCGAAAAAGGGGTTTGGGGAGGAGTACAGTTGTTTTTAGGTCGTTTCACCCCACCCCAACCCCTCCCCTAAAAAAAGAGGAGGGGCCAGGACAAGGGTACGTCGTTACTGAGCCCGGCAGCGGCCAACCGTCTCTCCTTTTTTCAAGGGGAGAGGCTGGGGGAATGACTACACCAACACTACTTTAGCGTCGTTGTGGGCAGGAGTTGTTTTTCGAGTTCGTCAATTGTCCAGGCTCCGCGCGATGATGCGTAGGCTTCCCGTACTTTTTTCACCTCCTCGGGCTGTACTACGGCCGATTGGCGACCTTTTATGGCGCGGGTCGATGTGCCGACAAATTCGTAGCGGATATAGCTGGCAACAGAGGCAATCCACTCGTCGGTGTTGTCTTTCATAGACGCCATTTCGCTGGGGTACTCTTTCCCTTCAATCGGGCCTTTCAGGCCGTGCAGCAGAATCCGAATGGCGTAATCACGGTCGTTATTCACGTGTTTGGCGCCCCGCAAGGCCGGTGCTGCATTCGTAGGCAAGCCGTTGCCATCGCCCCCGTGGCAGGGCGAACACATGCCTTTGTAGATTTCACCGCCACTCACGATCAACTTCCGATCGGCTGCCGTAAACGCCCCCAGTTTCATACCATATACCTTGGCATCTTCGTTGCGGTCGATGCTGTTTTTGGCGCGGGCCAGCATTTCGTTGCCCGAATTCCGGGCCAGAATATCCTGAACCAGTTGCCGGGCCTGCTCATTTTTGTTGGCCCCAAGCGACAAGATCAACTGGGTTTTTACGTCGTAATTTTCATCGTTTGCCAGACCGCCTACACGGGCAATCATGTCGCTGTCATTCTGTTTGAGATAGCGTTCGCTGATCCAGACAGCTGCCCGTCGCATTTGCGCATCGGTGTCTTTCAGCGCTGTGTAGAGCAGGTCTTTGTCAATAGCGTCCAGGCCTTCCAGCGTCCACAAGGCGTGCAGACGTCCCAAAGCCGAAGCCCCTTTCTGGCCACCAGCCATCTGTTTCAGCGTCGGAACAACCGATTTATCGCCGAGGAGTACGATCTGTTTCTGGGCATTATCCCGCCACCAGCCGTTGGCATGATCCAGGTACTTGACCAAATCGGCCGCTGGCACATCGAGCATGTGAGGTTTCGGACCGGGCGTGTAGCCATCGTGTACCAGACGCCAGATACGGCCCCGCTGGTTCACTTTCGCCAGGTCGTACTGGTCGATTTTATTCCGCAGGAACGTCCCTTTCTTCGTCCAGTTGGATTCCTGAATAATACCCCGGTTCATGTCGATGATATACAGCAGGCCATCCGGACCGGTGTAGGTGTTGACGGGCCGGAAGAAGAAGTCGGTGCTGGCGATGAATTCCTTGTGCTTATACACGTTTTCCAGGTAGGTCTTGCCTTCCCGGTTCACAACCTTGGCCCGGCGGATGATGCGCGCGACGGGTTCGTTGATCAAATAGTCGCCCACCAGATCGGCGGGCAGGCGGTCGCCCCGGAAAATAGACTGGCCATTCCCCGACGTAAAGTGATTCAGGGTGCTATCAGGACGTAATCTCGGCGGGCCGCCCTGCACTTCGGGATTGGAAATGCGCGACCAGACGGGGCTAAAGGTTTCTTCATTGTAGGCATCGGCAAACTCCAGCGCTCCGTATTTCGGATTGATCTGAAAGCCCGAACCGGCGTTTTCGCCCCCGCCCCGGCTGTAGAACAACCGACCGTAGTTGTCGTGCGTCAGTCCCCACTGGCCGTTGGAGCCGCTGTGCAGGGAGTCGGGTTTGAGCATCCCGCCCACATACCGAAAACGAATAGGGTCAACCGTCTGGTAGATGTAATTATCGAGGTTCCAGACCAGACCGCTACGCTGGTGTTCGAGGTTGCCGGGCGCTACTTTACCCACCGTGTATACGGCGCGTTTCTCATCCGCCACGCCATCACCATTGGTGTCTTTATAGCTGAACATATCATACGTATCCGTTTCATTGACAATCAGTTCATGATTGACACACAGGATCATACGCGGCAGCATCAGGTCTTTAATGAACACCGTACTCTTGTCCATTTTGCCGTCGTTGTTGGTATCTTCCAGGAGCATTACCCGGCTTTTTTTATCCTTTGTGCCGGTGCCGTCGGCGTCCTGCGTATAGGTCTCCATCTGGGCCACATACATACGGGCGTTGCCGTCCCAGGCAATAGCAACGGGTTCGGTAATCATCGGCTCGCTGGCCACCAGTTCCATATGGTAACCGGGGGGCAGCACAAACGCCTGCTGGCTTTGCTCGGGCGTTAAGGGCGTGATAGAAAACGGAGCCAGCGGCAGTGTGGTATCTTTATCGACGGCAGGAGCAGCCGCCACCGAAGCGGAGCTACCGGCTGGCGTGTTCGTTGCCATCTGCACTTTACACGCATAGATAAACGCGGATAAAGCCATCGTGCCAATCATTAATCGGTTACGCTTCATGCTAACGAGTATTTTGGTCTAGGTTTTAGCAAATCGAAAGAACGAATAACTGCAAACGCTGCTCAGCGCCGTCAGTAAATGCCAGATGGAATGCCCCTGAATCAGTGAATGCGGGTCGCAGCCTATTTTCTGCACATCCAGCGTGCGAAATCGAACGGCAACCACCATGAGCACCAGGCTGGCAACGGCTAACAGAATAGAGCGTTTTTTCCTGAATTGGAGATAATTTACCGCAATGCCTGCCAGCAGGGCCAGAATTAGCGAAGGCAACAAAACACTGCTGGAAATCAGTAGGGCAATTTTCAAAAACAGGAGTATAACAATGACTAAAGCAATGACCCAGACGTTTTTAACGGGTTGCGTAAATCTAATTTTATGCAACACATGATAAAGCGCGATACTGACCAGTACGAGCGTAATTCCGTACGTGCCGTTCATGTCGACCCGCTGGCCTATCCACGTCAGTGACGCGTGAAAAAAGGCACTCCCGAAGCTCAGATAAATGAAGCAAATGCCCATCAGGGCCGATAACTGCGGAAAGGCTTCCAGCCGGTTTTGCCGCTTGATGCCCTCGTTTTTATAGTCGTCGTAAGCGATTTGTGCGATCAGTACCCCAAAGTAGAAATAGGCCAGATTGGAATACGTATTCATGGGCTGGTGAAAGAACCGCGCTACGTTATTGAATTCGCAGTATTCGACCACCAGCGCCGATTTGCTGACCACCATGCCGGCCCAGACCGCCCCACTGAAAAACGAATCGAGCCCCCACCAGATAACGAGCATGCCCAGCGTCAGGAGAAACGAGCGGATGAGGAGTTTGAAGAGCGTTTGGGCGGGCATGGTATAAAGAGATTAAGCCGTTTATGGCTGTTGTACACTAAGCCATAGCCCCAAACTACTTACTTATCAAAGTCATCTTCCAGCAATTGCTTCTCGGTCAATACCCCACTTCCTGCCGGTTTTTTCTCTCTCATTTTCTTAACATCTGCCGTCGAAACCCGTTTCCCTTCTTTCGCCAGGGCGTTTTGAGTGTATTGAATAATGTCGACAATGTCCTGATCGCTGATGTCCTTGTTATTGAGCAGGGCGGGCATTTCGTTGTTCAGCTGGTAGAGTTTGCCGTTCACGTGAATCGGTCCGCTGACGCCGTGGAGAATGATGGCCGCCAGCCGCTTCATCGACCCGTCGATATATTCCGAGCCTTTGAGGGGCGGGGCCAGATCCTGAATGCCTTTCCCGTCGGCACCGTGGCAGGTCGCGCAAATGGTTCGGAACAGTTTCAGGCCTTTTGTGCGGTTATCGACCTCGTTTTTCTGGACCACAAAAATCGAGTTCATCTCGTTCTTCTGCCGCTTGTCTATGGTGGCGACCAGATTCTTTTTCAGCAACGCGCTGGGGTCCGCAGCCGCCAGATAATGCTCTTCTTTACCGGCAAGGCCGCTGACAAGAGCCTCCTGAACTAGTTTCTGGTCGGCATATTTTTTATCCAGTGCCGAGAGAACGGGCATAAACGTAGCCTCCGATACGTTGAGCCAGCCATTGAGCGACATCGCCAGATAGAGGTCTATCGTTTCATTATTCCGGGCCATTAGCTGCGTGCTGATCGCCTTCATGTTCGCCACTTGCTGCGGGGCGGCAAATCGCTCCATAAGGCCCAGCGCGTGGGCTATGGTTTCGGGCTGTTTCGATTGGCTGACAATGTCGCTCAGCGTTGCAAACGTTAGCGCATTCAACCCATCCAGCACATACAGGGCATGAATGGCCGTTGAAAAGGGGTTGTCCGCTTTGGTTAAACGGGTTAACGGCCCAACCACCGAGAGGTCTTTCTTTTGAATCAGCAGTTGCTGAGCGCGGTCTCGCAACCAGCCGTTCGGGTTGCTCAGGAAGCCGACCAGTTGGCTCGCCGTCGCCTTGCTCAGGTCGGGGGCGGGGTTTGGCTTGGTGACGGTGCTGGTTATTTTCAGGATGCGCCCCGCATTTTGCAGCGTATCCAGTTTTTTACCGGCAAGCTGTTCGGTGAGGTATTGGGAGATGTACGCTTTGTGCTGAATGATGCCTCTGTGCATGTCAACCACATACATGGCCCCATCGGGACCCGTAAACAGGTTCACCGGACGAAAACCTTCGTCAGTCGACGCAATAAATTCTTTGCCTTCCGTCGCCTGACTGGCCGTGGTTTTATTACCCTCAAAATGCAGAATATTCCGCTTGATCAGGTTGGCCTCGGGCACGCAGACGAATGCATTCTGATTATACGCGTCCGGGAAAGCCCCACCCCGATACACTAAGGGCCCGCAGGCCGCCGTCACTTCTTTCAAAAACCCTTTTTCGTCCAGAACGCCAGACTGATACCCACGGTTGACGGACGTTTGATGGATGGGATATACCCGATTGCTAGCCAGCCGCTGGTGCTCCGAGAGGGCGGGCCTGAAGTATTTGTTTCGGATTACTTTATTAGGCAGCACAAAATCACCCTGTAAATTGGTAGAGTTGTTGTTGTAATAAAGCCGTCCGAAGTTGTCTCTCGTGATACCCCACTGCCCCCGGTCGGTGGTGGGTTCTTTCAGCCATTTGCCACTTTTCAGCTGATAGCGGAAGTTGTAGTTGGCGTTGTAGATCCAGTTGTCGATGTTCATCATCAGTCCGTTGGACGAATGCTCCACGTTGCCGCCCTCTGCATAAACCGGGTCGACCAGCGTTTTTTTGCCGGGCTTATCATTTTTTATCTCGACAAACCAAAGGCTGGGGCCATCTATGTACAACAGTCCGCCATATACATGCGCCAGAGCTCGGGGCAGCACGAGCTTATCCAAAAATACCTTTGCGTGATCGGCGACGCCATCTTTATCCCTGTCTTCCAGAATAGTAATCCGGCCCGTTGGGTCTTCTTCACCGATACCTTCGAGGTTGGGCATGTAGCCAATCATCTCGACCACCCACATTCGACCTTTATCATCAAAATCCAGGCTGACGGGGGCTTTCAGGAGAGATTCTGACGCAATCAGCTTCAGCTTGAAGCCTTCTTCAACCACATAGCTGTCGAGTGAAATCCGGGGTTCTTCAACATTTATTTTCTGGAATCCTGCAATGAACGTTGAGAGCACGAAGAGGGAACCAATTACTAGTTTGACCGGTCTTTTGGTAGCCATGTCTATTGACATTTTTTTAATGTATTGTCTGGAAATATACTGCCCACCACCATGCTGTGGTGCCGAATATCGGGTTGAATTAATCTGTAAAGGTACCGATGTTTTTGTGTCGCTACACACCGCATAGCCGAAAGACACCGGTTAAAATAACGTATTTACTGAACACTTATTTGTTCTGATTGAATCGGTTAGCGGAGCGCGAAACCTTACTATTCCGGTTTCCCCGCCAATGGTTCGCGAACGCCTACCCGTTGCGCCCAGTTGTCGTACTCGGCCCGAAGGCTGGCAACGCGTTGAGGTTGTTTCTGGGCGAGATTATTGGTTTCGCAGGGGTCAGCTTTGATATTGTACAGTTCCCAATCCGCATCTTCGGTGTCTTTTACCAGCTTCCAGTCGGCTTTTCGGATGGCTTTGTTGCCTTCATGCTCCCAGCAATAGGTGCGTGGTTCGGCTTTTTGACGAGTCCACAGGCCCGACAAACTTTTGCCGGGCAATGCCTCATCAGCAGCCCCCGCCAGTTCAAGGCTGGTGGGCAGCAAATCCATAACGTGGCCAATGCCTTCCACAAAGCCAGCCTGCGGACGAATGCCGCGCGGCCATTGCATAAGGCAGGGCGTGATCATACCGCCCTCGTGCAGAAACCGTTTGTATTTCCGAAACGGCGTAACCGACACGTTGGCCCAGGGTGTGTCATACGTCACATAAGAACCCCGTTCCCCGATCTTTTTGGTGGGGTCGTTGAGTTTGCGCCCCTCCACGTTTTCGTTGGAGCTCCCATTGTCCGACATAAATACGATGAGCGTATTGTCGTACTGGCCATTCGCTTTCAGCGTTTTGATGAGCCGACCAATATTCTGATCCATCCGGTCGATCATGGCGGCATATACGGCCATTTTACGAATCCAGTCCTTTTTTTCGGTCACTGAATGCCAGGCGGGTACGTCGGCAGGGCGCGGGGTCAGTTGGTACCGTTTGTCAATCAGCCCGAGCTTGACCATTTTCTGGTAGCGCCGGGTGCGGGTCACATCCCACCCCTGCGCGTACAGCTTTTCATACTTGGCAATATCCGTTTCGTAGGCGTGTAGCGGGAAGTGGGGCGCCGTATAGGCCAGGTACATAAAAAAGGGCTTATCGGCCTGAACCTGCTTCTGCTGGTTGAGATACCGAACGGCATAATCCGTGAAGGCGTCGGTCATGTAAAAACCGTCGGCGGGGGGCGTAAACTCGGTATCGTCTTCAACAATGAACCGCTTGCCTTTCTCGGCGGGAACGATTTCGTAATAGCTGGACGCGCCGGAGATCAGGCCGAAATAATGATCGAAACCGCGTTTCAGGGGCCAGTGTTCCGGGCGTTCACCCACGTGCCACTTGCCGAGCATGTAGGTACTATAGCCTGTTTCTTTCAGTCGCTCGGCAATGGTCGGGTAGCGCGCATCCAGAAAACCCTGGTAACTACCGGGCTGAATGGCCGCGTTGGGCATGGTGACCATCAGCCCCATACCGACGGTATGCGGATACTGCCCCGTCAGCAGCGACGCGCGGGTGGGGCAGCACCGGGCGTTGTTATAAAAACTGCGCAGCTTAATACCGCCAGCCGCCAGTTTATCGATGTTCGGTGTGCTGACCTCGCCCCCGTAACAGCCAATATCCGAAAAGCCCATGTCATCGGCCAGAATGAACAGAATATTCGGGCGTTTAACCGACTGCCCAACCGCCCATTTACTGCTCGTAATGGCGAGCAGGACTAGCAATAAAAGTATTCTACCTAGTGGCCGGAACTGAATCATCTTATATTCGCACTTTTCCATAATTCTCACGATAGTTGACGTGAATTATGACTGATCTAAAAAGTTAATTATGCTCCTTTTTGTCATCCCGAGGAACGAGGGATCTTCGGATAACTTATAAAAAAACAGCCTTATCCGAAGATCCCTCGTTCCTCGGGATGACAAAAACCATCTCTATTCATATCGCCCGCTGGCCCATCACCTGACCCCAGCGAAAAACTGATTGTTGGCTTTTCCCAATCGGCTTTCGCATAGACCCGTGCCAGGGTTACCTCGTGAGTCATAGGGTAACCATGGTACGGGTCTATGCGATTTCATTTAACCACAGAGGCACAAAGAGCACAGAGGCCGATCAGGGGAAACTGTACCTCATTAGAACCTCTGTGCTCTTTGTGCCTCTGTGGTTAATAAATTTTTGCTCAAGTACTGCTGGTTGTTGGCTTTTCGCAACTGGTGAATCGTGTTCTGTACTTTCCCGGTAAACGGGTGCCCTTTCGCATCCGTAACTGAATACGCAATCGTCATGACGTCGGTTGGTTTTATGCCGGGAAGCATGAGCTTTACGGTCTTTTTATCCCGACTGAGTTTCACGTCGGCAATAGTCAGCGTCTGCGTGTTGTAGCGGTCCGACCCATACTTCCGGCTTCTTCGGATGTCCCAGCTTTTCACCTCGAAACGGGCGGGATTCCGGAGGCTTTTTTCGGCTAGCTCGCTGGCAAACGTCAGCGTCACGCCATCCGCTTCGGCGCTCAGCCGAGTGGGGAGCGAAACGGGCTTTCCGGTATAGCGAAGCCGGTAGAAATCGCCCCCTTTAATGGTTTGCGAGGTGCCCCAGGCCGACATGCCACAGGCGTATAACTGTCCATCGGCGGGGTTGAAGCGTCCGCGCATGATGCCGGTGCGGAATTTAACGCCCGGCAGGTCGATCACACCACCCTGTTTCTGACCATTGACATCTTCGGGCAACACCAGCTGAATTTTTCCGTAGCCGTACGAAAAGCTGAGCAGACCACCGTTCAGCGGCCCCCACTTTTTACTGTCGACCCATAAAAGCTCCGACGGCGACCGGTCAAACTCCATGTCAATCCAAACCAGCGGCTGCTCCATAGCGGCTTTGGTCGAGTCGGTGGGCGGGTTGTATCCCCACATATTGCCGTAAAATTTCCCCTTACCGTCAATCCAGTTGACGCGGTTCATGGGGTTCCAGTACCCCTGCTGGTCGGTCACGATAAAACTACCGTCGGGGTTGATGCATACGCCGTTGGCGGCTCTGAACCCGGTGGCAATAACCTGCGTGGTGGCCCCGTCCTTACTGACTTTCAACAGGGTTCCGTGTTGAGGAATCAGGGCCTCGCGGGCATGACGGCCACTTTTAGCGTAATACAGGTTGCCTTCCTTATCGGCTTGCAGACCCATCGCGAATTCGTGGAAGTGGTCGGTTACCTGGTGGTCGTGGTTGAAGCTTTCGTAAAAATCGGTTTCACCATCGCCGTTCAAATCCCGGAGCAGGACCAGTTGGTCGCGGCAGGTCACGTATATCTTTTCGGTCAACACTTTGATACCCAACGGCTGAAAAAGCCCCGATGCGATGCGTTTCCAGGCCAGACGCCCGCTGGGATTGGTCAGGCCTGTAACCCGCCATACATCCCCATCAGTGGTGCATAAAACAGCGACATTCGGGTTCTTCATAAAGTCGACACCACTGAGCTTCATCCGCGACTGCCACGGATTGTCGTAAGGTGGCGTCAGTTGATCGACCGCAAACAACCCGTCGTTTCTCCCCCGCGTAATGGTCGTGTACAGTGTTTGGGGGTAATGCGCCTTCCCGCCTTTGGTGTACGATTCGAGCGATTCAGGTTTGGGAGAATGGGCGGCAAAGTAGTTCAGGGATTTACTGCCGGGCCGGGTCATAAATAGCTTAATGGTCGTTTTCGCCGTGGCCAAAATCCGTAAAACAACATATCCGTCCTCCTCTTTCAGCGATGCCCCTTTGCCAATGGCCGTGACCCTGGTTCCGGCCCGCGCCACTCTGGTTTTCAGCAGTTCCTGCCCCGGATTGACGGTCAGGGTTCGGGTAAATACAGGCTGCCCCTCAAACATCTCCAACCCTAACTTTTCCAGAATAGCCGTCTGCCCAACGGAGTAGGCGATGATGACCGTATTTCCGTAATGATAAAGTCCTTTGTAGTTGGCCCACGTTTTAGGTAATGGCCCAAACTGGCGACCGTCACGGGCCGTAAACCGAGGGTCGTCGAACGAGCCGGTAGTGGGGTTTGCCCAGCCGGGGCCAACGGGCGTTTCGATGTGCAGCTGGCCGATGGTTCGGGGGTAAGTTTCGTGGTTATCGTTGAGCAGAATACCTTCCCAATCAATAAACCCTTTACCCGTCCACCCACCGGCCACGCGCATCAGATCATGGTCGAAGATCATCCAGGCTTTACCGGCCGCTACGCCACCTGCGCCGGTATCGACCCGCACGGCAATGCCTTTGTACGCAAAATTGTTCTTCCGGTAATCTTCGTCGGCATACGGAGGGCGTCCCGGCGAATGAAACCGTTTTGGCCCCGTTGCCGAATCAGCCAACTCGTAGGTGTTGATAAAGAAATTTCCGTAGTCCATATCCGACCAGGGATGATAGGGTTTTACCGCCGGGCCCTTCGATGTTCCCTTCGGCAGTTTGGCGAGATAGCCGGGCGTTGGAGTGTGGTATTGACCAGGATTCGTTTCCTTGATAAAGCCCTCCCGAATGTAGGTAATCACGTCATACTTTTCCTGCGGGGTGAGTGTCATCTGGGGCGGCATCGACCCATACCCTTTGGTAATGGTCTGGTACATCGAAAAGGGATCGTAACCAGCCTTGAATGGCTGCTTCCAGAACTTATGCGACAGGGGGATAGAGCCCTCGATATCGGGATTACCGTGACAGTTGACACAAATGGCATTGTAGATGCGTTCGCCCCGTATGTATCCCTGCCGGTCCATACGTTCAATCAGGCCCGCATGGTCAATGTCGTGTTCGAACGCGCTCAGCTCACTATCCGACAGAATGTAAGAGACATGGGGAGGGTTATAGGCCTGTGTGGGTTCAATGATGCGTTTCGCCAACAGCGTAAACCCTTTTGCGCCAGACGAAACTCGGCCCGTCAGACTATCTCCCGCCACCTCGGCCACCAGTTGATATTCATCTTTTCGCAGTTTAAAACGCCCGGTCAGTTTGTTGCCGTCGGTGGTCAGCTGCTGCAACGGTATCTCTCCCCGCTCGAAGGAAAAGAGGACGCCGGTATACGATCCGTTCACCCGGCTCAACGTCAGTGTACCGGATAGTTTTTCGTCTAAGTTGATTGCATAAGACCATGCTCCCTCCAGCGGATCTGCCTGAAATCCGGCGAAGCAAACGATCAGTACCAGCAATAAAAAGCAGCTCACTGAATTTCGGATCATAGCAAGGGATTTGGTTAAGGGTCAGCATTTATCGTTGTGCGGCCTCCATCGACATGGACACCGGTGCCCGTTCGGGCTTACTACCCCAGTTTTTGTTCGGCTGATCACCCATCTTCAGTGTCAGGGTGCCGCCGTTGACGACCGTTTCGTGCAGCATCCACGGTTGGTCGAGGGGTTGACCGTTCAACTGAGCCGACTGAATATAGACGTTCTGTGCCGAGTTGTTCGGCGCGTCGATCACAAACTGTTTGCCCTTGTAGTATTTCGGATTCAGTTTGATGGTGATCCGGTTAAAGATCGGGCTGGTGATTTCGTAGAACGGCTCGGGCGTGGTACCACCATTGGTAGAAAACAGGCCTGTCTTCAACAAAACCGACAGGCTGCCCATCAATCCCTGGTCTTCATCGCCACTGTAGCCGTAATCGGGCGAGAGGCCGCTGTACACTTTCTCGACCACCTGCCGCGTCCAGTATTGGGTTAGCCAGGGCGATCCGGCATAGTTGAACAGAAAAGCCGTTTGCATGCAGGGCTGGTTGCCGTAGTTGATGAATATCCGGCGTCGTTCTTCCTCCGTTTCGCTGGCGTGGGTTTTACCCGTCACGAAATCATGTTTCCGGGCCTTCTCGAACGAGCCATTGAGCTTATTGGTAAACGCATCCCGACCACCCATGAGGTTGATCAACCCGTGCACATCGTGTGGCACGAACCAGGTATACTGAGCTGCGTTTCCTTCTTCCCAGCCGTTGTCATACCGCAGAATATCGACCGGCTCGGCCCATTTGCCATCCAGGGTGCGGTTCCACATCCAGCCTATTTCGGGGTTATAGATGTTTTTGTAGTTCTGCGCCCGCTTCATGAACAGGCCGTAATCATCGGTTTTGCCGAGCGCCCTGGCCATCTGCGCCAGCGTATAATCCTGATAGGCGTATTCCAGCGTTTGGGTGGAGCCGTCCTGGTGAAAGCCATAGCGGGTGGTGCTCATCGGATGCGGGATATACCCGCGCTCCATATAAAACTCGATGCCACCCCCTTTGAAGGTCTTGTGTTCGTAACCGGCTTTGCTCATCAGGCCACCGGGAAAATGGTTCTTGCGCATCCCTTCGTAGGCCTTGTTCTGATCAAAACCCCGGATGCCTTTCAGGTAAGCACTTACAATGAACGGCGTTGACGAGGCCCCCGTCATGACAAAAGTATAGTTGCCCCCCGCCGGACCGCGCGGAATGAGGCCGCCATCGTCGTACATGAGCAGCATGGAGTTGACGAACGACTCCGTCACTTCCGGATAAACCAAATGCCAGAGTGTGTTAAGCGACCACTGTGCGCCCCACATAGCATCGAAATTATGGTGATTGAATTTCGGTTTGCCACTGGCATCCAGCGGAATCTGTTTGATCCGGCGCTCGGGGCCGGTCATATCGCTGTACTTTCCGTTCACGTCGGAGATGATGCGTCGGCCCTGCAACGCGTGCCAGAGGTCGGTATAAAAACGGCTGCGTTCGGTGTCTGTACCGCCCTGAATATCGATTCGGCTCAGCCAGTTGTTCCAGTCGGAGCGACTATCCTGCACCGTTTTCTCAAAATCCCAGTGCGGCAGCTCAGTGTTGAGGTTGATACGGGCCTGCTCTTCGCTGACGTACGAAATGGCCACTTTCATCTTCCGAACCTCGCCAGCTTTGGTTTTGAAAGTGATGTAAGCGCCCGTCCGCTCTCCCTCAATCAGGCCATCGGGCGTTTGGAGGGTGCCATTTCGCCAGCCTCTGAAAGAGTCAAACGGTTTATCGAACACGGCAACGAAGAAGACGGTCAGCGTTTTAGGCCGACGAATGGTCGGAGCCATTACGGCATACCCTTCAATTTCCTGATTACTGACCTTCTTGACATGCCCTTTCTGCGTATCCGACGGGCCTAAGAACGTAGAAAAGTCGAACAGAATGTGGCTCTGGGCTGAGGCTGGAAACGTGTATTTGTGAAACCCCACACGGGTAGTTGACGTCAGTTCGGCCGTGATGTTGTAGGCATCCAGCACCACTTTATGGTAGCCTGCTTTTACGATTTCTTTCTCATGCGAGAACCGCGACCCGTACTGATCCGAACCCAGATGCCCTTTGAACACTCCGGTCGTAGGCATCACCGGCACGCCCGACAATTGCCAGCCATGGATATGGCTAAAACATTTGATGCTATCCAAATGATAGCGGTAACCCGCACCCCAGTCGGCATTGACGCCGTTATCGGGACTCAGGTTGACCATACCGAACGGACGCGAAGCGGAGTTAAAAAAGAACCAGCGCGAATTAGCCGCGTCGACCAGCGGATTGACGAGGTCGACGGGTTGCTTCTGGGCCTGTGCGACTTGGTTTAGACTAAGCGCAGTGATTAAGTACAGTAAATAGTATGTGATTTTTTTAGTAGTTGCGCCTTGTCGCATGGAGTGGTACTCCGTGCAGCCATAAGCTACTAATTTTGAGCTATCACTTAGCCTGCGGCTGCACGGAGTACCACTCCATGTGACATGCGTTCTATCGAATTTCATACACTTTCCCCTTCTCCGTTTTAATAGCCAATGTAAACCCTTTTACCAAAGGCATCTGCCCCAATTTCGTTTTGTCTTTAATGATCGGCGTTCCGGCGTCGACAAAGCGGAACAGGGGGTTCCCGTTTCCGGCGGCAGGACTACCAGCGGGTTGCACGGTCGTCCGCTCGTTTGTCCGAATGCGACAGGTACCCCCAAGAGCTGAATGCACAATTGCTTTGGTCAATTTACCATCCTTCCATTCCATATCGACGGTGTAGCCTCCCCGCGTTTTCAACCCTTTCACACGACCGGTATGCCAGGCCTGGGGCAAAGCAGGAAGTAAATGGATTTCGCCCGCATGACTTTGTACCAACATTTCGGCAATACCCGCCGTGGCCCCAAAATTGCCGTCGATCTGAAAGGGCGGATGCGCGCAAAACAGGTTGGGGTACGTACCTCCACCCGACATGTGCGTCTTTTCGGTTGTAACGAGCGTAAATAAATTGGTGAGCAGTGTTAAGGCGTGGTCGCCATCCTGCAAACGCGCCCAGACATTCACTTTCCAGCCCATCGACCAGCCCGTTGCGCCATCGCCCCGGCGTTCCATCACGCGTTTGGCTGCACTGGCTAACTCCGGTGTCGACTGAAGATTGATCTGGTTGCTGGGGTGCATAGCGTACAGGTGGGAAAAATGGCGGTGCTGCACGTCGGCATCGTCGAAATCGTCCTGCCACTCCTGCAACTGACCGTATTTCCCGATCTGATACGGAAGCAACTGCCCCAGACTCTGCTTTACACCAGCGGTGAAGTCATCGTTAACACCCAGTATTTTACACGCTTCCAGATAACGGGAAAACGACTCCCGAACAATGGCCATGTCCATCGTTGGGCCCGGGCTGAAGGTAGCCTGTTTCTGATCGTCATATAGAAAATTCTGTTCGGGCGAATGGCCCACCGGCGTTACCAGATAACCCTGTTCATTTTTCACCAGCCAGCCCTGGTAGAACTGAACGGCTCCTTTGAGCAATGGAAAAGCCTCTTTCCGAAGAAACCCGGTATCGCCACTGAACAGATATTTCTCCCAGAAATGGCTCGTCAGCCACCCGGCCGCCATTGGCCAGAACGAACAGTTGCACAGATCGACGGGTTCGGCATGACGCCAGATGTCCATGTTGTGGTGGGCCACCCAGCCGTCATTGCCATACATGTTCCGGGCCGTTTCGTGCCCATTGATCGCCAGTTCCTTCACCGCCTTGAAAAACGGTTCCTGACATTCCGACAAGTTGGTGAGTTCGGCAGGCCAGTAGTTCATCTGGGCGTTGATATTAATGGTATACCCTCCGTTCCAGGGCGGCACCATCAGATCGTTCCAGATGCCTTGCAGGTTAAGCGGTTGCCCCCCCGGCCTCGAGCCGGCAATCATCAGGTAACGTCCGTATTGAAAGTAAAGCGCCGTAAAGGCCGGGTCTTTACCATTCGCAAAACGCGCCACACGCTGGTCGGTCGGGAGTTGCGATTGGTCGGTTTCGGCCGCCAGCTGAATAGTGACCCGATCGAAAAGCTTTTTGTAATCGGCCAGGTGCGTTCTGTACAACTCGGCATACGGCTTCGTCGCGACGGCCTTGAACCGCTGATCGAGGATGGGTCTGGGATTGACGCCGTCATAGGCCGGGCTTTTATTAAATCCGTTAAAGCTGGTGGACGCTGATAACACAAAAACAACCTCCGAGGCATCCTGAATAGTCAGCGAGTTCTTGTCCTGCCTGATTCGTCCGCCCGTGTTCGTGGCTTTCACTTGCGTTTCGAAGGCCATACCCAAACCGTTGATTTTCTGATCATACAGCATGTTCTCAATACCCGGTTTGCGTTGACCGCTCTTATCGTACACTTCGGGGTATTTGTATTGATCGCCTGCTTTTTCAATCTGCTCAAACGTACGTCGCAGCCTAAAACCAGGCAACTTTACCCCGCATCGTCAGCGTGTTTCCCTGAACGGTATAGCGGGCGGTTGACTCATGGGGTGTCGAGAAATGGAACGCGCCGTTGATTTTACCGGGCCCGCTGGCGGTTAGTTTTACCACAATAACATGGTCGGGGTAACTGGCGAAGTAGGTTCGGGTATAGGTTGTATTTCCAGCTTTGTATTGGGTTGTAGCGGTCGCCGTTGCCAGATCGAGCTGCCGTTTATAGTCGGAAACGGGCGCGTTTTTGTGGTCAACGTCGATCCAGAAATCACCCATGGGCTGGTACAGCTGGTGGTTTCGGCCCAGCCATTCTCTGGCAATCAACGCCTGCGCTTCCTGGTACTTTTTATCAGCCAGCAACGCACTGACCTGTTTAAAATCCTTTCGAATGTTGACCGTCCTGAACGTACCGGTTGGGTCGCCGGAGTACAACGTGCCTTCGTTGAGTTGCAGGTGTTCGTGAGTGGGGTCGCCAAAAACCATAGCGCCCATATAGCCATTGCCCAGCGGCAGGGCTTCGGGCCAAACGGCGGCTGGTTTGTCGTACCAGAGTGTCTGCGACGGGCTTTGGGCGAACGAGTGAACGCCGGAAAGCAATAGAAGAAACAGTAAAGAAATTAATCGACTCATGCCACGAACAATCAGCTTCTCCTGATAGGAGAATATAGTTAGGTATTTGGGTAAGTTTGTATGGTTAGCTACCCCACCCCAACCCCTCCCCTGTTTTCAGGGGAGGGGCTCCGTCTGGTCACCTCTAGCCCCTTCCCTTTCTTCAAGGGGAGGGGCTGGGGTGGGGTAGCTTGCCCCGGAACTGTAATTAGCGCCAGCTACCCCAGAAACAGACTATGCTTAAACGGCGTGTAGCCCGTCAAATAAACGGTTGGGGCATCCAAGGCGGGTAAAGCGCCCCGCAGCTGCACGCCTTTGTGTTCCGCTCTCCCCGGCCCGAACCGGATGGTGTCGTTCCCAACGATATAAGTACCTGACTCGTCGGAGAAAAGATAAGCGTTGTCTTTTTTAGGGTGTTTCGTAACGCCCCCCAGCGTACCGCCCGGTCGGAAAATCAGTTCCAGTGCCACCGGAACATGATCTGTCCCCGACAGGTCGATATCGACGCGCAGTCCGTTATTGACTTCGGCAACCGTAATCGTCGTGACGAGTTTCTGGATTTCACTTTGCGGGCGGTCGGTTCTGGGCATCTTGTCCCAATCGCCCTTGGCATCAATTTTACTGGCCGCGATGGGTTGATAGTAGGGCCCTTCCAACGACTGGCGCATCACCCAGGCATTGCCCTGCTGCTCTATTTTTTCGGTCTGAAATTGCCCCTTGCCGAAGAACGACGCAGCCACCCGTACCCCCTGCAAGACGGCGTTGCCTTTGTGGAAGGTGAGCCAGCCTGCATTATTCGACAACAGCGTGGCATCCCACCCCTCCCGCCGAATGCGCACCACGCCCGAGTAAGGAAACGCTTTGGCGTAACTGGTGGGCAACGGCTTGCTGGTGGGAAGCTCGTTCCAGAGCATGGGGTCTTCCAGAAAATAATCTAGGTAACCGGCCAGTTGCTCCTTCGGGCATGTCTTTTCGATCAGCCGACACATAGCCGCCATCTCGCTATTTTTGTCCAGCAGCGCCACATACCGGTAGCAATAGTAGTACCGCGACATATTGCCGATGGTACCCTTATCCTGCCGGTTCGACCCCTCCGTTACTACCTCGCCATTCGGGTGCACATAGTACAGCGTCATCAGCAAATTCTGCCGGACAGGCTCGAACAGCTCCGGTTTTTTTAGCCCCCGCGCCATACTGATCAGCGACCGGTCGACGATGGGCGAATAGCTGTTCGTGCTCTTTTCATTGTACTGGCCATCCGGGTCAATATCTATATGTTCGGCCAGCCACTGGTCGATGCGTTTGGTATACCGTGGATCGGGAAACAATTCATGGAGCTTGGTCAGCGCTGCCGACACCACCCAGCGGTGGTTCGGCGTGTGGATGCCTCCGACAACGAGTGCTTCACCGGCATTGGTTAGAAATGTTTTTAGGAGGCCGAGTGCGGTGTTGGTGCCTTTAGCGTTCGATTCCTTCAGGAATTTATAGGCCGGAACGATATTCTCCAGCACAAAGGCGGTGTCTGGCGTAGAATGAAAATTGGTATCGAGGTAGTCAATGGTCCCGTCGGCATGCTGAAATTTGAGCATACAGCGGGCAGCGGCCTCAATATCAGCCAGCAGTTTTGCCGACTGGTAATAGCTCGACTCAGGCGTTGAGACCAGCATACTGGCCTTCATCAGAAACCCGCTGGTGGAGTGGGGATTCGGCATGCCGGCCTCGTTCACATAGCTGCCGGCGTACGGACTGTTTGCATCCGTCACCTTGATGGGCGCATAGTTGGGCAGCTGCCGGTCATTGATTTTGATCCAGTCAAGCAGCCAGTCCGGTTTTTTCGCTGCGGGTCGCGCGACGGATGCGAACCCCAGATAAGGAAGCATGCTCAGGATGGCACTGCTTGAAATAAAATGTCGTCTGTCCATTCGGGAAAGCCTCTTGACGATGGATTTTGCCGGTTGATGGCTTCCATCTTGTTGTCATTGCATCACCCTAAACTGCACGAACCAATGGCTATTATCAGGAATACTGACTGCCGGGTTAGTAACATGATTAGTAGGATTCTAAGGCAGAATTCCCGCTGTTTTACCGTTTGCTATCCGAAATAATATGGAATGACTGACAAGTAGAGCTAGTTGAACAGGCTAAACGACAATACCTACAGGCCCAGCAGCCGCTTCAGACGCTCGTAAAAACCGGTATTGTGGAAGGTAAATGTCTTATGCAGAATATAATTACTGAAGAAGCTAAAGCCCATACCGGTTGTATGCGCGATCAGTTTAGTAACGTTAACCTGCTTTACGGAAAAGGGCACAACGGCCATCAGCACATCAAAATGACTGGCCGCATAGTCGTAAAGCAGGGAAGAGCCATAGACGGTGATCAGACACGAAATAATAGATACCAGTGTAAATTTGACGGCTTCCCGTCGTGTTTTTGTTGAATTTTTCGCGTTGAAAGCAAAAAGCTTTGTTAAAAAAAAACCCACAACAAACGAAAGGATATAGCCCGCCAGTAACGCCTGCTGATAACTAAACTGAAACCAATCCTGTAATAAACTTCCCGCTACGAGTTGCAAGGAAGCACCAATTGCCGCAACGATAAAGTAAGCAAGGATATCCCTGCGGTTAAAAAGCCCACTCGCCATAGTTCACAAATAAGTGGTAAAGCTACGGGTCGTTTTCAGAACTAAGGCAAACCGCAGGTTACTAATTTAGTAAGCGTGACATTTAAGCTACTCCCGAACAGGGCTATACGATACCGTTCCGCTTTTTATCAGGCTACTGCTCAAAGGGTTGCCCTGGCTTAACATTAGCTGACGCAGCCGGTTCGGGCAACGAGTATTCCTCCAGCATAGACTTTTAAATAAGCGACATCGATCACGTTCGGGCCAGGCTCTGGTTCGGCCTTTCGATAGGCTATCACGTTCAACTTGTCACCCCAAATCTATAAAGCACAAAAAAATCCGGCGCCCTGTTAAGAACGCCGGATGCATACTCTATTTTTACGCTTAGTTCTGAACGTTATCCGACGATAATTTAGCGCCAAGGTACTCCCGGTTCATGCGGGCAATGTGATCCAGTGAAATCGACTTTGGACACTCAACCGAGCAGGCACCTGTGAACGAACAAGCACCGAAACCTTCAGCATCCATCTGCGCTACCATGCGTTCGGCGCGCTCTTTGTGCTCAGAATGACCCTGTGGCAAGATGGCTAACTGCGACACTTTCGCCGAAACGAACAACATCGCCGAGGCATTCTTACAGGCAGCCACGCAGGCACCACAACCAATACAGGCAGCGGCATCCATCGCTTCATCAGCAATGGTACGAGGAATGAGGATTTCGTTGGCATCACGCGCGGAGCCCGTGTTTACCGATACATAGCCCCCCGACTGAATGATCCGGTCAAACGCCGACCGATCGACCATCAGGTCTTTAATAACCGGGAATGACCGTGCCCGCCAGGGTTCAACGACAATGGTATCCCCATCGTTAAACGACCGCATGTGCAGCTGACAGGTTGTCGCTCCGGTTTGCGGACCGTGTGCCCGACCGTTGATGTACATCGAACACATGCCGCAAATACCTTCGCGGCAATCGTGATCGAAGGTAACGGGGTCTTCGCCTTTCCGGGTAAGGGAGTCGTTCAGAACGTCGAACATCTCCAGGAAAGACATGTCCTCCGACACGTTATCTAAATGGTAATCAACCAGTTTACCCGGCGTGTTATTATTTTTCTGTCTCCAGACTTTTAGGTTAATTTTCATGATTACAGTCAGTGAGTCAATAAGTTGGCAAGTCAATAAGTCAGTAAGTGCTGACGCATGAATTGTATCGTCGTCAGCCACTTACTGACTTACCGACTTACCGACTTACCAACTATTATTTATAACTCCGCTGTGTCAGTTTCACGTTCTCGAATTCGAGAATCTCTTTGTTTAGTAGTTCCGGCTGGCCTTCTCCCTGATACTCCCAGGCAGCTACGTAGGCGAAGTTTTCATCGTCACGTAAGGCTTCGCCATCGGGTGTCTGGTGTTCCTCTCGGAAGTGACCACCGCAGGACTCTTCGCGGTTCAGCGCATCGTCGACCATCAGTTCGCCCAGCTCAATGAAATCGGCAACGCGTGCAGCCTGCTCCAGTGCCTGGTTCATTTCTTCCGAATCGCCCAGCACTTTTACATTGGTCCAGAACTCATTTTTCAGCGCCTGGATCTTTTGCTTGGCCAGCTTCAGTCCTTCAGCCGTGCGCGACATACCGCAGTATTCCCACATGATATGGCCGAGTTCCTTATGCAGTTCATCAACAGGACGCTCCCCTTTGATGGACAACAGCTTGTTCACCTGATCGTGTACCTTTTGTTCAGCTTCCTTAAAGGCTGGCGAATCAACGGGTATTTTATCAGCCGGGCCAATCGTTGCCAGGTAATCACCCACGGTGTACGGAATAACGAAGTACCCATCGGCCAGACCCTGCATCAGGGCCGAAGCACCGAGTCGGTTAGCACCGTGGTCGGAGAAGTTGGCTTCGCCAAGCGCGTACAGACCGGGAATGGTCGTCATCAGGTTATAGTCAACCCACAAACCGCCCATCGTATAGTGAACCGCGGGGTAAATCATCATCGGCAGCTCGTATGGATTCTCGCCGGTGATTTTTTCGTACATCTCGAAGAGGTTACCGTATTTGGCCTCAATCGTTTTCCGACCGTCGCGCTTGATGGCATCGGCGAAATCCAGATAAACAGCCAGACCGGTTTTACTGACGCCCCGGCCTTCGTCGCAAACGTATTTCGCGTTACGCGAAGCCACGTCGCGGGGAACCAGGTTACCGAAGGCCGGGTAACGGCGCTCCAGGAAGTAATCGCGGGCGTCTTCGGCCAGATCCGTTGGCTTTATTTCACCCTTCTGAATGCGAACTGCGTCTTCTTTCGATTTCGGTGCCCACACCCGGCCATCGTTCCGCAGCGACTCCGACATCAGTGTCAGCTTCGACTGGTAGTGGCCCGATACCGGAATACAGGTTGGGTGAATCTGCGTGAAGCAGGGGTTACCAAAGAAAGCCCCTTTTTTGTGTGCCCGCCAAGCGGCCGTCACGTTGCTGCCCATCGCGTTTGTCGACAGGTAGAACACGTTACCGTAGCCACCGGTGCAAAGCAGCACGGCATGAGCTGAATGTGATTCGATTTTACCGGTGATCAGGTTCCGGGTAATGATACCACGTGCCTTGCCGCCCTCAACCACGAGGTCGAGCATTTCAGTCCGTGGATACAATTTAACTTTTCCGTTGGCTACCTGACGGCTCAACGCCGAATAAGCACCCAACAACAGTTGCTGACCCGTCTGGCCCCGTGCGTAGAACGTGCGCGATACCTGGGCACCACCGAACGAACGGTTAGCCAGCGTACCGCCGTACTCACGCGCAAAAGGAACACCCTGGGCCACACACTGGTCGATGATATTGACACTCACTTCAGCCAGGCGGTGTACGTTGCCTTCGCGAGCCCGATAGTCACCACCTTTAATCGTGTCATAGAACAGCCGGAACACGCTGTCGCCATCGTTCTGGTAGTTCTTGGCGGCATTGATACCACCCTGAGCCGCAATCGAGTGCGCCCGGCGGGGGCTATCCTGGAAACAGAACGCTTTCACGTTGTAGCCCAGCTCAGCCAGCGACGCTGCCGCCGATGCACCGGCAAGGCCTGTACCCACTACGATAATTTCGTATTTACGCTTGTTGGCCGGGTTAACCAGCTTCAGCGAAAACTTATGCCGAGACCATTTCTCGGCTAAAGGACCTGCGGGGATTTTTGACTCCAGTTTCATTTGTCCAATTGTCAATGAGTGAATGAGTGACTGAGTGAATAGACCGTTTCCAGCTAAAGTAGCCTCTGTGTTATTCACTCATTAACTCATTAAATTATATGGTGAACCTGTAAAAACACATAGATTGGCATAGCAGCAAACGCCAATGGAATGATGATCGCAAAGAAATATTTGCCCACCGTCTCAATGAGGGGCGTGTATTTCTTATGCCGGACGCCAAGCGACTGAAAACCGCTCTGGAATCCGTGCGCCAGGTGATAGCCCAGAGCAACCATACAGACAACATACAACAGCACATACCACCACTCGCCAAAAGCAACCTGCACCACAGCGTACAGATTCTTATACTCCTTGCCGTCGTACTCGGCCATTGGGACCGAACCAAAGTGCATTTCGTACCAGAAGGTGCGCATGTGAATGATGATGAACAGCAGGAGAACGGTACCCAGAATACCCATGTTGCGGGACGACCAGTCACTGTTCGCTTCCGGCTTGCTGTACGCATACTTAACCGGCCGTGATGCCTGATTGTGGCGCGTTAATATAAAGGCCATCAGCGCGTGTACCAGAATCGAGGTGTAGAGCAGATACGAAACGGTCATAATAACCGGATTGTGGGTCATGAAGTACGTATACTCATTGAAGGCCCTCCCGCCATCACCCTTGAACAGCTGGAGATTACCAGCCATATGTACAATAAGAAAAGTACTTAAAAACAGTCCCGTCAGCGACATAATGACCTTGCGGCCGAGGGAGCTGGACAGAGTTTGTGTTACCCAAGCCATACGGTGAACGACACGAAAAATTTAGTGGTAAACTATTGAAGAAAAGCCGCTTTAAACGGCGCATCAAAGCTAAAGCACAATCCCGATGGAAACAAGGTTAAGCGGTATTATAAGCCGTTTTATAACTTTATTTACAGTCGGTATAAATTGCACGATCGCCCTAATTTCTCAACATTGTGTTCAAAACGTTTGTTCGATTTGGCAGGGTTTTAATTAGAGAGCTTTCAAAAGGTTTCCTCGCTGTATTTACGGGCAGGCAACACACTCAATAATGCTTTGATAAACAAGAACTTACCGAACCATGTCCGTTTTATCTTTTGAACAGTCCTATTTATCCGGCTATTTTGCACCATCAGTTAGTTCATCTCTATTATGAAAGCATACGTATTTCCCGGTCAGGGCTCCCAGTTTCGGGGTATGGGTCTGGACCTCTATCAACAATCCGAAGCGGCACGCCAACTGTTCGACAAAGCCAATGAGGTGCTGGGCTACAGCCTGACCAGCATTATGTTCGAAGGGACCGACGAAGACCTCAAACAAACGATCTATACACAGCCCGCCGTTTTCCTGCACGGTGTCGTGATGGCGATGACGACCGAGTCCTTTTCGCCCGAGATGGTGGCGGGCCACTCGCTGGGCGAACTATCCGCGCTGACAGCAGCGGGCGTACTTTCCTTCGAGGATGGGCTGCGGCTGGCATCCGTTCGGGCTACGGCTATGCAGCGTGCCTGCGAACTGGTACCCTCGACTATGGCGGCTGTACTGGGTCTGGCCGATGAAGCCATTGAACGGGTATGTGCCGAGATTACAGATGAGATTGTGGTACCCGCCAATTACAACTGCCCCGGCCAGGTGGTTATTTCGGGAAGCGTAGCGGGTATTCAACTCGCCGAAGAACGCCTGAAAGCCGCCGGTGCCAAACGTGTTGTACCCCTGGCGGTAGGTGGCGCCTTCCACTCTCCGTTTATGGAGCCCGCCCAGACCGAATTTGCCGAAGCGGTTCAAAATATGCCTTTCAGCGCCCCCCGCTGCCCCGTTTACCAAAACGTGAATGCCGAACCAACAACCGATCCGCAGCAAATTAAAGCCAATCTGATTGCTCAGTTGACCTCGCCGGTACGCTGGACTCAATCGGTGGAGCGGATGGTGGCCGACGGGGCTACGGAGTTTTATGAATGCGGACCGGGCAAAGTATTACAGGGATTAATTAAAAAGATCAGTTCTGCTACGCCGGTTGCGGGTATTTAGGAATTGATAGATTCCTGATAATCAATTAAAAGGCGATATACCGGCACGAAAAAGCCATTTTTTTTGTGCCGGTACTTGTTTTTAACCCTATGCATCTGTTACCTTTGCACTCGCAATTACAAAACAGTCCGATAGTATAAGGGTAGTACGACAGATTTTGGTTCTGTTTGTGGAGGTTCGAATCCTTCTCGGACTACAGAAAAAAGCCGCTTGATTCACATCAAGCGGCTTTTTCTATTTTCCGCCCATCTTATATTACTGTAGGGCTATTCCCTGTCACCTACGCATCGGCACAAAACACACTACCTGTCAGGACATTCCTTTTGGCATTCGTATCGTTGTCCTTTGTCTCCAGCATTTGATGTAAACACAAGAGTTGTATGCTACCTATTATGGGTACATGTTCCTATCTTTTAATACAAATTTAACTGGATTCGTTACTTGGCGGCTCTTCAGATATGACATAGATACGGATTTGCTTAGTAATTTTGCTTAGGTACAATCCACAGCCATGTTAAAGACGCAATACCATATTGGTGACGCTGTCGTATATGTCGACAGTCAGTTTAAACCCAGATTAGGTGAAGTAATCGATATTGACGCCCAACGTCAGAAAGACGGCATCAAAACTCAGTTTTTATTAAATAACGGCCGCTATTATCAGGCGAGTGAGCTATTTCCGAATGTAGCAGCTGCCAAGGCGTTCTATCGCAAGCATTTTAAGGATTTGCTGGCTCGTTTTGATGAAACATCCCTGGCAGCTGAATAAAAATCCTGCTTAAGGGTTTCCACGAACGGGTTCAGAGCCTGCCCCTCACATCATCGGAGCACTTCCTGTGTATTTGCATGACTACCCTTCCAATTTCGTAGACTACGGATGTTAATCCGCTAGTTCCATAAGAAAAATCTACAAATTAGGTAAAGGCTGGCTGCCATAGCCTAATGCTTCGTTCCGTTCAATAAAAGCTTTCCGGGTTCTATCTGGCTACGGGTATACCTTACTCGCTCAGAGGAGGAACCCTGATGGTCTAAACACCTCAAACTGAAGGCTTTTATGAAACGCAGAACGTTTATTCAAACCACTTTGGCCGTTGCTCCCACGGCGTATACGGTTGGTAAGACTCAACCTACGCTCGATCGGGCTACTAAAGGCTTCAAAGTGAACCGGGGCGAAGGCCGATACCACGGGCATATTCAGCTTAAGGGTGTCAATGCGAACATTCTGGATGTGAAAGTATTGGGAAAAGACACGGATGGAGGTCTCGCCGTTTTTGAACAAACCTCGCTTTCGCCCAAACGAGGCACTCCACTACACGTGCACCCCAATCAGGACGAGATGTTCCATGTACAGGAAGGTGAGTATGCGTTTCTGGTCGGAGAAGATAAGTTTCGGCTACAGACCGGCGACAGTATTTTTTTGCCCCGCAACGTGCCGCACGCCTGGACGCAGATCAGCGACAAAGGCCGGATGACCGTCATTTTTCAGCCCGCCGGCAAGATGGAAGAATTTTTTGTGACGGTGGCGGGCTTAAAAAGTGAGCCATCCAAAGAAGAAATGGCCAAAATTTTTGCCGCTAACGACATGCGGATAGTTGGCGGCCCTTTAGTCGTGGATTAATGGAGGCCGATGCAGCAACAATCAATGGGTTGACTATATTTAGGGGTAAAGGTCAATCCTGACTTCCCTGTTTATAACCAAGCTCACTGCATGTTTACCCGAAGAGACTTCCTGCGCGTATCCAGCCTGTCGGCCGTACCGACGGTATCAACGCTGGGTCATTTTCCGTACAACCTGGCACCGGCTCCCGTGATGGCCGAAAAAGTGCGCTTTAACGGTGACGGCCCTTTGTATTCGCCTACGGAATTCATCGCCAAACTTCAGCAGATCAACAAGGAGCACCCTATCGAATGGGACTTCTACGCCAAAGGGGGCAGCGTTGATAAATTAACGAGCGAGTTTGCGCGTATAACCGGCAAAGAAGCGGCTATTTTCCTACCCTCCGGTACGTTGGCGAATCAACTGGCCATTTCGGTACTCAGTGGCGAAAACACCAAAGCTTTCGTGCAGGAAACCAGTCATGTGTACCGCGATGAAGCGGATGCGGCCCAATCTGTCTTTAGCAAGCGGCTTATTCCGCTGGCACCGGGCAAAGCGTATTTTACACTGGATGAACTTCAGCAATCCATTGACTTCCATACGAAAGGCGAAGTTTTTCCAAGCGGCATTGGCATGGTATCCATCGAAAACCCGGTCAGGCGGTGCGATGGCCAGTATGTGCCAATTGATGAGATCAAAAAAATAGCCGCCTTTTGCCGCCAAAAAGGGTATAAGCTGCATCTGGATGGTGCTCGTATTTATCTGGCAGCTGCCTTTTCCGGCACCTCTGTCAGCGAGTATGCATCGTATTTCGACACCGTTTACATCTCACTTTACAAATACCTCGGCGCGGCTGGTGGAGCGGTTTTGTGCGGCTCTAAAGACGTTATCGGCCGGATGGATCACCTGACCAAAATACACGGGGGTGTTGTGTTTATGAACTGGGCCAATGCCGCTATGGCCCTGCACCACCTGCAGGGACTGGATGATCGACTGAAAGGCAGCGCTATACAGGCGCGACAGTTATTTACCCAGCTAAATCAACTTCCGGGTATTAATATCACCGAGATTACCGGCGGGACAAACATTGTCAACCTACAGGTATCGGCTTCGGTCAATGCCTCAAAACTGAGAGAGATTCTGTGGGCCAAACACGGAATAGACCTGCCACCCGCCAAAGCTGATGGCTCAATGAAACTGATGATCAATGAAAGTCTATTAAATAGGACAAACGACCAGCTTGTGGCAGCGTTCACCGAAGCCCTGACTTCGGCCAAAGCTTGATGATTTCCCGATAAGGGACTGGAGGGCTTAGTTAGCCGAGCGGCACTGGCTGATGGCGTTGTCGAAGCGTTGCTTCATTTCCTGTACCAGCTTTTCATCCGTCGTATTTAAGGTGAAGGAACTATGACCATCTTCCCCTTTTGACCGAATCTTTTTGGAGAAAATACCCACCTTCATTTTCCCCTTCACTTTGTCGCCCGGAATATCGAGCAGGAGCGTGTATTTACCTCCGCCTGCTGGCTTATAGCTCACTTTTTTAATTTCTTTCAGCGGCCAGTTCATGTTCATCTTCACGGCAATACCATCCTCTTTAGTATCAACGGCCATCATCATCTGACAGTCGCTGAAGTTGAATATTGGCGTAACGTTGTCTTCTTTATCCGTTACGAGGCTATTGAGGTGCTGTTTCAGCCAGTCAGTATTGTTGGCAAGGGTCTGAGCGTGAGTAGTCAGGGCGAGCAGTAAGCTCATACCCACAAAAAGCGGAGCGATTTTCTTGAAAAGCATAGACGTTTACTTGAGTCAGGAACGTCTAAATATACATAGGATGATGAAAAAATGAAAAGCCTTAAAAATCAAAAAGCCGCTTCCGTAGAAGCGGCCTGAACTCATCTATAGGCTACAGAACCAACTGTGAGGCTCCGGGAAGAAATACACAAGCTACTTATGGAAAAGCTGGTAGATAACCACTTCACCTGGTTCACTTTCTAGAAGAGGTTTTTGATGTCAATCCGACGGTGCATATGCTCTTTGTCTTTAAAAGGCAGCATAACCATCACCTGACCGTGTTCATGAATGGCTTCGATCTGGTCGGCGTCCACAAAGGATGGTATGTCGAGCACCCGCAAGAACATAGGAACGGCTAGCCGCTGGCTCGTACCGTCCTGAAGAGACTGGTTCGATGTGCTAACCAACAAAGTATAAAGAACCAGTTTGTTGCCTTCAACCAGCACATTAAACGAGTTAGCACTGACGCCGGGAGCCGACAGGGTAATGACCAGGCGTTCGTCTTCGCGCTCCACATTCATGGTTGTTTGAGTCGAACCACCGTAGAGCGTATTCAGCAAATCAATTTGACCGCCTGTTCCCTGAAACACATTTTCTATCGCTTTCATAGTGGATGTTGTTTACTGTTCAAGTATATAGTATTAGACAAACGTCGTGCCTAATGGATTAATCGGGGATTTTGCCGCCGGTTTGTCAGCTAAATCAGGATAATTTGGGCCAATTATGCCGTTTTGACACGACGGAAGCCGATTCAGCCATTTTAGCAGTTTTTTACAGATTCATCAATAGTGTTGCCATTTGTGGTCTGACTGTGGTTGTCTTTCTACACATCACCACAATGGAGAGACGTACAAAAAGCCGGTTTTCATGCCGTATCTTTGTTCTATCATGCATATTCGAATTGGAACACGAAGCAGTCGCCTGGCGGTGTGGCAGGCCGAACATATACAATCCTTACTTCATCAGGGCGGTTTGACCTCTGAGTTAGTTCTCATTGAAACCAAAGGCGATCTGGTTCTCGACCGATCGCTGGCGAAGATTGGCAGTAAGGGCGTTTTTACGCAGGAACTGGAAGACCAGCTGCGCTCCGGTGCGATTGACATTGCGGTTCACAGCGCCAAAGACTTACCCTCCAGTCTCCCGGCCGATCTGCACATCATTGCCTTTACCGAGCGCGAGCCCGCCAACGATGTGCTCGTTAGCCGAAATAAAGATCTTTCGCTGCGGGGTGGCGAATCGTTTCGGATTGGCACGTCGTCGACCCGACGCGTTGCTATGCTCAAGCATTATTGCCCGCACCTTACAACCGTCGACATGCGCGGGAACCTGCAAACGCGACTCCGCAAGCTCGACGAAGGGCAGTGCGATGCGCTCCTGCTGGCCTATGCCGGGGTGCACCGGATGGGTTACGACGAGTTCATTGTGGATCGACTGCCCCTCGATGAGTTTACACCCGCCGTTGGGCAGGGGAGCATTGCCATTGAAGTAGCGACATCGCTGACCAGCGCGGTGAGCGAGGCCATTACCCCCCTGATCAATCACGCGCCCACGGCGGCCTGTCTGCGGGCCGAACGGGCTTTTCTGGCCCGACTCGAAGGCGGCTGCAGCATTCCGTCCTTTGCCCTTGCCCAATGGACCGAACATGAAACCATCAGCCTGACGGGTGGACTGGTAAGTCTGGACGGGAGCCAGTTGCTCCGGGAAACATTTACGGGCCCACCCGAAGAGTCCCACTTGCTGGGGCACTCCCTGGCCGAAGCCATTCTGGCACGCGGTGGCGACACCTTACTTTTGGAAATCCGCGCACACTTATGACCCCTACGATTGCCCAGACCGATGCCGACATCCGGCAGTGTTTGCCCGCCATGCTGGCGCTGCGTCAGCACTTGACCCCCGAACAGGCCTTTGAGCAGATTCGCTTTCAGCAGGAAAATGAACGCTTTGTGCTGGCGTTTATCCCGGCCGGGGACCCATCGGAACCGGCACCGGCCGTCGTTGGCTACCGGATGATGAATTTTCTGTACTGCGGTAAAACGATTTACATCGACGACTTGTCGACGCTGCCCACGGCACGCGGAAAAGGCTATGGCAGTGCGCTGGTCGATTTTGTGATCGAGCAGGCCCGCCAGTCAGGTTGCCAATGCATATCGCTCGACTCCGGTCAGAACCCGGCTCGCTACGATGCACACCGGCTGTATCTGAACAAGGGATTCAATATTACCAGCCATCATTTCAAGCTGGATCTGTAGTGTATTCTTTACACGCAAAAAAGCCTTTATTTGCGTTCTTTGCAGCTTAGCGGTTAAATCCTGATAGACAAATGAATTTGTTCCGAATTAGTTGGAGTAATCTTAAAGACAAACCCCTGAGCAGTTTTTTGAGCGGGCTGCTGATGACATTCGGTATCACGATTATTTCGTTGCTGCTTTTGCTCAATAAGCAGTTAGACGATCAGTTCCGAAAAAACATCAAAGGCATCGATATGGTGCTGGGGGCAAAAGGAAGTCCGCTCCAGCTGATTTTGTCCAGTATCTACCAGATTGATTCGCCCGTGGGTAATATTTCGCTCGAAGAAGCCCAGCGACTGACGCGAAATCCGATGATAAAAACAGCCATTCCATTGTCGATGGGGGATAATTATCAGTCGTTTCGGATTGTGGGGACCAACAAAAAATACCTCGATCACTTTGGAGCCACCGTTGCGCAGGGGAAATTATTTGAGCAGGATCTTGAAACGGTTATCGGTCCCCGCGTAGCGGCTGTTACGGGATTGAAAATAGGCGATACGTTCTCCGGCTCACATGGCCTCGACAAAGAGGGCGAAGTACATGCCGATACAAAATATAAAGTTGTGGGCATCATGAGCCCGACCAACACGGTTACCGACCAGCTTATCCTAACGCCCCTGTCCAGCATCTGGGCCATCCATGACCATCATGAGGAACATGAAGCAGCAGCCGGCAGCAAGTCAAAAGAAGAGCATGAGGAGCCTCACGATGAAGAAACACGCCCGACAGGCATGGTAGCCGGTCCGATGCTTGCCAGACCAATGCTCGCCGGGCCGGCGCCTGACGCTTCGGAAGAGCCCGAAGAGCCGCGTGAGATTACCAGTATGCTCATTAAATTTCGGAATCCGATGGGCATGATGCTGGCTCGTGGCATCAACAGCAACTCCAAACTTCAGGCAGCCTTGCCGAATATCGAGATCAACCGATTATTCTCTCTCCTCGGCGTAGGAGTCGAGACATTGCGGGGCCTCGCCATTGTGATTATGCTTATTTCGGGCATCAGCGTCTTCGTATCGTTATACAACTCCCTGAAAGAGCGACGGTACGAAATGGCTCTAATGCTGTCAATGGGTGCCACGCGCGCCCAGCTTTTCGGAATGCTGCTGCTCGAAGGGCTCGTGCTGGCGTTGATTGGATTTATCCTCGGCATTTTGCTAAGCCGGGTTGGGCTGTGGTTATTTTCGAGCAGCGTCTCGTCGGAGTACCACTACAACCTGGCCGCGTTCGGTATTTTACCCGAAGAGTGGGTTTTGCTCGGTGTTGCTATCCTGATAGGCTTGCTGGCCGCTGCCCTCCCCGCCCTGGGCGTCTACCGCATGAACATCTCCCGAACCCTGGCTGAAGAATAAGAAGAGATGTATGATGTATGATATAGCTGGCCGCGAAAGCAATACATCATATATCCTACATCATACATCTCTCTTCACCCCAGCACGTTATACACCACGACCGGAGCCGATTTGTTTTTCAGGGTCACTTCGCCAATACGTTCGCAGGTGAACGATTCAGCAATTTGTTGCTGGGCCGATTCAACAATTACGATTTGACCGGCCTGCGCTACGCTCTGCAGGCGCTGGGCCATGTTGACAGCATCGCCGATGACGGTATAATCCAGCCGACGGAGCGTAGCTGAGCCAATATTGCCTGACACCATCTCGCCGGTATTGATACCAATGGAAACCTGGGGATGGTAATTCGGATGGTTCGGTAAATTATCTTCCAGCGCGGCCACCTGCGCCCGAACAGCCAGGGCGGCCTCTACAGCCCGGTCGAAGTGATATTCCCCCCGAAAGACCGCCATAACGGCATCGCCCATGAACTTGTCGACGTAGCCGCCCTGGGCAATAATCTCTTTGACCATGACATCGAAATAGCGGTTCACGAGCCGCACGACCGTATCGGCCGACTCGCGCTCGGAAATGGCGGTAAACCCACAGATATCGATAAAAAGGACCGTTGCCACGACGATCTCACTGGCTGATAGGGATGTTTCGAACTCGGGCCGATTCATAAACGTCAGCACCGACTCATCTACGTACATCCGCAGAATATTGTTTTCTTTGATGGCCTGAAGCGTTTGCCGGAGCTGAGCTACATACTCCATCGTTTTCTGCATGGTCAGCTCCAGATCTTCAAAATTGACAGGCTTGGTCACGAAGTCGAACGCGCCCCGGTTCATGGCGGTGCGGATGTTATCCATATCTCCATAGGCCGATACGATAACCGCTTTGAGCATCGGATTGCTCTCGTGCAGCTTCACCAACAGCGTCAGGCCATCCATACCCGGCATGTTGATGTCTGTCAGCACCATGTCGACATCCGGTTGCTGAATCAGCATTTCCAGGGCTTCGGTCCCATCGTGTGCAAACACAAACTCGTACTGCTTTTCTCTGATCTGCCGCCGGAACTTCTGCTTTATAAGTAACTCAAGGTCTGTCTCATCATCGACCACCATTATTTTGGCCTTCATGCTAGATCGTGGAGTTTTTGTTTGAGAAGTGTGAAGTCGAGCGGTTTCGTCAGAAAATCATTCGCCCCCAACTGTACAGCCTGCTGCTGGGATTCGGGATCGCCATAAGCCGTGATCATCATAACAACGGGTGGTGGCGGTGCCTGAAAATCTTCCCGGATATGGCGCAGCAGCTCA
This sequence comes from Spirosoma aerophilum, assembly GCF_054782495.1. NCBI lineage: Bacteria > Pseudomonadati > Bacteroidota > Cytophagia > Cytophagales > Cytophagaceae > Spirosoma > Spirosoma aerophilum. The sequence continues at coordinate 474,586 of NZ_BAAGSJ010000017.1, read as the reverse complement.
AAGCCGCTCATCCCGGGCATGTTTATATCCGACAGAATGAGAATAACCTCCGATGTGTGCCCGGCCAGGTAGGTCAGGGCTTCTTCGCCCGAATTGGCGAATTCCAGCTGAAACTCGGCACTCCGAATCTCTCGACGAAACCGCTGCAGGAAAAGGTCCTTTACGTCTATTTCGTCATCAACTACTAAAATTTTAGTCATAAGAAAAGGAAGGCTAAAGATCAAAGATAGAGGGTTTTGAGTAAGGCATGATCACCTCAATCGGGTTCGTGGTTATCGGACGGCAGCAGGCGGGGTCAGATAACGGGCCAGAAATCGGTAAATATCGTCGCGCGATTCGCGGGCCAGCTTTGTATCAAGTCGGTTGAAACTATGCCCACCCGGTGCATCCTGATAAATTTTATAGTCAAACTTTTTATCGTGCGCCTTCAGGGCATTGATCAGCGACTCCACTTCCAGAACATTGACATCTTCGTCATTGGTATTGGTATGAATGAGCAAGGGCGTTTTCAGCTTCTGTGCATTCCAGACCGGCGACCGACGGCGGTACTCAGCCACGTTATCAGACGGGTCTTTGCCAATGTGCGTGGCTTCTGAAAATATCGTTCTGTAAGCCTGAGGTTTATACCCCAGGCGGGCAATGATGTCCGTAACGGGCACACCGGCATACGCCACCTTATAATCGTCGGGATGATCGAAAATATTCATCAGCGAGATCATACCGCCGTGGCTCCAGCCAATAATGCCTACACGGTCAGGATCGACCTGCGCCATGTTTTCGACCGCCCAGCGCTTACCCGCCAGCACATCGTCATTTTCATAATCGCCGTAGTCGATCTGTTTATAGAACTCACCGCCGTAGCCAACGCTCCCCCGGTATTCGGGCGCGATGATGAGATAACCCTGATCCAGCAATTCACGAACGACGTGGGCGTAGAGCCTACTAAAGTCGCCGTGGATGCCATCATGGACAAAAATGAGTAGCGGTAACTTCTTCGCTGATGCGAACTTCCGGGGAGTGAATGTATAAGCCGGAATGACAACCGGGTTGTTGGCCCCCTGCCCCGTTGGGTTTTTGATCACATGGGGCGGTTTGCTGGCGTAGCGAATTTTATCAATGACGGCAACATCGCCCAGTTTCTGGTACCAAAGCAAATCATCGATCGTTTTGGTTAATCCCTGGTTGGCAAAGCGGAGATTTTCTTCCAGCATACGCACCCGTTCGTTCAGATCGGCGGGTGAGGCCGTTACCGTGGCTGGCGGTGTACTTTGGGCAGAAACTGCGTACGAGATAAAGAGAAGAAAACAACAGAAGTAGACATTACGCATGGGTTGATGAATGGTTAAATGATTACTTATTTTCCGTTCAGGTAGTTGTATTCATCGGTCAATTAAGCAGGCAGTGTAATAATAAACCTCGTCCCTTCCCCTTCTTTGCTTTCTACTTCCATAGTGCCGTTATGGCCTTTTGTTACAATATCATACGCGAGCGACAGGCCCAGGCCGGTTCCTTCGCCGGTGGGTTTAGTCGTAAAAAATGGTTGAAAGATCTTCGTTTTCAGGTCTTCAGGAATACCGGTACCATTGTCGCTGACGGTGATCACCGCTTCGCCATCCGCGCAGCGCGTCGCAATGGTTACCTCTGGCTGATAAGTGGCGACTCCACCCTTTTTCTGACGCTGCTGAACGGCATAAAACGCGTTGGTCAGCAAATTGAGCAGTACGCGGCTGATGTCTTGCGGCACAACGCTTACCTGCCCAAGCGAGGTATCGAGATGGGTACTGAAGAGTGAATTGAAGCTTTTATCTTTGGCCCGTAAGCCATGGTAAGCCAATCGTATATACTCGTCGCAGAGTGCGTTGATATCCGTTGGTTCGCGCTGTCCGGTATTCGTACGCGAGTGTTGGAGCATACCTTTTACAATGGAAGCCGCCCGCCCGCCGTGGTGATTGATCTTTTGAAGATTCTGCTTTAGATCGCCCAATATTTCGGCTTCCAGACCCGGATCTCGGTCGGCTCTGGCCTGCTCTTCGGCCAGTTCGTCGATGAGTTCGATGCTTACTTCCGAAAAGTTATTGACAAAGTTGAGGGGGTTTTGTATCTCGTGGGCAATACCAGCGGTCAATTCACCCAGGGAGGCCATTTTCTCACTTTGGATCAACTGAGCCTGCGTGGCTTTCAGTTCGACGAGGGCTTGTTGCAGTTCATCTTTCTGCAGACTGATTTCGGCCGTTCGCTCAGCCACCATGTACTCGAGTTCCTGCTTTTTCGCTTCGATAACGCGTCGTTGCTCGGCTTCCAGAAGGCGCTCCTGCTCCAGTCGGAGAAACGTTTTTTTCTGGCCATTCGCAATGAGGGCAAACGTAAACAGCCAGATCAGGGCGAATCCGCTGCTTGTCTCGAACTCACCTTCATTCGCCTTATAAAAATCGGAAGCCAGATGTTGAACCAGATCCCGAATAACGTAGATGATGGCAAGGGGAGTTATACCCAAAAGGAGTATTCGAGCGTGCCGCAACTCATACAACTGCCAAACAGTATAGGCAATTGCTGCGTAGACAATGACCAGATACCAGGTTAACCATGGATTTGGAAACACCCATCCAAGGCCAATTAACACAAACCCGGCTAGCCACACTCGTTTTAGTAACTCATCCCACCGAGGTAACCGGGTAGATGTTTCCAGAAATTTACGAACGTATCGAATGGCGAAAGGGGCCATTAAAATGGCGACCCACGTATCATTATCTACCCAACTCATACGGTCTGTTCGTTAACACGTTTCGACTGGCTGGCAATAAATTCATTCTGCCGTCGAATTCGACCCGACAAGCTTTTAACAATACTACGAAGAACCTCGCTCCGTTCCTCCATCAAATCATAAAAATCGTCCTGATCAATGCGCAGGAGCCGGACATCGGTAATGGCTTCGGCAGTTGCCGAGCGGGCTTCGGTATCCAGCAGCGCCAGTTCGCCAAAGAAATCGCCCCGTCCAAAGCGAGCCAGCTCCGTTTCGCCATCCAGGATCACCACTTCGCCCGTGTAGATCACGTACATGCCCGTTCCCAGGTCACCTTTATGAAAAACAGGCTCACCAGCCGGGTAAGCTTCTTCCTTCATGATGGGCGTGATACTGGCCAGTACGTTTTCGGGCGTTTGCGCGAACAGGCTGGTTTGAGCTAACAGCAACACTCGGTCGTAAGCTGAAATTTGATCCGTCGGATGGGCAGCGTGAGACATAAGCAAGGGAGATAGAGACGCAAAACGAGATTGTAATTCCTGCTGGGCAGCCAGCGCATCGGCAGGTGGCAGGCTTCGGAGCACAACGCTGATGGTCCAGGCTGAAAAGATTGTCTCCCCGGTCCGCAAAATATAGGCCCGAATCGGCTCCGAATCGGTAAATGGCCCAAGCTCCACGTCGAGAATCCGATTTTTCTCCGTTCTCGGCAGATCATCCACCAATACCTGCAATGTCTGGTAGGTCGCTCTGGGAATCAGGTTGTCGAGCATTTCCAGAGCATTGGCCCGGCGTTCGCGGGCGGGATGCCCCACCCCCAGCCGTGCCCCGGCAATGGCTTCCGAATCGTAAAGCTGCATTAATATGTCGAAAAGCCGCTGCACCAGCACCGACAGTTCGTAATCGAGCGTATCGGTAAGCGCAGCATCGGTAAGGCTGCCGTGCAGCAGTCGCTGGGCCAGCCGCACCTCTTCCTCCATAATCGTGCGGAACAAGGCATCGTCGGCAGGTTCGTTCGCGAAATGACGAAGGGCCCGTAAGGCCGCGCTGCGCACGACCCGATCCGGTTGCTGTGCCAGTCCATTGAGCAACTGACGGCTTTCAGGTGTATGAATAGCACCACATACGGCAGCTATTCGTTCCAGCGTCAGCCGGTCGGAGGTCGATTGCCGAACTGTCCGTAAAGCAGGAATGGTTTCGGTTCCCCGCGCCTTGAGCGACTGAGTTACGACCCGCCCAATGGTTTTGTTGGTCAGGTTTTCAAGTAGAAACTGGGTCAGACCCGGGTTGACAATGTGCCCCGCTGCGGCAATAGCGGCCCGCTTTACATCGGTATTGGAACTGGTGAGCCGCTCAGTAATTAACGGTGCCAAATCGGTCAGGTGCAGCGTGGCAATCAGATGCAGTGCCATTTGCTGGTGCGCCGGGTCTTTATCCGTAGCGAGCCGGGTCAATACAGCCTGGGCTTCGGCATTATGCGGGTTCAATTCCAGCACCCCTTTAATGGCGCCCTGTCGTATAAAGATGTCCGTATGATGAAGGAGTGGGGCCAGTTCAGCGGCTTCGGCATTGATTCGCCTTCCAAGCAGATAGGCGGCCTGCTGGCGCAGCGTCGGTTCATCGTCTGTCAGGGCAATATGGGTCAACTGGCGAACGGGCACCTTCTGGTCGACATGGGCAATCACGCCCAGGGTTCGGCGTCGAACGGCCGCAAGGGAGTGGGTCAGTAATGTCGGAATATGCTGCGCCAGTGCGGCCGGGTCATGGGCATCCAGCCAGCCAATGGCCGTCAGCACATCGTCGGGACGTTCACTTTGCAGCTGACTGATGAGGCTTGCCTTTGCGACAACCGGCATGGCCAATTGGTCGCGTTCCAAAAACCGGCGGCCAATGGCATCGTTCAACTCGTGGAGGTACCGTTTGTAGGTGTGGCGTAATAGCCAGACGCCCGCAGCCAGCAGAAGTCCCCAAACCAGCGCCCCACCGGAGTCTAATGTAGCATGAAGCAGAAAGATCAGCAAGCCAGCTACACCCAGGCCAATCGGTTCGTACAGACCTTTCGCCAGGGTATGCCCCTTAAGCCGTTGAGGAGGGAGCAGCGGCTGAAACAGCACCAGAAAGACAGGGTCGAATAGCGCCCGCCGAATTACCTCGAAAACCAGGTAAAGGCCACAGAAATAAATGAGCAGCACAGTTTCATTGACCACAAAATACCGGATGATTATCAGACCGGCCAATCCGGCCAACGCTATCCAGGGCAACGTGAGCAGTGATCGCTCGACACCAAACTGGTCCAGCACCTGCCGCGAGAGCAGCAGTTTGGCCAGCATAGCCACCCCGTATGTCAGGGCCAGCACATAGCTCACATACCGGATAACATCGGTCTGGTCGTGAAACCGGTGCTTCACGTTCATGAAGAAGTTGTATTCGATTTCGGTGGCAACGGCGGCCAGAACCGCCAGACTCAGGCACATGTAAAAGATCAGCTCACTCCCCCCAAACCGCTTTCCGATCAACCTCGATGGTTCCCGCCGGGCTATGCGCTCGGCACCGTGGGGGGCGTGCACCTCGTGCGACTGGATGGTCAATCGAAGCACGTATAAAGCGGCTAAAAAGGCACCAAACGCGACCAGCAACAGCCGCAGCACATCGGCATGGGCATGCACAAGCGCAGCCAGGATGGCCCCTATCGCTTTGGCAGGCATATCGCCCGAGCTGATCACCCCAAACAATCGCTTGCTCTGGCGCGTATCGAACACCACGGCCGACACGCCCCAGAATTCGAGGTTAGTGAGCAGGTAAATGACCCGATATCCCGTCATAATAGCTACCGCAGCCGCCACCGAATGGCCAACGATCACTAAAATCCCCACCACTACCGTCATCACAACGGCAGCCATCAGCACCCGAACGGCCAGACTTCGCAGGAGCAGGTGATGCTCAAAATAGGCGTATAGCCGACCCACCCCGATCATCGCCACCGCCGACGCGATATAGGCCACAGGCAGACTGGTTTCGGGGTTATTTTCCAGCAGGATGGCATTGGCGGCCACATAGATCAGGATGGTGCCAATACCCAGTAAGAAATTATGAATAAAGAATAGCCCAACCGTTCGACTTTCCTCCGGCCGGATGCCTAACACACGGTGCCATCGTTGAGTAGAGGAAGCCGGTTGAGAAAAAGAGTCTGCACCAACAAGCATAAGCAGGATTTACGACGCGATTTTATCGTCAAATATAAGCATCTGCGCATGAGAAGATAATAGGCAGCTGATGAATAAGTGACATTGCCGTGATTGAGACTAGTAAAAAACAATTTTATGTCTATTGATTTCATCTCCATCCTACCAGGCCCTTTTACCCATAAACGTATAGAGGAGACGTATTCTCTCTTACGCTATTAACTGCGCAAGTCGATCCAGTCAAATTGGCCTCCACCACAACTTATTAAATCATTGGCATTTGACCTTTTACACCAAATAATATAATCCTAATTGAGCAAAATATAGACATTAACCTCTTTTTAATGCTACGTTAATAGCAGGTTAATATGGTTTGACGAACCTTGTATATATAATTCCCCCTAATGTAACTACGTACATACATGAATACATACGTTAAGCTTACCACTCACTACATCCCGGCAAAAGGTCTTGCCGGACTCAAAGAAAATTGGCAGTCCGATTTGTTATCAGGCTTTCTGGTCTCCTTGATCGCTCTTCCTTTGAGTCTCGGCATTGCCTCGGCGAGTAACTTCCCCCCCATTATGGGGGTGTTAACGGCCATTGTTGGCGGCTTGATCGTGGCTTTTTTTGCAGGGTCGGAGCCGACCATCAAAGGGCCCGCTGCGGGGTTGATCGTTATTGTGGCTGGCTGTGTAGACGAACTGGGCAAAGGAGACAACGAACTGGGCTGGAAACTGGCTCTGGGCGTCATTGTTGCCGCCGGGGTCGTTCAGGTACTGATGGGTGTTTTGAAAGTTGCCAAACTGGCTGACTTCTTCCCGCTATCGGCTGTGCACGGTATGCTGGCCGCTATCGGTATCATTATTATGTCGAAACAGATTCACCTGGCGGTAGGTATTGCCCCTTCAGAACTGAAGGGCAAAGAGCCCCTCGAACTGATTGAAATGGTACCGCACAGCCTCAGCCATATGGAATGGCACGTGGCGGTAATCGGTGTGGTGAGTTTAGTTATTCTGTTTAGCTGGCCAAGCCTTAAAAGTGCCGCCATCAAGCGTATCCCACCCGCCCTGGTTGTTCTGGTTGTCGCCATAGCCCTCGGGTTGTTCTTCCACCTGTCCGACACGAAACTGTATAGCGCCATCAAACCACTGGTCAACCCCGGTGATTTTACACTCTCTTACAATGCCAGCTTTGGCGCATGGTCTGGCGATAGGCTGCCCATCGCCTTAAAATACCTGGCCATGTTTGCACTCATTGGCTCGCTCGAATCCCTCTTGACGGGTAAAGCCATCGACCTGCTCGACCCCTACAAACGCAAGTCGAACCTGAGCAAAGACTTAACCGCTGTGGGTATTGGCAACATAGGCTCGGCCCTGCTGGGTGGCCTGCCCATGATCTCGGAGGTTGCCCGTTCGTCGGCGAACTTAACAAACGGCGGAAAAACCCGCTGGGCTAACTTTTTCCATGGCGGCTTCCTGCTGATCTTCGTCGTAGCGCTGGTTCCACTTATCAAACTGGTACCGGTAGCGGCACTGGCGGCCATTCTGATCGCCGTTGGTTTTCGTCTGGCCGCTCCCAAAGAGTTCCGCCACATGAAGCATATTGGCTCTGAACAACTGATCGTTTTTGTGATCACGATCATTGCTACCCTAACCACCGACTTACTGATCGGCATTGCGGTAGGTATTGTCACCAAGCTTCTGATTCAGCTTGTACTGGGTATGCCTATCAAGTATTTGTTCAATCCTGATCAGGAACTAGCCTCAGAAAGTGGGCATCACACCCTCACGATCCGGGGTGCTGCGGTGTTCACCAACTACCTGTCCATCAAAAATCAACTGGATACCATTCCACAGGAAGCCGGTCAATCTGTAACGGTCGACCTGCACCGGGCGCGCTACGTTGACCACACGGTTATGGAGAATCTGCACAACTACGAGCGTGATTTCCAACTGGCCGGTGGCGAGTTTCATATTATTAATCTCGATGACCATAAGCCCATGTCAGCACACCCACTGGCAGCGCGCCGGAAGCGGGAATTGGCTTAGGGTCCTCAATAGCCGATTAAAAAAGCTACCTCTGGTCAGGGGTAGCTTTTTTAATTGTACTGCACCGGAATAAGATTATCAAACTCAACAGGAAGATTATTGGTTTATTCAGATGGTACTACCCTGTTTTCCGACAGGAAATCTTTTTTTACAATAAATATCAATTTTCAATTGTTGTAATCTGGAAGGGTTGTTGTTAACAATCAGTTGAATAAAAACAAAAATTTTGCGATTAAGTGTTTGGCCGAAACGCTACCTTTGCGGCTCATAACAACGACGCGCCCCCGTCATGGATCAGTTTTCATATATCGCCAATTCCGACGCGGCTTACGTAGACCAACTGTATCAGTCTTTTAAACAAGACCCACAGACAGTTGACGAAAGCTGGCAGCAATTTTTTAAAGGGTTCGAGTTTTCACTCACCTACGGTGAAAAAACCAACGGAAACCACCCGGCCGAAGCCGAAAAATCGAATGGCGTCGCGGCCAATGGTGCCGCCAATGGCCAGGCTACAGCGACGAAACCGGTAGACGCCAGCCACGCTGAAAAGGAAGTTTCTGTTGCCAGTTTGATCAAGGCCTATCGGTCACGTGGTCACCTGCTGGCCAAAACAAACCCGCTTAGAGAACGTAAAGATCGCCAGCCCCGCGTCGATCTGCCCGACTATGCCCTGTCAGAAGCTGATCTGGACACGGTATTTGAGTCTGGCAAATTGCTGGGTATTGGACCCGCTACGCTCCGTGTTATTATGGAGTCGCTGCGTAAGATTTACGCGGGCGAGATCGGATTCGAATACATGTACATCCGGGAACTGGATGTGAAGAACTGGCTCCGGAACAAGATCGAGAAAGAAGCGCTTGTTTTCATGCCTACGCTGGATGAGAAAAAGCGTATTCTCGAAAAACTGAACGAAGCAACGGTTTTCGAAAACTTCCTTGCTACCAAATATCTGGGGCAGAAGCGTTTCTCGCTCGAAGGCGGTGAAGTGACCATCCCGGCTCTCGATACCATCATCAGCCAGGCAGCCGATATGGGCGTTGAAGAGGTGATGATCGGTATGGCTCACCGCGGACGTCTGAACGTGCTGGCCAATATCCTGGGTAAATCGTACGAGTCGATCTTCGATGGTTTCGAAGGCAACGTGCCCGAGCAGGTGCATGGCGATGGCGACGTTAAGTACCACCTGGGCTATTCGAGCCTGACCGAAACTAAATCGGGCAAGCAGATCAGCGTCAAATTAGCGCCCAACCCATCGCACCTGGAAGCCGTTAACCCGGTGGTAGAAGGCTTTGTGCGGGCGCAGGCGGACGAAGAATACAAAGGCGATTTCACGAAGATCATGCCTATCCTGATTCACGGCGATGCCGCTGTGGCTGGTCAGGGTATTGTATACGAAGTAACACAGATGGCGAAACTGGCGGGTTATACCACCGGTGGTACCGTCCATTTTGTGATTAACAACCAGATTGGTTTTACGACCGATTTTGAGGATGCCCGCTCGTCGATCTATTGTTCCGACATTGCCAAGATCATTGACGCGCCTATTTTCCACGTCAACGGCGACGATCCGGAAGCGGTTATCTTCTGTGCAAAACTAGCCGTTGAGTTCCGGGAGAAATTCAACCGGGATGTGTTTATCGACATGGTTTGCTACCGTCGCTACGGCCACAACGAAGCCGATGAGCCGAAATTTACGCAGCCAACGATGTACAACATCATCGACAAGCACCAGAACCCCCGCGAGATCTACAAAGAACTGCTTGTGAAGCGGGGCGATGTGGATGCCGAGCTGGCGCAGCGTATGGATACGGAGTTCAAGAAGCAATTGCAGGACCGGCTCGACCGCGTAAAGCAAAAGGCTGAAATTCCGTACAAACCGCTTCGGCTTGACCGTGACTGGTCTGAACTTCGGTTCAGCGAGCCGCAGGATTTCGAGAAATCGCCCGAAACGGGTGTTTCAGCCGAGGTGTTGCAAACCATCGGTCAGGCACTGGTTAAAATACCGGAAGGATTTAAGCCGCTGAAGCAGATCGATAAGCTGCTGAAAGACCGGCAGGCCATGCTCACCGACACGAAGATGGTGAACTGGGGAACGGCCGAGTTGCTGGCGTATGGTTCATTGCTGCTCGAAGGCCGACCCGTTCGGTTGAGTGGTCAGGATGTTCAGCGGGGTACGTTCTCGCACCGTCACGCTGTCCTTCATGACTCGGAAACGAACCAGTCCTACTCGTCCCTCGACTTTATTCAGGACGGTCAGCAGAAATTTCAGGTTTATAATTCCTTGCTGTCGGAGTATGGCGTACTTGGTTTTGAGTATGGCTATGCGATGGCGAACCCACACGCGCTAGTGATCTGGGAAGCGCAGTTTGGCGATTTCTCCAACGGTGCCCAGTTAATTATCGACCAGTTCATTGCCGCTGGGGAGTCGAAGTGGGGTATTCAGAATGGCGTGACCATGCTGCTTCCTCATGGCTACGAAGGCCAGGGGCCGGAACACTCCAACGCCCGGCCTGAGCGCTACCTGCAATTGTACGCAGACTACAACATGGTTATTGCGAACGTGACAACGCCCGCCAACCTGTTCCACATCATGCGTCGGCAGTTGGTCTGGGGCTTCCGCAAGCCGCTGGCGATCATGTCGCCGAAGTCATTGCTTCGTCATCCAAAATGCATTTCTCCCCTGGAAGACCTAACGAAAGGATCATTCCAGGAAATCCTTGACGATACCTACGCCGACGCGAAGAAGGTAAAACGCGTGTTGCTGTGCACGGGTAAGGTCTATTACGACCTGCTCGAGAAACAGCAGACCGACCAGCGCGACGATGTGGCTATTGTTCGTCTGGAGCAGCTGGCCCCGCTATCGAAAACTCAGCTGAACGCGGTGTTGTCGAAGTACAAGAAAGCCGAGCTTTTCTGGGTACAGGAAGAACCCGAGAACATGGGATACTGGACATACCTGCTGCGTATTGGCTTGAATTTGCCAGTCATTTCGCGCAAAGCTGCGGCTTCACCCGCTACCGGTTACCCCAAAATACACACTCAGGAACAAGCCGACATCGTTCGGAGAGCGTTTGAATAAAAAATAGTCGGTAAGTCAGTAAGTTAGTAGGTCAATAAGTGCTGCCGCCTTCATGACTTGTTCACTTACTGACTTATCGACTTACTGACTTACCGACTAATTATTATGGCCGTTGACATGAAAATCCCTCCCGTGGGGGAATCCATTACCGAAGTAACCGTTGGCACCTGGTACAAGAAAGAAGGTGATCACGTAAAGATGGACGATGTACTTTGCGGACTTGACTCCGATAAGGCTACGTTCGAATTAACGGCCGAGGCCGATGGTATTCTGCACATTCTGGCCCAGGAAGGTGATGTTTTACCGATTGGAGCCAGTATTTGTAAGATTGACGATGGTGGCAGCGCCCCAAGCCCTGCACCCGCAGCCGAGCCCGCCAAAGCAGCCCCTGCGGCAGCGGCTCCCGCTCCCCAACAGGCGGCTCCTGCCGCCCAGTCGGTAGCGGAACCGGCACAGGCTCCCGTCGCGCAGGCCGCGTCGAGTGTTATTGAAATGAAAGTTCCAGCCGTTGGCGAGTCGGTTACTGAAGTAACGATTGCCTCCTGGAGCAAGAAAGACGGCGATCAGGTGGCTCTCGACGAGGTCCTTTGCGAACTCGAATCCGATAAAGCTACGTTCGAGCTGCCAGCCGAAGCCGCCGGGATACTCCGTATTGTGGCCGAAGCGGGCGAAACGCTGCCCATTGGCGCGCTGATCGCTAAAATTGAAGTGGGTGCGGCTGCTGCTGCCCCCGCCAGTGCTCCGGCTCCCCAGCCAGCCAACAGCGCACCAGCACCCGAAGCGGCTTCCAATGGTCAGAATGGTACCAGCTATGCGGCTCATTACCCATCGCCGGCTGCCGCTAAAATTCTGGACGAAAAAGGCATTAGTGCCCAACAGGTTCAGGGAACTGGCGTTGGCGGTCGCCTGACGAAGGAAGATGCCCTGAAAGCGTCGCCTGCTCCGGCTGCTCCAACACCAGCTCCGGCTCCTCAGCCAGCGGCCGCTAAACCAGCCGCTCCGGCACCGGCTCCAGCAGCTCCATCCGTACCGGGCAGCCGTAACCAGCGCCGGGAAAAAATGACTTCCCTGCGTCGGACCATTGCCCGCCGTCTGGTAGCGGTTAAAAATGAAACGGCGATGCTGACTACCTTCAACGAGGTAGATATGAAGCCGATCATGGACCTGCGGAATAAGTTCAAAGACAAATTCAAGGAGAAAAACGGCGTAGGGCTGGGCTTTATGTCTTTCTTCACGAAAGCGGTTTGTATTGCCCTGAAAGATTTTCCGGCCGTGAACGCCCAGATCGACGGCGACCAGATGGTCTTCAACGATTTCTGTGATATTTCGATTGCCGTTTCGTCAGATCGGGGACTGGTTGTACCGGTTATCCGGAATGCCGAACAGTTGAGTTTCGCTCAGATCGAAAAAGAAGTGGTTCGTTTGGCAGGCCTCGCCCGCGAAAACAAGCTGACCATCGAGCAAATGACGGGTGGTACGTTCACGATCACGAACGGCGGCACCTTCGGTTCCATGCTCTCAACGCCGATTATCAACGCCCCTCAGTCAGCCATCCTGGGCATGCACAACATTGTTGAGCGTGCGGTTGTGGTGAACGGCGAGATCGTTATCCGGCCCATCATGTACGTGGCGTTGTCATACGACCACCGCATCATTGACGGTAAAGAATCGGTAAGCTTCCTGGTCCGTGTCAAACAGATCCTGGAAGATCCAACCCGGATTTTATTCGATATGTAATTGACATTGTTTTATAAAAAAAGGCCCCTCCGACATTCGGAGGGGCCTTTTTTTATGTAGCATGGACGGGGCCGCCCGGGTGGTGGTACTCCGTGCTACAAAACGCTTAAATGTGGTGTCGGGTCCTCAGACCCGACACAAGTTGCTGACGCGAGCGTGTCGGGTCTGAGGACCCGACACCACACTTATATAACCTGCCTCGCCCGACCGGGACGGTCGGCATTACACTACTCCGCGATCAAACTCACACCACCCATTTCGGCGGGCTGCGAAATGCCCATCAATTGCAGAATCGTTGGGGCAATATCGGCAAGTTTACCATCTTTCATGGCTGGATGGTAGTCTTTATCGATCAGAATACAAGGCACGAGATTGGTCGTGTGGGCTGTATTCGGCGAACCATCTTCGTTGGTCATGAATTCGGCGTTGCCATGATCAGCAATGATAATGGTCGTATAGCCGTGCGCCAGAGCGGCTTCCGTAACGGCCTGGGCACAGGCGTCGGCGGTTTCAGCGGCTTTTACCACAGCCTCAAATACGCCGGTATGCCCTACCATGTCGGTATTGGCAAAGTTGAGACAGATGAAGTCGGGGACCTCGCTTTCCAGTTCGGGGATAATGGCATCGCGAATGTCGAAAGCGGCCATTTCGGGTTTCTGGTCGTAGGTTTTCACCGGAACGACGGTTTCAACACCATTGGCATCAACAACAGTCATCTCTTTGGGTGATGCGCATAACAGTCGCTTTTCGCCCGCGAACGGCTCCTCTCGGCCACCCGAGAAGAAGAACGTAACGTGCGGATATTTTTCCGTTTCGGCAATCCGGATCTGTTTGCGTCCTGCACCGGCAATCACTTCGCCGATGGTATTTTGTAAGTTGTCTTTATCGAAAATGACCTTTACGCCCGTGAACTCACTGTCGTAGTTGGTCATGGTGATGTAGTTCAATGACAGCTTTTTCATGTCCTGCTCCGGGAAGTCCTTCTGCGTCAGAGCCTGGGTTATTTCGCGGCCCCGGTCGGTGCGGAAGTTGAAGCAGAGCACTACGTCACCTTCTTCAATAACGGCTACGGGCGAGCCGTCGGCCTTTGTTACGATCAGAGGCTTGATGAACTCATCGGTAACACCCGCATCATACGACGCCTGCAGCACGCTGGTAATGTCGGCAGCGGTCACTTTTTCGCCAATGCCTTTTACCATAGCGTCATAAGCGATTTTAACCCGCTCCCAGCGGTTATCGCGGTCCATGGCGTAGTAGCGACCTACAACGCTGGCAATTTGCCCCGTAGTAGCGGCCATGTGCGCCTGAAGATCGGTCAGATAACCGATGCCTCCTTTGGGGTCGGTGTCCCGTCCGTCGGTAAAGGCATGCACAAATACATTGGTCAGGTCGTGTGCCTGTGCAATAGACAGCAAGCCTTTCACGTGTTCGATATGAGCGTGAACACCACCATCCGACACCAGACCGATAAAATGGACGTTTTTGCCGTTGGTTTTGGCATAAGTCAGGGCATCAACCAGCACAGGTTCTTTGTCCAGCGTATGTTCTTCAACAGCTTTATTTACTTTCACCAGATCCTGATACACGACCCGACCGGCACCGAGGTTCATGTGCCCTACCTCGGAGTTCCCCATCTGGCCCGCAGGCAAGCCAACGGCCAATCCGGACGCTTCCAGCCGACTATGTGGATATTTACCATAAAGCGAGTTCATAAACGGCGTATGAGCGGCTTCAATGGCCGATACTTCAGGCTTGAGCGGAATACCCCAGCCGTCGAGAATGATGAGAATGACTTTTTTGTCCATAAGAAATAAAGAGTGAAAGAGCGAAAGAGCAAAAGAGTGAGAAGATGGGCCGAACGGCTTTCACTCTTTCGCTCCGTTCCGGCGTTCCGGTTCGCTCTTTCGCTCATTTAAGTTATGTTGCTGTACTATATAGATAAGGAGCTGGCGGCAGCAACGGAGCGTGATTTGGTATACCTCCTCAAACACTTCGGGGCCTTCATAATACGGGTCCGGCACGTTGGGCTGATCGCTCACGTCCGGGTCGAATTCACGAAGTAAAAAGATAGTATCGTTCGTGTAGAGTCCGGTACTTCGGTAATTGAGCTTTTCGATGGCCTCCAGATTGGTTTCATCCATAGCCACGAAGTAGTCAAATTGAGCCAGATCCTCGCCAATTAAACGGCGGGCACGGTGCGTAAGGGTCAGACCGTGTTCGAGCGCGTTTTCGCGGGTCCGGCGATCCGGGAGCTGTCCAATGTGGAAGGAAGCCGTTCCCGCCGAATCGGCTTGAATCTGTTTCTCCAGGCCAGCTTCGGCCACCAGCATTCGAAACACCCCCTCCGCTACCGGCGACCGGCAGATGTTACCGTAACAAACGAAGAGAACGTTTAGCATAATTCTGACATGAGGACGGGGCCGCCCGCGCGGTGAATAGTGCAGCATGCAGAATAGAGGAACAGTTTTCGGACATCTATTCTACATGCTGCATTATTTCTCCAGCTGTTCATTCTGTTCATTGACGATGACAAAAACGTCTTCGCCGGGCTTTTTCATCAGGTATTTCTCCCTGGCAAATTTCTCGCGAAGGCGGTCATTGCCCAGTACTTCCTGCCGTTCGATCTGTACCGCTTTTATTTTATCCTGATAATACTGTGCTTCACCGTCCAGTTCGCGCAGTTTCCACCAGTTCCGAATCTGGGTTGGCAGATCATTAGCATCAAAAAACGTCATCCAGACCAGCAATACCATGCCGGTGGCGACGTAGAAGTTGCGTCCGTAGCGAAGAAGACGGTTTAGCATAATTTTGTGGTGTCGGGTTCTGGAGCGCCAGCCCGGTCAAACCCGACACTCTTTATCATTGAAAAGTGTCGGGTTCTCAAACCCGACACCACAAAATGTATTAAAATTTAACTCCCGGGAAGTAAGCGGTTTCGCCCAATTCCTCTTCAATGCGGAGAAGCTGGTTGTATTTCGCCATCCGGTCGGAACGCGATGCCGAACCGGTTTTGATTTGACCCGTGTTGAGCGCAACGGCCAGATCGGCGATGGTAGCATCTTCGGTTTCGCCCGAACGGTGCGACATGATGTTCTTGTACGAATTACGCTTCGCCAGATTAACCGTGTCGATCGTTTCGGTCAGTGAACCGATCTGGTTCACCTTCACCAGAATCGCATTGGCAATGCCTTTGTCGATACCTTCCTGAAGGCGCGTCACGTTGGTTACGAACAGGTCGTCGCCCACCAGTTGCACCTTCGTGTCTTTCAGCGCATCGGTATGGGCTTTCCAGCCAGCCCAGTCATCTTCGGCCATACCGTCTTCGATCGACAGGATTGGGTATTTGGTCGCCCAATCTTTCCAGAAGCCCGCCATCTCTGAAGACGTCAGCTTGTCGCCGGTCGATTTTTTGAAGTGATACATACCCGTTTCGGCATTGTAGAACTCCGACGTAGCGGCATCCATCGCGATCCAAACGTCTTCGCCCGGCCGATAGCCTGCTTTTTCGATAGCCTGGATGATGGTTTGAATCGCTTCTTCGTTCGACTTGATGTTGGGGGCAAAACCACCTTCATCGCCTACGTTGGTGGCGAGGCCCATCTTTTTCAATACACCTTTCAGGGTATGGAAAATTTCGGTACCCATGCGCAGCGCATCCGAGAAGCTGGCCGCGTTGGCAGGCATTACCATGAACTCCTGGAAGTCGATGGAGTTATCAGCATGCGAACCGCCGTTCAGGATGTTCATCATCGGCACGGGCAGTGTGTTTGCATTCACGCCACCAATGTAGCGGTATAGAGACAAACCAGCCTCCTGAGCAGCCGCTTTGGAAGCCGCCAGTGAAACGCCCAGAATAGCATTGGCACCTAAACGACCCTTGTTGGGTGTACCGTCCAGCTCCAGCATAATTTTATCGATCATGCTTTGCTCAAAAACCGATATACCAACCAGTTCGGGGAAGATCAACTCGTTTACGTTCGAAACCGCTTTCAGAACGCCTTTACCAACATATACCTTCGGGTCGTCGTCGCGCAGTTCGACAGCCTCGTGGGTACCTGTCGATGCGCCCGATGGCACAGCGGCACGGCCCAGAAAGCCATTTTCAGTGCGGACGTCCACTTCAACAGTCGGATTACCACGGGAATCCAGGATCTGCCGGGCATGAATGCTTTGGATAGTACTCATTGCAAATAATAAGAAGGGTTAACAACGAAATATTTTATCGCTCCGGCGTACCGGTTTGTCGGGTTTTGACTACCAAGCCATTAGACTAGTTAGCTAACCAGCCACAAAGTAACGAAATACAGGGCAAAACTTTAGAAAAGGAATGGGATTGCTGCGTGACTTAATGAATAATTCATTGTCTAGAGGGTCCCTAAACAGAAGTTATCAGAAAATGTTGTCTATTTGTGTGCTCATGATTTGCCACTAAACAACCATATTTATGCGAGGCCTTTTATATTTTCTATTGTTCTTATTAGTCATTTTCGGTGTGTTGTATGCCCTTACGAACTGGAGTTATAGCGATGGCGAACGCGCCGGAACGGTTTCGAAATTCAGCCGACGCGGTTTTGTCTTCAAAACATACGAAGGTGTTCTTAATGTCGGCGGCTTTTCGGGTGAAACCGGTTCGCTTACGCCCCAGTACTTTGATTTCTCAGTAAAAGATGATGCAGTAGCCGCTAAAGTTACGGATGCGGTCAAGACAGGCCAACGCGTGACCCTGCATTACGAAGAGAAGATTCTGAAGTTCCCCTGGAATGGCGAAACGAAATACTACATTACTGATGTCGAAATCGTTGGCCCGCCGGCTCGTCCCTACGGCGACGGTTCTGCTTATCCGGGCTATCAACAGGGGCAGCCTCAGCCCGCTCAACCTCAACAAACACAACCCCAGAACCCACAAACGGCACCCGTTCAGCAGCCCGCTGCCGCCGACTCGACACTGCCGTAAAAGACGCTCCGTTTCGGCTCTATAGTTCACTGGAAATAAGGCAGTTAACTGCCTTATTTTTTAGCCGATCAGATTCGTAAAAAAGAGCCCTAAAAGCCCTAACTATTTTCAAAAGTCGTTTGGTAATCTGCCCGTTTTTGGGTAATTTTATCTGTTTAAACAACCATCCTAACATGGCAAAATCAGATACGGCGCAAGCCACAGCATCTGCTAATGACAGTAAATTAAAAGCACTTCAAACAACCATCGAAAAACTGGATAAAGCCTTTGGTAAAGGCACCGTGATGCGGCTGAGCGAAAGCAAAGTCGTTGACATTCCGGTTATTTCGACTGGTTCACTGGGATTAGATCTAGCCCTTGGCATCGGTGGTATGCCCCGTGGCCGTGTCGTTGAAATCTATGGTCCGGAATCGTCGGGTAAAACGACGCTGACCATGCACTGCATTGCCGAAGCTCAGAAAGCTGGCGGCCTGGCAGCGTTCATCGACGCCGAACACGCCTTCGACCGGGTGTATGCCGAGAAGCTTGGCATTGATACAAAAAATCTGCTTATCTCACAGCCCGACAATGGTGAGCAGGCGCTCGAAATTGCCGAACACCTGATTAGCTCCGGCGCCATCGACATTATTGTTATCGACTCCGTTGCCGCGCTGGTTCCCAAAGCCGAGATCGAAGGCGAAATGGGCGAAAGCAAAATGGGTCTGCAAGCTCGTCTGATGTCGCAGGCGCTGCGGAAACTGACCGGTACGATCAACAAAACCGGTTGCTGCTGTATTTTCATTAACCAGCTGCGCGAAAAGATCGGCGTTATGTTCGGTAACCCCGAAACAACGACCGGTGGTAACGCCCTGAAATTCTACGCATCGGTTCGTCTGGATATTCGTCGTATCGGTCAGATCAAAGAAGGTGCGGATAATATCGTCGGTAACCGTACGAAGGTGAAGGTCGTTAAGAACAAACTGGCCGCACCTTTTAAAGTCGTTGAGTTCGACATCATGTACGGTCAGGGTATCTCTAAAGTTGGCGAAATCCTCGACTTAGCCGTTGAAATGGAAATCGTGAAGAAATCAGGTTCCTGGTTCTCGTACGGCACCAGCCGTCTGGCCCAGGGTCGCGACGCCGTTAAAGAACTGCTTCTCGATAACCCCGAATTGATGGGCGAAATCGAAGGCAAGATCCGCGCGAAGATCGCCGACGATCAGGATGCCCTCCTCGACCCCGTTCTGGCCGCTACGGCTGACGACGACGAAGGCGAAATCGACGATTAATCATTCTTTTTGTAGTACCGACCGTCCCGGTCGGGTGTGGATTCAGGCTACGTTTGTCTGTTTTCACACCTGACCGGGACGCTCGTTTTGGGTCCGGCTTACCTTCCAAACACCGCAGTAGCATAGCTAACGTGAATAATGGGTTGATTAGCTTAAAATCTAGCTTATACGCAGTTATCACCCACGTTATGTTATGCATCAATTAGATCAAAAAGATATAACCACAGAGGCACAAAGAACACAGAGGTTGATCAGGAAACTTTATTCCCTGATCAACCTCTGTGTTCTTTGTGCCTCTGTGGTTAAATCTTTTTGATCTAGCCTGGATTCTGATCTTCAGTTAAACGAATGCTAACCTGCATTTAGCCATTATTCACGTTAGCTAGTAGCCGATTCTTTACATTTCTGGAACAATGAACGAATCGACCTCAATGCTTACTGCGGTATGCCTAATCATGTACATGCCGTCTTTACGCTCATTACCGAGACAAGCAACTCGGGAAAGGCAAACATACTTAAACAACTAATGCCCTCAATTAAACGCTACACGGCGCATGACGCTAATAAGATTCTACATCTAAGTGGTACCGACCGGGACGGACGGCACTACAATAAAAACGACCGGCCCGGTTGGGTGTGAAACAGACAGATCTGAACACACACCCAACCGGGCCGACGCTCGGTACAATAATACTATTACCGCTGCTCAATTGGAACAAACTCCCGCAGGGTAGAACCGGTGTAAATCTGCCGTGGACGACCGATAGGCTCTTTCGTTTCGCGCATTTCTTTCCACTGGGCGATCCAGCCCGGCAAACGACCGATGGCGAACATCACCGTAAACATGTTCGTTGGGATACCGAGGGCACGGTAGATGATACCCGAATAGAAATCGACGTTCGGGTACAGCTTGCGCGATACGAAGTACTCATCGTTCAGCGCGGCTTCTTCCAGACCTTTCGCAATTTCGAGGATTGGGTCGTTTACACCCAGCTTCGCCAGCACATCGTCGGCTGCTTTTTTGATGATCTTGGCCCGTGGGTCAAAGTTCTTATACACCCGGTGGCCGAAACCGAACAGACGGAAGCCCGTTGTTTTCGCGTTTTTGGCCATTTCTACATATTTCGACACATCGCCACCATCGGCCTTGATGTTTTCGAGCATTTCAATGACCTCCTGGTTTGCGCCACCATGCAGCGGGCCCCACAAAGCACTGATACCTGCCGAAATAGACGAGTACAGGTTTGCCTGCGACGAACCAACCAGACGCACCGTTGACGTTGAGCAGTTTTGCTCGTGGTCGGCGTGGAGAATGAGCAGCACGTTCAAGGCTTCGGCAACGACCGGATCAACTTTATAGTCCTCAACGGGCAGCGCGAACATCATATTCAGGAAGTTCGGGATGTAGTCGAGATTATTTTTCGGGTAGTTGGTTGGGTGGCCCATCGACCGCTTGTAGGACCAGGTGGCAATGGTTGGCAACTTGGCCAGCAGCCGGATAATGTGTAAGTCGGTCTTATCCTCTTCTTTGCCGTTTTCCAGTTCAGGATAGAAAGCGCTCATGGCACTCACCATCGATGCCAGAACGCCCATAGGGTGCGCATTGACCGGAAACCCGTTAAAGATAGTCCGCATACCTTCATTGACCAGCGTATGCCGACGAATGCCGTCTTCGAAGGTATCGTACTGCTCCTTGGTGGGCAGTTCACCGTAAATCAGCAGATAGGCAACTTCCAGAAACGATGCCTTGGCGGCCAGCTCTTCAATAGAATACCCTCGGTATTGCAGAATGCCCAGCTCACCGTCCAGAAACGTGATGGCACTTTTAGTGGCACCGGTGTTTTTATAACCACGGTCTAAGGTAACGTAGCCAGTCTGATCACGAAGGTTCGAGATGTCGAAGGCTTTTTCATGTTCGGTTCCCTCTAATGTTGGAAATGAATACGTTTTACCATCGACGGTTAATTCAGCGGAGTTTGCCATACAGAAATTTAGGGTAGAGTAATCAGAGTTAATGAATTAGGCTTTTTAAGCATCGGGACATATTTCATGCGGCAAATTCCGTCTGACGAACCAGTTACACCTGCAAAAAACAGGTGTAGCGACAATCGGGCAAACTCACCGCACCGAATCGGCGAAATTAGTCCAAAAACCCAAACGACAGATGAAATTGTCTAAAAAAAGCCATGTTACGTTTGTATTAACAGGTAACCTCAGGAATTTGCAATAAGTTTGCCGGTCAACGCTTCGAAAAAACGCCCCCTTTCATAACCATCTGAACGCGTTGCACATCCGCGATTGTTTTTGTTGGATCGCCCTGTACGGCCACCAGATCAGCCAGCAAACCCGGACGAATCCGGCCTCGATCGGCCAATTTGAACACGTCGGCGTTTATGGATGTCACCGAGCGCATCACATCGAGCGGTTTCATTCCGTATTCAACCATCAGCACGAGTTCGCGGGCGTTGTCGCCGTGGCTGAAAACGCCCACATCGCCCCCGGCGCAAATAGTAACACCGGCGGCCAATGCCTGTTTGAAAATCTCCCGCTTTTGTTTGAGTCGTTCGGGTTCGGGATCCTGTCCTTTTTTCCAGCCCCGATACTGGCTAATGGCATCACCAGCCGCCAGCGTTGGGCAAAGGGCCGTTCCATTCTGTTTCATGAGGGCAAATATTTCGGGGGTTCCGGCGTCGCCGTGTTCAACAGTTTCGCAACCGCCCAGAATAGCCCGACGCATTCCCTCTGCGGTACTGGCATGGGCCACTACGCCCCGACCGCTGCTTCTGGCCGTTTCGACGATGAGTTTTATCTCCTCCAGCGTATACGTTGGACGGGCTTCGGCCATAAGACCCCAGCGGTAATCGGCATAGATCTTTATGGCATCGGCCCCTTTGCCAATCTGCCGCCGAACGGCCTGAATCAGGGCGTCGTGACCGTCGGCTTCCTCAGCGCCCTGCGGCACGTCGATATCCGGACTGAATCCTTTGGGGGCATAACTTCCGGTAGCGATGAGCGCCCGCGTCACGATCATCATGCGCGGACCGGGAATAATGCCTTTATTGATTGCCTGCTTCAAACCGACATCATCATAATCGGCCCCTTCAGTACCGAGATCGCGCACGGTGGTAAAACCCGCTTCCAGTGTTTTTTTAGCATGAACCGTAGCGCGCGCCACCCGCAGCGAGCGGGCTTCTTTCAGCACCTGATCATCCCAGGGCGTTTCGTTGTAGGGGTGCAGCAACAAATGCGAGTGCCCTTCAATAAGTCCGGGCGTTAGGGTAGTCCCTTTCAGATCAACTACCGCAGCGCCCGTTGCCGAAACACTGTTGGCCGGGCCGACGGCGTCAATTTTATCGTCTTTCACCCGTACCACCCAGCCTTCGTGCATGGTTTCGCCGTCGAAGACCCGGTCGGGGCGGAGGAGGTATACTGTCTGGGCCAGGCTCTGGCTTGGCCCTATTAGCACAAATGAAAATAAGCCAAGGCCAAGCCAGAGCCTGGTCCAGACAGCGTAAAGATTACTCGAAATCATTGTATTCAGGTTTTATGTATGTCCATTGCCAATCTTGCCAGCGGTCGCACAAGCCAGCTTTCACGGGGTTTTGTAGAACGTATTGTACGATTCGGTGTAGTTCGTGGCGATCGCGCACCAGGCGATCGTAATTCTTATCGGACCAAAATGGGCCTGTTCTTTGAAGAATTTGATTACACTGCCTCCCCGAAAAACTTTTAACACTTTGTAAAACGCTCTTTAATGACTGAGTCTTCTTTCCTGGTTCATTGTCAAAAAGGGTGAAAACAACATGAATGTGATTCGACATGAGTGTATAAGCAATCAAATCGTAAGATTTATCATGCCAATAGAGAAGGCTGTTGGAAACAGTCTCTGCTACTGAATCCATAGTAAGCCACTTCGGGCCATAATCTGCTTTGTCTAATAGACTCTCGTATTCAGCGAAATATACCTTTTCGAGACGGTCTAACTCGCTAGATGAATACCCTTGTTGCGATATTATCTGTTGTTTTCGCAGAGCGTACTGTTCAGCTAATCGTATTTTTTCAACTTGTGGCATTGAGCCTGCCAGACGAGTCGTAACAAAGAAGGTCCCTCCAAGAGGCTGAAGATGCGGTAATCCTTTGTACCAATACAAGTCGCTATGCATAGATGTCCGGGCCAAGCTCCGGCTTGGCCGTGTAAATAGAAATTTAAATATATATGGCCAAGCCAGAGCTTGGCCCGGACATATACTACTTACCGCAACCGCCGGAGCAGCCCCTCGCCGAACACCAGCACAATGAGGCCGGGCAGCAGAATAGCCCCGGCTCGGAAGCCCGCACCGGTTAGTTTATAGATGCCCGTGTTGTATTGGGTAAAACTCTGAAACAGGTAATAAACCGATGCGGCCAGCAGGGCGACCATAATCCCCAACGCTACCGACTTGCTCAATTGCCCAACGGCCCAGCTGATCAGCAAAGACAAACCAACCACCACCCCGACGGTTCCCAGGGCTTTAGGGAACGTTTCGAGATAGGTGTAGTCAAAAAAGAACACCCCAGCCTTGCCGATCAGGTTGGGGTGCGCCAGGAGCCAGCCGTCCAGAACGACCAGCACCAGGAGTAAAACATAAAAAAATGGGTTACGCATGAATCTAGTTTCACAGGTTGTAAGTACCGGCGAAGATACTGGATTTTGCGATTTCTTATCCCGCCAATTCTATCTTCAAGAACTTGCCGGTATAGCTCCCTTTCACCTCGGCTACCTTTTCAGGAGGGCCTTCGGCGATGATATAGCCACCTTTGTTACCGCCCTCCGGACCAAGGTCGATGAGGTGATCCGACACTTTGATGACGTCCAGATTATGTTCAATAATTAATACCGTATTTCCCTTGTCGGCGAGTTTATTCAGCACGTCGAGCAGGTGAGCGATGTCCTGAAAGTGCAGCCCCGTGGTGGGTTCGTCCAGAATATAGAGCGTTTTGCCGGTATCTTTTTTGGACAGCTCTTCGGCGAGTTTCACCCGTTGTGCTTCTCCTCCCGAAAGGGTCGTAGCGTGCTGACCGAGGGTGATGTAACCCAGGCCCACATCGTTCAGCGTCGTTACTTTCCGCAGGATTTTGGGCTGGCTCGCAAAGAAGTCCAGCGCCTGCTCAACGGTCATGTCGAGCACATCGGCAATGGACTTGCCTTTGAACCGGACTTCCAGCGTTTCGCGGTTGAAGCGCTTGCCTTTACAGGTTTCGCACATGACGTGAACATCGGGCAGAAACTCCATTTCGATCTTCTTCATGCCCGCACCTTCGCAATCTTCACAGCGGCCTCCTTTCACGTTGAATGAGAACCGACCGGGTTTATAGCCCCGGATTTTCGCTTCGGGTAACTCGGCAAACAGGGTTCTGATTTCCGAGAACATGCCCGTATACGTGGCCGGGTTCGACCGGGGGGTGCGGCCAATGGGTGACTGATCGACCTCGATCACTTTGTCCAGATGCTCCAGCCCTTCCACCGTTTTGAACGGCAACGGCTCGCGCTTCGACCGGAAAAAGTGGCGGTTCAGGACGGGGAACAAGGTTTCGTGAATCAATGACGATTTACCGCTGCCTGACACACCCGTGATGGTCACCATTCGGCCAAGCGGCAGGCGGAGGGTCACGTTCTTGAGGTTATGCCCCGTTGCGTTTTTAATAACGAGGAATTTACCATTTCCTTTCCGGCGCTCTTTCGGAACGTCAATGGCGCGTCGGCCGCTTAGGTAATCAGCGGTGGTGCTGCTGCCCCCTACACCGATGTACTTATTTTGGAGAAACTCGGCGGGTGTTCCCTGATTAACCACCTGCCCGCCATGCCGCCCGGCACCGGGACCAATATCGAGGATAAAGTCCGATTCGAGCATCATGTCCTTGTCGTGTTCAACGACCAGAACGGTATTACCCAGGTCGCGCAGGTTCTTGAGCGAGTCGATCAGTTTGACGTTGTCGCGCTGGTGCAGACCAATACTGGGCTCATCCATGATGTAGAGCACACCTACCAGCTGCGTCCCGATCTGGGTCGCCAGCCGGATTCGCTGCGCTTCGCCACCCGACAGCGTCCGCAAGGGCCGGTCCAGCGTCAGGTAGTCGAGACCAATGTCGAGCAGGAAGCCGATACGCTTCCGGATTTCTTTCAGAATTTCTTTGCCGATCACATTCTGGCGGTTGGTCATCCGGTCTTCGACCCCGTCGAACCAGGCCGTCAACTCCGAAATGTCCATGCGGGCCAGTTCGGAAATGTTTTTCTCGTCGATCTTGAAGAAGAGTGATTCTTTTTTTAATCGCGCCCCATGACACTCCGGGCAGGACTTTATCACCATAAAATCCTTGAGCCATTCCTGAATTTTGTCGGTGCTGTTTTCCTGCTGCCGTTTCAGGAAGTTGACAATACCTTCGAACTTGAAGCTGTAATAATCCTCGCCCACGTACTTTTTCGACGGGACGGTGGCTTCCTCTTCCGTACCGTACATGAGGGCATGCATCAGGTCGTCGGGAAACTTGCTTACGGGCGAAGTCAGGTTCAGTTTGTATTTTTTGAGAATCGCTTCGATCTCCTTGAATATCCACAACTCGCGGTATTCACCCAGTGGCGCTATGGCGCCCCGGCTAATACTCAGCGACTTATCCGGAATAACTGATTCTTCCGTTATCTCTTCAATAACGCCCAATCCATTACAAACCGGACAGGCTCCGTAAGGCGAGTTGAACGAAAACGAGTTCGGCGAGGGTTCGTCATAGCTAATGCCCGATTCGGGGTCCATCAGGTTTTGCGAGAAATACACCAGTTTGCCATCGGCGTCCAGCATCTGCATAGCGCCTTTCCCCTGCTTCATGGCCGTTTGAATCGACTGGCTGAGCCGGTACCGGTCGTCTACTTTGGGAACGAGTCGGTCAATAACGATTTCGATGTCGTGAATTTTGTACCGGTCCAGCTGCATCTTCGGCGCAATGTCCTGCACCACGCCATCTACCCGCACTTTGGTGTAGCCCGTTTTGGCGATCTGCACGAACAGTTCGCGGTAGTGGCCTTTCCGGCTTCGGATAATGGGAGCCAGCAGGGTGATCTTTTTCCCTTCGTATTGCTCCAGAATGGTGTCGATGATCTGGTCCTGCGACTGCCGCTCCATCTTCCGACCCGTTACGTATGAATACGCTTCGCCCGCGCGGGCATAGAGCAGGCGCAGAAAGTCATAGATTTCGGTGGTCGTGCCCACCGTAGAGCGGGGGTTTTTGGAGGTCGTTTTCTGTTCGATGGAAATTACCGGACTCAACCCGTTGATCTTGTCGACGTCGGGCCGCTCCATATCGCCGATAAACGAGCGGGCATAAGCCGAAAAGCTCTCCATATATCGGCGTTGCCCTTCGGCATAAATGGTATCGAAAGCCAGCGACGACTTGCCGCTTCCGCTGATACCCGTTACCACCACCAGCTTGTTGCGGGGAATAACGACGTCGATGTTTTTAAGATTATGTTCACGGGCACCCAGCACTTCAATCTGGTCGTAGCCTGTCAGGTCTATATCAGTCAGACCGGCCTGGCGCTCGGTCGTTTTTTCTTCTGTCACGTTCGGTTGGCTCATTCTAAACAACAACGTAAAACCAGCGGGGGTAGTTTCCGGGAAATGTAGAGACGCAACTCTTTGCGTGTCTTGGCCGGATGGTTTTTTACACGTCCAAGTAAGCTACTACAATAAGGGCTGACGCACGGAGACGCGAAGGCCGGGCCGCCGATGTGGTCTCGTCTCTATAAATGCACTATTTTCGTGCATGGCAAGGACTGACCTTTGGACGCGCAGAGAATTAATCGTCGTTTTCAATTTATACTTAAAACTCCCCTTTGGAAAATTAGATAAACGAACAAAAGAGGTTCAGGAACTGGCCCAACTAATAGGACGCACTGACAACGCGGTTTCTATGCGACTCAACAACTTTGCTCATGTTGATCCGTATCATCAACAACGTGGAATTGTCGGTTTAGTTAATGGAAGAAAGCAAGTCGAGCCGATCTGGAATGAGTTTATTAACAACCAACAAGGGTTAGTTTTTGAGAGTGAGCAAATTCTGGCTGAATACAAACACGAAACCATAGAGGAAGCCTATCCAGAAATCGAGTTCGACCTTAAGGACCTGAAAGGCGAAATGAAAACCCGTTTCGTGAAAACCCGCGTAAACCAAAGTGTTTTCAGGCAAATGATTTTGAAAACGTACGATAATCGGTGTGCCATTTCGGGAATTGATTTGCCTGAGTTACTGGTTGCCGGCCATATAGTCCCTTGGGCTGAAAATGAGCATGAACGACTCAATCCTGAAAATGGCCTATGCCTGTCGCACCTTTATGATAGAGCCTACGAAAAAGGGTTGATTTGTATTGACACCGACTACAAACTATTGCTATCAAAGCAATTGAAAGGGCACACAACAAAAGCGTTCTATCAGCAGTTTTTCGGACGGTTCGAGCATCAGCCAATCCGAATCCCAAAATCGTACCAACCGAAGAAAGAATTCTTAGAATATAGATTAGAGCGATTTGATCGTTAAAAGCTCTCTTACTATACACCATCACTTCATAATCTTCTGTTCTATGCTGTCTTCAGACCAACACTGAACTATTCCAAGAACTTCCGCACGCCCCGAAAACATCACTCGTTAACTATCAGCACATTACGACGTTTCATCATTTATATCCTGCCAGTTATATTACCTGTTGGGCTTGCAGAAGCGGGCAGAAAGCCTAATTTTGTTAATCTGATTTTCATCGCTTAGATAGACGCTCAGCCTATTCGCCCGGTTGAACATTTACATAAAACAACGCATTCCAGATTCATGGTACAGACTGATGTAATTGAACCGATTTTAGAAGAAGACAAAGGCCGCTTTGTACTGTTCCCCATCAAACACTGGGACATTTGGGAATACTATAAAACCCACGAAGCATCGTTCTGGACCGCCGAAGAGATCGACCTCGGCCAGGACATGAAAGACTGGAACAGCCTTAACGACGGCGAACGCCACTTCATTTCGCACGTGCTGGCGTTCTTTGCCGCGTCGGACGGGATTGTGAATGAAAACCTGGCCGTCAACTTCCTGTCGGAGGTGCAGTATGCCGAAGCGAAATGCTTCTATGGTTTTCAGGTGATGATGGAGAATATCCACTCCGAAACCTACTCGCTGCTGATCGATACCTACATCAAAGACCCAGCCGAAAAAGACCGGCTCCTGAACGCGATCGACACCATCCCGTGCGTACAGAAAAAAGCCGAATGGGCGCTGCGCTGGATCGACAACGGTTCGTTTGCCGAGCGGCTGATTGCGTTTGCCGTAGTTGAAGGGATTTTCTTCTCGGGGTCGTTCTGCTCCATTTACTGGCTCAAAAAGCGGGGTATGATGCCCGGCCTGACGTTCTCGAACGAGCTGATCTCCCGCGATGAAGGCTTGCACCGCGATTTCGCCTGCATGCTGTATACCGACCACATTGTCAACAAACTACCCGAATCGGAGATTTACGACATCATTCGGAATGCGGTTGAAATTGAGCAGGAGTTCGTGGCCGATGCACTGCCCGTATCGCTCATTGGCATGAACGCCGAGTTGATGAAGCAATACATTGCCTTCGTAGCCGATCACCTGCTGGTGACGCTGGGTCTGCGGAAAATATACAACGTGGCGAATCCGTTCGATTTCATGGATATGATCTCGCTACAGGGCAAAACCAATTTCTTTGAGAAGCGGGTTGGCGAATACCAGCGGGGCGAAGTTATGTCGAAGTTCAAAGCGATGAAAGCCGCTTCGTTACAGCCTCAGGATGCCGAGAACCCGGCTCCCGTTGCCGTGGCGGAAGAGCCAAAAGGCATTACGTTCGACGCTGATTTTTAATTAAATTACCTGCTGGCAAACGGGCAGACAACACGTGATAAAACCACGTATTGTCTGCCCGTTTTTTTTGGCTTAAACAATCATCAATTAAACGAGTAGAACAATACCGTAAATTTATGTTCCTGTTAAATTGTACTCCTGTTTTATTCAAAGTAAGATAATATACACATCACACCCAGGAAATATTGCGTAGAGACCTTTGAGGGCACAAAATACCCTAGCAAATGGTCAACTTCTCAAAGTTAATTTTTGTACTTTTCTTATTTATAGTTTACTCCTCTAAGGCCCAGACCAACCTGGCGGGCATCTCAGGGAAGGTAATTGATCAGGATGGCAAACCCCTGGAGATGGCTACCGTCCAGATCAAAAATGAATCCACCGGTTTCAAGGCCAATACCGTCTCTAACGAAAAAGGTGAGTTTCGCTTAAAGGAATTACCGCTGGGCGCACCTTATTCCATTACGGTTCAGTTTATCGGGATGGCAACGCAGTCTCAGACCGGATTCGCCCTCAACCAGGGCGACCTGTTGCAGGTATCCTTCAAAATGGTCGAAAGTTCGCAGCAACTGGAAACGGTCGTCATTTCGTCGACGTCTCTGACCAATAAGATCGAAAACATTGGTACGGCAACGGCGATTACGGCCAAAGACATCAACCGACTGCCGGTAAACGGCCGTAACTTCTCGACCCTGGCCGACCTTTCGCCCCTGAGCACCGGCAATAGTCTGGGCGGACAGCTGGGTTCGGCGACCAATTTTACGATCGATGGTATGGCGGCTCGCAGTACCATTGCCGGTGGACAACCTACCGGAGCGTACTCGATTACGATGGAGGCCGTCCGGGAGTTTCAGGTGGTGACCAACCAGTACGACGTTACCTACGGAAACGCCGGTGGGGGTACCATCAGTACCGTAACCAAGTCGGGCACCAACAAGCTGAGCGGCAGTGCCTTCACGTTCCTGCGTACCAACTGGCTGTCGAGCCCGTACGGCTTGAATCAGCAAAAAAGAAACCTTCCTTTTAACACGGCTCAATATGGCTTTTCGCTGGGCGGTCCGATCATTAAAGACAAACTGCACTTTTTTGTCGCCTGGGACCGTCAGGCCAGCACTCAACCGCTGTTGATCGCTCCGATTCAATCGACCGCCGATGCGCTGCGTTATAATGTAACTCAGGCTACACAAGACAAGTTTCTGGGTATTGCCCGGAGCAAATATGGCGTGGGCAGTGCTCCTCAATTTGGCCAGTTCACCCGTTTCAAGAACACACAGGCCCTTTTTGCCCGTATTGACTGGCAGATCAACGCCAAAAACCTCCTGACCATCCGGGACAACTACATCTATGATCTGGATAACCAGTCGGATGGGGATAATACGGCCATCAACATGTATGAGGTGTACAGCACCCGCAAGAGTTCCAACAACAGCTTGCTGGCCTCGCTGCGGACAACCATCAATGCCAAGGTGACCAATGAGTTGAAACTTCAGCATTTTTGGGAGTACAACAAGATGTACGCCAACCCACAGCTACCGGAGGACAACATCCCGCGGGCAACGGTGGCCAATGTGGCCTCTGTAAACCCAACGGATTCGACCAAAACGTTATTCACGAGTATTCAGTTAGGTGGCCAGCGCTACGGCGGTGACTATTTCAATAACAACCTGGTTCAGCTGGTTGATAACCTGTATGTGAATACCAACAAGTTTAACTTCACCTTTGGCGCTGGTTTGACATTCAGCAACCAGAACTCCATTTACGGAAGTGAGACCAACGGCCGTTTCTGGTATACGGGCCTGGATGCGTTTAACAACCTGACTCCGTATCGGTTCACGCGGGATGTGTATTTGAGCAACACCCCCAATGTTAAGTTCAACGTGCTTATTCCCTCCGTCTATGCACAGGCGCAAACGACCGTGGCACCGGGCCTGAACGTAACGGGTGGTATCCGGATCGATTATACGGACTACCTGACCAAACCAAATTTTAACCAGACGGTATTTAACACGCTGGGTCTACGCACCGACAACAAGCTGGCTACCCTTCAGATACAGCCCCGTGTCCAGCTTACCTGGGATGTTCGGCAGGATGGGAAAGACATTGTTCGCTTAGGGGGTGGCATTCTGGGCTCGGCCCTGAATCCGTATTCGATGATCAACAACATGCTGTTTGACGGTAGCCACATTGCCAGCATCGACGTAACGGGCAATCTGGTGCCAACGCCGAACTTCCCTGCTTATCGCGCCAACCCGGCTGCGGCACCGGGCCTGGACCTGGTCAACAACCCCAATGTACCGAAACTCTACACCATCAATATGAATGGCAAGGATGCTAAAGTCCCAACTGTTTATAAAGTCAATGGGTCGTACAGCCACTTCTTCAGCCCCAATTTCAGAATGAGCATTGCGGGGTATATGTCGTTTGCCCGGAACAACTACACGTATATCGACAAGAACATGGTCGATCAGCCTTTCTTTACGTTATCGCAGGAAGGCAACCGACCCGTTTATGTTCCGGCTGCCTCCATCTTAACGTCGAATGGTTCGCAGAACTGGATTTTAGGCCGCAAGACGACCGAAGTGGGGCGCGTGCTGCAGCTGGAAAGTCTGGGTAAAGTGAATCAGGCTGCCGTTGTGGTAGATGCCAACTACCGGTATTTCAGGGATGGCGAAATTGCGGCCTCCTACACCTGGAACCAGACAAAGGACAACACGTCCTATAACGGAAACGTAGCCAATACCGCAACGCTGGTTCAGTACACGGCCGGCGACCCGCGCGTATTGAATCAGATGAATTACTCCGACAACCAGTTCCGGACCAAAGTCGTTGTTTATGGGAACACACCTACGTTCCACGGATTTAACCTGGGTTTCCGCTTTTCGGGCTTGAGCGGCACGCGTTATTCGATGATTGTGAACGGCAACATCAACGGCGATTTTGTGGAAACGAACGATCTGGCGTTTGTGTATGACCCAAACAGCCCCGAAACACCACAGTACTTACGCGACGGGATCAATGCCATTCTGAACAACCCGAACGTCGAGCAAAGTGCGAAAGACTACATCCGGAATAGCTTCGGTAAGGTTGCCGAGCGGAATGGCGGAGTGAATCCATTCTACGGAACGGTTGATCTGCGCCTGACCTATAAAGTTAAAACGTTTAAGAAACAGTACCTCGAACTATCCGGCGACCTGTTCAATACGGCCAACCTGATCAATAAAGCATGGGGTGTTAACCACGCCCTGGGAGCCACTACGCTATTGTCGAGAGCGGGCTTCGATCCGGTTACCAACAACTATAAATACGCCGTCAATACCAACGCGGGTGTCTCGGGCCTGAGTGGCAATCCCTACCAATTCCAGTTGGGTGCCCGATACGGATTTTAAGCAGCCTATCAGAAAACCAATAGACGAGCTTTCTGATAATAAACTAACTACTCATGAACAACCGGAAGGGGACCCAATTTGGGTCCCCTTCCGGTTGTTACAGCGACTTGCACTTCGGGCATTTAAATTTCGTTCTACGATTCTCGTTTTCAGAAACGAATCCGACTAATCAGACAGCCTCGTTAGGCGTTGCG
Source organism: Spirosoma aerophilum (assembly GCF_054782495.1). NCBI lineage: Bacteria > Pseudomonadati > Bacteroidota > Cytophagia > Cytophagales > Cytophagaceae > Spirosoma > Spirosoma aerophilum. Next base: position 442,101 of record NZ_BAAGSJ010000017.1, on the reverse strand, counting down.
TAGAAGTTGAAGTTCTTCCACCGAATCATATCCTGAGCTGACAGTTTTATTATTTCGGTATTCTCGTCGAAATCTCCGAAGTAATACAATGTGTAGTTATGGTCAGCAACGAGATTATACAAGTCAACGCGCTCTTCCAGTGTAGCCTCGCTAAAACATTCGGCAATGATGGTGGGCTTGTATGTATCGATCAATGACGAAATGGACCGCAGCACATCTATATCGTGTCCCTCCACGTCAACCTTGATCAGGGATAATTTAGGCAGATAGGTTTTGTAATACTGGTTCAGGTACTGGGTGAGGTTGACACCTCTCACTTTTTTTTCCAGCTTGAACTTCCCGTGCTGCACCGCTTCGGCAATGCTGGCCGACACGCCCCCATTTCCAAACGATGCCTCTGAGGAGGAATAGAAAAAATCACCTTCTGCTTCAGTAACCGCATAGGCAAGCGGAACGATGTTGGTGATGTCTTTATTCAGCTGCGCATTGGCATCCAGAATTTCATGCGTTGTTGGGTTGGGCTCAAAGGCCAGCGTTAGTCCGGCTTTCCCCACGGCTATAGCCATGGGCACGGTGGTATCGCCAATGTTAGCGCCCACGTCAATGCTGAAGCTATCCGGTATAGCAAATCGCCGAAAGAAGTTTATCTCTGCCTGAGTAATGGTTTTAGGCGGAATCAGCGGATTCTTCCAATTGGCAAACTGTACCTTCCCTTCTTTTGCCAGTTGAAACGAGTCGATCTCATACGGGTACTTGGCGGTAACACGACGAGCCTTTTTTCTGGCAAAGGACTCTTTTAAGTACTTAAACATACGGGCAGGTTTTAATCTTTAAATGAGCTTAGGACCTGCAAGTTTACTAAAATAATACTACTCCTACGTGCTTTACTTATATAGTCACCAAAACGGCTGATCAAAATCTATGTTACTGTTTATTAATCGTTTGGCGGTAACGTAAGCTCTCACGCATGGGGCTACCCCGCCATATAAACCCGGCCAGTTGGCCATAGATCGGGTTGCGCCGAAACTTCCGGCCATTTTTGATGAAGTAATACGCCCGGAACAAAGCCCGCGCCGGCCAGGCGTGGTATTTTCTGAAGTAATGAAACAGCGATATGTAATACTCCTTCTCTATGTCGTAGTTACGCGTGGTGCTTTGCCCGGTAAAATGAACATACTCGGCCTGCGGTACCAGATATGACTTGAAGCCCTGCCTTAGCAGACGTGTGGCTAAATCTTCCTCTTCCACGTACAGGAAATGGGCAACATCGAAGCCACCAAGTAAGTTGAAGGCCGATGCCCGCACAAACAGCGTGCTCCCCATCACAAAAGGGACTTGTACCGGCTCGGTATACACCTGCCGCACGTTGGGATACTGTTGCGGATTCAGCATTCGCACAAATCCATGACCCAGTATTTTGCTGCCCAGGGTAGGCAGATAGCCAAACGTTATCTGCCGCGAGCCATCGCCCGCAAACATCTGCGCCCCGCACAAACCGGCATCGGGCGTGGCCTCCATGAAAGCGGTCAGCTGCGTGCAAACATCCGTTCGCAACACACAGTCGTTGTTCAAAAAATAATAGTAATCAGCGGCCGGGTCGGCAAACTGGACACCCAGCATATTCCCCCCGGAAAAACCAAGGTTGATGCGGCTTCGAATGAGTTGTATGGAAAGGCCGGGATGCCGGGCTGGGTTGGCAATGGGTGTCAGCGCTTCGTAATCATCCGGCCGGGAGTTGTTATCAACAATAACGATTTCATAAGCAACACCGCCCTGCGCTACCGGGGCCGTTTTGGCAACAATGGAATCAACACAGTCGTACGTAAACTGGTGGGAATTGTAATTGATCAGAATAATGGAAACTTTTCGAGGGGTCATGTAGCAAAAGTAGCGCGGCTGGGAGACCGCGATGGTATATATAAATGAATCGCGACTGCCCATCGCACCAGCGCACCGTCCGCGTTACTCCTCGCCCAAAACTGTAAATATCAACTCCGATTCGTAACCTTTGCTGAGGGCATAGCGAACCAGTTTTTGTTTAATGACCAGCGGGTTATCGTCGCGCAGGGTTTGGCGTTTTTTTGCCAGCAAATCGGCCAGCGTACCCCGATAATCGTCCGGGGCGATTTCTTTCATGGCCTGATCGAGGTTATAGCCCGATATGCCCCGCTGCTGCAAATGCTGCTTGATCTTCCGCTTTCCCCAGCCTTTAACCCGGAATTTACCCCCGGCAAACGACTTGGCAAATCGCTCTTCATTGAGGTAATTCTGCTGGATCAGTTCAGCAATCACTTCTTCGGCATCATCGCCAAAAATGCCCCAGTCTTTCAGCCGATCGCGGACTTCCTGCTGGGTGCGTTCCTGATAAGCGCAAAACATAGCTGCTTTGCGAAGTGCCTCTTTTACGGAATCTGTCATACACAATACTACGTATTCACCCAAAATGAGATTACACTTAATGAACACAGAGACCCCAGGCGTATAGAGGCTAAAAAGCCAAAATCCATCGTTTACACTCTGTGCCGCAACGGTGGGCCGTCTCTGTGTTCAATAAATTTGCTTACTTAGAGTCAGCGTTACCCGGCCGGGCGCAAGCCAATACCCCTCCCAACTAATAACCAATTAACCGGCTAACTAAGTTTACTACTTGCGGGGCTGATGCTGCATCAATTCGTTGATGAGAGCTTCTACTTTCGGAACGGGCATGTCAACCACCAGATACTGATGACCTTTGCCCGAATCGTCCCAGCCATTTGAGCCATCGGGATTGAGGGTTAACCGACCGGATTTAACGGTATAGTACGGCGCGTAGCCTTTCACACCAACGAGCACCGCCGTCTGGTCCCAGCTCATCCGGCCATTCTTATCTTCGGCCGCTTTGGGCAGCGAAATCCGGAATACATCTTTTACGGGGCTGTTCTGAATAGCCTTGTTCTGGGTGAGCGGCACACCCGAATGGATCTGCTCTCCAATTTCAAACCCACTCATCAGGACTGGTGTTGGCCAATCGGCAAAGAATATTTTTGAGGACTCAGTATCCCGGTGCACATTGTACTCCCGTCCGCCCGGAAATTTACCCGCCATGCTAACGACCTGTTTTATCTTCCGGGCCGCCAGCGCCTTGCCTGACAGCGGAGAATACTGGTCGGGTTGAGAAGCCAGCAAATTAGCCAGATTGGTCAGAAATCCGACGGTAATAACGGTAACGCTATGGTCGGGTTGTTTAGCCAGAACCTGGCGGTAGAGCGCCACGGCATCGGGCATATTATCGTTCGACCGAACGGCATGTGGGTAGCGGGCGACCAGCGTATCGGACCAGTGCTGGGTGTCTTTATCACTCACGGCCTTTCCTTTCGGCACGCCGATGGGTATGGTCGGGCGCTTGAAATACGTATTCAGCACGCTCAGCACCGGTGCCACGTTGGGGTAGTTCGTGCTGGCAATGGTCGCCAGAATACGCGCCTGGCCCGCATCGGCAAACGCATGCAGCATCGTTATTGCACCAACATCATCATAATCGGGCCCCATGTCCGTGTCGAAAATAACGGGGATGGCCCGACTTTTCCCGGCCGGTTGTCCATGTACCAGACCGACTGTCAGGGTTAGTAAGGCACTGACAAAAAATAAATACGTTCGAATCATTTGGTTAAGCGAGATTTACAGGAACATTTCGGCAACGACGAAGCCCGTTGGTGCCGGACTGGGTTTTATACTACGAATTACGGTTTGTTTTGTCAAGAATCGGCATTCGTTTTCGCAAAATAACAACGACTATGATTTCTCTTAAAAAGCTGCCTATACAGCCCGACGCCCAGCTCCGTAATCTTGGCTGGGACTGGATGCTCGGACAGGATACATTACCCTATCTGACCAGCGACGTTGTGACCATCACGCCAGCTGAAGCCGATGCGTACTACGAAGCCGCCAACGACCTCTTCGACATGTTCGTGGCGGCCGGCCAGGAGGTTATCGACAACAACCGCTTTGCCGAACTGGGCATCCCGGTTAACCTGGTCGAGCTGATCAAACTATCCTGGGATGATGACCGGCACATTCACCTTTACGGGCGTTTCGATCTGGCAGGGGGTATCGACGGCCAGCCCATAAAGCTCATCGAGTTTAATGCGGATACCGCCACCTGCCTTCCCGAAACCGCCGTGGTCCAGTATGCGCACCTCAAAGCCAACGGCCTTGATGACAGCCAGCAGTTCAACGCTGTTTTTGAGACCTTAACAGGCCAGTTCGAAGCACTTCTGGCCCTCAACCCCGACCTGCAGCCAACCCTTTTGCTGTCGGCCATGCGCGACAGTCCCGAAGATGACACCAATGTGGCGTTACTGGGCGAAGCCGCCCGGGAAGCGGGTTTCGATATTGAGCTGGACTTTATTGACAACATCGATTTCTCGGCAGAAGAAGGCATTTTCTGGCAGAACCCGAAAAATGGGGAGTTTGAGAAACTGGACTTCTGGTTCAAGCTGGTTCCCTGGGAGGCCATTGCGGAGGAGGAGCCCGAACTGCTTCAGATTTTGACCGACATTGTCCGCAAAAGGCTGGCGGTTGTTCTGAATCCTGCCTATACGTTACTGTTCCAGTCGAAATACATTCTTAAAGTTTTATGGGAGCTGTACCCCAATCATCCGCTTTTGCTCGAAACAGACAGTAAGCCACTAGCCAACAAGCCCTGTGTCGAAAAAGTACTGTTTGGGCGGGAAGGCGCCAATACGCGCATTCTCAACGCCGACGGCAGCGAGCGTGAGGCTACCGACGGGGACTACGGCGATTATCCCAAAATCTATCAGGAGTACGTTGTGTTTCCTACCGATTCGGCTGGTCACGTCTATCAGGCAGGGGTATTTTATGCCGGTGAAGCCTGTGGGGCGGGTTTCCGGCGGGGCGGCCTCATCCTGAATAACACCGCTGGCTTTGTAGGGCACGCGATTGAATGAAGTATATATGTAAAGGCTATCGCTTAGACAGGAAGGAAGAGGACTAGACCTCTCCTTCCTGTTTTTGTATTTGCGCCATTATCATTAACCAAATGGGTATGTCAAACCTCAGTCTTTATATCCAGGCCATTATTTATATCGCTGCCGGGGCGAATCATTTCATCAGCCCTAAAACGTATCTGGCGATCATGCCGCCTTACATTCCATCGCATCAGTTGATGGTAACGCTCAGTGGTATAGCGGAGATTGTGCTGGGCATTGGACTGCTCTTTCCGGCTACCCGTTCCCTATCCGCCTGGGGACTCATTTTGTTACTGATTGTCGTCTTTCCCGCTAATGTTTACATGGCAACTGCCGGCAAATTTAAAAAGTTACCGGCCTGGATACGGTGGGGGCGATTGCCTTTGCAGGCTGTACTAATCTGGTGGGCTTATCAGTTTACGTAGCCAGTACAGCAACTTTTTTTTGATGTATTTATAGGACTATTTATATATGAATAAAATATAATATATTACTACAAAACTTCGTTTTAAAAGACTATCTTTCAGACAGGGATAGGCGCCTGGCTGTCCTTTTCCGGTACTTATAGTGTACTGATTTTTGTTACTAGCTAAATAGCACACGCTTTATTGCCTAGTATTTATTTTTCCATTAATACGTCACTAATTATAGGCTGACAAAAAAAGAAATGGTGTAAAAAGGCACTCCTTTTTGTCAACCACTTCATCATTAAAGCTACTTTTCTTCGTTTATAGAGCATTTTCCTATGTATATGATATGAATAATTTCGTATTATTATATATTAACAGATTCATTGCATAATATTGACAAACTTAATTTCTCTTTGTTATTACTAATTGATTGGCAAATTAAAGTTTACTAAAGTGACTTTCATAAATAGTTATAGTCAAAGGGAGTGACATCTACTTAATTACAATGAATACAGTTATTATGGAGAAAGATGAAAAGATAAGACGCAACCGGGCAAAGACCACCCAGCGCATTGTTGAAGCGTTAGAAGAAGTCATTGCCGAACGCGGTTTAGAAGGCGTAGGTGTAAACCGAATTGCAGAGAAAGCTAATGTTAGTAAAGTATTAATTTACCGATATTTCGGGGGCATGGAAGGCCTACTGGAGTATTATGTAAAAATGGGTAAACTGTTCCCTGTTTTTACCCCAGCCATTCTGGATCAAATCCGTCCGCTGCACGACTCTGACATAGCCAGAATCTGGTATCGCCAGGTCATTCAAACGTATAGATACTTCCGTACGTTTAAAGCAGCCCGCGAAGTGCTTAAGGCAAGCGTTATTGAAAATGATCCAATTGCTGCTACAACAGCAAAAGCTCAGGATGAAGAAATGACCCGGCTCGTTAGTCAGCTTTCCTTCGTAAAAGTAGCGGATACTCAGGCTATCTCGGCGGTTATTCTTGGCGCGATGACCTACCTTACCATCATGGCGCAGAACGATCATACCATGATCAGCATTGATCTGCAGAGTGAAGAAGGCTGGCAGCGCATTGAAAATGCCGTGAAAGCTATTTACATCTCATTAAATAAAATGGCGGTTAGTGCGAAGGATGTTCAGCTGGAACTTCAAGCCTCCAACCTACCCATGGCGCAATGGTAAAAAATAAGCCGAACACAATGGACGACCAGCCTACTACAAGATTGGTATCCCTCTGTAAACGGCTCATTATTTATATTGGCTGAACGGCTCTTTTTGAGAGCCGACATACTGAACACGAATAAACTCTTTTTCTTATTGGCTTTATTCTTCGTGCAATACTCTTTGCAAGAATAGACTAACAGCTTATTTCCACCTTACATTAACTTGTCTACCGGCATTACAAAAAGGCCTCTACCAGTACGATTGGTAGAGGCCTTTGTATTGTAGCAACCCGTAAACTTACCGCTGGGCCACTCCTGCTTTGCGGGTGCGAATTTTTTCGATCACCCACTTGCCAACTTTTTCGCCTTCCAGCTGTCCGTTTGCCAGGGCAGAGCGGTAGTGAATGCCACCATATAAACGACTTATCGAGGCCTCGTCGGCAGCCCCCCGGATGGACGTAAATGACCGAACGCCGTGACCATACGGAAACTCCGTTGAATCTGTAAAGGCTACATTATCGCCCATCAGATGAGTCATCACGGTAGCAGCGGCAGTCGAGATCACACTGTGGCCGCTGGGATATTCGGGAAACGGGGGCGTTTGCAGAAAGGGCGTCCACTTCGGATCAAACGTTTTGTTAATGACGGTTTCCGGCCGAACGGTTTTACTGCGGTATTTCTCATCCCAGCAGGAAATAAAGCCATCACTCAGGGCAAACGACGTGAGCGCGTAGGCTTCAACGGTCTGCATCATGTTCAGTTTTTTCTTCCGGGAAATGGTCTGCGCAATGGCCAGCCAGTGTCCGCCGGGCGTCATTTTCTTACTGGCGTACATCACGTGACCGGCTACGTTCATCACAAACGCGTTATCGTCCCAGAAGTAGGCAATATCCTGCTTCTGCTTATCAAGGTTTTTGCCAATCTGGTACACCTCATCGAGTTCTTTTTCATACGGACTTCCTTTCGTCAGGCTGTAGGGAAGCGGACGGGGCGGCATAAACTGATTGCATGTATCCATGGCCCAGCAGCGCAACTTGTTCCATTGCGGCTCGGCAGCATCCATATAGGCCGGGGGTGTTGGCACCCATGACCCCTCTTCGTTCGTGACGGTATGCTTGAACCCCCGCGTTTGCTTGTAGCTATCTTTGGCGGCATAATCCAGAATGTGCTTGGCTACCGCTTCGCCATAGGCCATCGATCGGTCGTATACCTCATCAGGCACGCCATCCTTCTTGTATTGCTCATAAAAGGGTTTTTCGAAGGTGTCGTAAAAATCAACCGAGAAGGTCAGTGCCCGGGCAACCGTTAAAAAGGCGCGGGTACTGGCCAGGGGAAAACAGTATTCTTTACCCGCTTCCGGTTTTGGCCCGCGGTCAAACCGTTTCAACTGCCCCCCCAGCGATTCGTATTGCGCATCGAAGGGAACAAGGGCCTCGTAACCCGCCAGGTTCGCATAAGAATAAATCCGACTGGCAACGGGTGGGGAGAAAATGTCGTGAATGACAACTTCTGTTAGTTTGTTCAGCGCCGAATTGTAATACTCAGGATTGGCTGCCTTAGCGTTGTATTCGGCAGGAGATGCAGGCTTTTGGCAACTGGCTAACCCAACCAGCAACACAGCCAGCAGATAGCCCCAACGAAGCGAAAAGTTCATACGATTAAATAACAAGTTGAAGTAATAAGCAACCGTAAAACTAATTGCTCAGAATTTACAAAATTAACGGAAAAAATCAGACAAAAGAAAGATTTATATCAGCCAGTTATAACGGTTTAAATACCTGCAAACCGGCATTGTTGCGGGCAACCACCATGAGCGTACCCTGCGCCGTTCGAACGGGGCGAATATCGCGGATTTCGCCGTTGAGCAGGAAGCCGGTATCTACGGGCGACAGGGCCGTGAAGTTCCCGTTGCCATCGTTCCGCAAAACTAACCCATAACTCGCATCGTAACGCCCCTGATAAGTACTAACGCCGTAGAAATTACCACCCCCCAGCACATCCAGGTCACCATCGTGGTCAAGGTCAATCGCTTGCAGAGCAAACAGTTTCGATACCTGAGCCATCATCGGCAATTCGTGAACGGTGAATTTACCCCCCTTATTTTCGAGATAAACCGACGCAAACTGATTGACGGTGGACTCCTGAGCATCTTTTAGTTCATCATCCTTCAGCACCTCGTCGAGGGGTTTACCGGCAAAGGAGACGTAATCGGTAAATCGTTTATTGATGATACTCGGCATCTGTTTGCCCAACTCATCTTTAAAGGCCAGCGGGTACCACTCTTTGCCACGATTATAGGCAATGATCTGTTCGACACTCTGGTTGTTATCGACATCCTTGACCCACATCCGTAGCTGCGAATCGGGCGTTTTGCGAAACTTAGTATTCGTGCCGAGGTTACCCGCCATCAGGTCAATGTCGCCATCTTTATCAAAGTCGGCCGCAATAACGCGCTGGTAGAAACCGCTCAGGGGGGTGTCTTCGCTGGTAATCTCTTTCACTTCGGCGAATTTTCCGTTGTCATTGGCAAAAATGCGAATCGGCATCCAGTCACCGGCCAAAATCAGATCCTGGTCTTTGTCGCCGTCATAATCGGCCCAAACGGCATCGGTAATCATACCCGCCTGGCGAAGCCCCGTGGCCAGTTGTTCGGTTTTGTCGGCGAAGTGCCCTTTTCCGTCGTTGATCAGCAGATAGGAGTTGGGCGACTTCCCGTAACCAAAGCCCACCACGCGCCCGCCAACGAATAAGTCCAGGTCGCCGTCGTTATCCAGATCGATCGGCCGAACGCAGCTTTTGTTGTCGTACATGGCTGGCAGAGCATTAGCCGAACGGCTGAAATTTCCCTTGCCATCGTTCACATACAGACGATCGAACTGTTCGGGCATTTTATTGTAAAACTCGTTCCCGCCCGACACCACATATAAATCGAGATCTTTATCACCATCGGCATCAAAAAACACCGCATCGACATCTTCGTAGGTAGAATCTTTCGTAAAGTCGGGCTGAACCGATGGAACAAACGTACCGCCCGGCTGCTGAATCAGTAAACTCCCGGCCTTCCATTTGGCACCACCGGCATACATATCGTCCAGACCGTCGCCGTTTACGTCGCCCACGGCCAGATGCGGCCCTTCCGTCGATACTTTGAAGGGCATCAACGACTCGCGGACAAAATCGAAATACTCGTTATTATCGGTATGCCGGTAAGGAATCGAATCGGCAGTGGCCAGATCGGCAAAGAGCGGCTGAGTAGGTGACGTTGTGTACCGGAAGTTCGTCCCGTCGAGTTTAGCGTCGGCCTGTTTCAGCGTGATTGCCTGATTGGTCTTGACATTTTTGCGTACTTCCATCTGCTGATTGGGCCAGATCACGATCAGCGAGTCGATAACTGCGCGTTTCCCTAATCCAAACAATAACTCGGGCGCGACCGACGACTCAAAGCCGCGCGTAGGCATCAGCTGCTGCATCATCAGGCTGTCTTTACCGTATTTCAGAATGACCTTTGCCCCCACCCCGAACGTGTTGGGCGACTCTCCTTTCAGCCTGACCGTCAGGTGTGTATTGTCAGGAAATACATCGTTGGCATCGTTGCGGTAGAGACTGGCAGCATCGTCGATGTTGTTGGCAATCAGATCCAGGTCGCCGTCATTGTCGAGATCGGCATAGGCCGAACCGTTTGAATAGGTAGGCGTTTCAAAACCCCAGGCTATCGACTTGTCTTCGAACCGCAGCGAAGGCGTGCCCCGATACAGGTAGTTGTGTACCTTGCCTTCAGGCATGAGTTTAGTGGCCCGTTCGTCCAGCGATTTCGAGGTTTCCATGGCATACCGCAGCGAGTCATCGGCGGCAAACTTGACATATTCGAGGTTGTTGGGCCGACGAACGATGCCGTTGCTAATGAACATGTCTTTCACGCCGTCGTTGTCGTAATCGGCCAGCAACGGCGACCAACTCCAGTCGGTAGCCGCTACCCCCGACATGGCGCCGATGTCCATGAATTTTTTCCCCGAAAGGCTCAGCTGAAGGCAGTTCCGGCTGTACTGGTTCATGTAGCCGTACGCCAGTTTGTAAGTGTATATATCGAGCGGATCTTCGCCCAGCGACGATTTCTCGACAGTTTCGTCTTCGGGATACATGTCGAGCGTAACCACGTCGGCAAAGCCATCGTTGTTCACGTCGCCAATGTCGTTCCCCATCGAGAAGCGGCTGGTGTGCTGGAATGCCTTCCGGACACTTTCCGTGAATGTCCCGTCGTGGTTATTGACGTAGTAATAATCGTCTTCGTGGAAGTCGTTGGAGACATAAATATCTTCCCAGCCATCGTTGTTCAGATCGGCAACCGAGACCCCAAGTCCGTAGCCCATTGCTGCGCCGTAAATACCGGCCCGCTCACTTACGTTCTGGAATCGGGCAATTTTACCGGCAGGCGCTTTTCCGGCTTTGGTGATCATCTGATTCTCGTACAGGTAATCGCCTGACTCGTTATTCCGGAAATTCCGGGCCGACACGCGGTCGTAACTGCGGGAGGTATGAATGGCGTGGTTGAGCAGGTAACAGTCCAGATCGCCGTCGTGGTCATAATCAAAGAAAGCGGCCTGGGTGGAGAAACCCGTAAAGTCGAGGCCATAATCGGCGGCTTTTTCGGTGAATGTCTCGTCGCCGTTGTTAATATACAGCTCGTTGGACCCCTCCTGCCCACGGAAATTCCCCACGGCACAAACGTAAATATCGAGCAGTCCATCGCCATTGACATCGGCCATGGTGGAGCCTGTCTGCCAGTCGGCAAAGCCTTCAACACCGGCTTTGGCGGTTATGTCTTCGAACTTAAAATTTCCTTTGTTGAGATAGAGTTTATTCTTTCCCTGATTGGAAACAAAGTACAGATCGGTGAGGCCATCGTTGTTGATATCGCCCGCCGACACGCCCCCGCCATTGTAGAAATACAGGTAATCGAGGATGTTCAGCTTTTCATTCGGCATTAACTTATTCACGAATCCGACCCCCGTTTGGGTCGAATCCAGTGATTGAAAAAGCTGTTTTTCCGATTTGAAAGAACTACAACCCGCCAGCGCCATAGCACAGAGGGAAAAGAAGAAAGCACTTTTTTTCATATGGTAGGAGCGAGGAATTAGGAGTCAGGAGTTGGGAGGGCTGACCGCGTCGGCGGACCGGCACGCAATGCCGTCAGATGCATCCTCACTCCTACTTACGAATTCCATAATCTCATTTCTTCATTAAACTTGTTAATATATTTTTTATTTGAAGAGTAAATAGTCGGCGTTGCTGGAGTTAAGCGTTGCTGACCGCACCGCAGCCGCGGACGGTCGGCGGACCGGCATGTTGCGCTGCCGGATGGCTCCTCACTCCTCGCTACTAACTCCTAACTACTTCTTCAAAAACACTTGCGCCCGGTCGTTATTTTTGGCCAGAACGATCTGCCCCTGCCTGAGCTGAGCAATGCGCCGAACCTGCCCCCGCGTGAACAGGCCGGAAAGGGTTGGATTAATGGTTTCGTAATGGATCGTACCATCGGCCGCTTTGCCTTTGTTGCGCAAGGTAACGCCATAACTGGCGTCATACCGCCCGATTTCGGGCAGCACATCCAGGAAGTTGCCCGTTAGCACGAGGTCAGTACGTCCATCCCGGTCCACATCGGTAAAGAGAGCCCCGCAAACGGGTGAGAACTGAGCCTCGGCGGGTAGAGCCTGATAGGTTAAATGCCCCTTCCCATCATTCAGCAAAATCGCCGTTGACCCCATGAAGGACTGCTTCACGATCGCCTGTTTGATCTGGTCTTCGTCCAGCACCTCGTTGATCTTTTTGCCGGCAAAATCATGGAACTTCACGTACTTTTTCTTGATCGTCGGCATGGCTTTCTGCAGCTCCTGTTTCAACACCATCGGATACAGTTCGCCTGTTTCATCGGCGCAGTTGATAATCTGCTCAACGGTGCCGTTGTGATCGAAATCGCCGACGTAGAGTTCGGAAGGTGTGGTTTGCGTGGCCTTGATGCGGGAGTTGGTTCCCAGGTTGCCAATCACGAGGTCCAGGTCACCGTCGCCGTCGGCATCACCAGCCGTTACGCAATTCCACCAGCCATTGGTTTTCAGCACTTCGCCTTTAGTGTTTTTAATGGCTGCCTCGGGGTTCTGACCCAGTTTACCCCGCTTGTTTTCGAATATTTTTACCGGCTCCCAGTCGCCCACCACAATGAGTTCGGGGTAGTTGTCGCCGTTTAGGTCGGCCCAGGTAGCCGACGTCACCATGCCTAACTGCTCGGCGTCGGTCAGGGAGCGTTTTGTGTAGTTCTTAAAATTGCCCGTTCCATCGTTGGTGAGCAGATAACTGGGTGGATTTTGTCCGTATTTCCCCGGAATCATTCGCGAGCCAACGAAAAGGTCGATATCGCCATCCCGGTCAAAATCAGCGGCAGCTACGCAGGAGCCACTGGCTTTCAGGTTCGGCAGGCCCGTCTCCGAGCGCGTAAACCCACCTTTGCCATCGTTGAGGTATAAGCGGTCCAGCAGTTCATCGGAGTCTTCGCTGAACTCGTTACTGCCCGATACAATGTATAAATCCAGGTCTTTATCGCCGTCGGCATCAAAGAAAACCGCATCGACGGCTTCATAAGCCGTATCCTGACGCAATGCATCCGGCGTTTTATCGGCAAAGCGCCCGGCGGGTTGCTGTACAAATAAGCGGGCGGGTTGACCTTCGGCGCCACCGAAGAACACGTCATCCAGCCCATCGCCGTTTACATCGCCGGTAGCTAACGCCGGTCCCTGCGTGGAGAGTTGCTGCTTGAGCAGTGCATCGCGGTTATAGTCGACAAAGGGGCTTTCCTGATGCACGTAATTCAGACCCGACGCAGCGGTGTTGTCCTGAAAAAAGGGTGCCTGTTTGGTGACGGTAGGTTTCCAGAGCTGGTTGGCCTGTTGCTGCTTGAGGGTCAGCAGTTGGTTGGCGTTGGGCTTTCGCAGCGTTTGCATTTTATCATCCGGCCAGATGACCACCAGCGAATCAATCCGGGGAGAGGCTCCCAGGCCAAACACCAGATTAAGATCAACCGATGACTCGAACCCGCGATTGGGCATTTGCTGAAGCAGTTGGGTTTGGGCTGGCTGGTAAACGATGACCCGCGCCCCAATGGCATTCCGGTTCATGCCCGTCCCCTCCAGCTTTATCTTCAGAAAGTTCGTCTTGTTCTTCTCGATCGACTGGTTCTGGTAAATGGCCACCGGCGCGTTCATGTTATTAACGATCAGGTCCAGGTCGCCGTCGTTGTCCAGATCGCCATAGGCAGCGCCATTGGAGAAATCCGGCTCCGACAGGCCCCAGTCAAATGCTTTGTTGGTGAACTGCAAGCCGCCGTCGTTGTGAAAGGCGTAGTTGGGTACCCCTTCCGATGGTGCTTTATCCAGAAACTCCTTGAAGTTGAACGCCCGTTGCCGAGCGATTTGCGCCATATTTTCCCCGTCGGCCAAGAAGTTGATAAAATCCTGATCGGTAACGTCTTTGGCAATACCGTTGGCCACAAAAATATCTTTCTGACCATCGTTGTCCATATCGAAAATAAGGGCTCCCCAACTCCAGTCGGTAGCATGAACGCCCGCAAAACGCGCCACATCGCTGAACACCGGCAAGGCGTTTGTTCCGGGTTGGTTACCCCGGTTCAGGTGGAGCATATTCTGCATGTACTGATAATGGAAGTCGCGGCCGACTTTGATCTGCTCCAGATCATGGCCTTCGTAACTCGACGTCCGCTTCAGTCGCCGGTCGTTGCCGGGCAGCATATCGGTAATGAAGATATCGAGCTTGCCATCGTTGTTCACATCGGCCACATCGGCTCCCATCGACGACAGACTCGTGTGCGGCATCGACTCTTTGATCGACTCCTTAAAGGTGCCGTCGTGATTGTTAATGTAGAGGTAATCCCGCTCGTAGAAGTCGTTGGAGATGTAAATATCCAGCCAGTTATCGTCATTGACATCGCCAATGGTAATGCCCAGCCCGAAGCCAATCAAACTCCCATATATCCCAGCCTTTTCCGACACATCGGCGAAAACAGGGCCTGACGGCTTAACGGTGACTTTTTCGCTCTTTTGCTCTTTCGCTCTTTCGCTGCTTAAATTCCGAAACAGCTTATGCCCCCCCAGCGAATCCCGCTGCGACCGCAGGTTGGCGTACTGCAATTTCCCAACGGGCATGAAGCTGTTATTGAGCAGGTACATATCCAGGTCACCATCCCGGTCGTAGTCGAAGAAAGCGGCATGGGTCGAATAGCCCCGATCGTCCAGCCCATATTCGGCGGCCCGCTCGGTGAAGGTAGGAATGCCGTTGGCGTCGTTGCCGTTGTTGATGAAGAGTTCGTTGGCGCGGTCGTCGCCACTCCGATTGCCGGCGTTACAGATGTATATATCGAGCCGTCCATCGCCATTCACATCGGCAAACGTGGCTCCTGTACTCCAGTCATGCTTACCCGCAATACCGGCTTTGGTCGTAACATCGTCGAACTGAATACCACTCTGACCGGGTTTTGTCCGGTTCAAATAGAGCTTATTATCGCCCATATTCGCGATCATCAGCACATCCGACAGGCCATCGTTGTTGACATCCCCAATCGCGACACCGCCCCCATTGTAGAAATTACGGTAATTAAAGATATTGAAGTCTTTATCGTCGGTAACGGTATTGGAGAAATTGACGTGTGTTTCGTCGGCAGATAACTTTCGAAATAAGGGATCTGATGGCTGTTGTTGTTCCGACCGGCAACCGGCAAGAAGACCTATGGCCACTAGTATGAAACTGATGCGCATTAGCACAAGTACGTGATTTGTAAGAACGTTATAATTAAGACAAGTTATCGTTCGGGCGGAGTATGTAAGGAAATAGGGGTTACAAAGATAAGTAATTACAGAAGTTCTTACACGTTAGGAATATGATTAATTGGCTTTTAATCAGGCTTAAAATGGAACGAGCAGACCCATATGAGCCTGCTCGTTTTCACCCTTTATCAGGAAAATTAATAACCAGGATTCTGCTTCAGGTTCGGGTTCAGCGACAACTGATCCTTCGGAATCGGGAACAGCTGGCGGAAAGGCTGTGAAGCCTCCTTAAAGCGCCATGCCTTCGTGTACTGACCGAAACGGATCAGATCCTGACGACGGTGCTGCTCCCAGGCCAACTCACGACCACGCTCGGCCAGGATTTCGTTCAGCGTCAGGGTAGCTGCGGTGTAATCCGGCATACCGGCGCGTTTACGAACCACGTTGAAATCAGGTAGTGCTGCGCCTACATTTCCTAAACGGAAGTTAGCTTCACCACGCATCATGTACACGTCAGCCAAACGATAAACGACGAAATCGTTATCCTGATCAACGAACGTATTGTTCTTCTGGATTTCGTACTTCTGGCTCCGGGCACCGGCCAAACGACCACTGGCACCGGCATCGAAGGTGAACGATTCGATTTCAGGACGGAAGACCATGTCCAAGGCATCATCCTTCAATGGGGTACCGTCGGCTTTGTACTGCTGACCAACGATCCACTGCTTTTTACGAATATCCTTATCGTCGAACGAGTTGTAGAACTCCGTTACCGTTGCCCAACCATTCCAGGGAGCGGTGCCCAGGTTGTAGGTCAACTGGTTCAGGTAGTGGAGCGTTTTCATCTGGTGGTTGAAGCCACCGCGCTTCGACTTATCGAACGGCGTAGCCAAGATCGTTTCGGGCGAGTTCTGGTTCTGAACAGCGAAGTTGCTCAGGTAATCACCGGAGATCTGGAATTTACCCGATTTGATGAGGTTATCACAACGGGTGATACAATCAGCCCAACGGGGCGTACCCGTGTATACCTGTGCATTCAGGTACATTTTAGCCAGAATCATGTCGGCCACGTACTTGTTCATCCGGCCATAATACGCACCACCCGATACATCGCTCAGGTTAGGATACACGGCCAGCAGTTCTTTCTCAACGAAAGCAAATACTTCAGCCCGCGTGTTCTGCTTGGGCGTAGCCGCCGTTACCGCATCCGAAATGATGACGTTACCAAACAGATCCATGGCCTGGTAGTGGAAGAACGCCCGCAGTGCCCGTAACTCAGCTTTGGTGTTGGCATCCGTAATGGTTCCCAGCTGCTGGTTGATACTGGTGATGTTATTGTAGCACCAGGTCCAGGGGCCATTGAACTGACCGTTGTCTGTAATAGGATCCCAGGTGTGTTGGTACAGACGCTTCCAGTTATCACCATCTTTCCAGTCACCACCCCGGGTTGGCACGATCTGCTCATCCGTAGTCGTGTTCAGGTTCGACATGTTGCCGTAATAGTCGCCCAAACCATTGTAAAGCGGACCGATCAGAGCAGATGCCTGGGCGGGGGTACTACCAAAGTTGCCACTGGTAGGAATAACGTCATAGGTTTGCTCGGTCAGATCGGTACAGGATTGGCCTGCCAGCATCAGCGCCGAACAGCCCAGAAGCAATTTTATGTTTATTTGTTTCATAGAAGTTTTTGATAGTTAACTAGTTACAGCGTTAGTGTTGACAAACTACGTACGCTGTGTTAATTAAAATAGTTTTCACAAACCGGATATTTTTTTGTATTAATCCGGTTTGTGAACAAGAACCATTTAGAACGTCAGGTTAAGACCTAACTGGAACGTACGGGTTTTTGGATAAACCGTGTTTCCGTAGCCACCGCCGTCCATACCAACTGAATTCGGTGCCTGTTGAATGGTACCACCGTTCATCTGCAAATCGGCCTTTACCTGTAGCTCAGGGTCGATACCTTTATATTTGGTCAGGATAAACAGGTTGTTACCACCGGCATAAATCCGGGCGTTCGTGATGTACTTGCTGGCTGGCAAGGGAATGTTGTAGCCTACCTGCCAGTTGTCGAAACGAACATACGAACCGCTTTCCAGCCAGTTTGTCGACAGTACGTTTACGCCGTAGTTGTTAGGCAGATCCGTTACGCCTTTCAGCATATTGGTTTCCAGAATAGAACCTGGGATGAGCAGGTTAGACCGGATGGCGTTCAGGATCGTGTTACCGAACGTACCGCGTAACTGGAAGTACAGATCAAATCCCTTATAGCGGAACGTGTTGATAAACGAAGCATTCAGGAATGGCTGTGGGTTACCCTGTTTCAATGGGTTGCCGGCAGCAACAGCCGCAGCGGCATCGGCTTTCGACACGTCCGTTACGGGTGTGTCGCCCGAAGCAGCTTTCAGCAGAGGCTGTCCATCGGCCGAGTAAGCTCCCGTAAAGGTTGGTACGTTGTTGAATTCGCCCAGCGACTGACCAGGGGTCAGGTAAGAGGCAAATACGTCGGAAAGACCACGGCCGTTGAACGCGTTGAAACGAACCTGTCCATTGCTGAACTGATCATTCGACAGCGAAACGATGGTGTTTTTGTTATACGCACCAACCACCCGCGAGTTCCAGGAGAAATTACCCTTCTGGATAACATCACCGCCGAAAGACAATTCAAATCCGCTGTTGCGCATCGAGCCTACGTTGGCCAGAATGGTGTTGGCGAAGTACTTGATACCATCGGCAGGTACTGAGTACGGATAAAGCATGTCTTTGGTCAGCTTGTTATAGTACTCAACCGTACCGGAGAAACGACCACCCAGCAACTGGAAGTCCAGACCAACGTTCGAGGTGGTCAGTACTTCCCACTTCAGGTTTGGATTTGCGTTCTGTGTGATACCGTAGCCTGGCAGGAAGTCGCCCAGCGTACCATCGTAGTAGGTACCTTTCTGACCATATAACTGAATGGAGTTATAGGCTGCAATACCTTCCGAGTTACCCGTTGCACCATAACCGACACGCAGTTTCAGGAAGTTAAGCGTGTTGCCTTTTGGGAAGAACGACTCGTTGGTGATCGTCCAGCCAGCACCAATCGATGGGAACACGCCCCATTTGTTGTTAGCACCAAACTTAGAGCTACCATCCCGACGTATTGTAGCCGTTACGTTGTACTTGTCGTTCAGGTTCAACGATGCCCGTCCGAAGAAGGAGATCAGCTTCGAGTTGTTGCGGTATGAGGTAGCGTAGTTGTTACCGGGGTTAACCAGCGTTCCCGAACCTAAGCCCAGGTTGCTGTAGTTAATATCGCTGGTTACGAAACCTGAGTTAGCAGCACCAAAGCCGTCGTTATCAAAGTTCTGGAACGAGTAACCACCCAATAACGAGTAGTTGCTGTTCTGGCTGCCAAATCCTTTGGTGTAGTTAGCCGTCAATTCAAGCAGTTTCGTATTCGACTCCGAGAAATTCCGGCTAGCCCGACCATTGTTAGCCGCATAGGCTTTGATGGCTGGATTGGTGTAGAAGTTATTAACGGTGTTATCCCGTTGTATCTGGCCGTTAACACCTAATGTCAACCCGTCCAGTATCTCGTAACGAAGGTTCATACCACCCTGCAGATACCGCTGAACGCCGTTGTTAATAACGTTTTCCAGCATAGCAACCGGGTTGAAGAGGTCAAAGCTACCGCCTACCTCATAATAGGAACCATCCGCATTCTTCACGGGCAGTGTAGGCAGGAACGTAACGGCCCGGCCAATGATACCGCTGTCATACTTTTTGTTCGTTTCGGAGTACGACAGGTTGTACTGAATGTTCAGTCGGTTATCGAATGCTTTCTGATCGAGGTTGATACGACCCGTTAAACGATCGATACCCGTATTTTTAATGATACCGTTCTGATTGAGGTAGTTAAGCGAACCCCGGTAGCTGAACGTTGGCGAACCACCGGCAATCGACAGATCGTGGTTGTTGACCGTTCCATTCTGGGTCACTTGCTTGGTCCAGTCGGTATTGTAGTTACCATCCGGGAAACGCTGCTTATCATTCAATGACGCAGCGCCCTTGATTTGCGTAACGGCATCCCGATACCCCTGGGCATCCAGCATGTCGTACCGACGGGAGATGGTCGATACACCTACGTAGTTATTGAACGAAACTGTTGTTCTGCCCGACTTACCACGCTTGGTGGTGATGAGGATAACGCCGTTAGCAGCCCGTGAACCATAAATGGCAGCAGCAGAAGCATCTTTCAGGACGTCCATCGACTCGATGTCGGAAGGAGAAATGGTGTTGATAGGGACACCGATCATACCATCGACAACATACAGTGGATCAGAACCACCGGCCAGCGAGGTGTAACCACGCAGACGAACCGTTGGGTTCTGGTTGGGGTCGCCCGAAGGAGCCGTGATAACCAGACCCGCTACTTTACCCTGAATGGCCTGTAGTGGGTTTGGGTTGACACCCGCGTTGAAGTCTTTAGCAGACACCTGCACAACAGAACCCGTCAGATCTTTCCGTTTTGCCGTACCATAACCCACAACGACGACTTCGTCGAGTGCTTTGGTATCGTCCGATAATTTTACGTCTACCGTCGAGCGGTTTCCTACGACTACTTCCTGTGACGTGTAGCCAATGAAACTCAGCACAATCGTTGCGTTGTCTGGCACGTTAGCCAGCGAGTACTTACCATCAGCGTCGGTGTTGGTACCCCGCTGCGTACCTTTAAGTTGTACACTTACCCCTGGCAAGGATGCGCCCGCGGGGTCGGTTACCTTACCCGTTATGGTACGGCCTTGTGCCCATGCTGCGGAGTTGCTCAACAGCAGTACCATTACCAGCATCGACAGAAAGCTAACCAACGCTTTCCGTTTGAATGACTGGGGTTGGCCTTCACCAACCTGACCTACGTTGCCACCGAAGTGGTTGATTTTGTAGGAGTTGTTCATCATAGGTTTTTTGTAAAAATGAATGGATTGTGATTCCTGGTTGATGGTTAGCTGACTATATAAATTCTATCTTCTTAATAGTACACCAAAGGTGCATACACCGTCTTTTAACTACTAAATTCTATTAACATGACTAGAAAATATTGAACTAAACCCGAACCATTTGGCGAATTACATCATGTTAAGAATAAAATACAAATAACACTGGTTAATATTGTCTTAAACGACGTCAATATTGAGTCATAAATAATGTTAAAAATTATAACAAAAACAGGATTATGTACATATTAAAAAACGCTTATTTGCTTGATATGTAAGAATACAGCAATAATTAAAGATATTACTAATTGTATTTTTTTTATAATATATTATTTACTCACGTATAAGTAATTACCCTAATCTTTTTAAGGGTTTACCCTATCCCACTTCACATTTCCTGTCGATACACGGGTTAGGAACATTATTGAGGAAAGCATTCAGTAGAGGTTAAGTATCAAGCCAATATATGTCACATCAATTTTTACTATACACTTATTATTAAACATAATACTTGAGTAAATTTTCAGTAATTACTTACTCACCTGTAAGTTCATTACGAGTGAGTAAGTAAAATGAGTAGAGGGCCGGTATAACTGTTCGGTGAGCAACGTTCGTTGCCTAGTTTTACGTGCCCTTCTGGTACTGTAAAGTCCTCACTTACGCTCCTTGGCTTTCTCTCTTTGGGGAACCCTTGTCTTTGCAACAGCAAAGAGCTGGGCTTTGTCGTTGTTTTTCGCCAGCACAATATATTGCTTGCCCTGTAAGCCAGACACCTGTCGCATCTGCCTTACCTGTCCACGCACGAAAAAACCGGTTTGATTGGGTGCTGTGGCCACAAAATCGCTTTCCCCGGTACCCGTTAGCAGCAAACCATAATTGGCATCGTACCGGCCTACTTCGGTCAATACATCGAAGAAGTTGCCAGCCAGCAATATATCCGGGTTTCCGTCACCATTGTAGTCATGGATAAGAATCGCGTGAATGGGCGATGTTTGCGCCTGAACAGGTAAGGCTTTTCGGGTGAAATTACCTTTCCCATCGTTGATCAACACGGATGTTTCAGCCGTTTGAACGGTCTTTATACTCATTCCCTGCCGTTGCTGCGCTGAAAATAGGTCTTCGAAGCTCGCTTTGGCATAGTCGATATGCTTCAGGTATTTTGTTTTGATGGATGGGATGCGTTTTTGTAGATCGGCTTTCTGCACCATCACGCATTCACGGGTTTCTTCTGTTCCGTTGGTGCCATTCGTGGTGGGGCGGAAACACGTAATAACCTGATCGTAAGATCCATTCTGATCGAAGTCATTGCTGTATAAATGAGCGGGTTCCTGTTCTGACGCGATCATCCGGCTGTTGAGCCCCAGATTACCAGCCACAAAATCCATGTCGCCGTCATTATCCAGATCAGCGGTTCGAAGGGTGTTCCACCAGCCGCCCGTGTTGGCCAGCGCATCGCTGTTCAGTTTTTCAAAACCTTTTCCTGCTTTGTTTTTCAGGACGGTAATGGGCATCCAGTCGCCAGCCAGCACCAGATCCGGGTAGCGGTCATTGTCAACATCTGACCAGACCGCGTCCGTCACCATGCCAATATCAGCCGAAAACGGCATCAGTTCTTTGGTTCCCTTCCGGAAGTTACCCTTGCCGTCGTTCACCAGCAGCAATTGATCGGGGGTTTGCCCATATCGACCGGGCACCAGTCGTGCACCCACAAACAGGTCCTGATCGCCATCGAGGTCGAAATCTGCGGCTATAACACACGAGTTACTGGCTAATGTGCGTGGTAAGGTTCTATCCCAAGTAAAGTTGCCTTTGCCGTCGTTACGATAGAAACGGTCAGCCGTATACGTTGAATCGATAAACTCGTTCCCGCCGGTGGCTACGTACAGATCCAGGTCTTTGTCCCCGTCGGCGTCGAAAAAGGTAGCCGCTACATCTTCCGTATAGATCGCGTCGAGCAGAAAAGGTTGTTTCTGAAGGAAAAACGTCCCATCGGCCTGCTGAATATACAGCGAACGGGGCATATCGACTGCACCGCCCAGAAATACATCGTCCAGCCCATCCCCGTTTACGTCGCCGGTGGCCAGGGCGGGCCCTTCCCGCGACAGCATTTGCTTCAATAAGCCATCGCGGTCGTAGTCGACAAAGTCGTTTTCCTTATGAACATAGTTCAGCTTTGAGGCCTCCGTTACATCCTGAAACAACCGGTTTGCTGCGAGGGCAGGGGTGGCAAACGTGGCCCGCTGACTGGCGTTTTTATGGCTCAGTGTCAGGGTGGTATTGGCTTTAGGTTGCCGGATAAGTTGTTTTTGATCGTCCGGCCAGATCACTACCAGTGAGTCAATGCGGGGATTATTATCTAACCCGAACACCATTGTCAGATCGACCGATGATTCAAATCCCCGATTGGGCATCTGCTGCAAAAACTGGGTTTGTGGTTTGCCATCGGAGCCCTTCTGGTAAACGTATACTTTTGCCCCAATGGCATTCCTGTTATAGGCATACCCATCAAGTTTTACGCGCAGGAAATTCTTGTGGTTCTTCTCCACCGATGTGTTGGCAAAGATCGACACGGGTGCATCATTATTGTTGACGACCAGGTCCAGATCACCATCGTTATCCAGGTCGCCATAAGCCGATCCGTTGGAGAATGAGGGGTCACCGAGTCCCCATTCAATAGCTTTGTTTTCATATTTCATGCCATTGCCCCCATTTCGGAAAGCGTAATTGGGCAACGGCCGCGATCCCATTTTATCGACGTACGCTTTGTAATCGAATTTCTTGGTGCCTTCGATCATGGGCTGTAGATCGGGGTTGCTGGCCAGAAAGGCCATGTAATCCTGATCGGTGAGGTCTTTCAGGATACCGTTGGCCACAAAAATGTCTTTTCGGCCATCCATATCCATATCGAACAACAAAGCGCCCCAACTCCAGTCGGTGGCCGATGTGCCCGCCATCCGTCCGATTTCGGAAAACGTGCCATCTCCATTGTTCAGGTGCAGCATATTTCGGGAATCCTGATAAAAAAAGTCACGGGACTCCTTTAATTTACCCAGTTCATAACTCTCAAAGGCAGTGGTCGTTTTAAGCCGGTAATCATCATCGGGCAGCATGTCTGTCACGAAAATATCGAGGTTACCATCATTGTTCACATCAGCAATATCGGCCCCCATCGACGCCAGACTGATATGGCCCATTTCGTTCTCAATATCTTCTTTAAAGGTGCCGTCGTGGTTGTTAATGTAAAGGTAATCGCGCTCATAGAAGTCGTTGGAAATATAAATATCCAGCCAGTTGTCGTTGTTGACATCCCCAATGGTAATGCCCAGCCCAAAGCCAATCAAACTCCCATATATCCCGGCCTCCTCCGATACGTCGGCGAAAACAGGGCCTGACGGCTTATCAGAGGCTCTTTCGCTCTTTTGCTCTTTCGCTCTTTCGCTGCTTAAATTCCGAAACAACTTATGTCCCCCCAGCTTATCCCGTGTTTCGCGCATGTTGGCATACCCCAACCGGTCCATGGGCGTGAAGCTGTTATTGAGCAGGTACATATCCAGATCACCATCGCGGTCGTAGTCGAAAAAGGCGGCATGGGTCGAGAAACCGCCATCCCACAGTCCATATTCTTTGGCTTTTTCGGTAAAGACAGGCACCCCGTTCTTCACGCCCTCATTGATGTACAACTGATTGCCCCGCTCGTCGCGGCTACCCGAGTTGCAGACGTAAATATCGAGCAGCCCGTCGCCATTTACATCCGCAAAGGTGACACCCGTCGACCAGAACTTCTTGCCGATAATACCCGCCGGCTTCGTTACATCGGTAAACGTCATGCCTCCTTTATTGAGGTACAATTTATTCTCTTCAAAATTAGAGGTCAGGAACAGATCGGGCAGACCGTCGTTATTCACATCGCCAATAGCGACGCCCCCGCCGTTGTAGAAGTTACGGTAGTTGAAAATATTAAAGTTCTTCTTATCCAGACTCCGGTTCACAAAATCAACCCCTGTTTTATCGGCCGTCAGCTTCACGAATAGCGAGTCCGGTTGCTGGTGGCAGGCCAGCAGGGTGAAGAGGATGGGGAGTAAGGTGAGTTTGTTGATCATGGGTAATGAATGGAAGTCGGGGTATCTACCCCACCCCCGACCCCTCCCCTTGAAAAAAAGGGAGGGGAGCTAAACAGCCACCTTCTCTCATTAACACTGGCCGTTTGTTCTCGACCAGCCACTAAAAACGACAGAAAAGCCACTTACTCTTAGCCCCTCCCCTTTTTTCAAGGGGAGGGGTTGGGGTGGGGTAAAACATCCCATTAGGAAAGCAAACAGCAGCCCACATTCAGGCTGCTGTTTGACATACATTTTTTGTGGTGTCTGGTTTAAGAAACTGACACCACTATAGCCAACTACCTCAATTAATAACCCGGATTTTGTGGTTGCAGATTCGGGTTGCTGTCGATGGCCTGCTGCGGGAATGGGAACAGTACAGCCGTAGCGGGCGAGGTTGTTGGACGCTGGTCGACGGGGTTCAGGAAGGTACCAAAGCGAATCTCATCGCTCCGGCGCCAGCCCTCCCAGTACAGTTCGCGACCACGTTCGGC
The DNA here is from genome assembly GCF_054782495.1 of Spirosoma aerophilum. NCBI lineage: Bacteria > Pseudomonadati > Bacteroidota > Cytophagia > Cytophagales > Cytophagaceae > Spirosoma > Spirosoma aerophilum. The sequence goes on along the minus strand of NZ_BAAGSJ010000017.1, from coordinate 417,150 downwards.
CAGTACAGCGGGCAGATCGACCGTTGCGGCAGCCGACGCTCCCCGCGTTGTCCGCAGGTTGTTGACGATGGTAGCCGCTGTTTGGCCTTGTGGGTCCGTACCGCCACGCAGGATAGCCTCCGCTTTCATGAGCAACACATCGGCATACCGCAGAAACACGTAGTCGTTGGTTGGGTTGTTGTACGTAAGCGGGTTAGGCAGGTATTTCACCACCCGGATACCCTGCACTTCATTGGCCAGCGCAATGTTGACCTGTGGTGTAAACACCAACGGGTTACCACTCCGATCTTTCAGCGGAACCGGTCCCGAGGCTCCTGTAGGCCCATACTGCTGCCCAACCTGGAAACCAGCGGTAATACCCGTTGCAGGCGTTAGATCGGCAGGCTGAGCACCCCGACGTTCGTCCGTTGCTTCAAAACTGTTGTAAAAATCAGCCAGTGTGGTAAAACCATTCCAGGCACCAATGTACTGATTGTAGTGCTCCGTCATGAAATAACGGTTCTGTACGCTACCCGGCTGCGCTGTGGAGGTATTCTGGATGGTAAAGATCAGTTCCTTCGAACGCTGGTCGTTATCCCAGTGGAAGTTATCGTAGTAACTTCCCTTCGGCGTCAACGCGAACTTACCCGAAGCAATCACCTGATTGGCAAAATACACCGCCGAATCCATGTCAGCTTTGGCAAATGTGAATGGCCCTGCTGGTGTCGCGGGCGACTGGTTGTACACGGCTCGGTTCAGATACACCTTCGCCAGCATGGCCGCTGCGGCTTCTTTACTGGCTACGTTTGCGGTTGCCTGCGTGTAGGCGGGCAACACATTGAAAGCCGCCCGTAAATCACTGATAACAAAATTTGTTGCCGCCTGCCGACTCAGCACGGCGGGATTGGCATCGGCCGCGTCGGTCACCTGACGAACCGGCACCCGACCCCACAAGTCGACAATGCTCGACGTAAAGAAACCACGCAGAAATTGCCCCTGTGCCACCAACTGCGCGTTGGAACCGGCCGCAAAGATGGCCTGTGAAGCCCGGAAAGCGCCCGTGTTCAGGTCATTCCAGGCATTCAGGATTTCAATATGCTGCGAATCCCAGGTATGCTGGTGCAGCTTACGCCACACCCCGAAATCGTCCCAGTCGGTACCCCGTGTTGGGCCCATCATTTCGTCGGATGGGTGCTCCTGTAAGGCGTAAGCGCGTCCCTGGCTGTTTGCAATTGGGTTGAGCGCCTGATAAGCTCCCTGTAGGGTAGCCGCCGGATCGAGCCGGATTGACCCCTGCGTAGCGTCTGTTGACGAAAGGGCCCCAAACACTTTATCGTCCAGATTGGTACAACCATTGATGCCTATACTACCAACCAGCAGCGTGGTGGTCAGTAAGCCAATAGTTTTATAATTAAATGAATTCATGTCGTTGAAAATTGAAAGTAGTCTGTTGGCCTTGGCTCTTGTTTGCTGGCTTTACCCGGCAAACAAGAGCCCGACCGCTGATGCCTGATTAGAAACCAACATTTAAGCCTAAGGTCACCGTGCGGGGTGTTGGATACGGCGTGTAGTCGATACCCAGCGATGGAATGCCGTTGCCGTTGCCATTAAAGGTTACGGTGTTCACGTCCGGATTCAGGCCTGTGTATCCGGTGAAGATGAACAGGTTCTGGCCCGTTAATGACAGCGACAGCGTTTTGGCAAACAAGCCCTGCGGCAGGTCGAACCGGCGCGAGATGGTCAGGTTGGTAATCCGGACGTAATCGCTTTTCTCCAGGAACCGGGTTGATACCGAAGCGGGATTCAAGCCGTTTTCGTTGCTGTTCGCTACCTCATAGGTTACGTTACGGGCGTTTTTGAGGGCGCCTTTCGCAAACAGGGCATTGGCCGTGTTGTTGTAGATCTTGCCGCCAAACTGACCGTTCACGAACAGGCTCGCCGTCCAGGCACCAAACGTAAAGTTGTTGGTCAGGCCCAGCCGTAATTTGGCGAACGGACTACCCTGATAACTCGACCGGCCATCGTCGGCATAGGTCGAATAGCCATTGGCGTCGAAGCCCGTGAATTTAGGAACGAAGAACGCAAATGGCGGATACCCGCTGGTGATCCGTTCGGCATAAGCGCCGGAAAGCCCCTGACCGCTGATGGCACCCACGGCCTGATCGGTACCGATACCCTGCGCCTTGATGTCAAGCGTTGTCAGGTTGAAGACCGCTTCCCAGCCAAACTGAGGCTTTTGGACGACCTGATAGATCAGGTTCAGCTCAATACCCTGGCTCACGATCTGGCCCGGCAGGTTGATCCATTTGTAATTTACCGGAGCAGGCTGGGCATAGAACACCTGAAGCAGTGTGTTGGTACCCGCGCGATGGTAGTAGTCGATCGAACCGGACAGCTGGCCTTTCAGTACGCTGAAGTCAACCCCAACACCCGTTGTGGTGTTCTGCTCCCATTTCAGGTCGGGGTTTGGGTTGTTCTGCTGAATCTGCGAACCGGAACTGTTGTAGGTATAAATGATTTTCGATGCGCCCCCCGTAAAATCCTGGTTACCCACAATACCGTAGTTGGCCCGGATCTTAAGGTCATCGAAAATATTTTTCGGGATGAAACTCTCCTGCGATATGCGCCACGCAGCCGCCACCGACGGGAAGGTGCCATACTTGTTATTAACCCCAAAGCGCGACGATCCGTCGACCCGCACCGTAGCCGTTAAGAGATATTTCTCTTTAAAATTATAATTGGCGCGGGCAAAGTACGACTGCAGATCGTTCTGCGAACGCGACGAACCGCCCCCAATGGCCGTTCCGGTTAGCGTATTAGCTGCGCCAATGTTGTCGATGTAGGAAATCTGCGACTCATCGAACGGGAAACGGCTGGCCGCTACATAGCTGGTTCGTGTCCCGAATGTCTGGTAAGCAAACCCAGCTACAGCTTCCAGTTTTCCGGGACCCAGGTCGCGGTTGTAGTTGGCCGTGTATTCGACCAGTTTCGACAAACGGTTCAGGTTATTGATATAAGCCGCTCCGCCCAGTCCCGTTGTCGGGTCAGCATATACCTGGTTAGTTACCGAGCCCAACGGCACGTTGAACTGGCCATTCAGCCGGGAGTCGATGGACGTTGAGCGCGTCGAGGTCGAGTTATCCACGCCGAAGTTTGCTTTGAGCGACAGACCCTCCAGGATATTCCAGGTGGCACTGATGTTTGCCAGTGTGCGGTTGGTTACGCCCCGGTCGTGGTAATAATCCAGCATAGCCCGCGGATTACGATACGACCCGCCCGCCAACTGATAGTACGACGCCGTATCGCTCGCGTTGGTAAACACCGGATAGGTTGGGTTAGCACCGATCATGGCCCCGAAGAGGTTACCCAGCGCACCGGCCTGGTTACCCGTCATAGCGTACTGATCGGTTACCGACGAAGTCGTAGCGTTGACCGCCAGCGTCACCTTTTTGTTGAACAGGTCCTGCGACGCATTGATACGACCCGTTACCCGCTGCTGCCCTGTACCTCTCACCAGTCCCTGCTGATCCTGATAGCCCAGCGAGAACAGGTAACGGGTATCGTTGGTACCACCGCCAAAACTGGCGTTATAGATCTGCGAAACGCTGGTACGTAAGATCTCATTCTGCCAGTTTGTGTTGGCTCCGGCGTTTACCGTCGATAGCGTTGGATCGCCACCGGCAGCTTGCACCCCGGCCAGAAAATCAGTAGGCGACAGCAGATTATACCGCTTCAACGGCGTAGAAACTGCTCCCGACGCCGAAAAATTGAACTGCGGTGCCCCCGCCCGACCCTTCCGGGTCGTTATCAGCACCACGCCGTTGGCACCCCGTGCGCCGTAAATAGCCGCAGCCGACGCATCTTTCAACACCGAAATGTTTTCGATATCGCTTGGGTTCAGGAACGACAGTGGGTTACGGGCGGTGGTTGTACCCGTACCAAAATCCGGCGTACCACTGCTGAAATCACCTCCATCGAGCGGTACCCCGTCAATAACGTATAAGGGTGTGTTACCTCCGCGCAACGAAACAGCACCCCGAATCTGGATGTTGTTGGCCGCGCCGGGCTCACCGCTCGCTGGTGTAATCTGCACACCCGCCACGCGACCCTGCAGGAGTTGCTCTGGCGAGGCAATTACCCCTTTGTTGAAATCCTTCGGTCCTAAAGTCGCTACCGATCCGGTAACGTCTTTGGCCCGCTGGGTGCCATAACCAACGACCACAACTTCCTGAAGGGCTTTGGTGTCATCGGCCAGTTGAACATCAACGGTTGTCCGGTTGCCCACGGCCACTTCCTGTGTCGTGTAGCCAATGAAGCTTAGCACCAGGGTTGCGTTGTCGGGTACGTTGGGTAACGTATAGACTCCCTCACCGTTTGTGTTCGTACCGCGTTGCGTCCCCTTCACCTGAATACTTACCCCCGGCAAAACGGACCCTGTAGGATCCGTTACTTTACCGGTTACGGTGCGTTCCTGCGCCCAGGCGGCCTGACTACCCAGCATGAGTAAAAGTGCCATTAAGAACGTGTAAAGGTCCTTCCTGTTGCGTGACGGGCGTTGAGTAATCCCGACCTGACCTACGCCACCGCTCCTGCGATTTGTTCTGTAGGATTTTTCCATCATAGGTTTTTGATAAATGGTAAAAAAAACGTGAGCAAAATATCAGACCAGGTATAAGTATGATTTAACGTCGTCTGTAACCGATAAAACGTCCACTCCATAATGGAGTTCTAACTGTCTATTCAGTAGCAGATTATTCAAATCGAATAACATACAAAGTCTATCTAGTTAACAAATTACATATTGAAACTAGAGAATCATAGCCGAGGTTTAGTTAAAATCGAATTAATTAATGTCAAATTTGTATTATACTAAGCAGGCTGATGGCCTAGTGAGGCAGGTCATATATTTGGTTTAACAACGGGTTACTCACTGATAAGTACTTAGTGAAAATCAAGCTATATACTACATTTTATTAGACTATATATGAATTTTTGTTTATATATATCAGGATGCTATTTGCGGGCTTGTATCACTATAAGTTTGTCATATTTAGCGTTAATTTTGCTAAAATTTAATTGACTGGTTAAGGCTTCCTTAGTACCAGTCTGCTTCTTATGGACGTAAAAGACCTTCGCACATTAGCTGGTCAATTATCAGGCGACCTCTTCGACGATACTACCTATCGAACTTTATACGCAACGGATGCCTCTGCCTATCGGGAAATGCCGACGGCTGTGGCCATTCCAAAGACGATTGAGGACCTTAAAGCCCTGATTGCCTTTGCCAAAACGCACAAGACGTCGCTCATTCCACGTACGGGCGGCACGTCACTGGCCGGGCAAGTGGTAGGCAGCGGCATTGTGGTCGACGTGTCGAAGCATTTTACCAAGATCCTGGAAATCAATCCCGAAGAACGGTGGGTTCGCGTGCAGCCAGGTGTCATTCGGGATGAACTGAATCAGTTCCTGAAGCCTTACGGACTCTATTTCGGTCCAGAAACCTCCACCGCCAACCGCGCTATGATCGGGGGTATGGTGGGCAACAACTCCTGCGGCTCCAACTCCGTCGTGTATCGGGCAACCCGTGAACATACGATTTCGGTGAAAGCGCTGCTGGCCGATGGCTCCGAAGCAGAATTCGGCCCCCTGAACGGCTGGGATTTCACCAAAAAAGTGGGCGAAGCCAGTCGCAAAAACGGTTCCGCCAGCCTGGCTGACAAGATTCTACTAAAAACAAACACCATCCTGTCGGACCCCGCCAACCAGGAAGAGATCCGGCGGAATTTCCCGAAGAAGTCCATCGAGCGACGTAATACGGGGTATGCCCTGGATGCCCTGCTCGACATGCAGCCATTTGCGGCCGAAGGGGAGCCCTTCAACATGGCGAAGTTCATTGCCGGTTCAGAAGGCACGCTCTGCTTCCTGACCGAGATCAAGCTGAACATCGTTCCCTTACCGCCCAAAGAAAACGGGCTGGTATGTGTGCATTGCCACTCCATCGACGAGTCGCTGCGGGCTACGCTGGTGGCGCTCAAGTACAAGCCATATGCCGTTGAACTGATCGACGACATCATTCTGGAACGGGCCGACAGCAACCCCGAACAGCGCAAAAACAGCTTTTTCGTCCAGAAAACGCCAAGCGACCATTTTCCGATCATTCTGGTTGTCGACCTGTCCCGCGATACGCGCGATGAGATCGAACAGCTGGCCGCCGAGATGATCGCCGAGATGCAGGCTGCCGGTATGGGGTACCATTATCCGCTGTTGTTTGGCGACGATTCCAAAAAAATCTGGACGCTCCGCAAGGCAGGACTGGGCTTACTGGGCAACCTCCCCGGCGACGAAAAGGCGGTGGCCGTTATTGAGGATACGGCCGTAGATGTACACGACCTGCCCGACTACATCCGCGATTTCAACGAGATTCTGACGAAGCACCACATGCACTCGGTCCACTACGCCCACGCGGGTTCGGGCGAATTGCATTTACGGCCAATTATCAATCTGAAAACGGAAGAAGGCCATCGGCAATACCGGATGATTGCCGAAGAGATTGCCACGCTGGTCAAAAAATACGACGGCTCACTCTCGGGCGAACACGGTGATGGGCGTCTGAGGGGCGAGTTTATCCCGCAAATGGTTGGGCCGCACAATTACGAACTAATGCGGCAGATCAAGCATACATGGGACCCTGACGGTATTTTCAACCCCGGAAAAATCGTGGAAACGCCCCCGATGGACACGTTCCTACGCTACGAAGCCGGGCAGCAGACACCCAATTTCAAGACGTATTTCCGCTACAAAGACCAAAACGTTCTTCAGCACGCCGAGCAGTGCAATGGCTCCGGCGACTGTCGGAAAACGGAGGCTTCGGGCGGCACCATGTGCCCAAGCTACATGGCCACCCGCGACGAAAAGGACACGACGCGGGCACGGGCCAATATCCTGCGCGAAATGCTGACGCGTTCGACCAAAGAGAACCGTTTCGATCATGAAGAGATAAAAGCCACTTATGACCTGTGCCTGTCCTGCAAAGGATGCAAGAATGAGTGCCCATCCAACGTGGACGTTGCCAAGCTGAAAGCTGAGTTTCTGCAGCACTATTACGACTCGAACGGTATCCCTATACGTTCCCGATTGATCGCCAACTTTGCTCGTCTTTCCAGCATAGCCGCCCTGGTTCCCTGGGCCTGGAATGGCGTATTAGGCACTCCAGCCCTCCGTCGCATTGCCAACCGGCTCGTTGGCTTCCACCCCGACCGGACCATGCCGATGATGGGGAAAACGACGTTACGGAAATGGGTGTCTTCGAGGAGTGAGGAGCCATCCGGCAGCACCACACGCAACAGCACCTCCAACCTCCTCGCTCCTACTTCCTCGCTCCTACTATTTTGCGATGAGTTTACCAACTTCAACGATGTGGAGGTTGGGCAGAAAGCAGTTCGATTGTTTGAGAAACTTGGTTATGAAGTAGTTATTCCCGAGCACGGCGAAAGTGGACGGGCAGCCCTGTCGAAGGGGATGCTGAACTATGCGAAGACGCTGGCTGAGAAAAATGTTCGCCTGCTCAAAGATATCGTTACAGCCGAAACACCACTGGTAGGTCTGGAGCCCTCCGCAATTCTGACCTTCCGGGATGAATATCCCGATCTGGTCGATGAGTCGCTGATGGCCGATGCGAAACGAATTGCGGAGAATGCCCTGACCTTTGAGGAATTCATTGCCCGCGAAACAGAGGCCGGACGCATTAAACCCGACCAGTTCACAACCGAAACAAAGCTGATCAAGCTGCACGGGCATTGCCAGCAAAAAGCGGTATCGTCGCTGGTATTTGGCAAAAAGGCGCTGTCGCTGCCTAAGAATTATACCGTCCAGCTGATTCCCTCGGGCTGTTGCGGCATGGCGGGTTCATTCGGCTATGAAGCCGAGCATTACGATGTTTCGATGAAAGTGGGTGAGCTGGTTCTGTTTCCAACCGTTCGCCAGCAACCGGATGGCGTGATTATTGCGGCCCCGGGAACCTCCTGCCGCCATCAGATCAAAGATGGGACAGATCGCAAAGCGCAGCACCCGGCAGAAATCTTATTTGATGCATTATTGTAACGTTTTACGTATTTCATAAACAAAAAGTCTACATATTATGGAGACTAGATATTAAAGGGCATCATTTTTGTACATATAAGGCTATAACCGTAGTCTTGTATGAAACTTATTTTACAGTTGTTTATATCAATTGGATTCTGTCCAATGTTGGGTCTGGCGGCTGTGCCAGACCCAAAAGATTCGCCTACTGATCGATTACCTTATACTACTGCTGCCGATTCCCTTTTCACTGAACAGAGTAATTATAGTCTACTGTCCTCAGCGTCACTGGCGAATAAAAAAGCCGATCCCTTCGGCTTATTGATGATTCACCCAACGAACGCCACAACATCGGCGGCTGGTCAGACAGTTGCCGCAGGGTGTCGTCCGACCTATGTTAACGATTGCCGGGAGGGAGACGGCATGGTGAGCTTTTCGCTGAATAACATTGCGCTGAGTGAAAATTCGGGTTGCTCCAACGAGGGATACAGCTTGTTCGGCGTAACATCGGGAACCGTTGTAGCTGGCCAGACATATCCCCTGTTTGGGCAGTTGATGATGAATAATGTCTATGCACAGGGAATAACCATCTGGGCGGATCTGAACCGAAATGGCGTATTTGAAACCAGTCAGGGCGAACGCTTATACCAGAACACGTCCGTCCTCACTTCATTTTCGGGTAACCTGACCTTCCCGGCCAGTCTGGTATCAGGCGCATTGACCATCCGCGTCGTTATAGCCTATAATACTTTGCCAGCCGATCCATGCGGAACATATTCGTTCGGCGAGGCCGAAGATTATGTCATCAATGTGGTTAAGGCCGCTGACCTGAGTGTGGCGATGAAAACAAGCCAGCTGGTTGCCGCCGTTAACCAGCCTATTAGTTATTCACTAACGGTTCAGAACAATGGACCCAATAATGCCACGGGTATTAGCTGGCTGAACAGCTTACCCCCTAATTTGAGTTTTGTAACAGGTGATGCCGGTGTCGTTAGTTCCGGAACGGTTGTAGGCGTCAGTAATCTATCGCTGGTTAGTGGCTCATCCATAACCTTTACCTACCAGCTCAAGGCTAGTCGGGAAGGAACGTTCGTTAATGCGGCCCAGATTATAGCCAGTAACGAGTTCGACCCCGACAGTCAGCCTCGCTCAGGTACGGAAGATGGACAGGATGACACGGCGGTTGCCTCCATACGAACTCTATCGGCCAGCGGAGACCTGTTCACGTCACCGAATCCGGACCAGACGCCGTTACCAGCGGTTTTATCGAACCAGCCGACAGCTCATCCTGCTAAAGCCGATTTATCACTGGCAATGGCCGTCAGTCAACGTACCCTTGGGTTAGGGCAACCGATTACCTGTACGCTGACAATTAGTAACGCCGGTGGCCTGACAGCTACCAATATTGTGGTGCGGGACACGTTGAGAGGAATGTCCCTGACAGCCTCTTCCGGAGGAATGACAATTGTCGGTACAGGCGCTGATTACACCATTATTGACGGTACGGTGGCTTCGCTGGATAGTGGAGCGGTGGCACAACTTATTTTTACGGCAACCCCTACGGTGTCTGGTCGCATCGTAAATATGGCGCAGATCTGGTCGTGCAGCACCGCTGACCCTGACTCAACGCCCGGCTCGGTAGCCCCGGTCGCCAATGCGATCAAAGGTGAAGATGATGAGGCCTGGATTGACCTGCGGGTGAGCGTGCCCTGATAGGACAATTACTTTTCGAACGGCCACTGTTTTCGAATACCGGCCGAAGCCAGAAAAGCAACGATGCCCAGCCCGATAACGGTTAAGCCCGACAGCATGAACGTTAATCCCGTTGAAAAGAAGATGAATAGCCATACCGCAATGGCCAGCAGCACGGGCAGCGGATACAGCGGCATTCGAAAGGGAAATTCGGAAGCCGCCCGCCGGCGATGCAGCAGCATCAGGCCAATGGCCTGCCCAACAAACTGGATCACGATCCGCATGGCGAGAATAGCCATAATCACATCGCCTAACCGAAACAGGAGACTAAAAACGAAGCCCAGCCCGCCCAGAAATAACAGCGATATATAGGGAAACTGCCGGGTTGGGTGCAGCTTGGCAAAAATCTTAAAAAACTGCCCGTCGACAGCCGCGGCATAGGGCACCCGCGAATACCCAAGCAACACAGCAAACAGCGACGAGAAAGCGACTAACAGCACCAGAACGGTAGCCAGTTGAGCAGCACCGGGACCGTACAGCGTTTCGACAAACGTGCTGACGATGAAATTACTATTCTGGGCAATCTGCCAGGGCACGACGCTCACCACGCTCAGGTTCATGAGCAGATACAACCCGGCTATCCCGATGATCGAGATGAACATACTCGCCGGAATGTTGCGGGTAGGCCGCTGAATTTCGCTGCCCAGATGGCAAACGTTGTAGTAGCCCAGATAACAATAGATGGTTTTCACCGAAGCCTGCCCCAGGCCAGCCGCCAGTAAGCCACCGCTCACCGAGCCCATGGATTCAAACGTTTGGGCCAATGGGATCCGGGCGTTGGTCAATCCGCCCACAATGATCCAGCCAAGGGTCAGCAAAACAGCGCCCCACATCACCAGGCCAATTTTGCCGATCGAGTCAATTTTCCGGTACAGCAGGGCAATGATAATGAGGACAACAACGCCCGATACCCCTTTGCGCTGCCATTCCTCCAGCGGCATCAGATAAGAAGCATACTGCGCAAAGCCGATCGCCCCCGACGCCATGACGAGCGGGGCCTGAATAAGCGTTTGCCAGACGTACAGGAAGGACAGCAGTCGTCCCCATTTTCGTTCGCCGTAAGAAATTTTCAGAAAATTATAGCTTCCTCCGGCCTGCGGAAAGGCGGCTCCCAACTCGGCCCACACAAACGCATCGATCAGCGACACAAACGCTCCCAGTATCCAGGCCCATAAAAAGAGCGGTCCTCCCAGGGTTTTAATGACCAGCGGCAGCACCACAAAGGGCCCAATACCGACCATATCGATCATGTTCAACGCCGTTCCCTGCAAGAGCGTCAGGTTACGGGGCAAAGTAGCCGATGATGCATCGTCGGGCTGTTGATCTGGAGACGTAGCGTTGCTCAATAGCGTACTGGATAACGGAGCTTGAAACAGGGTATTCGCTTAAGAAAGGTTAGGAATTCTTTAAAAGTTCGACAGATGGCTTATCTACCAAAACAAAAGATTCCCCGTGGGCGTAGCGGGCGTTGGCCTCGATACGACTCACGGGGAATCAGTAGAAATAGATACAATAACCTGCCTAGTTCATCAACTGATCGAACGTCAGGCTGATGTAATACATAGACCCAACGCTGGGGTTACCCCACGACTGGGTGTAGAGTTTGCCGGTCAGGTTCGTACCGCCCACCTTAAGAATCGACTTGAGGCCCGTAAGCTTCTTGCTCACCTGAGCGTCGAGTGTGCTATAGGCGGGGATAATCGTTTGCTGGCGAAGCGTCGCTTCGGTGTTGCCGAAGGTTCCCTCCCACAGGAATGAATCCTGAGCGCGGTAAACAACATTGAATCCAATGCCCGTACCCCGAACATTCCGGTTACCGAAAGACAAATTGTAGCGATACTTCGGTGTGTTAAAGAACGTGATGAAGCCCGCCGGAATTTTGTCCTGATCAAGCAGGAAGTTCGATGATACGTTGGCTCCAACCATGAAATTACCCGGCAGCAGGTATTCGGCACCGATAGCCCAGCCCGCGTTTTTCAACTGAGTGGCCGAATTGGTCGGATAGGAATAAACATTCCGGGTCGAGCCACTAACCAATTGCAGCGTGGAGACCGGATCGGTCAGCGTTACCGGCGATTTGCCCTGAACGACCACTTGGCCACCCAGGAAATTCAGGAAACGGTTGTAATAATAATAGGCGTCAATGAACAGCTTTTTACCGATCAGGCCCTTATACCCCACTTCATACGTTTCAACGCGCTCCGGATCATAGCCCAGATCGGGGGCTTTTTCCAGTTTACCCAGTGCCTGCGGGAGAGCAGCCGGGCCACCCTGCTGCAAAATAGCCCCAAAGGCCTGAACAGATTGGAGGGTATAAACCGGGTTACCACTGAAGTTGTACTTCTGCTTAAACAAGGGCAAACCCCCAATTAAGCGGGCCGTAGGCGTGTTAAGATCAATATACTGATCCTGCGTGGTTGGAATACGGAAACCCCGCTGAAACGATGCCCGGAAGTTATGCACTTTAGCCACGGTCAGCACGGCCGAAAAACGGGGGCTTACCTGAGCCTTGAAGTTCTGGTTTTTGTCGTAACGTAATGATCCCGTTAATTTTAATACATCGAACAGCGTTTTGGAGGCCTGTGCGTAAGCACCGTATTCGTCGATCGTAAACTCTTTCCCATTCTCATCGCGGGCAAACAACGTACCCTCTGAATTCAGCGCATACCGGCGCAGATTACCCCCGACAATCAGCTCAACCGTTTTGGGTTCAATAAGCTTGCTGAAGTTGTACATAAACTCGCCATGGTACAGGTTGGTTTTATCCAGGAACTTCGCTCCCACACCACTGGCATCGCCCGGAATCGCCTTGCCCGTAACGGCATCGAAGGCTTGCAGGAAACCCGCCGAGCCCGGCAGGAAACGTCCCTGATCAGCAGCCCCGCGAGCCTGGTTCAGTAAATTGTTCTGCTGGCTGTTAATATAGGTCTGGGCGGCTGCCAGTGCTGCCGACGGCGACTGACCGGCTCCCAGCGCGGTTAAGTAAGCACCGGCATACCCCTGAAATGCCGATTGAGCATAGCTCCCGAAATAGGTAGGAAACCACTTGGCGGCACTACCACTCCAGGCTTCGTTGATCCCCTGCCCCAGTGTTGCGGTGGCATACGCATCGCCCGATCGTTCCTGCGTTGTGTAGGCCCGTACGAAAAAGTTTGATCCCCGCAGTTCAAGCTTATACTGCCCGAGCTGAAACCCTTTGATATAATACCGGTCGGCACCCGTATATACGGTTGTTCCGGTACCCCAGTTCGCCTGCACAATAGCCTCAACATTATCGTTCAGGCGGTAATGAACCGCTCCGTTCAGCTTCAGGTTGGTCGCGTTATAACTAACCAGATCACTCTCCTGATAACCCGTTCGGGAGATGTTCAGGTTTGGAATGATGTTATTGAAAATTTGCTGAGGTGTCAGGCCGGTCAGCTGGGGTAATGTAGCATTTCCGGCCTGCGGAATCTGGGTGGTGGCAATAGCGCCCAAAATGGCCGATGTGCCGTTGGCGCCGGTTCCGGGCTGGCCATTACCAAACAGGTTGGAGTAGAGGTTCGCGCTGGCATCACCGTAAATATTGACGCCGTCATAACCGGGATTATTGGCCCGATTTCCATCATTAAGCGTATACTTGTTTGAATAACTCTGATCCCGATAGTCGGTTGCCTGCCAGTCCTTCGCCGTCAGATACGAAACCCCGAATTTAATGGCCAGTTTATTGTTGAACGCTTTGGCATACCGGAAAGCCGCATCATAAAACGGCGTCGTAGCGGTTGCGCGATTGCTGGCATTCATGACGCCCCCTTTCACGTAAGCACTCAAACCCTGGTAGAGGAAGGGGCTTTTCGAAGTCATCAATAACAAACCATTGATGGCGTTGGGGCCATACAGAGCCGAAGCAGCCCCCGGCAGCAGATCGACGCTTTCCAGATCAAGCTCCGACACTCCGGCTATGTTTCCCACCGAGAAATTGAGCCCCGGAGCCTGGTTGTCCATCCCATCGAGCATCTGCACAACGCGGGTGTTTCCGTTGGAGCCAAACCCCCGCACGTTGACCGATTTGAACGTTAAACTCTGCGTACTCATGTCAACGCCTTTAATGTTCTGCAAGGCATCGTAGAAAGTGGCCCCGGGTGTCGACTGAAACGAACGGATATCTAACCGCTCCACAGATACCGGCGACTTGAGGACGCTTTCTTCCACCCGCGAAGCCGACACTACAATTTCCTGCCCAATGGTTACCTGTTCTTTCAGCGCCACGTTCAGGTCGGTTCGGTTGCCGTTGATCACAAACTCCTGCGTCTCGAAACCGACGGATGACACGGCGATCGTAAACGGAGTGGGCGTGTTCGTGGTCAGGGAAAAGTTTCCTTTCTGATCAGTGATTGTTCCAATCACTTTACCTTTTACCGAAATACTTATACCCACCAAGTTTTCCCGCTTAGCTTCGTCCGTTACCTTTCCGGCAACGCTCGTTTGGGCAAACGCTTCTGTTCCCAAAAAAATGGAAAAGGCCCACATTAAAATCCAATAAGTAATCTTTTTTCTCATAGAAGTTAATAAAATAGGTTGGAGTGTCGTAAAACGGATATCTACGACCTTAAATCTACGGATAAAACTTTCTTTTGTCCAAATTTTTCTTGCAATGAACAAATAAAATCAATATACCTACTTGATTGATATCATCTATTTGCCTGATTTATAGTAAATATGGTTCTTAATTTTCTTTCATGATCAGATAACTTTCTCCATCGAAATTTTCGCTATATATGACAAACGAATCGAACCAGGCACGCCGGGAATTCCTGAAGGCTTCCGGTCTGTTAACAGGCGGTGCTCTGCTCGGCAGCCTCCCTTTCCAAAGCAAAGCCGCTGGCAATCCAGGCTTTCACTTTTCGGTAAACGATACGATTAAAGTAGCTCTGATCGGCTGTGGCGGACGCGGTACGGGCGCGGCTCAGCAGGCCCTCAATACAAAGCAGAATGTTAAAATTGTTGCCCTGGCTGATGCTTACCGGGATCGGTTAGACGACGCCTACAAAGCCCTTACCGAGCGGGGTCTGAAAGCCGCCGATGGTACGCCTAAAGTAGACGTACCCGAAGATCATAAGTTTGTGGGCTTCGACGCCTACAAGCAGGCCATGGCCCTGGCCGATGTTGTGATCCTGGCCACCCCTCCGGGTTTCCGGCCCAGCCATTTCGAAGAAGCCGTTCGTCAGAATAAGCAGGTATTTATGGAGAAACCCGTAGCGACCGATGCGCCCGGCGTTCGACGGGTGCTGGCGGCTGCCGAGGAAGCCAAGCGAAAAAAACTAAACGTAGTTGTTGGTCTGCAACGGCGTTACCAGCCCAGCTACCGCGATATGATCAAGCGTATTCACGATGGTGCCTTAGGCGAAATCGTGGGTGGATCGGTCTACTGGGTCAGCGGTGGCGTATGGCAGAAGCCCCGCAAACCCGGCCAGACAGAAATGGATTACCAGATGCGCAACTGGTACTACTTCAACTGGCTCTGTGGCGACCACATTACGGAACAGCACGTTCACAATATTGACGTAGCCAACTGGGTGAAAAACAGCTATCCGGTTTCCTGCCAGGGAACGGGCGGCCGTCAGGTTCGGACGGGCAAAGACTACGGCGAAATCTTCGATCACCACATTGTCGATTTCGTCTATGCCGATGGAACGACCATCAACAGCCAGTGCCGTCACTATGAAGGCACCTATAGCCGGGTCGACGAAATGTTCCTCGGCACCAAAGGCAAGGTTGAGGGGATGGAGAAAAAAAGCAGCGCCCTGATGAGCTATAGCGGTCAGGCGATGTACACCCACAACGCGAAAGAAGATGGTAACCCTTACCAGATTGAGCACGATGAACTGTTCGACGCCATTGCCAAAGGTCAGTATAAATTTGCCGATGCCGAGCGCGTTGCCAAAAGTACGATGACTTCCATCATGGGCCGTATGGCAACCTACTCCGGCAAAGTGGTGAAATGGGATGAAGCGTTAAACTCGCAAATCGACCTGTTCCCAACCACCCTCGCCTGGGACGCGATGCCCAAGAGCCTGCCCGATGCAAACGGACTGTATCAAATTGCCGTACCGGGCAAAACGGTGACGGTGTAGTCGTCAGACAAGATAGGTAGTATAGAGGCCAGCTGCGCAATTGCCAGCTGGCCTCTTTGGTTTTGAGTAAATTTCTGATACGCGGCCCTGCTATACCCTGTAGGGTTTCAATCAGATCGCGGATGACACGGATCAAACGGCTTGTCGCGGATGAAACCTATGATCGGCCCTTTTATGCGTAAAAATCTGGTCCACCCGTGTCATCCGTGATCCCACTCGTTTTATAAGAAAATCCTATTACTCAAAATAGGCTTGACTGCCATTTGCGCACCTTTCCATTCTTATTTTCCAGCATCAGCAGTTTCACGCCGGGGAAGCGTTTAATGAATCGGCGGCTTTTCCGAAGACCCGCTACGCTGAATACTTTGGTCAACGCATCAGCCCGATAGCCATCCGGTGCCCAAACCGTAGCCCGCACAAAATGCCGCAGCCCCAAACCCGAACGGGGGTCCATAATGTGTGAGTAGCGACGGCCGTGGTGTTCCAGAAAACGGTAGGTGTCGCCCGATGTGGTGATGGCTGCATTCTTCAGTGAAATGGTGGTGGTGTCTGCATCACCGGTCTTGCCCGAACCAATGCCAACGCGCCAGCCCGAACGGCCCGGTGGCGGATCGCTGGCCAAAATATCCCCGCCAATATCAATGAGGGCTGACCGAATGCCGGCATGCCGTAGTACCTGTTCCGCTTCGTCTATGGCAAAACCCTGGCCAATGCCACCTACATCCAGACGCATCCCGGCCCGGCCTAAACGTACAGAGCGGGTCGTGCTATCCAGGTCCATCAATTTATAACCAACCAGCCGCCGGGCCCGACGACGCTCTTTGTTTGTCGGAAACTCCTTCCGCCGAACGGCCCGGCGCCACAACAGGGACAGCGGCCCAACGGTCGGGTCGTACCGGCCATTGGAAAGGCGGGCAATAGCCTGCGCTTTTTTCAGTACATTGAACAGGTCGGCAGATACAGGAACCCATGCACCCGAACCCGACGTTTGCGACAGCCTATTGATTTCGGATCCATCCATATAATCGCTCATGACGTAGTTGAGCGAATCCATGCGCGTATTTACGGCTGCGTTGGCGCGCTGAGCGGCCAGGCTATCCGGGGCGTAGAAAATAACATTGAACTGAGTGCCCATTAAGCCCCGGCTGAACGAAAAACGAAACAACTCTGGCTGGGCCGCACCCGGCTGGGCTATAACCCGACTTATACAGAGCAGAACCAACAGACCGACTCCAACCAGAAAACGAAAGGACAAACGGGTATTCAACGTATTTTTGTCGGACAGTCTTTTCAAATCGGCCTATCCATGGTTACCATTAAAAACAAATACATACTGCTGGCCGCCGGATTCTGGCTCTCGGGACTGGCCCTAACCTTGTTGGGCGCTTACGGGAAGAGTCATCATTGGACGGCAACGGGAACCTTCCTGACCATCGGCATTTCAGCACAGGCCATCGGCTTTGGCTTCCTGGGTTTCGCGATCATGCAGGCCGTTTTCAAGAAGAAATAGACCCTGACTAAGCCACCAATTTTTATGATGATCAGGATAAAGTACGATTCCACTGCATGAATACAAATCATACCCTGACCATAATCATCATAAAAACCGGTGCTCTGTGGCGATTTTCCCGTTGTCTTACACCTTGGCCGCTTTGTTTCGCAAATACAGATCGGCCAGTACCAGAGCGGCCATAGCCTCTACGATGGGTACGGCACGGGGCACCACGCAGGGATCGTGTCGGCCTTTGCCCGAAACCGTTACCGGCTGACCATTTACGTCGACGCTGTCCTGGTCCTGCATAATGGTAGCAACGGGCTTGAAAGCCGTCCGGAAGTAAATATCCTCCCCGTTGCTGATGCCGCCCTGAATACCGCCCGACTGGTTGGTTTTGGTGCGGACACGCCCCGACTCATCGGTATAAAATTCATCGTTATGCTGTGAGCCAAGTTGCTCAACGCCGGCAAAGCCGCTGCCATACTCAAAGCCTTTTACGGCATTGATACTGAGCATGGCTTTACCCAGTTCGGCGTGGAGTTTATCGAACACGGGCTCACCCCAACCGGCGGGCACTCCCGTAGCCACGCAGTCGACAATGCCGCCCACCGAATCACCCTGCTTGCGGATGCCGTCGATATAGGTAAACATCTGCTCGGCGGTTTCAGGATCGGGGCACCGAACGGCATTTTCTTCGGCCAGTGCCAGATTCAGTTCCGAATAAGCCTTTTCAAGTTTCAGCGTACCCACCTGCGACACATAGGCCGTTATCTGAACACCCTGCTGGGCAAGCAGCAGTTTGGCAACAGCGCCAGCCGCTACCCGAGCCGCCGTTTCGCGGGCCGACGACCGTCCCCCTCCCCGATAATCCCGTGAACCGTACTTGGTCTGATAGGTATAATCGGCATGCGAAGGCCGAAACTGTTCGGCAATATGACCATAGTCTTTGCTGCGCTGGTCAGTGTTGCGGATAACCAGCGCAATGGGCGTACCCTGCGTGTATCCGTCAAAAACACCCGACAGCACCTCAAACTCATCGGCTTCGCGCCGTTGGGTGGTAATGCGCGACTGGCCGGGTTTCCGCCGGTCCAGTTCGTGCTGAATAAAATCGGTATCGAACGCCAACCCGGCCGGGCAACCATCAATTACGACGCCAATGGCTGGCCCGTGCGATTCGCCGAAAGTAGAAATCTTAAATAATGTTCCGTATGTACTGCTCATGCTTTCCTGTTGGGCTTATTCCCGCTTGGCCGACCAAAGACTTTGAGTCTTCCCTCTGCCTGTTATTCATGTGATTCTATTTCCTGATTAAGACAAAAACCATCCCCAGCAACATAACGGCAATCAGCACATTCGCCACCGAACGAATCAGCACCGAAACGCTAACCGGCTGGCGTTCACTATCCATGGATTCAATACCCGTATAGATAGAATTGCCAACCGACGATGTCGGCACAGCTTCCGTTTTCGTTAACGATGTTCCGCTAAGTGTGTCTGTAAGGACGGCACCGTTTCGTTCGTTTCCTCCCACCCGAAGGTTGATCTGTGGCCGAAGCGTGTCATACCGGGCCGTTTGCGGGTCGAAGTAAACCCATTGAAAATGATTTGCCAACGAAATTGACCCATTCTGATGGGGTACAATATAATAAGCAAAACTCTTACGGCCCGTTATGTCATCGCCGGTATGCGTGACGGTATGGCGTTCTTCGGGCGGAAACACAGCCAGTTCCGTTCGCTCATTGAGAAGCGTTGGTGCCGGTAAGGTGGCAACATTTCCCTTTCCTGAGATCGTGATCGTATAGCGCACGCTCTTTCCGATCAGGACATTTTGCCGTTCCAGCCCCTCCTCCAATCGGAATGTTCCGACCGGCACACGCCCTCGTAGCGGATGCACGGGCAGCGAACGGACAACGATGGAGAGCGGTTTGCTGGTAAACAGCGTGGTTTCGGTCTTGGTCATGGATGGACCGGCAACGGGCCGTCGCCCCAGTTGAAGCGATACGGCGGGCACTTGCACCGACTGGTTTGACAACGGAAAAAAGACCGACTGAAAGATTCGATACTCTCTGAATTTTTTCTTGTTGATGACAACCGGTACAGGCGTCAAATCATTGATGGGGGTATTTTCTTCCCACGAATTAGCCGGACGTATCTTCTTAACAATAGCCTGTAACTGTTTCTCCAGTGCCTGAAAGCTGAGTTCGTAGGGGTAGTTATCGGCAACAAAAAATGACAATGTCAGGCCAACGCCCTCTCCGGCATATATCGACGATCTCGATGCCCGCAGCGACAGAAAAGCCGCTCCATCCGGCGCAATATCTACCCGGTTCAGGGTCAAACTACCCAGCCCCGACAGCACATTGGAGGGTTGAACCACCAGCACGGCGCCTTCTGACCGTATGGCCTCACCATTGATCATCATGGTAAAGGGCATCAACCGGAAACGACCGGGTGCCTGTGCCTGATAATTCTGTGTAATGACTTGATTTGTAACCGTTTTTTCGCCCGACTCAACAGGTGAGACGCTGGTTAATATACCTTTTTTGGTAAATCCGGGAATGTCTGGAAAGGTAACGGTAGCGCGGGTTTCGCTGTTCGGAATAATCAGCGAAATCGTGAAAGACCGTTCAATCGGAAATGTTGTTTGCCCTAATTCGATAGTGGCAACATTATCAATAGGTTGCCCAACGCACAGGGATGCGTAAAAGAAAAATAATACAAGAAGTCTTCGGAATATTACAAAGAACATTAGTATTTTTGGGCAACAAAGTCAAAGATGAGCCGTTACGAATTTAAGTATCAAAGGTAAGAACGAACTGTCCATCCTCTCTCAATATCCTTTAGCTTCTTTAACCGAAAAAAATGTTACGCTATGCTTTCCATGCTTGAGTATATCAAGACGATCCTTCAGAAGGTGAGTTTTGATAAAGGTCTTTTTGATAAAGAGCTGGCCAAAGCCATTAAAATGCTCATTCCAAAAGAGATTAAGCAACTTAAACGCTGGTGCTATGCTCAGTTCGGTAAAATGTATCGTGCTGTATTAAATCGTCGTTTCTCGCGAGTTCGGTTCACCTGACGGTGCTATCGTTTTATAAACAAAAATCCCCGGCTTGAACAAGCCGGGGATTTTTGTTTATAAAACGACGGATAAACGGGTTCATGAACCACTTGGTCACTGATCAGATCACTAATCTATACCGTCACTTTCTCCTTCATCTCAGGAATGTCAACCCGCCTGAAGCCAGCCGCCTGTAAATAGCCTTTCCAGATCAGTTGCTTGTCGTATTCGCCATGCACCAGAAATAGACGCTTAACCTGAGTCATATCCTGACAGCTTAAGAACTGAAGCATCTCGCGATAATCGGCATGGGCCGAAAACGAGTCCATAATAGCTACCCGCGCCACTACTGGATAGCGCTCCCCAAAGATCGTGACTTCCTTATCGCCCCGCTTCAAGGCACCGCCCAGGCTATTTGGCGACGCATAACCCACCAGCAGAATGGTCGTGTTGGGCTTAGCAATGTTATTCTTGATATGGTGCTTGATCCGACCCGCTTCGGCCATGCCCGATGGTGCAATGATGATACAGGGCTCCTTCGAGTCGTTGATCGCCTTCGAGTCTTCCACATCTGTTATGTAATGCAGATTCGGGAATTGAAATGCATCGCCATCTTTTTTGATGTACGCGAGAATTTCCGGGTTGAAATCCTCTTCGTGGTCGCGCATGACGTCCGTCGCTTTCACC
The DNA here is from genome assembly GCF_054782495.1 of Spirosoma aerophilum. Classification (NCBI taxonomy): domain Bacteria; kingdom Pseudomonadati; phylum Bacteroidota; class Cytophagia; order Cytophagales; family Cytophagaceae; genus Spirosoma; species Spirosoma aerophilum. The sequence goes on along the minus strand of NZ_BAAGSJ010000017.1, from coordinate 395,987 downwards.
GACATGGGGCTGTCGATATAAACGGGCAGTTTGGGCAGGTGGCCCTCACTGGAAAGCTGATCGAGGGCGTAAATGATTTCCTGCGTACGGTCGACCGCAAAAGCGGGAATAAGCAGTTTGCCCCGCCCCTCAACGCAGGTTTGCTGCACAATTTGCAGCAGGTGCGCTTTCATGTTGGGTTCGGCTTCGTGAAGGCGGTCGCCGTAGGTCGATTCGCAGATGATGTAGTCTGCCTGCGGAAACGGCTGGGGCGAACGCAGAATTTTATCGTCGGGGCGTCCAATGTCGCCACTGAAGAATAGTTGTTTTGTCTGGCCTTCCTCCTGAATGGTGAGGCTGACCGAAGCACTACCCAGCAAATGGCCTGCATCGGTCAGTAAGGCGGTTATTTCGTCACAAATAACGAATGGCTCGTTGTAGGAAACGGCCTGCATTTGGTCGAGTGCCTGTTGAACATCTTTTTCGTCGTAGAGCACTTCCAGCTCGGGCTGTCCCCGGCGGTTGCGTCGCTGGTTAACGCGTTCCAGGTCACGTTCCTGAATCCGGGCGCTATCCATCAGCATGATTTCGCACAGGTCAATTGTCGATGAAGTGGTGTAAATTGGCCCGGCAAATCCCTGGCGCACGAGCCGGGGAATCAGCCCTGTGTGATCAATGTGCGCGTGCGAAAGGACCATGTAATCGACCTGAGCCGGATCAAATCCGAACTGCTGGTTAAGCTCGTCGGTATCAATACCCTGAAACAGCCCGCAATCGAGCAATAATTGTTTGCCACCGGCAGTGGTGATCAGGTGTTTGGTTCCGGTTACGGTTCGGGCCGCCCCGAAAAATTGAATGGTCATTTCCTGAAAAAATCTCGTTGTTTGAGGAATTTACTGGCTTTTACACACCTACGCGATTTCTACCTGAGACCAGAAGACGTGAAAAAGTCACAGAAATTATGGTAATGTTTACGGTAATATCGGAAAAGGTACGTGCGGTTACCAAACGAGGCTGGCAACGGCCTTATATTAAAACGAGTATTGGGGTCCTATTGATTTTTTTTGCCTTAGATTTTTCCTTCCCCATCCGTACCCATGTCCCTTATTCGACCATCATAACGGCCCGGGATGGCTCTATTTTACACGCGTTTCTGAGTCGAGACGATAAATGGCGGATGTATGCCGAACTCAGCGAAATTACTCCTACGCTCCGCAATGCCATTCTTTTTAAAGAAGATAAGTACTTCAGATACCATCTGGGTTTCAACCCGGTATCGATGATTCGGGCAGCGGGCCGAAATCTATTAACTGGTCGGCGAACGTCGGGGGCATCGACCATCACCATGCAAACCGTTCGCCTGCTCGAACCCCGCGAGCGAACGTACAGCAGCAAGTTCATCGAACTGTTCCGGGCTTTACAACTGGAACTTCATTACTCCAAGGATGAGATCCTGCAGCTTTATCTGAATCTGATTCCCTACGGGGGTAACATAGAAGGCCTAAAGTCGGCTTCACTGCTGTACTTTGGCAAATCGCCCACCCTGCTCAGCTTAGCCGAACTGACAACGCTAACGATTATTCCAAACCGGCCGTCGAGTTTACGGCTCGGCTCGCGGAACGCGCTGGTCGTTCAGGCACGTAACCGCTGGCTCAATCGGTTTAAACGGAGTCATCTCTTTGCCGACGCCATTATTGACGATGCCCTGAACGAACCCCTGGCGGCTTACCGTCGTGAAGCTCCGCAACGGGCTCCTCATCTGTCCCGTCGGCTGCGGATGGAGAACCCCGACCTTCCAATTGTGCATTCGTCGCTGTCGCCCACCATCCAGTCAACAACCGAGCGACTGGTGCAGCAATACGCCAATCGGATTCGGGCTTACAATATCCACAATTCGGCAGTGCTGGTTGTGGATAACCATACGCACGAAGTAGTGGCTTACGTCGGTTCGGCTGATTTTGGCAATGCCTTCGATGGCGGGCAGGTCGACGGCGTTCGGGCAGTGCGGTCGCCGGGCAGTGCCTTAAAGCCCTTGCTCTATGGCCTGGCTTTCGACGCGGGCCTTATCACGCCAAAAACCAGGCTGGCCGACGTGCCTATCAATTTCGGCGGGTATGAACCCGACAACTACGACCGGCGCTTCAACGGCCCCGTTACCGCCGAATTCGCACTGGCCAACTCCCTCAATATTCCGGCAGTGGCCCTGTTGAAGGAAATTGGTACGCCACCGTTGGTATCGACACTGCGGAAGGCCGGCTTTTTATCTATCCGGAAACAGGCAAAAGAATTGGGACTTTCGATGATTCTGGGCGGTTGTGGTGTCACTCTCGAAGAAATGACGCGGCTGTATGCGGGACTGGCGAATGCGGGACAAGTGAAAGCACTCCACTTTACCCCATCAGTCCGGCGATCCGGTGGGGTCATTAAGGGGGTTAATCTCCTCTCTCCCGAAGCGGCTTACCTCGTTACACATACCCTCACCCAGATCACCCGGCCCGATTTACCGAACAACTTCGATAACAGCTACCACCTGCCGCGCATTGCCTGGAAAACGGGCACGTCTTACGGTCGGCGGGATGCGTGGAGCATTGGCTATAACCAGCGCTACACGATTGGCGTGTGGGTGGGTAACTTTTCGGGGGTGGGCGTAGCCGAACTGAGTGGGGCCAATACGGCGACACCGCTGCTGTTCCAACTCTTTAATGTACTGGATTACAACTCGCCAACCGGTTGGTTTAAGGTACCCAAAGCCGCTTCAAGATTAAGTATGAGGCTTATTTGCCCGGAAACAGGCGATGTGCCGGGCGAATTCTGTACCAACCCCGTAACAGACTACTGCATCATGGGCGTGTCGCGGTATCGGCACTGCCATCATCGCAAAGCGGTTTACACAAACGCATCCCGAACGCTGTCCTACTGCGCTCACTGCCTGCCCGACTCCGGGGCCATCCGGCAATCGTATCCGAACGTGTCGCCGGAGGTCATGGCGTTTTACGTAAGCCATCACATTCCAGTTGAGGTGGCTCCTCCGCATAATCCGGCTTGTGAGCGTGTCTTCGGCGGGCAGGAAGCGGGGCAGACGGGCCCGCTGATCACTAGTCTAAATGATGGCAGTGACTATTATATCGACCCCAAACAAACTACGCAGATGGCATTGGGTTGTCAGGCAGCCAATGATGTCCAGACGGTCTTCTGGTATCTGAACGATAAACTTTATCGCCGGGCAAAGCCCACCGAAGCCGTATTCTTCACGCCCCGGCCCGGTGCGCTGAAGGTTTCCTGTGCCGATGATAAAGGCCGGAGCCGTGATATACACGTGGTCATATACAGGGAGTAATAATTTGTTGATTTTGCGATACCACAAATTATTTACATTTTTCCGCCGTAAAAGTCAATAACCAATCTCATGAAGTATACACTACTTATTGTTAGTACGCTATTTTTGACAACTGCGGCCCTTGCGCAACAATCGACGACAACACCGCAAGACCCTACGGCCCTGGGGAATGCGTTTTTCAAAGCCATGCTTGATGAAGATGGCAAGACGATGAGCGGCCTGATTTCAAGCGACTTATCCATTATCAGTTTTAATGGCCAGGCCGTTGACGGGAGCTTGCTGGTACAGGGTATCGACGGGGGAGCCGTCATTGTTGAAACAGGCGTCGTATCGAATGCCGCTACCCGCCAATACAACACCAATGCCGCGGTCATGACCGGTACCTGGAAAGCCAAAGGAAATATTCAGGGGAAGCCCTTTGACAACAACGTTACGTTTTCGGTGATGAGCGCCAAACAGGGTGGTAGCTGGAAAATTGTTAATGTTCAGTTTACACCGCAGCGTGAGTAACCGTTGAGTAAGTGCCTTCCTTTAATTAAGCCCACTCAAAGTTACTGAGTGGGCTTTTTCGTCTATCTTAGAGACCTCACAACTACATTCATGAAAACGTTCCTGCTCCTCCGTAACCTGCTGCTTTCCAGTCTCTTTCTTTCGTTACTTTTCCAATGCTCCCGTTTGTCGTTCAACGAAGTCTCAGTCGTAGGGCGCAACTTCGACGATGAGGTGCAGCAGACCCAAAACCTGACGTTTACATTTAATAAAAATATTGGCCCGTCAACTGGGTTTGGCGACTGGGATTCAACCCAGTATGTCCGTTTTATTCCGGCCGTTCGCGGCAAGTTCAAGTGGACAGCACCCAATGAACTGGTTTTCTCACCCGCCCTCACCTTCGACCCCGCCACCGATTACCGCGCCGAGTTGACCGACGATCTGCTGACACGTTCAGCCCAAAAAGATTTGAAGATTTCGGGGGAGGACATTGCTTTCCATACGCCCTACCTGCAGCTGTCGGGTGTAGAAACCTGGTGGTCAAAGGCCCGCGAAACGGGACAGCCGGTAGCCAAAACCCGCCTTAATTTCAACTATGCCGTGTCGGCGGAAGACGTCGTCAATAAAGTAGCCCTTTCTACGGACGAGAAACCTCTGTCGGTTGTCAGTGCGCCCGATGATGACCAGAACTCGGTAGCCCTGACGCTAACCAATGCGCCTGCACTGAAGAACGAGCAGCCACTGGCCATCAAACTGGCCAAAGGGCTCAAAGTACCCAAAACGGCCTTCGTCAGTAAAGAAGACATTACCGAAGCCAGTACGCTGCCATCGCGCTATAAAGTCGACGTGGCCGATGTGCAGACCCGTTTCGAGACGAGCAGCAATGGCGGACCGCAGGGCGTTATTCGCATCATCACAACCCAGGAATTACAGCCCGGCTTGATTACGCCCGACGCATCCACGCCGGGCGATCTTAGCCTGTATTATACCATTCAGCCACAGGTCGAAACAACGGCCGAATTAACCGAAAACGGCTTTATTATCCGGGGCAACTTCACCGAAGTCGATACCTATGTGCTTACCCTCACCGACCAGATACGTGGTGTACTGAACACAAAGCTGGAAGAGCCTGTAACGCGTGATCTGTTTTTTGGGAAAATGCCCGCCAGCATTCAGTTTGCCAACAAAAAGGCGTTGTATCTCTCCTCCAAAGGATCGCGAAACGTTGGCCTGAACATTGTCAACGTCCCCAAAGTGCAGGTCAAAATTGCCAAAGTATACGAAAACAACCTCCTGAACTACCTGCGCTCGAACCGCTATGAAGACTATAAAGAAAACGCGAACGGTGAGTGGGGGCCATCCGGGTCGTTTAGCTACAGCGACGATGAAGCCGGTGATCTGAGCGATGTGCTCGTTAACAAAACCGTCGAAACAACCGATCTGCCGAAGGTACGGGGGGTGTCGGCGCTGAATCTGGCCTTACCCGATCAGAACAATAACTTCCGTGGAGTTTACCTAGTTTCGGTCGGCTCGAAAGATGAAGCTTATTTGCAGGCCAGCCAGTTGGTATCGGTATCGGACATTGGCCTGATTGCCCGTCAGACCAACGATGAGGTGCTGGTTTGGGCCAACTCGATCCGCACCGGCGATCCGCTGCAAAGTGTAGAGGTAACACTCATCAGCAGCAACAACCAATCTGTTTATACCCTCAAAACCGACGGCACCGGCTTTGTCAAGTTTGATAAGGTGAGCGAAAAAGCCCCCGGTTTCAAGATTGCGCTGTTAACGGCCCGCATCACAAATCCAACAGCAGGTCGCTCGGAACAGGACGATTTCAACTTTCTGTTTTTACCCGATACGCAGGTCGAAACGTCCCGCTTTGAGGTCGATGGCAAACGGGATAACGAAACCGGCTTCGATGCCTTCGTTTACGGCGACCGTGACATTTACCGCCCCGGCGAAACCGTTCATTTCAATACCATCATCCGGTCGCAAAGCTGGCAGGGCGACGGAAAGGCCACGCCGGGCGCATCCACCCCGGGCGCATCCACGCCGGGCGAGATTCCGGTACTCATCCGGGTGCTGGCGCCCAACGGACGCGAACTAAGGGTATTCCGCAAAACGACCAATGCCCAGGGAGCTGTGGCCACCGATGTTCCGCTCGACCCGGCCGCCGTGACCGGCACCTACACGGTTGAAGTGCTGAACGCCAATAACGTGTTGCTGACCTCGCAGCCCATTAGTGTGGAGGAGTTTGTACCCGACCGAATTAAGGTCGACGTGTTCACCGACCGCCAGACCGACCCAACCCTCGCGGCTACGTACAAATCGGGGCAAACCGTCACCCTCTCCCTAACGGCCATGAACCTGTTTGGGCCACCGGCTTCTGATCGGGCCTACGAGGTCGAACTACAGGCGAAGCGGAAGGTGTTTGCCCCCAAGGGCTTCGGCGAATACGATTTCGATATCGCCAACAGTCAGTCACCAACGGGCGACGCGGCTAAAGCCGATGTATTCCCCAAAGACCTGCGTCAGGGCCGAACAAATGCCAGCGGGCAGGCTACCGAGCGATTCATCATCCCGGCACAATATCAGGACATCGGTTTGCTGGAAGGGAAGCTGTTCGTGACTGTTTTTGACGAAAACGGCCGCCCGGTCAATCGGCTGCGTCGGCTGAATATCCTGACGCAGGACACGTTCTTTGGCGTGCGGCTACCCGACAGTTACGTAGCGACCAACACACCCCTTGCCGCCGATCTGGTTGCTCTCGACGTCAACGGCCAGTTTCGTGCGTCGGCTACCGCGCTGGTGGAGGTGGTCCGGTTCGCCTATCAGACCGTTATTGAGAAAGAGAATAACGGGGGCGATCAGGCCCAGATCAAGTACACGACCAAACGGCGCGAGAAATCCGTCTACTCCAATACCCTGCTGTTTAAAGGCGGGAAAGCCGCTTTTCGCTACGTGCCCACCGTTTCGGGTGAGTATGAGGTGCGGGTGCGTCGCCCCGGTGCATCGGCGGCTACGTATACTACGACTACGTTCTATGCGTATGGCTTTGGCAATACGTCGGCCTCGTCGTTCGACGTAAGTCAGGAGGGGCAGGTGCTGATGACGCTCGACAAACCGGTTTATCAGACTGGCGATAAGGCGACGATCCTTTTCAAAGCCCCTTTTGACGGCAAGCTGCTGGTAACGGTAGAGCGCAACCGCGTTCTCGAACAACACTGGCTCACGACCAGCAACAAATCGGCCGAATGGAGTTTCTCGGTAGGGGCCGAACACTTGCCAAACGTGTATGTAACGGCCACATTGATTCGGGCCATTGATGCGACCCAGCTTCCCCTCACGGTCGCTCACGGTTTCGCGCCCATTTCGGTGCAGGACGCTGACACCAAACTGCCCGTCACGCTGATGGCCGCCACGCAGTCCCGCTCCAAAACGAAACAAACGATCCGCATCAAAACCGCCAGCAATGCGCAGGTTACCGTTGCCGTGGTGGACGAAGGTATTTTACAACTGAAGAACTTTAAAACTCCCGACCCACACGGCTTCTTCTACCAGAAGCGGGCGCTCGAAGTGGGCAGCCATGATCTTTACGCGCTCCTCTATCCAGAACTATCCCTAAAGTCAACGTCGAGTACCGGGGGCGACGGCTATGATCTGGAACGGCGCGTGAATCCCCTCAGCAATGGGCGGGTGCGGTTAGTGGCTCTGTGGAGCGGTATTCTGGAAACCGGCTCTGATGGTGAAGCGGAGTTCTCGGTCGATGTTCCACAGTTCTCCGGCGATTTGCGCGTAATGGCGGTGGCCTACAAAGACAACGCCTTTGGGTCGGCGAATGCCAATATGAAAGTGGCCGACCCGATTGTGATCAGTTCGGGCGTTCCCCGCTTCCTGACACCCGGCGACCAACTCGAACTGCCTGTAACGCTGAGCAACACCACGAAACAGGCAGCCACCGTTACAGCCCGGCTAAGCCTGACCGGGCCGCTCGTCTCGGATAGCCTAAGTACGCAGAAACTGACCATTCAGCCCGGTCGCGAAAGCCGGGCCATCTTCCGGGTGTCGGCCAAACAGGCTATCGGTATCGGAGCCATTACGGTAACGGTCAATGGCCTGAACGAAACGTTTACCGAAACCACCGACATTACCGTTCGTCCGGCGGCTTCCCTGCAAAAAACGACGCTCTCCGGCGCAGTAGCAGCCGGACAAACCAAAACCGTGCAGCTGGCAAACGGTTTTCTGCCCGGAACCGCGCAGGCCAGCATCACCCTGAGCCGGTCGCCGGTAGCGCAGTATGGCCGCGAGTTGTCGTATTTACTGGGCTATCCGCACGGTTGCCTGGAGCAGACCATTTCCAAAGCGTTTCCGCAGCTGTACTTCGCCGATTTGTCGAAGCAGTTAGCCACGAATACGTATTTCGTTCGGGCGGGCGAGAGTGACCTGAACCCCGCCACTAATGTTCGGCAGGCCGTACAGACGGTTGAAGGGCAGCAAGCGCAAACCGGTGGCTTTATGATGTGGCCGGGCATGGCCGGAGCCGACGGGCAATCGACGGTCGATGCGTGGGCCAGTGCCTATGCCGTTCATTTTCTGGCCGAAGCGCAGGAAGCGGGGTATGAAGTACGGCCTTCGGTACTGAGTTCGGCCATTGATTACCTCACGACCATGACCAACAGCCCCGCCACCGAAAATGCCGTTACCTACGATGAAGCGGGCGGAAAAACCGTAAAGAAAATCGCCAGCCGAACGAGTATTTACGGTCTGTATGCGCTGTCGGTAGCCGGTAAACCGAACCGGTCGGCCATGAATTACTACAAGCAAAATGTGGGTCTACTAACGGCTGACAGCCGCTATCTGCTGGCTGCTACGTTCTTCCGCGTGGGCGACACCCGCAGTTATTCGGCTCTACTGCCCAAACGATTCACCGATAACACAACCGGTCGACAAACGGGTGGCAGTTATGCATCGCCCCTACGGAATCTGGCCCTTGTGCTCGATGCCCTGGTGGCTACGGACCCTGATAACATCCAGATTCCGACGCTGGCCCAGCAATTAGCGGATGCACTGAAACAGTCAACGTACCTCAACACACAGGAAGCCGCGTTCTCGTTCCTGTCGCTGGGCAAACTAGCCCGGCAAACGGCTAACAGCACTGCTACAGCTACCGTGTCGGCGGCCGGAAAGTCACTTGGCAGCATGAACAACGCGTTCCTGAACCTGAAACGGGTGCCAACGAATGTTCCCCTCAGCCTGAGCGCCAAAGGGTCGGGCAACGTGTATTACTTTGCACAGAGTGAAGGGGTTCCGGCCAGCGGCAAAATTACCGCCGAAGATAAGGGCTTACAGGTTCGTCGGCAGTACCTCAGCCGGGAAGGTAAGCCCATGACGACCGTTCGGCAGAATGATCTGGTTGTGGTTAAAGTAACCCTGAGCAGTAAAAACGGCCTGAACGTCGAAAATGTCGTGATAACGGACTTACTACCAGCCGGACTGGAAGTCGAAAACCCACGGCTAACCGGGACCTCAGACCGCGATATGACCTGGATTCCGAAAGCAACCGCTGGCGCACCGGACCACTTCGACCTGCGCGACGATCGAATCAACTTCTACACGACCGCTACGGGCACCCCACGGACTTTTTATTACCTGGCGCGTGCCGTATCCAAAGGCCGCTTCGTGGTAGGTCCCGTTTCGGCCGATGCGATGTATAATGCCGAATACCGAAGTTATAACGGGGCCGGTGTTCTTACTATCCGATAGAATAGTCCGGACCGGAAATGAGCAAGTACTTTCTCTCTCTTACTTTCTGGATTTCTCACGAAGAGTAAGGAAGCGCGGACGGAACGGATTAAACAGATTTTTACAGATAAAAGGGCTGGTTGTAGGCTCTATCCGTAGAAATCCATTTAATCCGTTCCATCCGCGATCCAACTCTAGTCCTCATGGAATGAATCCATGTTTTATGAGAAAGCACCAGGCTTAATTCCTAACATTTGCGTCGTATCGTGGTTATATCAGGCAAACAGCATGTGTGTGTAGCAATAACCGAACATGTTCTGTATACTCAACCAACGACACAACGTTATGAAAAGGAAAACATGGGTAGTGGGCGCTATGCTGGTAGCGATGGCAGGATTGTCCTCCTGCGCGTCGACCGAGCGGCTCATCTACGGAAACAATCAAAACAGCCGGGAGGACATTGTTCAGCAGGATCGAAACAGCTCCCGGAACAGCCGAGACGATCGCAATCGGAGTTACGACGACGATGAGGGCGGGTTATTCAGCCGACGAAATAGAGACCGGGACAACGATCGCATGAGCCGCAATGATTCGCGCAGCAGTTCTTCCCGCGACAACAGTTCATATCGGAACCCCTACGGCTCGTCGAGCGACCGGATGAGCTACCGGAGCGACAATTCCAACCGCATGTCGGGCAGCGATTCGTACAACAATCCGTACAACAGCCGCTCGTCGGATCGGCAGAGTTCGTACAGCGACCGTGATCGCGACGACAACGATCGGTATGATAACCGACGCGATTCGCGCGACTCGTATAATGACCGTTACGACGACCGGGATAGCCGGGGTTCGTATAACGACCGGTACTCCAGCCAGCGTAATTCCTATAATGACCGGTACGATGACCGGGATCGGGACAACCGCAGCTCCTACAACGACCGGTATAACGATCGCTATTCCTCAAATGACCGGTATAATGACCGCGATTCCCGCGACTCGTACAACAGCCGCTCGGATTCCGACAATTACCGGAGCCGGAACAACGATCGTTATGACGATCGTCAAAGCAACGACCGCTACAATGATCGGGACAACCGGAGCATGAACAACGACCGGATGCAATCGGATCGCGACGAGCGGTACAGCTACAATGACCGTAACGACCGTCGTAATTCCGATGATCGCAATAATGACCGGGATAACCGGAACATGAACGACAACCGCGACAACCGCCAGAACGATGACCGCGACAACCGGAACATGAATAATCGGATGGACGACCGACAGTCGACCACATCGGATGACCGCGACAACCGCCGTAATTCTGATCAAAATCAGAACGACCGCGACAGCCGGAATAACATGAGTGATCGTGACAGCCGGAATAATGACCGCGATAACAACCGAAACAACGATCAGTCGAGCGACCGCGACAAGCGTGATTTGACCGACCGCATTTCGGAGCAGATGGACAAAGTCGACAAGCAACTCGATGAAGCCAAAGCGGACGTGAAAAACGAAAGCAAGAGAGATCGTCGGAAACGGGAAGATCGCGTCAAAGACCTCGAAGACAAACGTCGTCAACTGGCCGACTCGTACTATAAAGTACAGCGGTCGAGCGCCGATGACTTTGACAAAGTGAAAAAAGAAGCCGGTAAAGTGGTGGATGATATTGGCGACGCGCTGAACAAAGCTGCCGATAAACTGGAGAAAAAATAAAAAATGGATGACGGCTCCGGCGGCTTGTTTACAGGCAGAGCCGGAGTCGAGTAAATAACAGATCCGACCGGGACGATTCGACGGTTGGTATGACAAGAAAGGCTGATTCATTGAATCGGCCTTTTTTTGTTGGTATAAGACCAGAGAAAACACAAACCAGCCTTGCCCGACTATATTTGCGCTATGGCATTAATTAAATCGGTTCGGGGTAATCACCCAACATTCGGCGACAACTGCTGGTTTGCCGACAACGCCACCCTGGTGGGTGAAGTAAGTATGGGACGCGACTGCACAGTTTGGTTCAACGCCGTAGTGCGGGGCGATGTGAACAGCATCACCATTGGCGACCGAACGAACATTCAGGATGGGGCCGTCATTCACTGCACCTACCAGAAACACAAGACGATCATTGGCAATAATGTCTCCATTGCACATAACGCCATTGTTCACGGCTGCACCATAGAAGATAACGTACTGATTGGCATGGGCGCCATTGTGATGGACGGAGCGATTATCGGCGCGGGCAGTATTGTGGCCGCCGGAGCCATTATTACCCAGAATACGGTAGTGCCCCCCGGATCTATTTATGCAGGCAACCCGGCCCGTTTTCTAAAAGCTGTTTCGCCCGAACAAGCCGAGGTTTTCGCCCGGACGGCCAACAATTATGTCATGTACGCTGACTGGTTTAAGGAGTAAGAGAGTGGCGTAGGTGGAATAAGTGGCGTCATTACACCCTTATACACACTCCACCGGGTTTACTTACTCCATACACTCCACTTACCTCACCTACTTCACCAACCTCCATGGATGATTTTTTGATTTACCTGCGTTTGGGTTTCGACCACATCACAGACCCCAGCGGATACGATCACATTCTTTTCGTTATCGCCCTTTGTGCTGTTTACACAGCCCGGCAATGGCGACAGGTGCTCATTCTGGTTACGGCCTTCACCATTGGGCACTCTATAACACTGGCGTTGGCAACTCTGCAACTCATTCAGTATAAAACGGCCCTGATCGAGCTACTCATTCCGATTACCATTCTGATCACGGCCATCAGCAATTTCTTTTTCCAGGAACCAAAGCTGCGAGGGATGCCCAAGCCAACATCCGGTCGCTCCTGGCGCTATGGACTGGCCCTTGTCTTCGGCCTTATTCATGGCATGGGCTTTTCCAATTACCTGAGGAGCCTCCTTGGTCGGGAAGCCGAGATTATTAAACCACTGCTGGCCTTTAACATCGGCCTGGAGCTTGGTCAGCTGGTTATTGTAGGGCTTGTACTGGGGCTGGCCTTTATTGCTGTTGATCTATTAAAAAGTAACCGCCTGCGCTGGACGCTCATTGTCTCAGGCATTGTTGCCGGGATGGCGCTATCACTCATTATCAACAATGAGTATTTAGAGGAGCTGATGAAGTAAGCTCGTATTGCGCTCCGTTCATCATAATGGAAAAATGCGTAACCTCTTTTTTTGTACTTTTACCCTTCTTATCAACAACTACAACCTCCTTTATGCAAAAGATAGTTTTGCTGGTGACAGCTTTGGCCATTCCATTAGGATTTGCGCAGGCGCAGGCACCGTCGCAGCATGCTAATACGCGTTTTGAGCAGATGGGCTCTCTGCTGCCTTCGCCGAATACCTTTCGTACTGCCTCGGGAGCCCCCGGAAAAGACTACTTTCAAAACCGCGCCGACTACGATATTAAAGCCACGCTGGACGACACCAAACAGAAAATTACGGGTTCGGAAACCATTGTCTACCACAATAACTCCGGCGATGTACTTCCTTATCTGTGGCTCCAACTCGACCAGAACCTGTTTCGGCCTGAGGCCGCCGGTAATACCACCGAAACCAACAGTATAAACGCCCAGCGGGGTATGACGGCCGAACAGCTTAATCCCAGCTCCGTATTGATGGGTAAGAACTACGGTCACAACATTACATCGGTGCGCGATCAGGCCGGGAAAGCCCTCAAATACACCATCAACCAGACCATGATGCGGATTGACCTGCCTCAACCCGTAGGTCCCGGCAAGTCGGTCACCTTCGCCATCGACTGGAATTTCAATATTGTCGATGCCAAAGCCACACACGCCCGGTCGGGGTATGAATTTTTCCCGAAAGACGGTAATTACGTGTATGAGATCGCCCAATGGTTTCCCCGGCTCTGCGCTTACAGCGACGTGACGGGCTGGCAAAACAAGCAGTTTCTGGGGCAGGGTGAGTTTACCCTCATCTTCGGCAATTACAAAGTAGCCATCACGGCTCCCAACGACCATATCGTTGGCGCTACGGGTGAATTGCAGAATCCGGCACAAGTGCTAACCGCCACTCAGCAGAAACGCTGGAACGAAGCGAAAGGCAAAGGCGATAAGCCCGGTGAAAACCCGGTGGTCATCGTGACGCAGGCCGAAGCCGAAGCCGCTGAGAAGGCCGGGGTCGCGCACGACAAGCCCACCGGTACTAAAACCTGGGTTTACAAGGCCGATAATGTCCGTGACTTTGCATTCTCCAGCAGCCGTAAGTTCATCTGGGATGCGTTGAATCCGAACGTAGAAGGCAAACGGGTTTGGGCTATGTCACTTTACCCAAAAGAAGCCAATCCACTGTGGGGTCAATACTCGACCCGGTTGATAGCGCACACCCTCCGCGCCTACTCCCGCCGAACGATTGCATACCCGTATCCGGTAGCCTACTCGGTTCACGGACCGGTGGGTGGCATGGAGTACCCCATGATGTCTTTTAACGGCGCCCGGCCCGAAGAAGATGGTACCTATTCGGAAGGCACTAAAAACTTCCTGATACTGGTCGTAATTCACGAAGTGGGGCATAATTTCTTTCCCATGATTGTCAACTCCGACGAGCGGCAATGGTCGTGGATGGATGAAGGACTCAACAGCTTCCTGGAAGGGGTGACCTGCCTGGAATGGGATGCTAACTTCCCGGCGCGGGGCATACAACCCCAGTCGATCGTACCCTACATGCAGCTCGATCCGACCCAGCAGGTGCCCATTATGAGCAGTTCGGACAATATTTTGCCGAATACCTTCGGGCCAAATGCCTACGACAAACCGGCTACGGCGTTGAACATCCTGCGCGAAACGGTCATGGGCCGCGAACTCTTCGACTACGCCTTCAAAGAGTACGCCCGACGATGGGCATTCAAGTCCCCCGAACCCGCCGACTTCTTCCGAACTATGGAAGATGCCTCCGGCGTCGACCTCGACTGGTTCTGGAAAGGCTGGTTCTACGGCGTACAGCCCGTCGACCAGTCGCTGGTCAAAGTGGACTGGTTCCAGGCGGGCTCCCAAAACCCCGAGATCGCCAAAGCCGAAGCCCGGGCAGCCGCTCAGAAACGAGCCAACACCATCAGCAAACAGCGCGATGCGGCCGCCAAAGGCCAGACCGTGGTGGCTCAGGACTCCACCATGAAGGACTTCTACAACAGCTACGACCCGTACGCCGTCACGGCCGACGACAAGAAGCGCTACCAGGACTACCTGGCCACGCTGAGCCCCGAGGAGCGCAAACTGGCCGAAGCCGGTACCAACTTCTACACCTTGTCCTTGAAGAACAAGGGGGGCATTCCCATGCCGGTCATTGTACGGATGGAGTTCGAAGACGGCACCGATTCGGTGGCGCGTTTTCCGGCCGAGATCTGGCGTTTCAACGATGTGTCGATCAACAAGGTCATTGCCACCGCCAAGAAGGTGAAGCAGTGGACGCTGGACCCCTTCTACGAGATTGCCGACATCAACACGGAGGACAACTCGTTTCCCCCCGTTTCCCAGCCAACGCGTTTCCAGTTATTCAAGCAGCAGCAGCGGGGTGGCGGGGCCGCCCCCAACCCCATGCAGCAGCAACGTCAACAACAACCCGCTAAACAAGGTACCGGCCGAAACTAACCATAACGGCTTCTAACAAACGATGAGAAAAATTCTGTTACTAGCTGCCCTGACCAGTTGGTCGGCCGCCCTGATGGCTCAGGCACCAGCCGCCCCAACCCAACGGGCCAACACGCGTTTCGAGCAGCTGGGTCCCATGCTGCCCACGCCCAACACCTTCCGTACCGCTTCCGGTGCGCCCGGTAAAGATTATTTCCAGAATCGCGCCGACTACGACATAAAAGCGACTCTCGACGATACAAAGCAGAAAATAACCGGTTCGGAAACCATCACGTACCACAACAATTCGGGCGATGTGCTCCCCTACTTGTGGATTCAGCTGGATCAGAACACGTTCCGGGCCGACGCCGATAGCCGGACCTCACAGACCAGCAGTATCAGCGAGCAGGGCGCGAGTTTCCAGCAGATCAACGCCAACGCGACGCTGATCGCCAAAGATTACGGGCACAAAATCACGGCTGTACGCGATCAGGCCGGGAAAGCCCTCAAGCACACCATCAACCAGACGATGATGCGGGTCGACCTGCCCCAGCCCGTGGGTCCCGGCAAATCCGTTACCTTCTCCATCGACTGGAACTTCAACATTGTTGACGTTCGCTCGACGGGCGCTCGTGGCGGTTACGAGTATTTCCCGAAGGATGGCAACTACATCTACGAGATTGCGCAGTGGTTTCCCCGGCTCTGTTCCTACAACGACGTGACGGGCTGGCAGAATAAGCAGTTTCTGGGTCAGGGCGAGTTTACCCTCATCTTCGGCAACTACAAACTGGCGCTGACCGTACCCAATGACCACATTGTGGGCGCTACGGGTGAATTACAGAACGCAGCGCAGGTGCTGACACCTACCCAAATCAAACGTTGGAACGAAGCGAAAGGCAAAGGCGATAAACCCGGTGAAAACCCGGTGGTCATCGTGACCCAGGCCGAAGCCGAAGCCGCCGAAAAAGGCAAGCCGACGGGTACCAAAACCTGGGTTTTTAAAGCCGATAACGTCCGTGATTTCTCCTTTGCGAGTAGCCGTAAATTCATCTGGGATGCCTTGCAGCCGAATGTAGAAGGCAAACGGGTATGGGCCATGTCGCTCTACCCAAAAGAGGGCAATCCGCTTTGGGGCCAATACTCAACCCGGCTGGTGGCCCACACGCTTATCTCCTATTCCCGCCGGACGATTGCCTATCCATATCCGGTAGCGTATTCCGTTCACGGCCCCGTGGGTGGTATGGAATATCCGATGATCAGCTTCAACGGCGCCCGGCCCGAAGCCGACGGAACCTATTCGGTAGGTACAAAGAATGGGCTCATTGGTGTGATCATCCACGAAGTGGGTCACAACTTCTTCCCGATGATTGTCAACTCCGACGAACGACAGTGGTCGTGGATGGATGAAGGGCTCAACAGCTTCCTCGATGGGCTGGCCGGGCTGGAGTGGGATGCCGACTATCCGGCCCGTGGCATTACCCCGCAAGGTATCGTGCCCTACATGCGGCTCGATTCGACCCAGCAGGTGCCCATTATGAGCAGTTCAGACAATATTCCGAGAAATACGTTTGGCCCGAACGCCTACAGCAAACCGGCTACGGCGTTGAACATCCTGCGCGAAACGGTCATGGGCCGCGAACTCTTCGACTACGCCTTCAAAGAGTACGCCCGACGATGGGCCTTCAAGTCCCCCGAACCCGCCGACTTCTTCCGAACCATGGAAGATGCCTCCGGCGTCGACCTCGACTGGTTCTGGAAAGGCTGGTTCTACGGCGTGCAGCCCGTCGACCAGTCGCTGGTGAAAGTCGACTGGTTCCAGGCTGGCTCCCAGAACCCCGAAATCGCCAAAGCCGAAGCCCGGGCAGCCGCTCAGAAACGAGCCAACACCATCAGCAAACAGCGCGATGCGGCCGCCAAAGGCCAGACCGTGGTGGCTCAGGACTCCACCATGAAGGACTTCTACAACAGCTACGACCCGTACGCCGTCACGGCCGACGACAAGAAGCGCTACCAGGACTACCTGGCCACGCTGAGCCCCGAGGAGCGCAAACTGGCCGAAGCCGGTACCAACTTCTACACCTTGTCCTTGAAGAACAAGGGGGGCATTCCCATGCCGGTCATTGTACGGATGGAGTTCGAGGATGGCACTGATTCGGTGGCGCGTTTTCCGGCCGAGATCTGGCGTTTCAACGATGTGTCGATCAACAAGGTCATTGCCACCAGCAAGAAGGTGAAGCAGTGGACGCTGGACCCCTTCTACGAGATTGCCGACATCAACACGGAGGACAACTCGTTTCCCCCCGTTTCCCAGCCAACGCGCTTCCAGTTATTCAAGCAGCAGCAGCGGGGTGGTGGAGCCGCCCCCAACCCCATGCAGCAGCAACGTCAACAACAACCCGCTAAACAAGGTACCGGCCGAAATTAAGCAAGCATCAACTCCTGAATAAACGATGAGAAAACTCCTGTTAATGGTGAGCCTGACCATCTGGTCGGCCACGCTGATGGCTCAGACACCAGCCCCAACTCAAAATGCTAATACCCGTTTTGAGCAGCTGGGCTCCATGTTGCCTTCGCCCAACACCTTCCGTACCGCTTCCGGCGCACCCGGTAAAGATTATTTCCAGAACCGGGCCGACTACGACATCAAGGTCGAACTGGATGATGCCAACCAGAAGATTATTGGTACCGAAATAGTCACGTATCACAACAACTCGACCGACGAACTGCCGTTCATCTGGCTTCAGCTCGATCAGAATCTGTTTGCTAAAGGCTCTACCGGCAGCGTAACCCGCACGGGTAGTGTGAACGAAAGCGGCATGAGCTTTGCGCAATTACAAAACCTGACCTCGGTCCGGGAACGCAGCAGCCAGCAGGCTTCCGATAAGTTTGGCTATAACATTCGCTCGGTAAAAGATGCCAAATCAAGTACTGCGCTGAAATATACCATTAACCAGACGATGATGCGGATCGACCTGCCAACGGCTCTTAAGCCCGGCGGAACGTATTCGTTTAATATCGACTGGGATTATTTCGTGACCGAGTACTACGGCCGGAGTGGTATGGAGTATTTTGCAAAAGATGGTAACTACAACTACTTCATTGCTCACTGGTTTCCACGCCTTTGCGCCTACAATGACGTAACGGGCTGGCAAAACAAGCAGTTTCTGGGACAGGGTGAGTTCACTCTCATTTTCGGAAACTACAAAGTGGCCATCACCGCGCCCAGCGACCATATCGTTGGCGCTACCGGCGAATGTCAGAACTACAAGCAGGTATTAACACCAACGCAGCAAAAGCGGATGGCGCAGGCAGCCAGCTCGAAAAATCCGGTTGTTATTGTCACACAGGAAGAAGCCGAAGCAGCCCTGAAAACCAAACCAACGGATAAAGTAGGCAAGAAAACCTGGGTGTTTGCCGCTCAGAACGTACGGGACTTTGCCTTCACCAGCAGCCGCCGATTTATCTGGGATGCGATGCAAACTGATGTGTACGGCGACGGTCGTAAAATCTGGTCGATGTCTTATTACGCGAAGGAAGGCAACCCACTCTGGGGGCAGTATTCGACCCGCGTAGTTGAGCACACGCTGAAATCGTACGGCAACCGGACCATCAAGTATCCATATCCAGTCGCTATTTCCTGCCATGCTACAGCGGGTGGCGGTATGGAATACCCCATGATCTCGTTCAACGGCGGCCGGCCGGAACCGGACGGCACCTATTCCGAGCAGACCAAAGCGGGTATGATCGGGGTTATTATCCACGAAGTAGGGCATAACTTCTTCCCCATGATCGTCAACTCCGATGAGCGTCAGTGGACATGGATGGACGAAGGCCTAAACACCTTCTGCCAGTACCTGGCCGAAAAAGAGTGGGATTACAATTTCCCCACCCGCCGGGGTGAGCCTCAGTTAATTGTCGACTACATGAAGTCGGATAAAGCGGTCCTGTCGCCGATCATGAGCTCGTCTGATAACGTCATTAACCTGGGTGCCAACGCCTATGCCAAACCCGCTACGGCCTTGAATATCCTGCGCGAAACGGTCATGGGCCGCGAACTCTTCGACTACGCCTTCAAAGAATACGCCCGTCGCTGGGCTTTCAAATCGCCCGAACCGGCTGATTTCTTCCGTACGCTGGAAGATGCCTCAGGCGTTGACCTGGACTGGTTCTGGAAAGGCTGGTTTTACGGCGTTGAGCCCGTCGATCAGGATCTGGTAGAAGTGGACTGGTTTCAGGTTGACTCAGGCAATCCGGAGGTCACGAAAGCCGCTGCCCGTGCCGAAGCCAAACGTCGCGCCGGTACCATCAGCAAGCAGCGTGATGCCGCTACCCAGGGGGAAACGGTTGTTGCCAAAGATTCGACCATGAAGGATTTCTATAACAGCTACGATCCCTATGCCGTTACGGATGCCGACAAGAAGCGCTATCAGGATTATCTGGCAACGCTGAGCCCCGACGAACGGAAAACCCTCGAAACGAACGCATCGACGAACTTTTATACGTTATCGCTGAAAAACAAAGGCGGTTTGCCCATGCCGGTCATTATTCGGATGCAGTTCGAAGACGGTACAGATTCTGTAGCCCGATTCCCGGCCGAAATCTGGCGCTTCAACGATGTGTCAATCAAGAAAGTCATTGCCACGCCGAAGAAGGTAACGCAATGGGTACTTGACCCCTTCCAGGAAATCGCCGACATCGACACGGAAAACAACGCCTTCCCACGGATGGCGCAGCCAACGCGTTTCCAGTTGTTCAAGCAACAGCAACGTTTCGGTCCGCAAGGTCCGAACCCCATGCAGCAGCAACGCCGGGCCAACCAGCCGCCAGCGGTGCAGGGTAGCGGAAAAAATTAACTACCTTCACTGATTCTCCGTACGCTAATCAGTCTAAAACGGTCTTCGACTACCCGGTCGAAGACCGTTTTTTTTGGATTATACTTTAGTCAATACACGTACCTACCATTCTCAATCAAAATGATGAAAATTTCTACACTGCTTTTTGCCCTGCTGATGGGCATTGGGCTTGCCAGTTCCTCCGTTGTACAGGCACAAACTCCACGCCCAACGTCACCTTCGTCGCCAACCATGACCCTACCCATGACGGCGACGGCAACACCCACCGCAACAACTGTCGTTGCCGCACCCAAAGTCCCTATAAAACCTTATCGGGAGGTTATTACAGCATCCGCACAAACCAGCAAGGGTCTGTTTACGGCGCACCGGGTTGACGAAAAATATTACCTCGAAATTCCGGATTCGCTGTTGGGCCGTGAGTTTATGGCCATCACCCGCATTGCCAAGGCACCGACCGGCGCAGGGTATGGCGGAGAACTCGCCAACCGGCAGGTGTTGCGCTGGGAACGCGGACCTGATAAGAAGCTCCTGCTACGGGTGGTGAGCTACATCAATGTGGGCAGCGACACCCTGCCGATTTCGCAAGCCGTTCGCAACTCCAATGTTGAGCCTATTGCGGCTGTTTTCGATCTGAGGGCTATTCGTAAAGACAGTGTATCGGCATCGGTCATTGAGGTAACGGACTTTTTCAAAGGCGACAATCAGGTAGTCTCGATTAACCCCGTCACTAAATTCCGATACCGCCTGACAGCATTGGCCCCGGAGCGGTCCTTTGTTCAGCGTATCAGGTCGTACCCGATCAACACGGAAGTGATGGTGACCAAAACGTTTACGGTCAACACAACACCCGTGGTTCCTTCGCCGGTACCCT
This sequence comes from Spirosoma aerophilum, assembly GCF_054782495.1. NCBI lineage: Bacteria > Pseudomonadati > Bacteroidota > Cytophagia > Cytophagales > Cytophagaceae > Spirosoma > Spirosoma aerophilum. The sequence goes on along the minus strand of NZ_BAAGSJ010000017.1, from coordinate 375,114 downwards.
CTCCCTTGCCTACCGTTGCGCTGCCCGTTGGTAATGAAGCCGGTGCCGTAACCATGGAGATTAATACGTCCATGATTTTGCTGCCGCGCACCCCCATGCGCAAACGCCTGTTCGACAGTCGGGTTGGCTTTTTCGCCAATGGCTATAGCGTCTACAATGATGCCTCCCAGCGAACAGAAGATGAAACGTTTGCCGTACACTGGAAACTGGAGCCCAAAAATGCCGCCGATGCACAACGACAGAAAGCGGGCGAACTCATAGAGCCGCGTAAGCCCATCGTCTATTACATTGACCCGGCAACACCGCTCAAATGGCGTAAATTCCTGAAGCTGGGGGTTGCCGACTGGCAGGTGGCATTTGAAAAGGCTGGCTGGAAAAACGCGATTTTTGCCAAAGACTGGGACAGTAAAGACACAACCCTGAGCCTCGAAGATGCCCGGTATTCCGTCATTCGCTACTTCGCATCGGACATCGAAAATGCCTACGGGCCAAATGTCCACGATCCTCGCTCGGGAGAAATCATCGAAAGCCATATTGGCTGGTATCACAACGTCATGAACCTGCTGCGCAAGTGGTATATGGTGCAGGGAGCCGCGGTTGATGCACGGGCACGCAAACCAAAATTTGATGATGAATTAATGGGGCAACTGGTTCGGTTTGTTTCGTCGCACGAGGTGGGCCACACCCTCGGTTTACGGCACAATTACGGCTCAAGCCATGCTACACCCGTTGAAAAGCTGCGGGATAAAGAATTCATCAAACAGTACGGTCACACGGCGTCTATTATGGATTACGCCCGGTTCAACTACGTAGCCCAACCGGAAGACAACATCACCGACCTCTTTCCCCGTATCGGCACCTACGATATTTGGGCTATTGAGTGGGGTTATAAGCCCATCTATGATACCCCGAATCCCGAAGCCGATAAGCTAATTTTGAATGAGTGGGTTAAAAAACACGCCGGTGATCCTCGCTATTGGTTTGGCACAGAAACCAACCCGCTTGACCCGCGCTCGCAAAGCGAAGACCTTGGTGATAATGCCATGATTGCCAGCACATACGGTATCAAGAACCTGAAGCGAATCTTGCCTAATCTCACCAAATGGACGGGCGAAGAAGCCGAAGATTACGACAAATTGAGGGAAATGTACGGTGAAATTGCCAGTCAATACCGACGGTATATGGGCCACGTAACAAAGTATGTGGGCGGTGTTTACGAAACACCTCGCACCTTCGACCAGTCGGGGATTGTGTATGAGCCAACACCCCGTGCGTTACAAAAAAGTGCAGTAGCGTTCCTGAATCAACAATTATTTCAGACGCCCACCTGGCTACTCGACCCTAAAATCATGGAGCTTGTCCGCCCTGACCAAGGTGTTGACTACCTGAGAACCCTACAGGAAACGACATTGAACAGCCTGATGGATGTTGGTCGGCTGTCGCGTCTGATTGAAAACAGCAGCCGTCCAGCTAAGTCATATAGTCTGGATGAGTTCATGACCGACCTTCAGTCGTCGATCTGGCGCGAGTTAAAGGCAGGTCATTCCATTGCTGTGTATCGTCGAAATCTTCAGAAAGTATATGCCGAAAAGCTTATTTCCCTACTGACACCAGCCCCGACCGTTGCCCCGGCTGCGGGTTTCTCGGGGAACGGTTTTCGGTATAACGCCGGCCCCATCGCCGACATTAAGAAATCCGACATCATGTCGGAGGTCCGGGCGAAGTTGGTTAGCTTACGCAGCAGCATCAAAACGGCCATTCCCCGGCAAACGGACAAGATGAGCCAGTATCATTTAAGTGATATACTGGCCCGTATCGACAATGCTTTAAATCCCCGACGTTGATAAGGATCATTTTAAAACGCTAAATATTTTGACAATTACTGCGACTGCGCTACATTTGCACTCCAATTCGGGATGTAGCGCAGTCCGGTAGCGTGCTTGCATGGGGTGCAAGAGGTCGTGGGTTCGAATCCCGCCTTCCCGACAGTCAAAAGGTCAACTTTCATCAAGTTGACCTTTTTTTATGCTCCTCTCCCAGACGGTTGCCTGTCCCGCCATCGGCGGGAAGGTCGTGGGTTCGAATCCCGCCTTCCCGACAGTCAAAAGGTCAACTTTCATCAAGTTGACCTTTTTTTATGCTCATCCCCCGCACGGTTGTCTGTCCCGCCTTACTCCCCCGATCCGATCCCCTTCGAATAGGCTGCAAACTTTTTTAAATCAATTTTATGGAATTGATCAGCCTGTTGCATCTATGCTATATGAATGCCGGAATCAACTCTTAAATAAATCCTTTGACTAATCTTAACAATTATTTTATGAGTCATGCACCACCCTGAGAGGTTACTAATAAAGACACCAAAGAAGAAAAATTTTTCGTGTGGCACTTGAGAAACAAGACTTTATGGACGCTCCCGGCAAAACGATCATTTTAGAAATAAGTGAGTTATGTGCAAAAACATGTTGCTGGATTGCAATTAAAGAGAAAGAATAGACTGAAAGGATTGTGTTGTTATTGACGGAAAACACATATTTTTGTGGAGGTTTGAAGGCATTTCCTTTAAAAATTTGAAGGCACAAACCGAAAGAGTCTAAATTTTTCACTTTTTTTACCGGGTAAACCAACTTTTAATTTTTAACCCTACAGTCCAGTTCCAATGAAAACACAAACTCCTTCTCCAGCACCCGCCAAAGCAGCGGCACCAAAAAAGAAGTCAGGTGGTCTTAACCCCGCGTTCGTAATTCCGGTGTTGTTACTGATCGGTATTCTGACGTACATGTTCGTCTTCGGTGATGGCAGCCACTTCCAGGAAGGCGACAACACGAAAGAACCACTACCCGGCGACTACTTCGGTACCGTTTACAAAGGTGGGTTCATCGTACCAATTCTGTTTACCTGTTTTCTAACGGTTCTGGTATTTTCCATTGAGCGTTTCATCACCATTGGCCGTGCAAACGGTTCGGGCTCGATCGACGATTTCGTTCGGAAGATCAAAGGCCAGCTTGACCGCAACGAAGTGGCAGCCGCCATCCAGGAGTGTGATCGTCAGAAAGGCTCAATCGGAAACGTTGTGAAAACGGCCCTGGTTAAGTATCAGCAGTTAGCGACCGATACGCAGTTAGACAAAGAGCAGAAGTTAGTTGCTCTTCAGAAAGAAGTAGAAGAAGCTACCACGCTTGAACTGCCAATGCTGGAGAAAAACCTGACCATCATCGCTACGCTGGCTTCGGTTTCGACGCTGATCGCCCTGCTCGGTACGGTACTTGGTATGATTCGCGCTTTCGCAGCCATGGGTGCTACGGGACAGCCTGACACCGGTGCTCTTTCGACGGGTATCTCTGAGGCCCTTGTAAACACGGCTCTTGGTATCGGTACGGCCGCTATTGCTACGATCATGTATAGCTACTTCACGAGCCGTATTGACGTACTGACTTACAACATTGACGAAATCGGTCTGAGCATTCAGCAGAACTTCGCAGCCCATTATTAATAGTTTAATTACTTATGCCAGCAGTTAAAATAAAACGCGCCAGTTCCACAGTGGACATGACCGCGATGTGCGACGTGGCGTTTCTTTTGTTGACGTTCTTTATCCTTACGGCCCAGTTCCGGTCGCAGGATGCCGCAGCTATCGAAACACCATCGTCCATCTCGGGCATCAAAGTCCCTGATAGCGATATCATGACCATCGGTCTTGGTAGAGACGGCAAAGTCTATTTCGGTATCGACAATGCGCAGAACCGCATTGCCATGCTGGATAACATTGCTGCTGCTAAAGGGCTTTCCTTCTCGAACAACGAAAAGAAGGAGTTTTCCCTGATGTCGAACTTTGGTCTGCCCATCAACCAGCTGAAAGCCTACCTGAATCTCCCTAAAGAGCAGCAGGCCAAAGTGAAACAGGCGGGAATTCCAACCGATTCAACCGGAGCAGGTCCAACCAACGAGTTGAAGGAATGGGTTTATAATGCCCGGAAGGCCAATAACAATCTTAGAATTGCGTTGAAAGGCGACAACCTCGCTAAATTCCCGGAATTCAAGAATGTACTGGCTACGTTACAAGCGCAAAACATCAACAAATTCAACCTGATCACGGGAACGGAAGCTCCCCCAGCCGGTTGGAAAGCTGATTAAGCGCGTAGCGATTGCACCTATAGTTGATTTTCACCACGCGAATCTGTTAAGAAAACATGGCAGAAATTAATACCGGCGGTGGTGGTGGTAAACATGATGGTGGTAAGGTACGGTCAAAGAAAGCGTCGACCCGGGTGGATATGACCCCCATGGTAGACCTCGGATTTCTCCTGATTACCTTCTTCATTTTGGCCACCACACTGAGCAAACCATCTTCGATGACGCTCAACGTGCCGGATAAAACACTAAAAGAAGAAACGGAGCCTATTAAGGCTTCCAACGTAATGACCGTCTTTTTGGGTAAAGACAACAAAGCCTACTACATTTTTGGTAAGGCTGCGGGCGAAGACCCAGAATTAAAGACCGTCGGTTACGGCTACGAATTTCGTCAGGCTCTCCAGGAGAACGTGAAGAAAGTAGGTGGCGAAAAGTTTGTTGTGGTTATCAAACCAACAAAACTATCGACCTACAAAAACATGGTTGACGTTCTGGATGAAATGGCGATTACGAAACTGAAGCGGTATGCCCTCGTGGACGCACTGACTCCGGATGAAGTAAAGCTCCTCAAAGACAAAGCAAAATTAGACGTATAACACCATGGCAGAAGTAAACCCCCAGGCAACACTCGATGATATCGTGTTTGCCAACCGGAACCAAGCGTATGGTGCCTATGATCTGCGGAAGTCATACCCTAAAACTGTAACCAGAGCCCTCATTATTGGTGGCGTCCTGTTTACATTGGGTGTATTGACGCCAACGATTATAACTGCGTTGACGCCGGAAGCAAAGGAAGTGTCTATGACGGAGGTGGACTTGATGAAACTCCCACCACCGCCCATCGACCCGAACGAGCCCCCACCACCGCCACCACCACCGGTCGAATTGCCGAAGGTGAACACGGTGAAATTCCTTCCGCCGGAAGTAAAGCCGGATGAGGAAGTACCCGAAGAAACGCCACCACCAGCCGTGGAGGAACTGAAGGAAGCCGTAGCTGCTGAAAAAACGCAGGAAGGTGATCCAAACGCTGAAGAAGTAATTGCTGCTCCTGAAGCATCAGCCGCCCCAACGAAAGTGGAAGTTGCCGTTGAAGCTGCCCCAAAAGAAGAAGAAATCTTTACGGTGGTAGAACAACAGCCAGAGTTTAGTGGTGGTATGGCCGCTCTGGGTCAGTACCTAAGCAAAAACCTGCGCTACCCGGCAGCCGCTCAACGAGCCAACGTTTCAGGACGTGTATTCGTAAGCTTCGTTGTCAACACCGATGGCAGTATCCAGGACGTTCAAGTCCTGAAAGGCCTTGGCTTTGGAACGGATGAAGAAGCACAACGCGTAGTGAAAGGTATGCCGAAATGGCGTCCTGGAAAACAATCCGGTCGGCCAGTGCGGGTTAAGTACAACTTACCTATCAACTTCACGCTGGAATAAAACCTATGCGCGGACAGAATCGAGGTCCAGCGAAGTTAACACTGTACATTGCAGTACTGGCTTCGCTGGCATACTTGGGAGGAGGCATCGGACTGATAGCCTCCTCTCAGTCTTTTGGGGTACTCCCGGAGCCGGGCTTACTACGGTATAGCATGGGGGCACTACTGGTCATTTATGGAGCGTTTCGAGCGTACAGGGCTTACCTGCGTTTTCAGGAAAATGAGTAAACTACTTTTAAGTATCGCGGGAGTACTAGGCCTATTGGCCGGCCTCTTGAGCTGCGGGGATGGGAAGCCCCCGCTCGACAATCCATCTCGCGGAGAAATTGTTGTGGCAGCCGATGAATCCTTCCAGCCATTGGTTACCCAGCTAACCTCGGCTTACTCAGGAATTTACCCGGACGCCCATTTCAAGGTTGTTTTCAAACCCGAGCAGGAAGCTATCAATATGATGCTTCAGGATAGTGCACGGCTGGTTTTCACCACACGCACCCTCAATCCCAATGAACGGGCTATCCTGGACCAGCGTAAGATAAAGGGAGCAACCGAAAAAATCGCTACGGATGGAGTTGCCTTGATCATCAACATGGCCAATACGGACAGCCTTATTACGATGGCTGAGTTGCAAAATATTTTTGATGGAAAAACAACCCAGTGGGGCCAGCTGAAAGGAGGCAATCAGACCAGTCCGATCACACTGGTATTCGACAATAACAATTCCAGCAATCTGGAGTTTGTATTAAAAACTTTTAATGTAAAGGACGTAAAGCGCTTGCGAATATTCACAACGCGCTCGAACCGGGAAGTCATTGATTTTGTTCGTAAAAACCCATCGGCAATAGGATTCATTGGCGTTAACTGGATTAGTGATGGCGATGAACCGCTTTCGGTGGAACTGGCCAGAGACCTGCACGTGATGGGTGTATCGAGTAAGGTAAACCCAACCAAGCGCGATGACTATTTTCAGCCGTTTCAGGAAGATTTAGGCATGCAGCGTTATCCATTACGGCGTCCGGTCTATATATTGAGCCGCGAAACCCATCCGGGCTTAGGTGGTGGATTAATTAATTATATTGCCAGAGATGCTGGTTCGTTAATCATCCGTAAATTAGGCCTTTGGCCAAGAATTCCGTATGATCGCATCATAAATCTGACCAAATAAATAAGTTTTTTAAGCTTAACCGCAATTTTTTAGTTTTGTCAATTGTTTTATAAGCATTAACCAATTTCCCTAATTTCCAACTTGAATTACATGATGAACAACCAGAAGCAATCGCTGATGACCATCCTGTTCGTTGGGGCGACTATGACGGCCCCGCTAATGGCGCAGGACGTCCAAACGGCCTTGAAAGATGTAGAGGCTGAGCGATATAACAAGGCGGGGCAAACGCTAACGCAGTTGGCCACCAGCTCGCCGACGGCTGACAATCAGTTTTACCTGGGCTATTATTATCTGAGAAGCGGACAGCTGGATAAAGCAAAAGCAACCTTTGAGAAAGGAGCCGCTGCTGACGCAAAAAATCAATTGAACAACATTGGTTTGGCTGGGGTAGCGCTGGCAAAAGGTGATGGAGCTACGGCCAAAGGCTTAATTGATAATGCTGTTGCACAAACGAAAAGTAAGAACCAGGATGTTCTGATTCGTGGTGCCGAAATGTACACCTTATCTGACCAGCCAAAGCAGAATGACCCGGCAGCAGCTCTCAGCCTGCTCACCGTTGCTGACGAGAAAGATAAGAAGAACGAAAACGCCGAAATCGAAATGCTGATGGGCGATGCGTACTTCCTGAAAAATGATGGTGGTAATGCCATCACGAAGTATGAAAACGCCCTGGCGATCAACCCCAGCCTTGCCGAAGCCAACTATAAAATTGGTCGTCTGTACCTGCGGGGTAAAAACTACCAGAAAGCACAGGACTTCTTCAAACTGGCCATCCAGGGCGATCCTGAATTTGCCCCTACGTATCGTGCATATGCCGATGCACTGGCAAGCTCACGGGCTTATAAGGCTGCTGCGTCAAACTACGAACTGTATGTTCAGAAAAGTGGCACCACTGATCCTGAGATGCTCCTTGATGTAGCTCGTTATAAATTCCTGGCACAGGATTACCAGGGTGCTATTGCCTATCTGGACCAGCTGAAAGGGAAAATCAACAACCCGATCATTGACCGGATGTATGGCTGGGCCTATACAGCCCTGGGCAAAAACAACGAAGCTATTGAGTCACTGAATCGGTTTATCTCGACTGCTCCTCAAAAGGTGATGGTTGACGATATCAAATATCTTGGTCGCGCTCAGTCTCAACTGGGAACACCAGAAGGTGACTCGTTGAGCATCGTTAACCTGGAGAAGGCTGCGCCAATGGATACGACCGAGAACCTGTATCGTGAGATTGCTAAAAAATATTACGATACAAAGCGGTACGATAAAGCAGCTACTTACTACGCCAAAACCATTGCCAACGATAAGAAGCCACAGAATAACGATTTCCTATGGTTGGGCCTGTCGAGTTACCAGTTTGCGCCACGCGTAGGTCGTGACAGCACGGTAGCGGCTATGGATACAGCGCAGATCCGAGTGGTAAAACAGCAGTATTACTTGAAAGCTGACTCTGCTTTTTCCCAAATGGCATCACGGATTGAAGCCGATGGCAAAAAATACCCGCTCGCTTACTATTATCGTGCTGGTTCTAACTACTACGCTTATCCTAAAGAACAGGAAAAAGCTGCCGAGTTGGCAACACCACTCTATGAAAAGTTCATTGAGCAGGCGCTTAATCCAGACCCAACAGACAAAACGGATTACAAGCGTTACTTGATAACATCATATAAGGCACTGGCAGGGTTTGCTCTCCTGAAGAAAGACGACGCCAAAGCTAAAGAGTACTTCGACAAAGTGCTGGCGCTCGACCCGAACGACGAAAGTGTGAAAAAAGCGCTGGAAGGTCCGAAGGCCGCTCCGGCACCTACAAAGGCGGCTCCCAAAGCTGCCCCGGCGAAAAAGAAAGCAGCCGCTAAATAATTGAATTTTCGGATTGGTACTGAAAAGCGTAGGTTTGATACCTACGCTTTTTTTTTAGATAATAAAAACTAGTGACAGTCAGTGAATACAGTTCATATTCTCAGCGGGTATTGTAACTTTGCGGGCGCAATTTTTTGACTGACCTATTCTGACACTCCCTTATAAGCCGTATGCTTAATCTTGTACTGTTTGGCCCTCCTGGGGCAGGAAAAGGAACCCAAAGTGAATATTTGATAAAAAAGTATAACCTGGTTCATTTGTCCACCGGTGACCTGCTCCGGTCACAAATTGCGGCCGGTACCGAGCTGGGCTTGCGGGCAAAACAACTCATGGATCAGGGGTTACTGGTGCCGGATGAAGTTGTCATCGGCATGATCGAAAGCAAATTGCAGGAAAATAAAGCGGTTGCAGAAACATCTATTGGGGGCTTTATTTTTGACGGATTTCCTCGTACGGTACCGCAAGCTGTGGCTTTAGATGAACTTTTGAGTCAACATGGTACCAAAATAACCATCATGATCGCGCTGGTGGTTGATAGTGAAGAGCTAACACGACGGTTGTTATTGCGAGGGCAGACGTCCGGCCGCCCTGATGACCAAAATGAGGAACTAATCCGAAGACGGGTTAGAGAGTATAATGAAAAGACGGCTCCCGTTGCTGACTATTATAGTCAACAGGAGAAATTCGCAGCCATTGACGGCATCGGTGAGATTGACACGATTTTCAAAGAAATCTGTCATCAAATCGATGAGGCAGTCGGGCGGTAACTATTAATTATGGCTTCATCGAACTTTATAGATTACGTAAAAATAAATTGCCGCTCAGGTGCGGGTGGCGCAGGATCTGTTCACTTCCGACGGGAAAAACATACCCCTAAGGGTGGTCCGGACGGTGGTGACGGCGGACGGGGCGGCCACATCATCCTGCGTGGTAATTCACAGTTGTGGACACTTCTGCATTTAAAATACCGAAAGCACGTTAAAGCCGGCAATGGCGTTGCCGGTGAAGGCGGCAGACGGTCGGGCGCTCAGGGAGAAGATGTTATTTTAGAAGTCCCTCTGGGCACCATCGCCCGCAATCCCGACACGAGTGAAAAAATAGCTGAAATCACCGAAGAAGGTCAGGAGATCATTTTATTCCCCGGCGGACGGGGTGGTATGGGTAACGACCACTTCAAAACACCTACCCAACAGGCTCCTGATTATGCCCAGCCCGGCGAGCCGGGTTGCGAAGAGTGGGTAGTGCTGGAATTAAAATTGCTGGCGGATGTGGGTCTGGTGGGATTCCCAAACGCTGGAAAATCAACGCTGTTATCCGTCCTATCGGCTGCCCGCCCCGAAATTGCTGACTATCCCTTTACAACCCTTGTACCCAATTTAGGGGTCGTAGCCTACAGAGACTACAAGTCATTCGTAATGGCTGATATTCCGGGGATCATTGAAGGAGCTTCTCAAGGGAAAGGGTTAGGCTTGCGCTTTCTACGTCATATTGAACGGAACTCGATATTATTATTCCTGATTCCGGCTACCTCTGAGAACATACGCCAGGAGTACAATACTCTTCTGAATGAACTGCGCGAATTTAATCCTGAGTTGATGGATAAAACCCGCTTGTTAGCCATTACAAAAATGGATCTTGTTGATGAAGAAACCCGCCAGAAAATAGGAGACGACTTACCTAAGAAAGTACCCGTTACCTATATTTCGGCGGTTGGTCAGCAAGGTCTGGATGCACTAAAAGATAGTATCTGGCAACATCTGACAAGTATAGAGCCAGTCTGAGAATACCCATATCGTTAACTACCAATTGGTCCTATTGGCTAATTGCTCCATTATTGACTATGAAACACTTCTCCGTAACACTGGGTACGGCCTTAATTTTATTGCTTCCGTTTTTAGCAGTAGCTCAGATTCAGGTTTCGTTCCCAACTAGCCGGGCGGTTCTTCAGCGTAATAATGCGAACCAGGCCACATTCCGTGTAACAGGTTACTACACGGCATCGATAACCCGAGTCGAAGCACGCTTGCAGGCTCGCGACGGGCAGGGTTCTTCAACCGACTGGCGAACTATCCAGACCAGTCCGGCAGGTGGCGTGTTTGCCGGAGATCTTACCGGATCAGGAGGTTGGTACAATCTCGACGTCCGGGGCATGAATGGAGATCAACAAGTTGGCAATGTAACGACGATCGAGCGCGTTGGTATTGGCGAGGTATTTATCATAGCGGGTCAATCGAATGCGCAGGGTATACACCAGTCTGCACCAAATCCATTAAATGATCGGGTCAATTGCGTAAATTACCGTTACCCAGATAATGGATTTCCAAATGATCCACCCGTTCCGGTATTCACACAACTCGATAATTCAAACGACTTTACCATAGCGCCAAGAGGGGTTGGAAGCTGGTGTTGGGGCCAATTGGGCGACATTCTGGTTAAGCGTTTAAATGTTCCCATCATGTTTTTCAACGCTGCATTTACGGGTACATTCATCCGTAACTGGCGCGACAGTGCTCCGGAAGGTGGCGTTGCTTACGGAATTGGCGGAGCTTATTCGGCCCGTCAGCCCTACATTAACCTAAAGCTTGCTTTACAGTTTTACGCTAAAACGCTTGGCCTCCGAGCTGTTCTCTGGCAACAGGGCGAAGCCGATAACCTACTTAATACCGAAAGAGATCAGTATGTCAGCGATTTGCAGTTTGTGATTGCTCAGGCCCGGCGCGACATGAATCAAAACATGCCCTGGGTAGTTGCCCGTGCCAGTTACGGCGATTTTATTGGCGGAAGCGATCCCGCTATCATTGCCGCTCAGAATCTTACGATCAGCTCTACCGCCAACGTATTTGCCGGGCCAGCCACTGATTTTATTCAGGTGCCACGACAACGAGCGCCCCTTTTCGATTTTAATGGTGTGCATTTTGACTTCGATGGCCTTATCGAAGTCGCCAATGCCTGGGGAAACAGCCTGAACGATTCATTTTTTCAGAATGCAACCCCTATAAGCGGCACGCCTGCTCCCACACTTTCCGTTGCCTGCGCGGGCAATAATAACCTAAGCATAAGTGTCAATGGAACATTTGCCTCCGTGCAGTGGGAATCAGGCGAATCGGGCAACTCGATCACTAAAGGAGCTGGTATTTACAGAGCTAAAGTGAAAGATGGCTTAGGAAATACCTTCTACACCGGTCAGGTGCGTGTTTCGGATGCGCCAGTTGCGGTTGTCGTTGATAATCGCCCCCCTTCGGTCTGCATTGGAAGCAGCCTGGCTTTAACAACCAACTACGATAACATAAGCTGGATCAATCAGCAAACTAATGCTACCGTATCGACTTCAAGGACATTTTCCACAACGTCAGCAGGTGCTTATTTCGTCCGTTATCGGGATATAAGCGGTTGTGAGTTTGCATCAAGTGCGCTAAATGTTACGGTCAACCCTCTGCCCAGCACACCCATTATATTTAATGACAAAGCAACTACGTTTTGTCAGGGTGATAATACACTCCTGCGTGCCAGCGCAGACAATATTCAGTATAACTGGAGCGATGGTCAGAAAAGTAAAGTGATTAGCGTGGGTAATTCGGGGTCTTATTTTGTAACGGTAACGGATCAAAACGGGTGTACCTCGGCTCAATCCAATGTAATCGTTGTGACGGCGAATCCCGTTCCGGCCAAACCCGTCATTTCGGCCAGTGGGCCCACCACCTTCTGCGCAGACCGAAACATTACCCTAACGGCTCCTCAGGATGTCGCGTACCAGTGGACCAGCGGTCAAACCAGCCAAAGTATTACGCTTAATCAATCGGGGAATTTTGCCGTACGGGTTAGCAATCAGTATGGCTGCTCCTCAGTGCCGTCTGATGTTGTCAGCATTATCGTAAACCCATTACCACCAGTGCCTTCCATTACGGCCAGTGGAACCACCACATTTTGTGATGGCAATCGGGTAACGCTCAATGCAACGAGCCCAATAAACGTTGTCTGGTCGAGTGGGCAGGAGGACAAAAGTATTGTTGTGACCACGTCAGGTAATTATGCGGTTCAGGCTAAGGACGGCAATGGCTGTCTGTCACCTTATTCACCAGTAATAACGGTGAAGGTCAATCCGTTACCGGCAACGCCCACAATACTGGCCAATCCTTCTGCGGTTATCTGCCAGGGCGACCGGGCTACCCTGCGTGTTGACGGGCCTTACACCGTATTCTGGAGCACAGGCGATTCAACCCAGCGCATCACAACGGGGGCGGCAGGTACCTATACCGCTAGGGTCCGCGATGTTAACGGATGTGTATCAGCACAGGCAGGTACAGTAACCGTTGAACTAAGGCCTCTTCCCCCAGCTCCCACCATAAACCTCATTGGTACTTATACGCTTCAGGCAGTAAGTTCTACCAACGGTACTGTATTTCGCTGGCGTTTAGGCACCGATTCACTGGCCGCGCAAACGTCGATCATTAAAGCCAGCCAGCCGGGCGTCTACACCGCCCGTGCCTCAATCATTTATTCCCCAACGTTAACGTGTTTTTCTTTGCCATCGGCTCCGCTCACATTTACCGTCGACTTAAGTAATAAAGGGCTAAGTATCTACCCAAACCCAAATCCAGACAAAATAATAACGCTGGAAACACAGGCCAACCTGACCAACGCTGTCATAACAGTTTACACACTGGGTGGGCAAACAGCCCTGACCTCGTCAGTTCCCGCATTTGATGAACGCAAACAACTTGTTCTGACCGGTCTGCCCTCGGGTTTTTACATTATACGGGTTCAGTCTGCAGATTTCGATGTTTCCAAACGAATTCTGATTGGATTGTAATATTAATTACATAATGGCCGTTTAATCATAGAAATTAGCTTTATTTTTGCACTTTATCGGGAAAGCATTCTGTCTTTTTATTCCTCCGGTCAAAATGAAGAACGAGTTAGCTTTTGCCGCGGCATGAGGCTATTAACGATCTATGGCAGTAGCGTATACAAGAGGTTATTGAAAAACAAAAGATGAAGAAACATTATTTTCTAGTAAGCTTGTTCATATTTAGTCTGATAGCCGCAGGTACACGGGTATTAGCTCAGAATACGAGTCAGGTTTTAAAAATTACCTATCCCGAAAGACGGGCCATTTTCCAGCGCGAAAATGACAATACCAGTACAATTTATTTATCAGGGAGCCTCTACCAGCCAGTTGATAGCGTTCAGGCTCGTCTGCAAATTGAAGAAAACGGTCAAGGCACGAGTACCAACTGGGTTACAATTCAGCGTAACCCCAAAGGAGGCATCTTTCAGGGTGCTTTACGAGGACGGGGTGGCTGGTACCGACTGGAAGTGCAGGCTTTTGTTGGCGGGAAAGTAGCCAGCTCCGATGTCGTTCGTAAGGTTGGTATCGGTGAAGTATTTATCATTACCGGTCAGTCAAACGCACAGGGCTTTCAAAACTTTGGTGCTGTTGGCGCTACCGATGACCGGGTAAACTGCGTTACATTCGACAATACGAAAGCCAATTCGCTGGGCGATCCACCAGCACCTTCTTTCCAGCAATTGACCGCCACTTCGCTCATTGGTCCCCGGGGACAGAGTGCGTGGTGCTGGGGTTACCTGGGCGATTTGATCGTTAAGCAGTATAATGTGCCGGTTCTGTTCATTAATACGGCCTGGGAAGGAACCAGTATTCAAAACTGGCGGGAAAGCTCACTCGGCCTGACCACCAAAAATATATTTGCCCTTGGAACACCCGATGAGAACTTCCCGAAGGGAATGCCTTACGGGAATCTGATAACGGCCTTACATTACTACTGTTCACTTCAGGGATTACGGGCCGTGTTGTGGCAACAGGGGGAGTATGATAACTTCCCGCTGCACTCAACCAGAAAAGATTACGCCGACAATATGCAGTTTCTCGTCAACAAAACCAGATCTGATACCGATAGGTATCCAGCCTGGGTACTGGCGCGATCGTCTTATTTCAATGGCTCCACCAGCGAAGATGTCATTCAGGCTCAGAACGACGTCATAAACACCTACAACAACAACGTTTTTGCCGGCCCATTCCTAGACAACCTGATGATTCCACGTTTTGATCAGGTTCACTTTGGCAATCGTGCAACCAATAATCCGGGCGACAAAGGGCTTAATGATCTGGGACAAGCCTGGTTTAATAGTTTGAATCCGGTGTTCTTTTCCAGCTCACGACCACTGCCACCACTGCCACAGCCAAGCATTAGTGTAGCCTGTTCACCCGCCAGCAACAGCCTGGCCGTTAGTTTGCCTAATCTGTATAAATCTTATAACTGGAGTTCGGGACAGGCCACACAAAGTATATCCATCACCCAGCCGGGTATTTACCGAGCCACGTTGAAGGACGGTTTTGGAAACACATTCCTGTCGCCCGCTCTTGAGGTACAAAGCCCGATTCTACCCGCAGCGCCAACAGCCTCACTGGCCAGCCAGCCGGGCCGGGTAATCGATAGCCAGCAGCAAGTCTGTGCCGATTCCAGCCTGGCCCTGATTGCCAACACATCGGCCAACAGCACCGGCGTTTGGAGCTTAAGTACAACCAGTACACTTGGCAAGACCATTACACTGAATAAAGCAGGAACCTATACATTACAGGCAGTGAATGCATACGGTTGTGTGTCGACTCAATCGGCCACCATCAATCTGACAGTTCGCCCCAAAGTTCCGGTACCTAGTGTTGAACAGATTGGTGCCTATAGCCTACAGGCGGTTTTACCAACGCCAACAGGTGGTCAACCGGATTTATTCGACTGGCGCCGTGGATCAGCCGAGGTCATTCCCCAAAATAGCGCGGTTGTGAAAGTAATTGTTTCGGCCAACTATTCGGCACGGACAAAAACAACCTATCCGCTTGCCAATGGAACGAGCCTGACCTGCTATTCAGATTTCAGCGTCCCCAAAGCGTTTACATTTGACCGATCGAATGGTGGTTTGAGCATTTACCCCAACCCATCGGCCTCGGGTATCGTCACGATTGAAACCATTGAAGACTTACAGAACGCTGACATCAGCTTGTTTACCCTGACCGGGCAACAGCTCTTTACCACGAAGGTACCTTCGCTCAATGAACGGAAGGCCATCGACGTTTCAGGACTGGCTCAGGGTGTTTACTTAATCCGCGTCCGGTCAGCGGGATTCGATATATCCCGACGTGTGATTATCAACCGATAGACCGCTTGATCTGACTTGTTGACCGAAGCCCCTTTCCGCAAAAGGGGCTTCGGCTGTTTTACACCGGTAAGCCACGTGAGCAGGTTGATAAAACAACAGTTGTCACGTATCTTTGAAAGATAGTGGGCAGAACGCGCGTGCGTAAGTAAATGGGCTTATTGGTTTTATACTTACCTTTGCGCCGAATCCAATCAACTCTACTTATATGAACGCAACTTACCTCCCGGCCGATTATTTGCCGGTACTGATACAATTGGGTTTGGCACTTGGTTTCATCGTGACAACGATGATCGTTACCCATAACATTGGTCCCAAACGCAACAGCCAGAAAAAGGACGATCCGTTTGAATGTGGGATTCCGGTTCAGGGTGACGCACGGACGCCAATCTCCATCAAATACTTTTTGATTGCTATTCTATTCGTTCTATTCGATGTGGAGGTAATCTTTCTGTATCCCTGGGCCGTTAATTTTAAAGGATTAGGCATGACAGGATTTATTGAAATGGTTCTGTTTATGGGTCTACTTCTGGCTGGTTTCTACTACGTTATCCGAAAGGGAGTGCTGAAGTGGGAATAAGCTTTTAAATGAATTTTCGAACATATTTATTCGTTGTTACAGTAAGCAATTACAACCGCAACGGCGGACCGTATTATTATGGCAACAGATATTAAGCTGGCTGAAGGCCCCGCAAGTTATGATGGCCCGGGTTTCTCGGCCACGTCATTCGATAAAATTATCGGTTTGGCCCGGGCAAATTCGCTCTGGCCTTTACCCTTTGCTACATCCTGCTGCGGCATCGAGTTCATGTCGACCATGGCTTCACACTACGACCTGGCACGTTTCGGGTCCGAGCGGCCCAGCTTCTCTCCGCGTCAGGCCGATATGCTGCTTGTTGCCGGTACCATTGCAAAAAAAATGGGGCCGATCGTGAAGCAGGTGTATCTGCAAATGGCCGAGCCACGCTGGGTCATCGCCATTGGTGCCTGCGCTTCGAGTGGTGGTATTTTCGATACATACAGCGTTTTGCAGGGTATTGATCGTATCATTCCCGTTGATGTGTACGTTCCCGGCTGCCCACCCCGTCCCGAACAGATTCTCGATGGCGTTATGCAACTACAGGAACTGGCTAAAAACGAGTCGCTGCGTCGTCGCAACACCGAAGAATATCAGCACTTGCTGAACTCATATAGTATTCAATAACAGCAGACAAGCGGGTGAATGAAAGGCAGCCTTTCATTCACCTGTTTGTTACGGCCCGGCGCTCCGGCTAACTCATTCACTCCCTGACAATGCTGACCAACGAAGAAGTTGCGCAGATCATAATTAACCAGTTTGGCGAAACCGTTACGGACTTCGACGATCCGTATGATTTACTGACGTGCTCGACCAGCCGGGATCAGATTTTCCCGCTCATCAAGTTTCTGAAAGAGCATCCAACCCTCAATATTGGCTTTTTGACCGATGTTACGGCCATCCACTATCCGGATTCCTCAGGGAAAGAGTTCTGTGTCGTTTATCACCTGCATAGTTTGCCGAATAATTTCCGGATACGGGTTAAGGTCTATCTCACAACGGAAGACCTACACATTCCGACCTTGATTCCGCTGTATGCCGGTGCCAACTGGATGGAGCGCGAAACCTTCGATCTCTTCGGTATCATTTTCGATGGTCATCCCGACCTGCGCCGGATACTGAACATGGAGGAAATGGATTACCACCCGATGCGCAAGGAGTATCCGCTTGAAGATGCAACCCGGGAAGATAAGATTGACGCATTGTTTGGACGATAAACACTTGTGAAAGAGCGAATGAGTTAACGGGCAGAGTTACCCTCCTGTTTGCCAATCTTCCTCTCTTTCGCTCCTTCGCTTTTTAACTATGGTTTCTGAAGAACTCGATATAGCGAATAAAAACTTACCCGCCGAACAGGGTCCGATTCAGTATGTAAACGAACTGACGACCCTTAACCTCGGCCCTACTCACCCGGCTACCCACGGCATCTTTCAGAACATCCTGCAAATGGATGGCGAAAAAATCGTGTCGGGCGAGCAGACCATTGGCTACATTCACCGGGCATTCGAAAAAATTGCCGAACGTCGGCCGTTTTACCAGATTACGACCCTCACCGACCGCATGAACTACTGCTCGTCGCCCATAAACAACATGGGCTGGCATATGACAGTAGAAAAACTGCTGGGTGTTGAGGTGCCTAAGCGGGCGCAGTATATCCGGGTGATCATGATGGAGCTGGCCCGTATAGCCGATCACCTCATTTGCAACGGTATTCTGGGTGTCGATACGGGTGCTTTTACAGGCTTCCTGTATATCTACCAGGAGCGGGAAAACATCTATGACATCTACGAAGAGGTCTGCGGAGCCCGTCTTACAACCAACATGGGTCGCATTGGTGGTATGGAGCGTGACCTCTCCCCTACGGCTATTCGTAAAATCAAAGAACTCCTGGTTCGTTTTCCGAAAGTGTTGAACGAGTTCGAAAACCTGTTCAACCGCAACCGGATCTTTATGGACCGCGTTGTAAACGTAGGGGGTATTTCGGCGGAGCGGGCACTGAGCTACGGCTTCACCGGCCCGAATCTGCGGGCTGCGGGTGTTGATTACGACGTGCGCGTCATGAACCCGTATTCATCGTATCAGGATTTTGAATTCGACGTTCCTATTGGTCAGAGTGGCGATACCTATGACCGTTTCATGGTTCGAAACGAGGAAATGAAGCAGAGCCTGCGCATTATCCAGCAGGCAATCGACAACCTGCCCGAGGGTTCTTATTTTGCCGATGCTCCCCAGTATTATCTGCCTCCCAAAAAGGAAGTGTATAAAAATATGGAAGCGCTCATTTATCACTTCAAGATTGTGATGGGTGAGATCGAAGCCCCGGTTGGTGAGGTTTACCATGCGGTAGAAGGTGGTAATGGCGAATTAGGCTTTTACCTGATCAGCGATGGTGGCCGGACGCCTTATCGACTCCACTTCCGTCGGCCATGTTTCATTTATTACCAGGCTTATCCAGAAATGTGTAAGGGGCTGACCCTCTCCGACGCCATCGTTATCATGAGTAGCATGAACGTTATTGCCGGCGAACTGGACGCGTAAACCTGCCATCAACTATGACGACCGAAACGAACAATACTGTAACATTTACCCCTGAGCGGCTCACGAAAGCACAGGAAATTATTGCCCGCTATCCGGAAGGCAAACAGAAGTCGGCTTTGTTACCCTTGTTGCATTTATTGCAGGAGCAGGAAGGCTGGACCAGTCCTGAAGGTATGGACTACGTAGCCCGAATGCTCGACATTCAACCGATCGAAGTATATGAGGTAGCGTCATTCTACACCATGTACCACCTCAACCCGGTTGGGAAGCACGTGATCGAATACTGCCGAACCGGTCCTTGCTGCCTGATGGGGGGCGAAGACGTATATGCTCACCTGAAGCAGCGGCTCGGTATTGATACGGGTCAGACAACGGTCGACGGTCAGTTCACGCTGAAAGAAGTGGAGTGTCTGGCGGCTTGTGGCATGGGCCCCGTGTTTCAGATTCGGGAGAAATATTACATGCACCTCACCAACGAACGCGTGGATGAGATCATTGACGAACTGTCGAAATAATCGCACACATGGCTACCAAAATATTAACTGAGCATATCAACGTTCCGGGCATTGAAACGTTCGATGTTTACCGGAAGCAGGGCGGCTACACGGCCGTAGAAAAGGCGATAAAGACAATGACGCCCGAGGCCATTGTTGAAGAAGTTAAAAAAGCGGGTGTTCGGGGCCGGGGCGGTGCCGGATTTCCAATGGGTATGAAATGGAGCTTTCTGGCCAAGCCGGAAGGCGTTCCCCGCTACCTCGTCTGCAACGCCGATGAGTCGGAGCCGGGTACATTTAAAGACCATTACCTGATGAAGAACATCCCTCACTTGTTGATTGAGGGAATGATTATCTCATCGTTCGCGCTGGGTGCCAACAAGTCATTCATCTATGTACGGGGTGAGTTGATGTACGTGATCCATATCCTCGAAAAAGCCATTGCCGAAGCTACAGCCAAAGGTTTTTTAGGTAAAAATATTCTGGGCAGCGGTTATGATCTCGAACTTGTCGTGCAGCCCGGCGGTGGTGCCTATATCTGCGGAGAAGAAACCGCTTTACTGGAATCGCTGGAAGGGAAACGGGGAAACCCCCGGAACAAGCCCCCCTTCCCGGCTGTAAAAGGACTATACCAGTGCCCAACGGTAGTTAACAACGTAGAATCCATTGCCACTACGGCCTGGATTGTTAACAACGGTGGCGATGCCTATGCGGGTGTCGGCATTGGCCGCAGTACGGGTACCAAACTGATCTCAGCATCGGGTCATATCAATAAGCCGGGTGTGTATGAGATAGAACTGGGCGTTCCGGTAGAAGATTTTATTTATGCCGATGAATGGTGCGGTGGTATCCGGCCGGGGCATAAATTTAAAGCACTCGTAGCGGGTGGTTCATCTGTCCCCATTTTACCGGCCAATCTGGCCCTGACCCTGGCTAATGGCGAGAAACGCCTGATGAGCTATGAGTCACTGTCGGATGGCGGCTTTGCAACCGGCACCATGCTGGGTTCGGGCGGTTTCATTGTGTTTGACGAAACATCCTGTATTGTTCGCAATACCTGGAATTTCTCGCGTTTCTACCACCATGAGTCTTGTGGTCAGTGTAGCCCCTGCCGCGAAGGAACAGGCTGGATGGAGAAAGTGCTTCACCGCATTGAATACGGTCATGGCCATCAGCAGGATATCGACTTGCTGGTCGACGTGGCGAAGAAAATTGAAGGAAACACGATTTGCCCGCTTGGCGATGCTGCGGCCTGGCCCGTTGCCAGCGCCATTCGTCACTTCCGGGATGAGTTTCAGTGGCATATTGACCACCCAACCGAAGCCACGCAACCGGGCGCCGTTTATCGGGGTGAGATGGCATTGGTATAATAGTAACCCGGCCAAAAGCCGTTTAGAAAAGGATGATTTGCGGCTTTACAGCCGCAGTACACAATATGGAAGACGTAAAGCCGCAACTATTAAAAGTCACTATTGACGGAATTGAAGTTGAAGTGGAGCCGGGAACAACCATCTTGCAGGCCGCTCGCAAAATTGGTCCGGCAGTAGCTCCTCCTGCCATGTGCTACTACCAGCCCCTGAAAGGTAGTGGTGGCAAATGCCGGGCGTGTCTGGTACGGGTGGCTGCCGGATCGGCCAAAGATCCACGGCCCATGCCCAAACTGGTTGCGTCGTGTCTGACGGCCGTTCAGGATGGCATGATCGTTGAAAACGAAACCAGTCCGCAGGTTATTGATGCCCGCAATGGTGTCGTTGAATTTCTGTTACTGAATCACCCGCTCGATTGTCCGGTTTGTGACCAGGCCGGCGAGTGCGACCTCCAGAACTTTGCCTTCGATCATGGTAAAGCAACAACCCGCTACGAAGAAGATCGACGGACTTTCGAAAAACGTGATATCGGCCCGAATATCCAACTGCACATGACCCGGTGTATTCTGTGTTACCGTTGTGTGTATACGGCCGACCAGATCACGAACAAGCGTGTGCATGGAGTCATGAATCGGGGCGATGCCTCCGAAATCAGCACGTATATCGAGAAAGCAATCGACAACGATTTCTCGGGCAATGTAATTGATGTTTGTCCGGTTGGCGCGTTGACAGACAAAACTTACCGGTTTAAAAACCGCGTATGGTTTACCAAGCCCGTTGATGCTCACCGCGATTGCCCCACGTGCTCGGGCAATGTAACCCTGTGGTATCGGGGCGACGAAGTGATTCGGGTAACCGCCCGCAAGAACGAATGGAGCGAGGTAACGGAGTTCATTTGCAACACCTGCCGCTTCGAGACCAAGAAAACCAGCGACTGGACGATTGAAGGGCCAACCAAAGTATCGCGGAGTTCGGTCATCTCGGCCAACAAGTATCGGGCCGATACGATCAAACCCAGCTTTGGCGAACGGTTGGCAGCTGCAGACTACAAGCCTATCGACGACAAGCGTGATACGTCGCAACTGGGCATTCAGCAGTTGCCTGCCGAACGGTTCGCGAAGGTATTACCCTCGGCGCTTGAACCCGAACCCTGATCAATTATAGGAATTCAGTTTATAGTTTTGGCGGGTTAACCCTTAGGCGATTTTCGAAAGCCTGCCGAACATAGAGAAGCAAAATTTTTAGACATGGATTTAACCGTATTACTCGTAAAAGGAATCATTATCCTGGTGATTTTTGGGATAACCCTTCTGATTGCGACTTACTCTACTTACGCAGAGCGGAAAGTAGCGGCCTTTTTACAGGATCGCCTGGGACCGAACCGGGCGGGTCCGTGGGGACTTTTACAGCCCATTGCCGATGCGGGCAAGATGTTCTTCAAAGAAGACTTTATTCCGTCGCAGGCCAGCAAATGGCTGTTTATTCTGGGTCCCTGTTTAGCCATGTTAACAGCCCTGATGTCGAGTGCCGTGATTCCATTTGGCGACAGCATCCGGTTTGACAACTACTCCATTCCTGTGCAGGGCATCGAGATCAACATCGGCGTACTGTACATATTCGGGGTTGTTTCGCTGGGCGTGTATGGTGTGATGGTCGGTGGCTGGGCCTCTAACAACAAGTTCTCGCTATTGGGCGCTATCCGGGCTGCTTCGCAAAATATCAGTTATGAAATTGCGCTGGGTCTTTCGATGATCGCTATTTTGATGATGACCGGCTCCCTGTCCGTGCGGGCCATTGTCGATCAGCAGGCGACGTTCTTTGAGTGGAACATCTTCACCCAGCCTATTGGATTCATTATCTTTCTGACCTGTTCATTTGCCGAGTGTAACCGTACACCCTTCGATTTACCGGAGTGCGAAACAGAGCTTGTGGGCGGCTATCACACGGAATACAGCTCCATGAAGCTGGGCTTTTATCTGTTTGCCGAATACATTAACATGTTTGTGTCATCGGCCTTCATTTCATCGCTCTATTTCGGTGGATTCCATTACCCGTTCATGAACGAAGTAGGTAGCGCGCTCGAAAATTCGATGGGTGTCATTACCGGACATAACATAGCCACAGCCATTGGTTTTGTCGTATTCTTCGGCAAGATCTTCTTCTTCATCTTCTTCTTTATGTGGGTTCGCTGGACGCTGCCGCGTTTCCGCTACGACCAATTGATGAACCTGGGCTGGAAGACACTCATCCCCCTGTCGATCCTGAATGTCGTGTTGACGGGTGCTGGTTTGCTGTATGACTTCAAATATTCTACCTGGCTGATTGTTATCGTCATGGTGGGTATGGTCCTGGTATCATCATCACGGGCGCCAAAAGGAGCCGTAATTCCGCAGGGAACCGTTTAAGTTAACTGGTTTACAGTAGTCAGGGTACGATATTCCGCAGCAAGGCCGACCTTGCACCCTGACTACAGATTACCATAAACCGAATACCGAAAAGGATGCAACTAACGAATCGATCTAAACAAGTCAGCAATAAGGAAATGACGCTGGCGGAGAAGATGTACCTGCCCGCCATTGTTGGGGGTCTGGCCATCACAATCAGCCACTTTTTCCGAAAAAAGCCGACGATCCAATACCCGGAGGTAAAAAAATACCTTGGGCCCATCTATCGCGGACATCACATTCTGAAACGGGATGAGCAGGGGCGCGAGCGTTGCACAGCCTGCGGTCTGTGTGCGGTTGCCTGTCCGGCCGAAGCCATTTCTATGGTCGCTGCCGAACGCAAGAAAGGCGAAGAAAGCCTGTATCGTGAAGAGAAATATGCGGCTGTTTACGAGATCAATATGCTGCGCTGCATATTCTGCGGTCTATGCGAGGAGGCTTGCCCTAAACAGGCCGTTTACCTTCGTCACGATCGTATGGTACCGGTATTTATGGAGCGGGACGATGTCATTTACGGAAAGGATAAACTTGTCGAAAAAATGGATGACCGTTATATCCGTATCGCTAACTCCGAAGTCCAGGCTACGCCAACCGAACCAAGCCTGACCAGAGCAGCTACCTAGGACCTGGCCTTACGTTCCCCATCGTTCTCCATTTGACCGAATCATGACTGAATTCATAACCTTTTTCAAATCGTTGACGGGTACCGGCTACCTGTTTTTAGGGTTAACGGTACTGACGCTGTTTAGTGCTATTGGCGTTGTTACGGCCCGCAATCCAATTTATAGCGTATTAGCGCTTATCGCCACGTTCTTCTGCCTGTCTGGGCACTATATCCTGCTTAATGCGCAGTTTCTGGCAGCGGTGAACATCATCGTTTATGCAGGTGCCATCATGGTTCTGTTTTTGTTTACGATCATGTTCCTGAACCTGCGCAAGGAGGACGAAGAATCGAAAACGAACCTGACCAAAATGGCTTCAGTGATTGTCGGTGGTATGCTGATGATCATGCTGATTACTATTTTCCGGGCCAAAAGCGCTCAGGTACCTACGGTTACTCAAGCTACGTTCAGTGCTAAAACGGGTCTTGTTGAAAACCTCGGACAACTGCTTTACAGTGACTACATCTTACCGTTTGAGCTGGCTTCGGTCTTGTTTCTTGTCGCTATGGTGGGCGCTGTTATGCTCGGCAAACGCGAAGCCGGTGATCGCCACTTTTAACCGTGTAGGCAGTCCTGCCAGGTTTGGTTTATTGCTGACTTTCCTCCTTTTAAAGCCGCTTCACGAAGCGGCTTTTTTCTTTTCAACAGAAAGAGAATGAATGGAAACAGGCATGTGCTCAGTAGTTGCACAAGTCAAAAGAAAATAGTATGCTTGCATAATAATTTACAGGTAGATTGTAATTTTCCGCCCAAAAAAATAGTTATTGCTTTGAGTTGCCTGCTGAACCAGTAAATCAACATCGCATTTTATGGACGCATACATTGTAGCCGGATACCGCACCGCCGTGGGGAAAGCCCCTCGCGGAGGACTCCGTTTTACCCGCCCTGATGATATGGCGGCTGAAGTTATCAAGCATTTGTTGAGTCAGGTACCCAACCTCGACCCAGCCCGTGTAGAAGATCTGATCGTTGGAAACGCTGTTCCCGAAGCGGAGCAGGGTATGCAGATTGCCCGGTATATTGCCCTGTTATCATTGCCAAATAGTGTTCCCGGCATGACCATTAACCGCTACTGCGGCTCAGGTCTGGAAGCCATTGCTATTGCCTCCGCGAAAATACATGCCGGTCTGGCCGATTGTATCGTTGCCGGAGGAACCGAATCCATGTCAATGGTACCGGTAATGGGCTGGAAAACGGCTCTCAACTACGAAATTGCCAAAGCACACCCCGATTATTATATTGGTATGGGGCTAACGGCCGAACAGGTTGCCCAACAGTTTAACATCAGCCGCGACGCGCAGGATGAGTTCGCTTATGCCTCCCACCAGAAGGCACTGGCCGCTCAGAAAGACGGAAAATTCAGCGACGAGATCGTACCCATCAAGGTAAGCGAAACGTATTTCGATGCCGAGACGAATAAGAAGAAAACCCGTGAGTGGACCGTTGCCCAGGACGAAGGCCCCCGCAAAGACACCAGTGCCGAAGGTCTGGCGAAGCTAAGACCCGTTTTCGCAGCGGGTGGGTCGGTCACGGCTGGTAACTCGTCCCAAACATCCGACGGAGCCGCTTTTGTGGTGGTTATGTCCGAGCGATTGGTCAATGAGTTGAACGTAAAACCAATAGCCCGGATGGTTTCGTATGCAACGGCCGGTGTCGAGCCTCGAATTATGGGGATCGGACCTGTAGCAGCTATCCCCATCGCACTTAAAAAAGCGGGTTTACAGCAAGACGATATCGACTTGATCGAACTGAATGAGGCCTTTGCCGCTCAGGCGCTGGCGGTTATTCAGGAGCTGGGTCTGGACCCCGGCAAGATCAACCCGAACGGCGGTGCCATTGCGCTAGGTCACGCACTTGGCTCGACTGGCGCCCGACTATCGGTACAGTTATTGAACGAAATGCGCCGTCGCGATCAGAAATACGGTATGGTATCGGCCTGCGTTGGTGGCGGGCAGGGTGTAGCCGGAATTTTTGAGCGGTTAAATTAACGTGAATAATGGGTTGGCTCGATCAAAATTTAGCTTATACATAGAGTCAGTAGATCTTTTTTAACCACAGAGACGGTCCGCCGTTGCGGCACAAAGCGCACAGAGGTAATGGGGAAAGAAAGTGCCCTAATAAACCTCTGTGCGCTTTGTGCCGCAACGGCGGACCGTCTCTGTGGTTAAAAATTATTGCATTAGGCGTGCAAAAGGATTTGATTTAACCTAGATACAGCCGTTATTCACGTTAAATTAAGTATAAGTGCATTAGTGATCGGGGAACTGGTGAAAGTAGTTAACTGCCGGTTATGTATCCGCTATGCCCGAAAACCAGACAGTCAATAAGAATTAATCACGAGTTGAATAGCAACTGGTGAGTTTGAAAGCCGAATGCCAAACTGATTTTTCAGTTTGGCATTCGGCTTTTTTGTATCAACCAAACCCATGATAACGGTGATTTACGTATGCCAACGCACATAAGGTTATATTTGATTAAATTTGGCTACTTACCCACTGTATATTCATGAAAGGACTACTATTCACATGCCTATTTGTATGCTTATTCCTGTCTGGAACTTATGCCCAGAAACGTTCTTCCAAACGCCCTATTCCGTACTCTGAAATAGGTATTGGCGGTGGTGCTGCCCTCTATCTGGGCGAGCTGGCCCCTCCCAGTCAACTAGCGCAAAGCATTTACCCACTACCCCGCTGGAATGCCGGAGTGAGCTTCACACATCATCTAAGCCCGTATTTTGCCGCACGAGCCTCCTTCACATGGATGCGATTGATCGGTGATGATTATACATATAATGAAGCCGACCCAAACCTGCATCCCATCCAGTTTCAGCGCAACCTGCACTTTCGTAATGATGTGAAGGAACTCGCCGTAAGTGGTGTGTATCAGTTTAAACCAGAAACCATACATGCCAACAAGCGCCCGGCACTTACACCCTACCTCACACTGGGCGTGGCCGTAATTGCCCATAATCCGAAGGCGCTTTTGCCCACCAATGTCGCAGAGCGGGAAACATCTGGCTGGGTCTCCCTGCAACCGCTGGGCACCGAAGGGCAGGGGCAACCCGGCTACAGCAAGCCTTACCCGCTCATTACACTGGCCATACCCGCCGGAGCAGGCCTCCGCTGGCGACTGGCCGAACGGCTGAATCTGGCGGCTGAAGTTAACGTTCGCTACACGTTTACCGATTACCTCGACGATGTAGGCGGGATGTATCCGAACCCGAAGGATTTGCCCAACCCGCAGTCAAAACTTTTATCTGATCGTCGCTTCGAGAACACGGCCGCCCGGACCGGCGACGATAGAACGTCTCTGCTAACTACGCTTATCAACGTTCCAAACGATGTACGGCGAGGGGCGGTCGGCAATGATTTTTATGTGACTGCTCAGCTCTCCATCCATTATCTGCTGCTGGCCTCCATCAAATGCCCTCCTCATCGCTAAAAAAATTATTAGTATGCTTGCATACTAATTTTGAAATGATTTTATTTGTTTACGAATTAGTATGCAAGCATAATAAACCTTTTTCAACATGATTGCGACAGAACCAAAAGCTTCTCTGAAAGGGGGCGAATTTCTGATCAAAGAAACGCAGGCAGCACAGGTTTTTATCCCTGAAGAATTTACTGAAGAGCAGCAGATGATTGCGGCTACTTGCCGCGAGTTCCTGGAGCGGGAGATCTGGCCGCGTCTGAATGAAATTGATAACGCCAAATCACCCGAGTTGATCTCCTCGTTAATGGATAAAGCTGGTGAACTGGGCATTCTGGGTACATCGGTACCTGAGCAATACGGCGGTTTTGGCACCAACTTTAACACCTCCATGCTGGTTGCCGAAGTAACCGGCGCCGGTCACTCATTTTCGGTGGCCTTGTCTGCACACACGGGTATCGGTACCCTGCCAATCGTGTATTACGGCAACGAAGACCAGAAATCGAAATACCTGCCAAAACTGGCATCCGGCGAGTGGAAAGCAGCTTACTGCCTCACCGAACCAGATTCCGGCTCTGACGCCAACTCCGGTAAGACGAAAGCAACCCTGACCGAAGATGGTCAATACTATGTGCTGAATGGCCAGAAGATGTGGATCACCAACGGTGGATTCGCCGATGTGTACATCGTCTTTGCCAAGATCGATGCGGACAAAAACCTGTCGGCATTCATTGTGGAGCGTGGCTACGAAGGCATTACCATGAATGAGCCGGAGCACAAAATGGGTATCAAAGGCTCCGACACCCGTCAGATTTTTTTCAACGACTGTAAAGTACCCGTTGAAAACCTGTTGTCTTCGCGGGAAAACGGCTTTAAAATCGCCGTAAACATCCTGAACATTGGGCGGATCAAGCTGGGTATTGCGGCCATTGGCGGCTCGAAAGAGGTCATCAACAATGCCATCCGGTATTCCAACGAACGGAAGCAGTTCAAAACGGCCATCTCGCAGTTTGGCGCCATTAAGCACAAACTGGCCGAAATGGCGCTGAAAGTGTATGCGTCGGAAACAGCGTCGTACCGGGCTGGCCAGAATATCGACGACCTGATTGAAGATTTGAAAAGCCAGGGGCTGGACGATGCTTCGGCTAAATTGAAAGCGCTGGAGCAGTTCTCGATCGAGTGCGCCATTATGAAAGTACACGGCTCCGAGGTACTGGATTACGTGGTCGATGAAGGTGTTCAGGTCTATGGCGGCATGGGCTACTCCGCCGATGCGCCCATGGACCGCTCGTACCGTGATGCCCGTATCAACCGGATTTTCGAAGGCACCAACGAAATCAACCGAATGCTCGTGGTAGACATGCTGCTGAAGCGGGCGATGAAGGGCGAACTCGACCTGATGGGGCCAGCGATGGCCGTTGCCAAAGAGATCATGTCGATCCCCGACTTCAATTCCGACGAGGAAGAGGGCGTATTTATTGCCGAGAAGAAAGTTGTTCGGAACCTCAAGAAAGCCGCCCTCATGGTAGCGGGTGCCGCGGTTCAGAAGTTCATGATGAACCTCTCCAGCGAGCAGGAAATTCTGATGAACGTGGCCGATATGGCTATTGAGATTTACGTGGCTGAATCCGTTTTGCTGCGTGTTGAGAAGCTCATTGGCATTCAGGGTGAAGAATCGGTTGCCCTCCAAAAGCAAATGGCACTGGTTTACCTGCACGAAGCCGTCGAAAAAGTGAACAATGCCGGCCGGGCAGCCATCACCTCCTTTGCCGAAGGCGATGAGCTACGCGGTATGCTGATGGGTCTGAAACGGTTCACGAAAATTGAACCGATGAATCTGAAAGACGCCCGTCGCCAGATTGCCGACGCCATGATTGCCGAGAACAAGTATATTTTCTAGCGTTATTTATCTAGACCTATAAGGTTTCTAAAACCTTATAGGTCTGAAAGAAAGCCGTTTCTGTCAGGGAACGGCTTTTTTGTTGACCAAAACCCACCACCTTTACAGACTGTTGTCTATTTACTATGAAAGTCCAAACGTTCCTTACGGCAGAGTGGCGAAATCTGCTGATGCTCAATTATGAAGTTAGCCCCGATGTACTGACACCCCTATTGCCACCCACTACCGAGCTGGATCTTTGGCAAGGCAAAGCGCTGGTCAGTATGGTTGGCTTCCGGTTTCTGGAGACCCGCGTGCTGGGCATAAAATGGCCGTGGCACGTCAACTTTGAGGAAGTTAATCTCCGATTCTACGTTCGGCATTTCGACGGGCAGGTCTGGAAACGCGGCACCGTTTTCGTTAGCGAGATTGTTCCTCGACCGATCATAACGGTGATCGCCAATACCTTGTATAACGAAAAGTACAGTGCTATGCCGATGCGCCACCGCATCGAACCGGCCGGTGACAATGATACAGCCATTCGTTATGAGTGGAAGCACAAAGGCCGCTGGAATGCCCTGGGCGCTACGGTCGGCAACACGCTACGCCCGATGGACAGTGCCGAAACCTTTATTTTCGAACACTATTGGGGCTACAATAAACTGAATGAGCGCACAACCCATGAGTATCAGGTGGAGCATGTGTCCTGGCAAGTGGCCGACACCCGCGATGCATTTTTCGACGCCGATATTGCCGGGTTATACGGCGACGCCTTTCACCCGTTTCTTTCTCAGCCACCTCATTCAGTCTTTTATGCCGATGGCTCTCCCGTTGGCGTCAGGATTGCGGGTAAGTTGCGTACTTGATACGAATACGGGCTTATTATGACGTCAGGTTCTTCAAACCCGGCTTCACCGTATGAGCGAGCCAGCCCTTGAATAGGGCTGGCTTGTTGCTTACATGCCCCTTCGACAAGCTGGCCTGACGAGTTACCTAGCAAACCTATAGGTGGCAAAACAATGAAGTACAACACTCGTTTAGACAACTTAATCTACATATGTAATTGGATAAATAAACACTGGCTCAACAACTATGCGTATGGACTTGTCCACTTTCCGGTTTATCATTCCAGCGGCAGCATGGCTGACTTTACTAAGCTGTGGAGGCAAAAACACCGCGTCGAATGTTCAGTCGCCCGGCGAAGAAAAAACGGCTAAAACAAAAACGCTGGAAGCAGGAGCCGATTTGCTTCAGAACAAAGCTCCACTAAACAAGCTGAACATGTATCTGGACGGCTTTCATTTTTATAACGGCCACATGGATGGCCAGATGGAAGCGCATCACTACTGCTCGGCCATCAATGAAGACCTGACCCAGTGCGTCATTTATGACGGCAACGGCGAGAACGCCAAGATCATGGGCATCGAATACATCGTTTCCGAGAAACTGTTCAGGACCCTTCCCGCCGAAGAAAAGAAACTCTGGCACAGCCATGTGCATGAAGTAAAATCAGGTCAACTGATAGCGCCCGGCGTTCCAGCGGTGGCCGAGCATGAACTGATGGAGAAGCTGGTGTCTACCTACGGCAAAACGTTCCATACCTGGCATACCGACCGCGAACTAACCCTGCCAGTTGGCCATCCGATGATCATGATGGGCTTTACCAAAGACGGCCAGGTGGACCCCAAACTGGTGGCCGACCGGGATAAACGATTCGGCGTATCGACGGAGGAGAACAAGAAAAACCGGGCCGATATTCTCGCACCGGCCATTTTGCCCGGAGCCAACGCCTGGCAGCACGGCGAAGTACGCCAGTTGAACGTAGTCAATGAAGCGGGCCCGGCGCATACCCATCCGTAGGTTTGCCGACAGGCCGAAAAATACAACTCATTAACCCTCAATTTAACTAACTCAACGTTATGGAAAATTCAAATCCAACTCAAAACTGGTGGCTATTGATCGTTCGAGGCCTCCTCTATATGTCCATTGGCCTTTGCCTCTTTCTGTTTGCCAATGACTTCACCAGCTCGTCGGCTCAACTGGTTGCCGGTCTTCTGCTGGCAGCGGGGGTACTTGGGCTCGTTTACACCTTCGATAATGTGCGCAGAGATCGTAATTATATCTGGGAGCTGCTCCGAAGTTTGTCTGACGTGGCCTTCGGAATCGCCTTATTCGTCACGGCAAAACAGGATACAGATGGATTTCTGTCAACCCTGAGCTTTTGGGCGATGATGTACGCGTTCATCCAGGTCGTACAGGCCATGTATTCCTTCATGCAGTCGGGTGTGGGGTCGAGCATTAGTTTATCGGGCAAATTGATCTATTTTCTGGGTGTCGTTATCTCCGGGGGTCTGT
The DNA here is from genome assembly GCF_054782495.1 of Spirosoma aerophilum. Taxonomy (NCBI): domain Bacteria; kingdom Pseudomonadati; phylum Bacteroidota; class Cytophagia; order Cytophagales; family Cytophagaceae; genus Spirosoma; species Spirosoma aerophilum. The sequence continues at coordinate 343,622 of NZ_BAAGSJ010000017.1, read as the reverse complement.
CGTATGTTTTACTGATGCGACCCAACGGTCTGGATGGCTCTTTGGGCGTTATTGGGCTCTTTCCGATAGCCCTGGGCGTTATCATCACCCTACTGGCCGTTCAGCAGCGAAGACAAGCTTCACTGGCCAATAATTCGCCAAAACCCTACTGACATAGGGCTGTCACAACCCACCATTATTTTTGTCATGGTTATTCATTTAGGACAACAAATCATGACAACACAACTAAACATCCCGGAACAAGCGCTTATCATCAAGGAAACGAAGGCGTTTACGGCCCTTTGTTTCACCACACGAACCACATTGCTAACCATGTCGGAGTACGCTCCCGGCACGGGTCGGGCCCTTCATCAGGAAGCGGTTCGGCTTGGTCTGGAGGTGTGTGGCCCTATTCAATGGATATACACGGGTGTCAACGGCAACGAGACAAATGAGTTTCAGCTGGAGATCGTGTTACCCGTCAGCCAGCCGGGTCTTCCATCTGCGCAGTTTACATACGCTACATTTCCCTCCTTTCGTTGTGCCAGCCATACCTATCAGGGTGCCTGGAGCGATCTTGGTCAGGTGTACGAGGTGCTCTTCGCTCAGCTTTATCGCGACGGGTATCAGAATGATGGCTACGTTCGTGAGGTCTATGCTGTGGTTGATCTGGAAAATCAGGCGAATTGTGTAACCGATATTCAGATTGGACTGGTGTAAATACAGTATGTTTTTTTGCAAAAGTCATATTTACAGTAAATCCTATATAACAGAGCAGCGACGCTGGTAGAAAAACCGGCGTCGCTGCTTTTGCAGGCACGCTAGAGCCTATTCTATTCACTGGCTTTAGAGTCTCCCCTAAACGGATACTCATGAAAAATCACGACCTTAATTCCCGACGCACCTTTTTACGTAACCTCGGTGCAGGTGCATCGGCTTTCTCGTTACCACTCCTTGGCTTTGGCGAAAGTCTTTCGCAACAGGAAGAATACAACCGCATTCATTCGCTGGTCACCAAACTCGATGCCACCAGATCCGCTCAGCCGGGTCGTAAACTGGGGATCGCGCTGGTGGGACTGGGCTATTACAGCAAAAACCTGCTGGCACCGGCTCTGCAACAGACCCAAAACTGCCGTCTGGCGGGTATCGTGACGGGCACACCGGCCAAAGCCACCGAGTGGATGCAGAAATACAATATCCCCAAGGAGAACGTATACGACTACAAAAACTTCGACCGGATTGCCGATAACAAGGACATCGACGTGGTGTATGTTGTGTTGCCGAACTCCATGCATGCCGAGTACGTCATTAGGGCAGCTCAGGCGGGTAAGCACGTCATTTGTGAGAAGCCGATGGCGATTTACCCGAAAGAATGTCAGGCCATGATCGACGCCTGCAAAAAGGCGAACAAGCAGCTGGCTGTGGGTTACCGTCTCCACTACGAGCCATTCACCCGCGAGGTGATGCGACTGGGACAGGAGAAAGTATTCGGAGCCGTTAAGTTCGTGGAGAGCAGCGACGGGTTCCGGATTGGCGACCCGACGCAATGGCGGATGAAGAAAGCCTTTGCAGGCGGTGGCCCGTTGATGGACGTTGGTATTTACGCCATTCAGGGCGCGCGCTACGTAACGGGCGAAGAACCCATTTCGGTAACGGCCCAATTTTCGCCAAAAACCGAACCCGACAAGTTTAAGGAGGTTGAAGAGACGATGTTCTGGCAGTTTCAGTTTCCCAGCGGTGCCGTTGCCAACTCATCGACCAGCTACACGGCGGGCGTCGAACGGCTCTATGCCTCCTGCGAAAAGGGTTGGTTTGAGCTGTCTCCGGCCTTCGGCTATGGTCCGCTGAAAGGGCGCACGAGCAAAGGCCCCATCGAGATGCCCATTGTGAACCACCAGGCCGCCCACATGGACGGCGTGTGCAAAGACCTCCTCGACGGCAAGCAACTCCCCGACCACGTTACGGGTGCCGAAGGCCTGCGCGACGTTAAACTGCTGCAAGCCATTTACCAGGCCGCCGAAACAGGCCGTAAGATTAATTTAAAAGCGTAAGGTCATTTACTCCCAAAAAAGCCCACCCGAAAACGTTAAAATCGTTAGGCGGGTGGGCTTTTTCAGTTGATACTGAGTAGCGTTAATTGGTTAACTTTATACTAAAAGAAAAGTAGTGGTTAGTCGTTACGGCTGCTGAACATCTACTCAGCGTCTATGGTAAAGAGTGCATTAGTATCATAGACAAAAACAAAGTAAGCGTTATTATATCAATATTATCATGACATATGAACGGCGTCGATTTTGTTATGCGAGATGCATAATAGACATCTTTTTGCTAAATTATTTTTATAATTAATTGCACTTTTACCATTCAATTAACATAATTGTACTTATACAACAAAAACTCTGTTACAATCGGAGATGATCTAGCCGATAAGAAATACCAACCTGTAGAGTAGTACTGCGTAAGTTAAACACATCCTTATTGACAAGCTTAGAGGTTGAATAGGGAGTAAATCCATGACTAGCACCAAGCTGCAACGTCAGATCGCTGATGGTGTAGTTTAGGCGAGTAAATGCACCAATTTCGACTAATCTAGAATTAGCAAAAGCTGACTGTTTGGCAAGCAGAACATTAACTTCAGGACCTAACTGAATGGCCAGCTTTTCGACGAGATTATAACGAACCGACGGCGCTAGATTTAGATAATAGTAGCTGTTAGTAGGGGAAAATTTACTAAACTGACTCAGATCAACTCCCGTCATTCCTCTACGTTGAATAGTGCCTTCAATAACATAGCCAATTTTATTCCATGTCTTCGCGTAGGCGATTCCTAAATAATAGCTATTGATGGGGCCAATTCCTAAAGTAGTATAAAGATTCGGACTAGGAATAGTTGGTTCTGATATCAAAGGATAGGTACGTAAATATCCACCCCGTAATGCCCAATAGGATGTGTGCTTTCCAGGTAGATCTACAATTTGGGCCTGACTGATAACAGGTAAAACAATTGTAGTTAAGAGTATAAATTTCCAATAACGCATTATGCAGTCTAGATAGCATTCGACACCTCGAATCTATGTATAATCGCGTAACATAAAATTAGTGGCTGTTGCAAAAGTCTACATTGGGTGTGATGGCCCTGGATTAGTTGCCGATTTCCTCCTGTTAATAAGGCAAAAAATGGCTTACTTGGCCACTGACTTCATCGTCCTGTTGACTTTTGCAACAGCCACGCCACTTATATAACAGATGATTTATCTGATGTAACAGTTTGTTCAAAGATCGAAAAGCCAGTCCTTTGTATTCAAACTGATTGGCTTATGCTCAACTATCTAAAAGAATCGTTTGCTCGCAAGAAGGCAAGACGTGTCACTAGCAAATACCCTCACGAAGTAAATTCGTTTCAATTGACGACCGAAGGATTGGTCGAGTTTGCTAACTGGAAAAATCCACTGGTACCAGCCAAATCGATTTCCCAGGGAGAAATTAACTTCTTCCGCCAACTAGCTCCTTTAGGAAGCTTTTGTATCGATGTAGGTGCCAATATTGGCGATACAACTGTACCAATGGCAATAGCGGTTGGTAGAGAAGGATTAACATTAGGTTTTGAACCTAATCCTATGACTTACGAAATCTTAGAGGCTAATGCACAACTGAATAAGTCAAAGAGTAACATTGTTCCCTTACGTTATGCCGTTACTGAAGAAGAAGGAGAATTTATCTATTCATCCTCTGAAGCGTCTTTTGGTAACGGAGGTGTTTCCAGTACTGAACAAGAAGCCGATCAACATGGTAAGTTCAAACTGCAAGAGAAGGTACAAGGGGTCAATTTGCTATCCTTTCTAAATCAATATTACAAAGAGTACTTACCAAAACTATCCTTCATTAAAGTTGACGTTGAAGGTCATGACATTGATGTCATACGGTCAATATCATCCTTGATTGATCACTATAAACCTGCTCTAGTCGCTGAGTGCTTTTCCGAAGCAACTCTTGATGAGCGAATGGAGCTCTATAAGATTGTGGCCGAACACAATTATAGCCTTTATTACTTTGGCGACTTTGACGAAAATACGGAGGTTATTAAGCTTTCACCCCAAGATATGAATCGCTGGAAAAATTTCAATTTCTATGCTGTCTCTAATGAAAAGCTATAAGTTTTAATGTCTTTATAAAAGGTTAGTTATATAACAGGTCTAGGTAAAGTACAACGAACTGCCCCACAGTAAGTTAGTACTTTTCCTAGACTCGTTTTATAACTCACTTTATGTAAAGGAATTATAACGAAAAATCAATAAATTCTGAATACCACCTTATTACTCAAAAAATACAAGTAGTTTAAAAATTAAATCCTGTCGTTAAACCCAGTGCAGGAATAATATTTGAGTTTACATAGAACATACTTACTCTGCCTCCCAACGTAAAGCAGGAACTCAGTGAATAGCTGTATTCACTAACCACATTTAGGCCTGCTTTTAAGCCATCTTGATAAGGGTTCGTCAGCGAAAATTTTATTACATCCCCAGTTGGTAAAACGGGAGTATCAGTTGATAGTGCTACCGATTCCTGTCGATACCATAGCGAGGGACCTGCTCCTAACCGTATCCCATGACGGCTACTTTTAAGTATGGTATAGAGAAGACTAAAATCGGCGGTTGTTCGACTAAAATGAGCTTCTTGGTGAGAAGAAGTAGCAGGTAGGTAATGAAATGCATAGCCTAGGCTACTTTCCAAAGTCAGTCGATCATTAGACAAATGACGGGCATAGATAAGGCTATATCGCACTGTAGCCTGTTGATCAGTAACTCCTATAGTGGTATAGTCAGCGGCCAGCCGGATCGAGTTTTTACTGATTTTCATCTGAGCCGAGCCGAGTAAGCTACAGCTAATGAAAAGGCAAGATAATAGAAACTTTTTCATAGATAGAAGGCTAGAAGGTCTTGGCAGTGAAGGTATCACAATATCCCAAAAACCGCTATCAATTAACAAGCTTTAACTCTACTACCAATGATTGAAACTGTTATATAAGTGGCGTGGCTGTTGCAAAAGTCAACAGGGCTATGAAGCCAGTTGCCAGTGGAGTAATTTTTGTCTTGTAAAGGGGTAAAATCGGTCGGTAAGGCTGGATGAGCCGGCTAGGTCCAGACCCTGAACTGGTCAAAAATGCCGTTTGTTAAAGGTATACTTTACGGTTACCGACTTTTCCAACAGCCACTCACTTTATGTTAGTCGATTTAAACAATAATTGAGAAAGGTAACCTGTTTCGTGTCTAGGGGAAAACACAATTCTAATAGCTTCCTTCTAAGAGCACTTTAAGTTGTTTTGCTTCACTGTAGAAAGCATTGTAATTGATACTACGCTTAACAATTGTAGCTCCTGAGCAATCGAAGACATAACTCATAGGAGAACTAATAAACCCATTCTCGAAAGCCAAAAAAGACTCGTCTTTATAAGTGTATACTATCACTTTCAACGGCCCACTTTTAGGTTTCTGAAAGAATTGCAATTGGTCTTTCTGCCAAGAAACGTCTGTCAGCGACTTGTCTGAAAAACAAGATGAACTGACACCTTCCGGACTAACATCATCCTTGGAGCCACACATTTGAGCAGTGGACAGAAAGCTAGCTAAAATGGCTATCAGTAGAGTAGATCTTTTCATCTGATCAAGAAAGTAAAAGGGTTGTATAGTATTGATTCCATCTTTTCTAAAAAGGTTGGAAGAGTGGCTTCCATTTGTTGTATAAGTAATGTGGCTGTTACAAAAGTCTTGTAGACTAATGGGCATCCCAAAAAATAGGTCGCCACAGGGTGCTTTTTACACCGAAAGCACAGGGGCAAACAGCCTATTTCAAGATTATTCCGACTTTTGCAACAGCCACATTAGTTATAAAACGAGTCTTTAAAGAGTACAAACTTTGACTAGCACTAAGGCTTGTATATATTTAATAATCAATCCTATTTCAGTGGTAAAGCTAACTCGATAGATTATGTCAAAACTTCCCTGGGCAAAGTATCTCTTTGGTATTTGGTGTGTAGCCATCGTCCTAGCTTTGGTGGCCAAATACATTACCGCAACTCCTTTGGTTCTGATACCACTTTCATTGGGACTATATTGGCTTTTCGTACGAGGCTTTGCTAAGATAAAAGGCTATCAGTGAGCACAAGTACTAAAGCTATATTCCGATAAAGTACAAAGCCTGACATCTATAATGAGACGTCAGGCTTTGTACTTTTCTTTGACTAGTTGCATAACTAATCGTTATGGCAAGAGAAACTTACTGTAGAAGAAAGTTTGAGCTGCGAGGAGCCTTTCTAAAAGAATCTAACTTAACGGCCAACATATTTGTAGTAGTGCCGGATCGTATCTGCGTCTTCACGGTATGTCTCCATTAGCTCGCTGGTTTGCATTTCCCTGGCTACATTATCAGGACCCTTTGACAGATAATATTTTAAATACTGTTTTCCATATTGCTCCATAACCGTAAACTGCTTTTTATCCTCCTGATAAAATGTGCGTGATTGAGTTAACTGCAAATACAGAGAATCATTTTGATAGAAAGCAATGTAGTCTCGGTTCCCATCATTTTCATGTTGGAAAATACGGCTATACTTCATGGTCTGTGGCGTAACTGTACGACTCGGAGACACCGTTTTAACCCATTCCCATTTACCCATCAACGTTGAACTTAACGGAGGAGCGCAGCCACAGTCGGGCTTTTCACAAGCTTGTACTAGTGAACAGAGAACCAAGGTTAGTACTATCGAGATAATTGGTTTCATAGCGTTTTCCGGTTGATAGCTGACAGACTCGTTCTTATTCGTAAAGGTTGTGCCTCGCTGTTCTACAACTGCCCATCAAATAAAGAGACTTTCCGGATAAAATAGAAAAGTGGCTAACGGCTGTTATTCGTAAATCGTTAATACGATCAAAGTCATTCTATTCGCTTAAACATGTACCCAGGCAAGTCGGTGGCCATACCCGTATCCAGAAACAGCCGATTGCTGGAAACCCGTAGACCCGGATTGCGCACGTACCAATTATCCTTGCCGGGCTGAGCTGTGGTTTTAAGATAGAGATAATTCTGCGTTTTTATGATCTCAAAGCTGACCTGATCAATTTGCTTTTCATCCTGAATAACTGTAATCCGGTTGTTGGCAACAACCAGTTGTACGTTCGGAATGGCGGGATTTGGGATCATGGCCGTCACATCTATCAACGTCCATTTACCATTTAAACCATGTTTGAGCCTACTTAAGTCCTCTGTATAGGTATAATCGGCGGTTTCACTCTCTTCAGGAGTTACCGAAGGGTGGCAACCAGCCAGTAAAACCAGTATCAGAAGGGAAAATTGTATCCCAATAAGTCTCATACGCTAAAAGATGAACAGTTACCGGTAAGGACCCGATATGGAAGCCGATGGTTGGATCAAGGCTGCTTAGTAAATCTGAACGGCTTTCCTATGGGCCTGCCTTTCAACCAGATGGGTAGACTGGACGGCTACATATGGGCATAAACGGGTTATCTGCTTATCAAGGCAACCACCCAAACAACCTGCCGTTAACAATAAGCTATAGACGTTAATCACCTACAAATCAAGAATATACATCAACCCTATTCGTGATGCGCTGAACCTTTTGCGCTGGCGGGGACATCGAGTTTCGACCGTAATTGACTAGCCCAGTCAGCAATCTGTCTGGCCTCTTCGGGCTTCAGTTTGGCGTCGGTGTGTATCCACAGATAGGAACCCAAAGGCATCCAGCCGTCGGTAACGGCTTCGCCAATTTCTTCGAGTTTATGGTCTGCCTTTTTGGGGGAGTAACTGGCAAATTCCGAGAAGTTCAGCTCCCGTTTTCCTTCGTCGATGTGATGGTTGAGCCACCACGCCACGGGCTGAATCCGGTCGTACCAGGGATAGGTTGTGTTGTTGGAATGGCAATCGTAGCAGGACCGCTTCAACGTGGCCTGCACAGCGGCCGGAACCGCATACTTCGCCGTAATGTCGTTCGCCGAAACACCCGTTGACTCGTTTTTTTCCGGGCGGATAAACTGGATAAGCACAAAAACAGCCAGGAGAGCCAGCACCATCTTACCAGTAGTCATATGTAGTAACGTAAACAGACTAAACCCGATAACCCGCAAATGGTTTTGGCTCCTCTTCGCGCTTTTTTACCCCAGTGACTGCATGAGTGCCTGCGCTTTACGAATGTTGGTATTCACGCGGTCGGTTTCGATCAGGCCATCCCGCAGGCGGATAATGCGGTGTGCATATTCGGCAATGTCTTCTTCGTGCGTCACCATAATCACCGTATTGCCTTTGCTGTGAATCTGGTCGAAGAGGTCCATGATCTCGTACGATGTTTTGGTATCGAGGTTACCCGTTGGTTCATCGGCCAGCAGGATACTGGGGTCATTGACCAACGCCCGCGCCACGGCCACGCGTTGCCGCTGACCACCCGACAGTTCATTGGGCCGGTGGCCCGCCCGGTTTTCCAGACCAACGTTTTTGAGGGCCATCATCGCTTTTTCTGTCCGGTCGGCTTTGTTATAACCGGCATAGATGAGCGGCAGAGCCACGTTTTCGAGCGATGTTTGCCGGGGCAGCAGGTTAAATGTCTGGAAGACAAAGCCAATTTCCTTGTTGCGCACCTCCGCCAGTTCGTTTTCGCCCATGCCGCTAACATCCTGGCTATTCAGAATATACTGCCCGGAGGTGGGCGAATCCAGACAACCCACGATGTTCATCAGCGTCGATTTTCCGGAGCCCGATGGGCCCATGAAGGCAACATATTCACCTTTCTGAATGCTGATCGTAATGGATTTGAGCGCTTCCACAACCTCCGTGCCCATTACGTAACGCTTGGCAATACTGCGGGTTTCAATAATATTCATAGTTGGTTGGCTGATCAGGCAGCTGCTGCGGCAGCGCGACGTCGACGCTGGAAATAATTGCGAATAAACAAACCCGTTAAAATAACGACGTCGAGTGTAGGCATCGGCCCGGCCTCGTTCACCGTAATATCACCGGCATCTTCAAAAAATTTACGCGTCAGATCATAACTGACAATCTCCCGTTCGGGCGAGCCATCGGGTTTTTCGAGAATCATGTCCCACTCCCGCATCAGCATGTTATGGCGCTTCCACAGGTACGTTTCGCCCGAGGCTAGATTGAGCTCGGCCTGTTTGCCAAACCTGAACTCAATATGGCCGATAATCTGGTTGCCGGCATCAACGCGATGAACATTAACTGAATGAAATAAAAAGCCAGTGACGTCGAACCGCAGTTGAACACCATGGAGGGAAGCGGTCACGTCGTTACTGAAAACATCCCGGATCATTTCGCCCACGACCTGCCCATCCTGCATGATCTGGAGATGGCGACTGAACGCTTCTTTAATCCAATGTAGTTTGTGGCTCATGGCTTGTCGAGATAGAATAGACAAATCTACTTTATTGCAGAAACTTCTCTCTATTCTTTTCGATTGACGCTAATTTTTCCTGATAAGCCGCTTCAAACGCCTGATAGTCGGCGGGAGTCGTTGCCGCCTGAAGCTTGACCAGGCCCGTTTCGGCATAGTCGGGCAGGCTGAGTTCCAGGCATAAGGTGATGTACGTTTTGAGCAGATCGGCGTTGTCTTCATTGAACGGCAACGCTGTCAGCACCAGATCGTAAGCGGCCTTCGATTTCTTCTGCTGCTGATCCAGCTGCGCGGCTGCCATCACGATTTGGGCGTTGAGGGGGGCCAGCGCCAACGCCTGCTGATAGGCCTTTTGCGCCTGAGCCGTGCGTCGGGTACGCTCGTAGGTTTGGCCCAGCCAGTAGTCCCGTTCGGCCTGATGCTGCGGCAAGATAGCCTCCTTCGCCATTCTCTCGGCCGAGCCCACGCTCCGCCGGAACGCCGACAGGCGAATGGCCGCCACGTGACGCATGGAAGCCGCCACCGGGCTCACCCGACTCGAATCCGGCAGCCCCGAAAGCACCAACTGGGCATTACGCCATTGCAACTGATCGAGGAAGTCGTTTGTCAGCGCCACACCCGCCACCGTTTTCAGGCTGGGTTCCTGGATGGTTTCCCAGTAAGCGCCCCGGTTGGGGTCGTCTGTTCGGTAAATGGCGTAAAACGCTTTTTCTACATCGGTCTGTGGCTTTCGTTCCTGGTAAAGTACCTCTTTTAAAGCCGCTACAGCCCGGTCACTTTTGGACGCTACCTCCCAAAACGGTTGCGCCAGGGCCGGGTCATTGGCTTTGGTGAACGCCATCGCCCGGTAATAGATGGACGTCGTGTCTGAGTTTGCCCCGAAAGTCTCGGCCGCCCGCTGGTACAACCCCTGCTCCAGCAACCACAACCCTGTAATGGAGCGATAGCCGGGACCATTTCGCTGATCGCCCTCAGCCAGTTGACTCAGCAGACTAAAAGCCGCCGGGTGGTTATGCCGTTTGTATTCGGCCACGGCGCGGGCGAGCAATAAATCGTCCGTAAAATCCTGATTGACGGGATCTTCGGATAACCTTCGAAGCATACCTGTTATCGAGCTATCGGGTTGCTGTTCGGCCAGTGAGTAATTGTACAAACTGGCAAAGCGCCCCACACTAAGCCCCTGCTTAGCCGACTCCCCTTCCAGCCAGGCAGGCTTCCGGGTTTCGGCAGACCTGGCGGGCGCAATTAACCGAAGGGCAAGATCATTGGCCTGATACGATTCGTAATCCAGATTTTTCCTATCCGCGATCAGGCTGGAATCGGCGGCCAGAACCTGCGGATTACGCGCATAAAGTGCCAGCAAATTCGATTCGGGAACGTCTTTCCGGTTGGCTTCAGCGGTGGCTGATTTCAGGTAATAATAAGCGGAATCGGCCACGCTGGTCCGGGCATACAGAAAGCCGAGGTTATTCTGTAATTCACCACTGGCAGGAAATGTTCGAATGCCCCGTTGCAGGATTTTAATGGCTTCGAAAAACAGGTTCGTTTGCAGGTACGTCTGACTTAACCCGGCATAATCCTGCGGCCGAGGCTGCTTCAGCATGGCCTGCTGAAAGAAGAAAGCAGCTGCCGTCTGGTTGTTCTGCGCCAGCGCCAGCGAAGCCAGTGCATAATTCGACTTATGGTTCTGAAATTCCTGCTCCAGCGCCAGTTGATAGAAAGCATTGGCCGATTGCGGCTCATTAGTGGCTATATACACATCGCCCAGACCATTGTAATACCCGGCAATGCTCTGCCGAAAGGTAATAGCCCCTCCCGATGCCACCAGCACCACTACGACGAATACCCCGACCACCCGAAAGAGGCTTAACTCAAGGCGTTTGGGTTTGTAAAGAATTCGGTAGACGGGCAGATTTTGCTGATAAATCGGCAGGAAGTTGATCAGCACATAGGCGACAAAGACTACCCCCATCGCCAGATGTGTGTAGACGATCACATCCTCAAACACCTCAACCAGGGGGTCATTGGCCGTGGCAAAGGCATAGGCCATCGTCAGCGTGGTCAGCAGCGCCAGACCGGCATAGACGTAAGCCCCCACATCGCGAAACGAGAAAGCCTCCTGCTGCTCAACTAGCCGACGAAAGCCCCAGATACCCAGCGTTACCGAAATGATATAAAGGACAAACGGGCTGATGGCCAGCACATCCCAGTCGATCGAGCGGGTGTTTTTCAGCCAGATTAGGATCAGGTTAACTAAATAGAGCCCACTGATGAACAGGAAGTTACTGATACCCAACACACGCCGTTGCGCTCCCGCACCATCTGAGCGGCCTGCCGATGTGACCCAGACCAGACCGGCAATAATTTCGATGGCGATAAAGAAGATGAAACCTATGCTAAACACCAGCAACACTGGCATGCCATAGCTCACCAGTACTAAGGCCGGAAATTGAACCGGCGATAAAAGGCCCAGGCCAACAGCCGCCAGGATCGTCAGCCCCGCAAAGGCCCCCAATCGAACCAAAATTGGAAGATCGGACCGAAAAGCGTGGAAATAATAGCTGACCGACCCAAATAGAAAGGCCAGTAGGAGAAAGACGTAGTTTCCGCCCAGGCCGGGAATTTCGAGCATTTCCCAGCGAAAAAATGCCAGCCCTACAATCAACAGCGCCATACTGACCAGATACCGAATCCGATCGAAGCGGGTAATGGCACTCATCAGCAGGACAAAAGCCACACCAATGCCACTCAGAAACGCAGTGGCTACCACAGGGCGTACCTGCATGCCGGAAGCAACAAATTGTTCTGAAACCACATACGCTTTGCCGTTCACCGGATAATCGAGCAGGCCGTCGGAGAAGCGCTGAAAGGTAACCGGCAATTCATTGAGCTCGCTCAACACATCCCAGTGAACAACATTTCCCAGGCCCTTTGCCCAAGCAACGACAAGGCTAACAAGACTGATTACAAAGCAACTAAAGGCAAATAGGTAAGTAAGCCGGGATGCCCGGCTCCACTCTTTCCAGAAAAATAAGAATGACATGAAAGAGAAACGTAGTTAAGGGCGCGTTAGTGCCTACCCTACCATACGGCAAGTCTACGTATTTTCTCCTTACTGACGACCACCACTAATGGCAGCCGCAACGGGGACTAAATTGGTTGTAGCCAGGCAAGGGCTTGCCAGTAGTCGGGCATCCAGAGGGGTCTTCCACCGCAACAGGCCGGTGGCCGAATTCAGACAATACAGACTTGTATCCTGCCCGCTCAGGTAAACGAAGCCATTGTATACGACAGGGCTGGAACTGATCATTCCGCCCGTGCTGTATTTCCAGCGTTGCGAGCCGGTAACGGCATCCAGTGCATAGAATGTTTTATCTTCACTACCCACATACACCAGGCCATTGTCGACAGTTGCGCTGCCCGTTATGCGGCCATTTGTGCCAAACTTCCATTTCAGGCTGCCGGTAGCCGCATCCAGCGCATAAAACGTGTAATCGTCACTCCCAATATATACCAGACCATTCGCGATGGTTGGGCTTGAGGTTACCGGACCACCGGTACTGAACTTCCACTTGATGGCTCCGGTAGCGGCATCCAGGGTATAAAGGTTATAGTCGCTGGTGCCGATGTACAGCAAACCACCCACAACGGCCGGACTTGATGTGATTTTATTGCCGGCACTAAACTTCCAGCGTAGACTGCCGCTGGCTGCATCGAGCGCATAAAGTGTTTGATCTTTACTGCCCACATAGATCGTTTTATTGACCACAACGGGGCTCGACGCAACCCCGCCTGCCGTACTGAATTTCCATTGCTGGGTACCTGTCAACAGGTTTAGCGCATACAGATTTTGATCTTCGCTGCCCGCGTAGACCAGCGATCCGGAAACTACCGGGCTCGACAGAATGCTGCTTCCCGTGCTGAACTTCCACCGCTGAGCCCCTGTCAGCGCATCAAAACCATAGATATTGCCGCTTTCATTGCCAACGAATGCCATACCAGCCGCCACATAGGCACTGGACGTAATGGACGCCCCCGTAGAGACCCGCCACTTTATCGCGCCGGTTCCACCATCAACGGCGAAAAAATTTCCGGCTCCGTTGCCGGTATACACCAGCGATCCGCCATTAACAATGGTGCTGGCTACGCTGACCGTTACGGTATACGACTGCGTTAAGCCATTCATACCCGTAACGGTATAAGATACGGGTTTACTAAAATCCTGCGCTACTGCCGATGCGGGTGATACAATGGCATTAGGAGATAGTGTAATGCGGGGTAAGAGTTTCGTTAAATCTGTAGCAACCGGTACAGTTGCCCTAATGGTGCGAATAACGGAATCGACAACAGCGGTAACCGGTGGCGTTATGTTTGTGAATGAGAACGATTCAATGTTCTTACCCGTGCTGGTTGGCTGCGAATCAATTGACGTTTTACAAGAGATAAGCACAACCAGAAAACTGGTCGACCAGAGCAATGAGACAGCTATTTTTTGAAACATTGGCAGTATCAATTAATTAAGCGCGTGCTAAACTTTAGAGAGCGTAATGATCACGCCTGAACAGTGACAAAAACGCTACCAAACAAGTCAGCACTTATAATGCCAAAGTTTACTTATAACTTATCATTTAGGTAACTTAATACATAAAATTGTTCATTTAGTTATAGAGAAATAATAGCCATTCTGTCATTCAGATAAAGCCGTAACAGCGCAGGGGCAGATCGAACTTAGTTCGATCTGCCCCTGCGCTGTTGTGTTCCGGAAAAGGAATCTAAACGGTTGAGTCCACTTTGCTTATTCGCTGCCGTTTCCCCAGGCTTTTCTTCCACATCTTCCATAGAACATGCCAGTAACCACCACCAACTTTAATCAAGCGGAAAGATGATCCTCCCATATCGGGTGTGCGGTTGATCCATGAAATGGGCACCTCCTTCACAAAATAGCCCATCATAAGCGGGTGGAAGCCCGTTTCGGCATTGACGGAGAAGCCTGGCTGTGTCAGGTCAAGTTTTTCAACTACTTCCCGCTTAATGAGTTTTAAGTTGTTGGTCAAATCGCGGAAAGGGCGTCGCAGGGCTAATCGGGCCAGTGTATGAAAGCCCCGGTTAGCCACAATCTTCATGAACGGGTAATTTAACAGCACACTTTGCCGGGAAAAACGACTGCCAACGATCACATCATGACCCTGATTGGCCGCGTCGAACAAGTCCCGGATTTCGGGGAGCAAGTGTTGAAAATCGCAGTCCATCGACAGGATGTATTTACCCGTCGCCACCTTATAGCCATCGGCAATGGCCCGGCCGACACCACCCGGCGGAGTGCGGTAGAAAGGCTTAATGCGGCTGTCTGTTTTAGCCAGTTCTTCCATGACCTCACGCGTACGGTCTTTACTATTGTCATCTACGGGAATGATCTCGTGGATATAGTCGCCATACATAGACATTAGTCCCTTAACGAGCGGAATAATATTCATTTCCTCATTGTAGCAGGGAATAACCACCGAAATAGACTTCATGAGCGACTGGTGCTCACATAACGATACCACCGGCCGACTCACTACCCTCGGCGGCTTCTGCGCGTGAATCAGAATAGAACCTGCCAGCGTTTTGATACCAGGAGCGTTCTCCAGAAGAATTGACAGGTTTCGTAAGATCCAGGCCAGCCGACGACTCAGTGGCGCATACACAAAATCATTACAAATGGCGAAGACCCGGACGAAGCCAATCTCCGAAATCAATTCGTAGAGCTCCGATCGGTTCAGCAGATTACGCGGGTCCTTCTGGCCAACCAGCCCTGTAAGAAACCGGCGGAACTGAAGAACGACATTCCAGGGATTACTTTCAAAAAACAGGATCTGTCCGCCGGGTTTCAATAGTTCATAGATATTTTGCAGCACCCAGGCCGAATTACTCTTATCCAGCAAATCCATGGCTACAATAAAATCGAACTGCCTGTCCTCCAGCGGTCCGGGAATGGATGTGCTGTTCAAAAATTCTATATCGGCGGGTAAGTTTTCCGGTCTTGGCTTATCGTCGAACGTGATGGCTGTTATTGGGTTTTCGCCACGGGATACCTGGTGCAGGCGTTGCGTAAACAGGCCGACACCACATCCTAACTCCAGAATCGTCTGGCCGGGAACAAGATGAACCATATGCCTGAAGGTTTGTGCACGCCAGGAAAGGCGTTCCTTCAAAATCGGATCACGCTCCAGCCAATATTTATCCCGGTATGTTTCCCGCAACCCCAATACTTTGGTATCAGCTTTATTCTGTTCACTGACAATAGAATAACTTACCATGTCTATAGAATTTAATGTATCAAAATGAGGACAGAATTATTTACTCAACGAGCTTCGACCAAATGGACCTTCCAGTAATCGTCTATTTCACCTAACTCGGTAACTTTATAGGCAGGATTGTTTTGAATAACCTTTATGAACCATTGAGGCTGCTGCAGATTTCCAGGTAGTGGCTCCGTCGAAATTTTCCTGGCGTAGTTTTTACTGTTCAGCACCAGAAAGCGTTTGGTAGTCTTCAAAAAATCGGCGCTTTGAATGATCTGATTCTTGAAGTAATCGGGATAACGGCGCTTCAGAGCATCCAGGTGCTTGTACTCCTGCGGAGGAAACAGACCGCTGCCTTCATCCAGTGCGCTCGGCAAATCCTGGATAAACCGATACCTGTCGCGGTTCGGAGAATAGTACAATCGCTTTAAGAAATCATTGGAAAACGTCACTACCACCGGGAGCGATTCGTACCCGTAACGGGTATCCGTTAAGCCGGGAAGCTGCTCCTGGTGACGGGCTACCGCATTCTTAATGGGAGCCGCTAATGCGTAAACGGCAATACCGATAAACAGGACGCCACCAACCAGTGACCAACGCGAAGGCGATAAACGCCCTGTAGCCAGCAGGCCCGATTGACGAACGAACTGACCCGAATAGGTGACCAGTTGAGCCAGTATAATGGTCCAGCTAATCAGTACAGGCATCAGATAACGGTCCATGAAAACGGGCTTTATCAGATACGAAATGCACCACACAAACACGGGAACGGCCAGAAAGGCATAGGCCAGCACCATGGTGCTTATCTGTTGCCGATTGTTACCCCGATTCATTTCAGAACGGGAAATTTTGGCCAGCGAACGAACGAAGACCCAGGCCGGCACCGCAAGAATGGCGAGGAGTATGGCCAACCTGAGCCAGGTTCGTTTAGTAATAGGTAACAGCCTATCCCACTGCATTGAGCCATATTCGACCAGGGTAAGGGTATCGGCCAGGTCCCGCAGGCTGGGCAGGTAGATCCAGGTCCGGGGCGTACCCGCATCAACCTGAATGAGAAAGGCAGGCAGGTACAGCAAAAAGGAAAGCCAGCCCACCACAATCGATATGTAAATAGCGGGCCTGAACCGGTTAACATACCAGTCAGTTGCTATGAACGATACGAGGATGGCTCCGCTGAAGAACAAACCATGCAGGTGCGTTTGAATAAATGCCGCGTGGATGAGCGCGTTAGCGACCAATAGCGGAGTTCCCGGTTTTTCGCGCCGGTTAATTGTATCGTATAGAAAGAATCCTACTGCAGCGACAATCATGTATAGACCATACATGCGGGCTTCGGTATTCTGATACAAAACCAGTGTAGACGTACAAAACGGCAGAAGAACACCAATGGAGGCCGCTACAAATGAGTACGTACGGCGTAAGGTCGTCCAGATTATATAACAGGACAGCGCCAGCCCGATTGAGGAAAATAAACGCAGCGATAACTCGGAGGGACTAAATAATTTAGCCCACAACCAACCCAGAATAAAATAAAGCGGTGGCGTATTATTAATCTTATCGTTGAAAGATCCCCACATATGAGAAAATGAACTCTCCGAAAGCAGGTAATAGGAATAGAGTTCATCGTTCCAGAAATACTTTTTCGGGGACGCTATGATGCAGGCAGTGAGTAAGGATATAGTGATAAGAATGGGGACTAAATACTCCCACAACTGAGGTTTACTTTTTCGGTTATCAATGCCATTAATTGGCTCTTCAAGTTGTATATAGCTGGAGTTCATTTGATCAGAAGAACCTCTGGATAGTAAGGTTACACAAGCACTTTTAAATATTACTTTTTCGTTATTTTTGTATACTATTCTATTCTTTATAAATTCCCTAAAAGCATTCTTTACAACGAAATTTTATATCTTTTTTTATCATCACTACCGACTATGCACATTGTTGATAATCAGTCCATTTAAATCTATTCTTTACGGCGGAATGTATACTGTATTAGCGTATCTTTTGCTAACTGGACGGGACGTAAAAGGCGAATAAAATCCATGACCCGTAAGCTATATTTTAAGCTTTTTGTACACGCAAATTTTTCACTAGCATGTTTTTAGAACTGTAATTTATTCAAAAGTATAGGGTGACTAAAAGAAGGTAATCTTTATTTATCTGTTTGTATATTCAAACAAGTCAGTATATCTATCTTATGTATTAATATGAAATAGTGAATACTTATATTTAGTAAAATAGGCATCGCTTACTGATAGATTGAATTGGCAAAGAGACAAAAAAACGTTGCTTATCTATACGAAAAAGGGAGTGCTGACGACCCTGCAAACAGGTTATCAGCACTCCCTTTTTAAGTAATATTCAGAAATTTATTGATCGATAAAGCTATTGTCTGATTCAGCTAACCGGCTGCCCGTGAGGTTATGCCCGGCCGGTCATTTGTGTAAGTTTCAATAATTTAGCAGCGACTTCATCCGTCAACTGACCGGGCTTCAGCCGCCATTGCCAGCTTTGTCCTCCCAGGCCAGGCGTGTTCATGCGGTTGGTCTCGTCGAGGTTCAGGATGTCCTGCACGGGCATGATAGCCAGCCGGGCTACCGACTGCATGGTCAGGCGACAGATCTGGTCGACGATGTTCTTTTCCGTCAATTTGATACCCAGGTAATCGCTCATGCGCTGGCGCTGCTTTTTGTCCAGTTCCTTAAACCAACCCAGCGTCGTGTTATTATCGTGAGTGCCGGAGTAGACAACAAAATTCTCGGCGTGGTTATGAACGGCATAACTCGACGTGGGCATATCTTCACCAAAGCCAAACTGCATGACCCGCATTCCCGGAATGGCGTAGTGACGCAGAATCGGCTGTATGTCGGCGGCCTTAGCCCCCAGGTCTTCAGCAATGATGGGTAGCTGCACAAACTGCCGGTACATAGCGTGCAGGAAGGCTTCGATGGGTGCTTTTATCCACTCCCCCACCTGAGCGGTGGGTTCGCTGGCGGGAATTTCCCAGTAAACCGCAAATCCCAGAAAGTGATCCAGGCGAGTCAGACTGTATAATGACATCTGGTGCCGCAACCGGCGCATCCACCAGGCAAAGCCTGTTCGTTCGTGTTCATCCCAGTCATAAATAGGATTCCCCCACCGCTGGCCATATTTACTAAAGTAATCGGGCGGAGCACCCGCCACAAACAAGGGCTGAAAATCTTCATCCAGCTTGAACAGCGTTGGATTGGCCCACACATCAGCGCTGTTGAACTGAACATAAATGGGAATATCGCCGATGAGATGAATCTTTTTTGCGTAGCAGTAGGCCGTCAACTCACTCCACTGCTGCATAAAAAAGTACTGAATGACTTTTATGACCTCAATTTCTTCCTGATGTAGTTCCGTTTGCCGGGCCATTTCCGCGGGCTCCCGGCGTACGATGTCAATCGGCCATCGTGCCCAGACCGATTCACCGGTTGACTCCTGCAAAGCGGTAAACAGGGCATAATCGTTGAGCCAGTCAGCCTGCCACATACAAAAACGATCATAATCACTACGCTGCGCTGCGGTCGCCTTTTCAAGAAAAGCTTTGGCGGCCTGTACTAACAACGGCCGTTTTTTTGTCCAGGCCTTTTGAAGTATCGACGGGGTTAGCGTAATGGTCCCGGCCGGCAAAGCCGTTGACCCACTCCCTTTAGCCCCCGGTGGTTTTGCTGCCGCATCATCCTCAACGGGCAGCTCGCTAAAAATAGAGAACTCATCGTGCGCCAGAAAACCCTGGTCAGCCAGTTTCTCCAGACTAATCATCAATACGTTACCAGCAAAGGCCGATGGACTGCTGTAGGGAGAAAATCCGGAACCTGGATCGGCCGGGGCCAGCGGTAAAATTTGCCAGTAGGTTTGTCCGGACGAGGCCAGAAAGTCAGCGAATCGGTACGCTTCCGGGCCTAAATCACCAACGCCATGGGCCGAAGGCAATGAGGTAATATGCAGCAGTATGCCGCTGGAACGTTGTTGAAGCATGAGTAGTGAGGCAGTAGGTTATGAATGTATTGACGGTTGCACACAGGTTGAATTCTTCCGGAGGGTCATACGCTAATTAATGATGATTAATTAACGGTTACTAGGGCTAAACTAACTTTTGTACAAATCCGCCCAGGGCCGCTTTTGTTTACTTTTTATCGTAAAAACCTTAGTGCCAAACCTATTCCGGTAAGAATCAGGAGGAAAATGACTAGAGGGTTCCTTGACCTTACGCTGTTTTTCTCCTACTTTTGCATTCCCAAACAATGGGCAACATATAATAAAAGAATATCTTATACAAATGAGTACGGCAACGGCAGTCAATACAGGTAAGATTACGCAAATAATCGGGCCGGTCGTGGACGTGAGTTTCGAGGGCGAAGGCTCGCGGATTCCCGCCATCCTGGACGCCCTAAAAGTAACTAAAGCCAATGGACAACAGGTAATTCTGGAAGTTCAGCAACACTTAGGCGAAGACCGTGTACGGACTATCGCGATGGACTCAACAGACGGACTATACCGCGGTATTGATGTTGTTGACCTGGGCCACCAGATCACTATGCCAACGGGCGAAGGCATCCGGGGGCGGCTTTTCAATGTCGTAGGCGAAGCCATTGACGGCATTCCACAGCCAACCACAACTGGTGTTGGCTTACCGATTCACCGCTCGGCGCCTAAATTTGAAGACCTTGCTACATCGACCGAAGTACTGTTTACCGGTATCAAAGTAATCGACCTGCTGGAGCCTTACGCCAAAGGGGGCAAAATTGGTCTCTTCGGTGGTGCCGGTGTAGGCAAAACTGTATTGATTCAGGAATTGATCAACAACATCGCGAAAGCATACGCGGGTCTGTCCGTATTTGCCGGTGTTGGTGAGCGTACCCGTGAAGGAAATGACCTGCTGCGTGAAATGATCGAAGCCGGCATTATTCGCTACGGCGATGCCTTTAAACATTCGATGGAAGAAGGTGGCTGGGATCTGACGAAAGTCGATCTTCAGGAAATGACGAACAGTCAGGCTACCTTCGTTTTCGGTCAGATGAACGAGCCACCGGGAGCACGTGCCCGTGTAGCCCTGTCAGGATTGACCATTGCCGAACACTTCCGCGATGGCGACGGTGAAGGCGAAGGCCGTGACATTCTGTTCTTCGTTGACAACATCTTCCGGTTCACCCAGGCGGGTTCCGAGGTATCGGCTCTGCTGGGTCGTATGCCATCGGCCGTGGGTTACCAGCCTACGCTGGCTACCGAAATGGGTGTCATGCAGGAGAGGATCACCTCAACCAAGCGTGGTTCGATCACCTCGGTACAGGCCGTTTACGTACCTGCCGATGACTTGACTGACCCGGCTCCGGCTACCACCTTTGCTCACTTGGATGCTACGACCGTATTGAGCCGTAAAATTTCCGAGCTAGGTATCTATCCTGCCGTTGACCCGCTTGATTCTACGTCCCGTATTCTGTCGGCCGAAGTTCTGGGCGATGAACATTACAACACCGCTCAGCGCGTGAAAGAGATTCTGCAACGCTACAAAGAATTGCAGGACATCATTGCCATCCTGGGTTTGGAAGAATTATCGGAAGAAGACAAACTGATCGTAAGCCGCGCCCGTCGGGTACAACGCTTCCTGTCGCAGCCGTTCTTCGTAGCTGAGCAGTTCACCGGTCTGAAAGGTGTGCTTGTTCCCATCGAAGATACCATCAAAGGCTTCAACGAAATCATCGACGGTAAGTATGACCACTTGCCCGAAGCTGCTTTCAACCTGGTTGGAACTATCGAAGACGCTGTTGCCAAAGGCGAGCGTCTGCTGAAAGAGTCTGGCCAGTAATCCTCTGATTCCGTGTACGTTCACAGATACAAAATCTCGTGAACGTACACGGTTTAGAACCCTTCCTTCCTCCAGTCAAATTAGTTAAGTAATAAAGACAACCTTGTTTTATGAAAACGATTCGATTGCGAGTAGGAATGGCCCTTTTGTCTGTTGGCTTAACGGCAACGACGTTAACAGCGGGTGGCACCGGTAAGGACTTGACGGTTGTTCCAGACCGGGCAACGCTGGTTCAGGACGATGCCAATGCAGCTACAGCCCACCTGGACAATGCCGTAGCCGCGCTCGATAAGGGCGATAAGACAACCACAACGAAAGAACTCGAAACCGGGATTTCTGCTCTTGAAGCCGAAGCTCAGCAAAAGCCGACTTCGTTTAAAGACAAGCTACTGGCTCAGGCGGGTAAGCTGAAAGCCTTGCTTCCGCTTATTCCAACCGGTGCATTAGGCAGTGGTGCGTTAGGCAAAGCAGTTAGTCTGGCGAAACTGGCGTCGGGAGGCAATCAGCTCGAAGGGATTCTGGCAGCAGGTTCTTTACTCGGGAAAGGCAGCCAGCTTACCGGCGGTCTGTCAAATATCGGGGGTGCCCTGTCGGCCCTCGGCGGCAGCAGTGCCACCACCGGTCAGTCGCTGATCTCAACCGCAATGGCATCGGTTGGCAAGCTCAATCAGGGCGGGTTGGTCGCTAAAGCGGCCGAACCAGCCGCCAAAAGCCAGATCGGCAGCGTACTTAATTTTGTAAAAGGAGCTTTATAAAAGATATATGATGTATGATGTATAATATATGACAAGCGTTATCGGCCAACTTCATATAGCATACATCATATATCATACATCATACATCTTTCTCGTATGACACTAGATATTATCACTCCCGATCGTAAAGTCTTCTCCGGCGAAGCCACGGCGGTTACGTTTCCGGGGAGCGAAGGTCAATTTCAGGTTCTGAATGACCACGCCCCGCTGGTAAGCACGCTGGATAAAGGTCAGGTTATTGTTCAGACAAGCTCGGGACAGCAGACCTTTACCGTTGACGGTGGCGTAGTTGAAGTACTCCAGAACCGAGTACTGGTACTTGCCGAAGCGATCGTAGCCTAGAGAACTCACTCATTTCGACATAAAAGCGATTCACTTACCCCAAAGTGGACCGCTTTTTTTATTGCCACTTCATCATTAACCAGTTACCTTGTTACCGACTCCAGGTACAACCATGACCAAAAAACCGTTTATCGTCGGCATTACCGGCGGCAGTGCTTCGGGAAAAACGTCTTTTTTAAAGGGTGTTCTCAGTGCCTTTACGGAGGACCAGATTTGTCTGATTTCGCAGGATAATTATTACCTGAGTCGCGATATGATCCCGGTAGACGATCAGGGAATCCATAATTTCGACCTGCCCGAAACGATCAACCACCATCTCTACGCGGACCATATTGGGCAGCTACGCAATGGCGAAATCGTTACGCAGAAGGAGTATACGTTCAATAATCCAAACGTCATCCCGAAGATGCTGACGTTTCACCCGGCCCCCATCATTGTGGTCGAAGGTATCTTCGTATTCCACTTCCGCGAACTGGCCGACCAGATGGACCTGAAAATTTTCATCGACGCTAAAAACAGCATCAAGCTCGAACGTAGGGTCAAGCGCGACGCCGAAGAGCGCGGCTACGACCTCGACGATGTGATGTACCGCTGGAAATACCACGTAAAACCCACCTACCGGCAGTTTATCAAGCCCTATCGTGCTGAAGCGGATATCGTCATCCCCAACAATAACCATTACCAAAAAGGATTGAATGTGGTTATCGAGTTTTTGAAAACGAAGGTGTAATGTAGCGCGGGTCTTTAGCCCGCGTAGCCGTCAGGCTAAAAATTTCATTATCAAATTAGCCTGATGGCTACGCGGGCTAAAGACCCGCGCTACATCACACCTCAATCACCACCCCATCACTTTCCGGATAGCCGGTGCAGGTCAGCACCCAGCCTTCCCTTAGATCACGCTCGGTCAGTACATCATTGATCGTCATATGGACGCTTCCCGATGTGCAGCGGGCCACGCAGGTCGAACAACGCCCGCCCCGGCAACTATAAGGCAAATGAACGCCCTCATCCAGAGCGGCCTGCAAAATAGATTTATAGGCCGGGACCTGAATTTCCACCTCACGAGGTTCAGCCTCGCGTCGCCGAATACGCAGCAGTACTGTCCGATCCTGCGCCAGGGCGGGCGGGGGCGTCAGCACAACCGGTTTAATAACGAAATCTTCCCGCCGAATCTGGTCCGAGCGAAACCCGCTGAAGACGAGCGTAAACTGAACCATCCGCATATAATCGCCGGGGCCACAGATGTAGAACCGGAGCGTCTGCGAATCTGAGGTGCCGATCAGGTCGGGCAAGAGCCGTTCGAGCATGACGTTGTTGAGTCGCCCCCGCCGACCGTTCCAGTCATCGGATGGGCTACTAAGCAGATAAATCAGCCGAAAGCGGTCGGGGTGTTGACGCTGTAGCTCGTCAAGTTCCGTACGAAAAATGATGTTTCGCTCGCGGGGGCTACTGTACAGCAGGGTTATGCGTCGGTTCGGTTCCGTCCACAGAACTGTTTTTACAATCGAGAATAAAGGTGTTATGCCGCTGCCCGCGCCTAGCAGCACCAGATCGCCGGGTGCGTTTTCATCGACGGTAAATCGACCGGCGGGGTGCAGACTTTTCAATTCATCGCCAACGCGTAGCGTATCAAGTAGATACCGGGAAATTTCTCCGTTTTCCACTCGTTTAATGGTCAGACGCAGTGGCTCATTAGCCGCTGAACTCAGCGAGTACGACCGCCGAACTTCGTGCCCATTGTAGCGCAGGAGTAAGGTCAGAAACTGCCCGGCACGGTGTAGAACCGGCTGCCCATCGACCGGTTCCAGAAAGTAGCTTTTAGCATCGGCTGTTTCTGACTGAATACGGGTAATGCGAAGCGTAAGAAAATCGTCGGTCATGAAGAGGTCTGCTTACTGTCAAAACTAATCAAATACCAGTCGTTGTTTGAAAGCCCGGTTGATTTACTGAAATTCGCCCCGTTACGGTCATCCGATAGTCGCGCAGCGACCAACTCACAACGTTCATTATCCTCTCATAGAGTTTATAGAATACAAGAGGGATTGGTGGACAGCGTGACATTTTACCATGATTCAGTGTTTACTATAAAAACCGCTTTTAATCCTGCTAATGGAAGCACTCCTGGAAGAAGTTCAGCGCGTTGGGTATGTCAACAAACCCGTTGCCGAAGATATAGATTTAGTCGCCGAAATTAACCGGCTAAAAAAAGAAAAGAATGCCGTTATCCTGGCTCACTATTACGTCGATGGGGCCATTCAGGATATAGCCGATTACATTGGTGACAGCCTGGGTCTATCCCAACAGGCAGCCGCTACCCCCGCCGACATGATCGTGTTCTGTGGCGTCCATTTTATGGGCGAAACGGCCAAGGTTTTATCGCCCGAGAAGAAGGTGGTTATCCCCGACCTCAACGCAGGCTGTTCCCTCGCCGACTCAGCTCCTGCGGATAAATTTGCAGCTTTCAAAGCGCAGTATCCCGACCACATCGTGCTGTCGTACATCAACTGCTCGGCCGAGATCAAGGCGTTGTCTGACATTATCGTTACCTCATCGAACGCCTTAAAGATTGTCGAGAGCCTGCCGAAAGATCAGAAGATCATTTTCGCACCGGACGCCAACCTCGGCCGCTTCGTCTCGAAGAAAACCGGCCGCGACATGGTGTTGTGGGACGGCGCCTGCATCGTTCACATCGACATATCGCTGGAGAAGCTGCATAAACTCCGGGCCGACTATCCCGAAGCCAAGTTCATTGCTCACCCCGAATGTCAGGAGCACATTCTGAGCGAAGCCGATTACGTAGGCTCCACAACGGCGCTGCTGAAATACGTGGTCGACAGCCCGGAGCAAACGTTTATTGTTGGTACCGAAGCGGGGATTCTGCACAAAATGCGGGAGGCCGCACCGCACAAAAAGATCATTCCGGCCCCGCCCAGCCAGAATAATACCTGCGCCTGTTCGGAATGTCCATACATGAAAATGAACACGATGGAGAAGCTGTATAACGCCATGCTCTACGAACAACCGGAGATCCTTGTTCCGGAAGATGTGCGACTGAAAGCGTATGAGTCCGTGGCACGGATGCTGGAGTTGAGTAAGTGATAATCTAAAAGATCCTTAAACACCAGGAGAGTTATGAACTGGAGAAATTATATCACTTCAGACTCAGCCATTATGTTTGGCAAGCCTGTTATTAAGGGTACACGTATTCCGGTTGATTTGGTTTTAGAGAACTTGGTAACGGTGAAACATTACCTCAGTTAGTAGCATCACACCCACGTGTTACAGAAGAAGGACTTTATGCCTGTCTGCTGTTCGCTTCGGAGACAATAAAAAACGAGGTTGTCTACGCCCATGCAGGATGAGCGTTCGTTATACACAAGTATTACAAATTGCTGTAGACAGAAATGCAATTCTGCTCACAGAGGATAAAGATTTTGGTGAGCTGGTCCACCGTCTCCGTATGAATCATTGTGGAATTTTGTTAGTCAGACTTTTAAAAATGAATAGTGCAGAAAAGTCCAAACGGGTTATGGAGGTAATCTTGAAACAGGGAGATGAGCTAACGAATAGCTTCTCTATACTAAGCAACGAACAACTCCGTATAAGACCTGCCAAATAAAAAACCAATGCCCCATCAATTCGATTTCTTAGTTATTGGCTCCGGGATTGCGGGCCTGAGTTACGCCACCAAGCTGGCCATGCACTTCGAAAACCTGCAACAGGATGTGCGTATTGGCGTCATCACGAAAGTGCAGGCCGACGAAACCAACACCAAATACGCACAGGGCGGTATCGCGGCCGTGTGGTCGGAAGATGATTCGTTCGAGAAGCATATTGAAGACACCATGGTGGCGGGCGACTACCTCAGCGACCGGCATATTGTTGAGATCGTGGTGAACGAAGGGCCGGGGCGCATTCAGGAACTGATCAGCTACGGCACCCGCTTCGACAAGGAACATGGCGGTACAGACTATGACCTCGCCAAAGAAGGCGGTCACTCCGACTACCGGATTCTGCACTTTAAAGATATTACCGGAGCCGAAATTGAGCGGGCCCTGCTCGAAAAAGCGAACTCGCTGAAGTCGATTGAGATCTTCACCCATTTCTACGCCGTTGAACTCATCACCCGTCACCAGCTTGGCGAAACCGTTCATCGGTACGATACAGACAACAAATGCTTTGGTGCCTATGTCTTGAACACCCAGACGGGTCAGGTCGAGGTGTTCCTGGCGAAAACAACGCTGCTGGCTACCGGCGGCATTGGCAACATTTACCAGAATACGACCAATCCCAATATTGCCACCGGCGATGGCATCGCGATGGCCTACCGCGCCAAGGGAATCGGGAAAGATATGGAGTTTATCCAGTTCCACCCCACCGCCCTTTACGAGCCGGGCAAAAAGCCTAACTTCCTCATTTCCGAAGCCGTTCGGGGCTTTGGCGGAATCTTGCGGACCCGAAAGGGCGAGACGTTCATGGAGAACTACGACCCGCGCCTGTCGCTGGCCCCGCGCGATATTGTGGCCCGTGCCATCGACTCCGAAATGAAAAAAGCCGGTGATCCGCACGTCTACCTGGACGTGACCCACTGCGATTACGAGAAGTTCATCGAGCATTTCCCAAATATTACGGCCTACTGCCGCGACCATCTGGGGCTGGACCTGCGGAAAGATTATATTCCGGTCGTTCCGGCGCAGCATTACCTCTGCGGAGGCATCCGGGTCAATGAATGGGGCCAAACGAACATTCAATACCTGTACGCCGTGGGCGAATGCTCCTGCACGGGCCTGCATGGGGCCAATCGACTGGCGTCCAACTCCCTGCTCGAAGCGGTGGTCTTTGGCCATCGGGCCTTCGAAAAAACCGTCGAGCTCCTCGGCGGGGCCGTTATTCCCGACAACATACCCGACTGGAACGATGCCGGAACCACCCACCCCGAAGAACTGGTGCTGGTCACTGAGATGAAGAAAGAGCTGGAGTCGATCATGTCGAACTACGTGGGTATTGTCCGCTCGAACCGGCGTCTGAAACGGGCCATGGACCGGCTTGAACTCCTCTATCTGGAACATGAAGAACTCTACCGCCAGTCGAAAGTATCGGTGCCCATCTGCGAACTCCGGAACATGATCGAAGTGGCTTATCTGGTCATTAAAATGGCGATGGCCCGACGAGAGAACAGAGGGTTGCATTTCAATCTGGATAATGAGAAGTAAGGTCTGGGCCAAGCTCCGGCTTGGCCCAACTAATCATACATGGCCAAGCCGGAGCTTGGCCCAGACCTTACTTCACCCGTTCCATTAACTCATCGCGGTAAGAACCGGCCAGGGGGACTTGCGCCTTGCCGATGGTTAGTTGGTGTCGCTCTATTTTCTCGATGCGGTCGAGGGCGACGATGTAGGACTTATGAACCCGCATGAACTGATCGGCGGGGAGCAGGTCAATGGCTTCGGTGATGGTCATGCGGGTGAGGGCTTTTTTGCCGGTTTCCTGAAACGTCAGGTAATTGCCCTCCGATTCGACATACTGCAACTCCTCCAGATTGATTCGTACCCAGTCGTAGCCATCTTTTACAAAGACGAAGGGCGATTTCTTCGAATCACCTGCCAAACGTTCGTAGGCTTTGTTGGCCGCCTGCATAAACCGCCCGAAGGCAATAGGCTTCAGCAGATAATCCAGCGCACTCAGTTCAAACCCCTGCAAAGCGTATTCCGGATAAGCTGTCGTGAACACCACCAACGATTTGTTGCCAACCACCTGAGCGAAGTCCAGCCCCGTCAGGTCGGGCATGTTGATGTCCAGAAAGATCAGGTCGACAGCTTCCGTATTCAGGAACGTTAACGCGTCGAACGCATTCAAAAACGTGCGTTTCAAGTCCAAAAACGGCACTTTACCGGCATGTGCTTTTATAATATCGAGCGCAATCGGTTCGTCGTCGATGGCGATGCAGCGGAGGGTTGGCGGCATGGGTTAAGGATGAACAACCTGAGCGTTTGGCAAGATTCGATCCAAAAGCCGATAACAGGCAACGCAAGCTGCCGCGCAACCCACCAGTAAGGCCATATAATAAACATCGCTTCCCATCCACTCGCGGGTCTGGTTCTGGCTCATGTCCAGCGTTTCATCAGTCAGCAGCGAGAGCGAGCTGAGACCATTGTTCACAAAGTGCAGAAACATGCAGAGCGTAAGCGAACGGGTACGGTAATACAACCAGCCTAGCGCAACACCAATGAAAGCCGCGTTCAGGGCCTGGGCTGGAATGAAGTGAATAAGGCCAAAAATTATGCCCGACCAGATAATGGCTTTGGCAGGGCGGTAGTTCTTCAGAAATCCGTCCAGAATAATACCCCGAAACAGAATTTCTTCCAGGATTGGCGCGGCAATTACCGCCGATATAACCATATTCTTGTTGAACATTTTGTTTATCATCTCCTGCACGGCATCGGGCATGGGAATGGCGCTCACAATAGGCTCGGCCAGTACACCCATAGCAATCAGGCCAACCGCCGATACCAGATAGGCCAAAGCCGGAACCGACGCAAAGGACAACGAATAGCTCCCCCGTTTCCTGAACGCGTACCAGATGGTGAGCCCCATACCAATACTGTAGGCCAGCGTTTGGCCGATGGTATCCAGAAAGGGCAGCGCGTAGCTATCGGCAACGGCTTTTAAGCCAACCATCGGTAGGGCAGCGGGAATCTGTGCCAGCAGAAATATGCCTATCAACGCCCAAATCTGCGTGAGAGTTGGATACGCGTTTTGAGGTGGGGCAACAGGCTGAATATGCTCTTCTGATGAAAATGAGGTAACAGTTGTCATGAGCGGGTATTGTTTAGGCGTATAGGGTTACAGTCAAATCTACTAAAAAAGTATTACCGCGGTTAACAACGGTCAGGGTATGCCGGTCTGGATAGGCCAGTTCCAGGCGCTGACGAACGTTGGCCAGCCCCAAGCCAATACCTTTTTCCAGGTCAGTGCGGTTCAGAACGCTATTCTCTGTGGTAAGGTGAAGCGTTCCCTCCTGCACTCGCAGCCGAATGTGAACAAAACAGGGGTATTGCATACTGATACCGTATTTGAAGGCATTTTCGATAAGTGGATTCAGCAGCAGCGGCACAATCCGGGCGGGCTTTTCGTCCCAGTCGATGGTCACCTGAATGTCGATGTTATCCTGATTCGGGAGTCGAAGGCGCTGGAGTTCAACAAAGTCGTCGATAAAGCGAAGTTCGCGTTGAATGTCTGTCGTTTTCAGCCGGGATTCTTCCATCACATAGCGTACAATACCCGATAGTTGCTGGATACTCTCGGCGGTGTGGGGGCTGTCTTCCAGAATGGCCGTGCCGTAGATGTTGTTGAGCGAATTGAACAGAAAGTGCGGATTGACCTGGGCTTTCAGGGCATCGAGTTCGGCCTGGGTGCGTTGCTGGATGAGGGTAATTTGGAGCTTACGGTTTTTACGAAAGTCTATTATAAAGCCGTAGACGACCATACAAATCAATAATAACGACGTTAGTGCCGAGGCAAACATTTCGTTGTAAGCCCCGGAATTTTTCTTCTGCTCCAGATTATACTTGTCAAATACCTTAGCTAATCCATCCGCGCTGCCATTCCAGAGTAGAAGAAGACAAACAACATACAGCACGGTATAAGGCAACTTATTGTTTTTGAAGACATGCCGATGAAACAGGGAATAATAAATATGCGAAAGGCCCCATAATAACACGATAAAAAAAACAAGTACAAAGGCGGTACCCACAAGAGCCACAATGAATGAAATAGGCTCCTTGCTGCCCAGCCCATCCCTAAAACCTTGCTCAACATCCCCAAAGCTTGTAAACAGGAACAAGACAAGCGTGCCAACGACAATAAGAAGCCAGATTCCCCACGTTTCCCAGAACCGGATAAGTGGCGAAGAAATAGGTTGCTTCGCCACGAGAGATACGGTTCGTTGGGGCATTTTGTCTAAGTTCGTTTCCATTAGTTATTGCCAAAGGTAAAGGATACGAATAGTTTCCAATTTGTACCCGGCGACACGTGCGCCGTTTCGATGAATCAAAACAAGCACATGACTGCCGCCCCCTGAAATCAGTGTGACGAAGCCCCCGGACTTTGGGAGGAAATGGGCAAAGTTTGGGATGATGTCAGTACCTTTGGTCGACCTGAATCGCCTTCACCGACATTTGGCAATCCATGAATCAGCAAGACATTATCGACTTCATACAACAGAGCGACAGCCCTAAAATCAAATACGCGTTTACCGATATTGATGGGGTGCTGCGCGGGAAGATCATTCACCGCCAGAAATTTCTGGATGGTCTGTCCGATGGCTTTGGTTTTTGCGACGTTGTGTGGGGGTGGGACGTGTCGGATACGCCCTACGATAACGGACAGACGACGGGCTGGCAGTCCGGCTATCCCGACGCACCCGTTCGGCTCGATCTGGCCACCTTTCGGCAACTGCCCTGGGAAGACAACATCCCGTTTTTCCTGGCCGATTTCACGCCCGGTTCCGACAAAAAGCCGACTCACTACGCGCTGGCAGCCTGTCCGCGCAGCCTGCTCAAGCGCATTGCGGCTCAATGCGCCGACATGGGCTTCCACGCCGAATACGCCCAGGAGTTCGAGTGGTTCAACTTCCGCGAAACACCCAGGAGCTTACAAGACAAAAATTTTCAGAACCTGGAGCCGCTAACGCCAGGTATGTTTGGCTATTCCATCCTGCGCCCCTCCCTCGAAAGTGCGTTCTACCACGACCTCTTCGATTTGCTGGGCCAATTCGATATTCCGCTGGAAGGGCTCCATACCGAAACCGGGCCGGGCGTATACGAAGCCGCTATCATGCACGATGAGGTGGTCCGAGCCGCCGACAAAGCTGCCCTGTTCAAGACCGGAGTGAAGGAAATAGCCTACCGGCATGGCATTATTGCTACGTTCATGGCGAAATGGAATGCCGACCTGCCGGGTTGCAGCGGGCACATTCACCAGAGCCTGTGGAACGCTGACCAGACAAAGAACCTGTTTTATGACGCCACCCAGCCCGACAACATGAGCGAGCTGATGCGCCACTTCATAGCCGGTCAACTCTACTGCTTACCCCACATCACGCCCATGTTTGCACCAACCATCAACAGCTACAAACGGCTGATCGAAGGCGCCTGGGCACCCACTACCGTAACTTGGTCGGTCGATAACCGGACTACGGCCTTGCGGGTGCTGAACCATAAAGAAGCTTATACACGGGTGGAGCATCGGGTGTCGGGTTCGGATACTAACCCCTATCTGGCCCTATCGGCCGCGCTGGCATCGGGCCTTTACGGCATTCGCCATAAACTGTCTCTCGACATACCAGCCTCCGTCGGAAACGGGTATGCCGACAAACGAAATGGGATCTTACCCTCAAATTTAGCCGAAGCAACGCGTGCCATGGCCAATTCGCCCGTGGCGGCTGAACTGTTTGGCACCGAGTTTGTTGACCATTTTACCCGCACCCGCGACTGGGAATGGCGACAGTACATCCGCCAGGTCAGCGACTGGGAACTGAAACGATATTTTGAAATTATTTAGCGACGTTGGTGTAGTGAGTATTATTGGTAAAAAGGTGCAGTAGGGTCTGCAAATTAGTTGACTCACTCCACCATTTCCTTGCTACACCCCTTTACCAATGTACAATGCGTCTTGTTGATTACTCCTCGATCATAAAAAAAGCCTGGGCAGACTTTGATGGTTCTGTTCAGATTGATACGATAGAAGATATCAGTGCCAAGGTTTCGACGAACCACGTCTTTAGAGTTACGTTCGAGGATGGCGATCATATTATTGCCAAACTCTCTTATTTCGGTAAATACGAACAGTTTTTAGAAGATCACCAGATCATCCATGCGCTGGCGAACAACCTGCTCTATCCGTTTGAAAATGTGCTGGCCAAGTCTCTCGTTCGCGACGGGCAGGTATATACGTACCGGCATCGAGATGGGTTCCTCGATGCCTGGGTTGTGTTTTACAATCCTATTCGTATTCAATTAAAGCTTCCCCGCCGACTGGAAGAGCACCACATTCGTACCCTTGGTCGGGAAATTGCCCGCTTTCACAAAGCCTGTTCGCGGGTGAGTCCGGTACTGCCCAAATCCAGCAAAACTTTACGCTCGGATGTTTGGGATTTGCTCGATCTGTTGGAAACAGAAACGGGCCAGTTTGAACACCGGATGCACATCGACGAATTGAAACACCAATGTGAACTGTTCCTGACAAATCGCCAGAAACTGGTGGCGGGCACCGTCGAAACCATGCCCGTATTTGTGGACTGGAACATCGGCAACTTTTCGGTTACCAACGAGCTGGAGCTTTATTCGCGCTGGGATTATGACTGGTTCCGAATTAGTTACCGGGTCATGGATTTCTATTTTTTCAGCCGGGTCGTTTCCAACATCGGTGACCGAACGGTCTTCAGCTATGTCATTGGCCCCTTAATGGAAGACCGTTTTTTATTATTTTTAAAAGAATATCACCGCGTTTTTCCCCTCACCGAAAACGAAATTCGGTTCTTACCGGAAGCCTATCGGTTTTTCATACTCAACTACGTCATAAAATACGGTCGTTATTTTTTCCACCGTACCTACGCCATCAAACTCCAGCAGGAGGCTTATGACATTTATTTCCCGTCGATTGACACCTTCGACGCGGAAAAAATCCTGAAAGCGTTGGGTATTTAACCGCCCTGGCGGTCTGAGTAAACGTGACCGACACAAACGACCTGGTCGTATTGATTGAGGCTGTCCGGCAAGGCAATCAGGACGCTTTCCGGTACCTGTATGAACAAACCAAAACCCGGGTTTTTAACCTGGTGCTTGGCTATGTCCGAAACCGCGAGGATGCCGAAGACATTACGCAGGATGTATATGTCGAGGTGTTTCGGTCGGCCGGGAGCTTCAAAGGCGACGCTAGCGGAACAACCTGGCTTTATCGCATTGCGGTCCATAAATCGCTGGATTTCCTCAAACACCAGAAACGCCAAAAACGCTTTGCCTTCCTGACGAGCCTGTTTGACGCACACACCGGAGAAACGCTCCACCAGCCCACCGATTTTTCGCACCCTGGCAGTACACTGGAGAATAAAGAACAGGCCGCCATACTGTTTAAGGCCATCGACAAGCTCTCGGAGAAGCAAAAAACTGCGTATATCCTCACCAAAGTACAAGGGCTGAACAACATCGAAACAGCCGCCGTTATGGCCATCAGCGTTGGCGCGGTGGAGTCGCTGCTGCAACGGGCCACCGATAATCTCAAAAAGCAATTAGCTGTTGTTTATAAATCGTTGATGAGTGGCTAATTGTACCCATAGCTGTACCCACGGGTTTTAACCCGTGTTTTTATCCATTATGAAAAAACACGGATCAAAACCCGTGGGTACAGCCGTAGGAATCGCTCACCTTTGTCGTCTAACGCACTATGGAACCAAAACAAGAGAAATGGATAAACGATATACTGGACAGTGTCAATAGCCTCCAACGGACCGAACCGAGCCCGTTTCTGTTCGCCAAAATCCGTGATCGGCTGAATGCTGTCTCGCAACCCGTATATGTACCCGCCCGAACCGTATGGCTGGCCGCGGCCTCTTTTGTCCTGCTGGCCTTGCTGAATTGGCAGCTCACCACATCGCTAGCCCCTGCCACAGCGACCCAGACGACGGAGCTGAACACGGTTGCGACAGAAATGCAGCTCTACCCGGCGACTAATCAACTGTATGATGTATGGAACGGACAAAACTACTAACCCTCGCAACTATAGGCTTACTTCTCCTTAACCTCCTGACCATTGGTTATTTAGTGTTCAAGCCCGGCCAGCTGGGGCCTCCGGATCATCCGCCCGGCCGGCCCGGTGCCGAGGAACCCGCCACGGTGATCATCAGGCGGCTTCACTTCGATGAAAATCAACAGGCAAGGTACATGGCGCTGGTTCATCAACATCAGGCCGATGTCAGGGTTTTGCGCGATCAATCGACGCAGTTATTTTGGGATTTTTACGGTTTGCTGAAAGCCGACCGGCCGAATTTAACGCAGATAAACGATCTGAGCCATCAGATTGGCATCAATCAACAACAGCTGGCTCAGCTTAATCTGGCTCATTTCGGCCAGATTAAAGCGCTTTGTCGGCCAGACCAAAAAGCGGATTTTACTGAGTTGGTCGCCGATCTGTCCAAACTATTTGGCCAGCAGCAACGCCCACCTCGACCCAATGGTGGTGGCCCGCCGGAAGGTCTACCCGGTAATTTACCACCCCGCCCGTAGGAATGGGCAGCGGAGAGCGTCTAACCCACCAAAACAACATAAATCCCAATGAACAATACACCCATCAAGCTAACCAGTCTGACACTCCTTTGCTCCTTTGTGGCTTTTATCGCCTGCCAGACAAACGATAACAACGTTTCGCCAACCACGACCACCACAACGGGTACAACCAGCACAACGGCGACCAGCATTGGCACGGGCGTTCCGGATGTGTACAAGAAGATTTACGGGGCCACTGAAATCTACGTCGAAGGCACCAACGTTGTTATCAAGACCAAAGGTCGTCCCGATCACAAAAGCCCGTATTACAAAGGAACCCAGTGGGAAAGTACGCTCTATGAAGCCTACAATGGCACGAACACCAAATTTAACGTCAATCCAAACACCATTAGTGAGGTGAACCTGACGTTTAAAATCCCCATGAATCCTACCGTCGATGCGGCCCACGCAGAAACCCCTCTGGGCGCTATCGGTGTCTCGCTAAATGGTGTCGCCTTTTATAACCAGTATGCTGCACAGCGGGCGGTATTGACCAACGAAATCAACGGGTTCGATCAATACAACGGACACCCGCAGCAGCAGGGCCAGTATCACTACCATGTGGAGCCGACCTATCTGACAAAAGCTAAAGGGAAAGATGCCCTGCTGGGTTTTCTGCTGGACGGATTTCCGGTTTATGGTCCGCTGGAAAATGGCAAAACGATCACCAATATCGATCTGGACAAATATCACGGCCACACGACTGCAACGACTGATTATCCCAACGGCATTTATCACTATCACATCACCGCCGAAGACCCATACCTCAATGGCAGCGGATACTATGGCAAAGCGGGTACGGTTACGCAGTAAGTTTATTTACCTTATCTGTCTGCTCTCCGGCTTGTATGGTTGCCAGCCACACAAGCCGGAGACGGTTGATATCCCCGACGTGTATGTACCTTCCAATAACGCTGGATGGCAGAAACGGGAAGGTCGCTTATGGCTAAAGGATACACTATTTAGCGGCTGGCAGTACCAGCTCGGCCCCACTGGCGATACGCTCTACAAAGCCTCCTTTTTGCAGGGGCAGGCGGAGGGCTACCACCGGCAATGGTATGATAACCGTAAACTTAAAGAGGTTCGGCAGTACCGGAACGGCTGGCAGGAGGGCGAGCAGCGCGGCTGGTTCGAATCGGGCAGACCCGCTTTCCAGTACCAGTTTCGGCAGGACGTGTACGACGGAAGTCGTAAAGAGTGGTACCCCAATGGGCAACCTGCCCTCTTCGGCCATTACCACGACGGCCAGGAAGCGGGCTCGCAGCAACAGTGGTTCGCCAATGGCACCTTAAAAGTTAATTATGTGGCTCGTAACGGCCGGAACTATGGATTTACAGGAGTCAAAAATTGCGTCAATGTCTGGGATTCGGTTAATGTGTCGCATTAGTCTCGCACTGGGTTTGGTCGCTTGTATCAGCGCGTGCCAATCGGCCGATACCCGTACGCAAGCCAGCGAAGACCCCGTTCCTTATTACAATACCCCCGATTTTACCCCCATCTGGCTCAGCGACCCCGGCACCGTCGACAAAACGATCACGCACCGAATTGCCGATTTCAGCTTTCGGGACCAATCCAACGCTGTCGTTACGCAGCAAACTGTTTCGGGCAAAATTTATGTGGCCAGCTTTTTCTTCACCGCCTGCCCCAGCATTTGCCCTAAAATGACCAATCTGCTCAAGGCGGTACAGGACACCTTCCGTCATGAGCCGGGCGTTCAGATGCTGTCGTTCAGCGTGACGCCCTGGATCGACTCCATTCCCCGGCTTAGGCGCTATGCGACGGATAAAGGCATCGACTCCGCCAAATGGCATCTGCTAACAGGAGAACGGGGAAAAATCTACGACCTGGCCCGCCGGTCTTACTTCGCCGAAGAAGCCCTTGGCTTCACCAAAGACTCGACCGAATTCCTACATACTGAACACCTGATTCTGGTGGATCAAAACCGTCGGATTCGGGGCATTTACAACGGAACCCAACTGCTGGAGATTGACAAATTGATTGCTGATATGCGTACGCTGTTAGGTAAATAGTCATCTTTCAGACTTGACCGCACGCTGGCTTATGACAAAAAATTCGGCTAATGATGTATTTTTACCAATATTCTTCTGAAAGTATCGTCATAATAAAGTCTCCGTTCCCTTGTAGACTATTTTTAGGCGAATCATTTTTACGTATGCCTTCATGCAACTAACTGATTTCAAAACTGTAGCGGCCAAGTATAAAGTTATTTTCTTCGATGCGTTTGGTGTCCTGAAAAACTCGGAGGGTCTGTTGCCCGGTATTGAACATACCTTCGACTGGCTCAAAGCCAACGGTAAAGATTTTTATGTATTAACCAACGATGCCTCACGCAGTCCGCAGGAATTAGCTGAATCATACTACCGACAGGGTTTTTATGCCATTACGCCCGAGCGAATTATCTCGTCGGGTATGCTGGCCCGTGAATATCTGGATTTAAAAGTACCCAGCGGCACAGTAGCCTATCTGGGAACCGAGAAATCAGCCCACTACCTCGAAACCACAGGCCTGAAAACATTACCTATCAGCCAGGTGGACCTCAAAGATGTAGCCGACATCAACGCCCTGGTGTTGCTGGATGATGAAGGATTTGACTGGAATACCGATCTAACCAAAACGGTGAACCTGCTCCGCAAACGAAACATACCGGTCATTGTCGCCAACACCGACAACACCTATCCCGTTTCCAAAACCCGGGTTTCCATTGCCATCGGGGCGGTTGCCAAAATGATTGAAACCATTGTGGGCAAGCAGTTTATCAAATTTGGCAAACCCGACGCGCAGCTTTTTATGTTCGCCTACGAGAACGTGGAAAATGCCGCTCACGTAAGCAAACGCGATATTTTAATGGTGGGCGATACGCTCCGAACTGACATTCTGGGCGGCAATAAATTTGGGCTGGATACCGTCCTCGTACTCACGGGAAACACGCAGCCACAGGACGCCGAGGTTCTCATTCGGAGCACCGGCATCATTCCAACCTATGTTTGCAAATCGGTAGTTATTCGGTAATCGGCGCTTTTTTTACAACTTAAATACCTGACGTTAAGAAACTTAAGCAGGCATAAAGGGTACAAGCGAACGATTTCCGCGTTAAAAAATTGTTTGATAATACAAAGGTAAATACGTTTCTTTGCGCAGTTTTTTAACTCGAACAGAATACTAAAATGTCGGACATTGCACAGAAAGTAAAGAATATCATTGTTGAAAAATTAGGCGTAGAAGAATCAGAAGTGACGCCAGAGGCAAGCTTCACCAATGATTTAGGGGCCGATTCACTCGACACCGTTGAGTTGATCATGGAATTTGAAAAAGAATTCAACCTGCCTATCCCTGACGACGAGGCTGAAAAAATCTCTACGGTTGGCCTGGCCATCGAATACCTGGAGAAAAACATCGGTAAATAAGTCTCATCGAGATTTAACAGACGTCATAACGAATTAACTCGGTACCTCTCCAATTAACTCAATTGGAAAGGGTACTGAGCGTTGAAGCCAACGCCAACAAATACGGTATCGGCGTTGTTTTTCATTTTCCATTACGTAGTAAAACCCGTATGACACTCAAGCGAGTAGTAGTGACCGGCCTCGGTGCCTTGACACCAATCGGCAATGATGTAGCCTCTTACTGGAACAGCTTAGCCGCCGGTGTAAGCGGGGCCGGTCCCATTACGAAGTTTGACGCCAGCAAATTCCGCACGCGCTTCGCCTGCGAATTGAAAGGCGTGGATGTTACCCAGTACATCCCCCGTCAGGAAGCCCGCAAAATGGATGCGTTTACGCACTATGCCATTATTGCCACTGACGAAGCCATCCGCGACTCCGAACTGAACCTCGATACCATTGACAAAAACAAAGTTGGTGTCATTTGGGGCTCAGGTATTGGCGGTCTCAAATCGTTTGAGGACGAGATGATCGACTACGCCAAAGGCGATGGTACACCCCGTATCAATCCGTTCTTTATCGTCCGCATGATCGCCGATAGTGCATCGGGCCAGATTTCGATGCGCTATGGGTTTCGGGGTACGAACTATGTGACGGTATCGGCCTGTGCCTCCACCAACAATGCCATCATTGATGCCTTTAACTACATCCGGTTAGGTCGGCTCAACATGTGCGTGGTAGGTGGCTCGGAAGCGGCCGTTACCCGGGCAGGTATTGGCGGCTTCAACGCCAACCGTGCTCTGTCGGAACGTAATGAGTCCCCTGAAACAGCCTCCCGCCCTTATGACAAGGATCGGGATGGATTTGTGCTCGGTGAGGGTGCCGGCTCGCTCATTCTGGAAGAGTATGAGCACGCTCAGGCGCGGGGCGCCAAGATTTATGCCGAACTGATCGGGGGGGGTATGTCATCCGATGCGTATCACATTACGGCTCCTCACCCGGAAGGGCTGGGTGCGTTTTTGGCTATGCAGGACGCCCTGAATGATGCAGGAATCTCGCCCGATGAGATCGACTACATCAACACACACGGTACATCAACTCCCATTGGTGATCCGCAGGAATTAAAAGCCATTCATCAGTTGTTCGGCGACCATTCATTCAAGTTGAACATCAGTTCAACCAAATCAATGACGGGTCACTTGTTGGGTGCTGCGGGCGCCGTTGAAGCCATCGCCTGTCTCAAGGCAATGGAACATCAGCTTGTTCCGCCAACCATCAACCATTTCACCGACGACGAAGAAGTAGATCCGCGCTTCAACTTAACGTTCAATACGGCACAGGCTCGTTCTATGACCACCGTAATGAGCAACGCATTTGGGTTTGGAGGCCACAACGCCATTGTTATTTTCCGTAAACTTAGCTGAGTCGTGCAAATCGCTCTGCCACGCAGTTTATTTAATCCTCTGGCCTGGTTCCGGTCGGGCGACGCAGACCTTCGTAAGAATCTGCGTCGCTCTATCGCCCATATCATCGGCGCACGTCCATCCAATTTAGGTCTTTATCAACTGGCCTTACGCCACACCTCAGCCTCAAAAGCAACAGCGATCGAAGGCTTCCGCGAATCGAACGAGCGGCTTGAGTATCTGGGCGATGCGGTGCTGGGCATGGTCATTGCCGAGTTCCTCTTCAAAAAGTACCCTTACAAAGACGAAGGTTTTCTGACCGAGATTCGCTCGCGTATTGTTAACCGCGAAACGCTGAACGGCATTGCCCGCAAAATTGGCCTCGACCAGCTCATTGAATACGACGGAAGCCGTACCCGGAGTTTGCCCGCCCGCACATCTATGTATGGCGACGCCCTCGAAGCGCTCGTTGGTGCAGTGTATCTCGATAAAGGATTCCGGTTCTCCCGTCAGTTTATCCTGAAAGACCTGCTGGCGCATTACGACATTGAGTCGGTCGTACAAAACAATGGTAATTACAAAAGTCGCCTGATCGAATGGGCGCAGCGGGAAGGTAAAGAGATCCGCTTCGAAATCGTTTCTGAAAAAGGGAACAGTCATTTCCGTGAGTTTATCTCACAGGTACTTGTCAACGATGAGCCTTTTGCTACAGGCAGCGGCTACAGCAAGAAAAAAGCCGAACAGGCAGCCGCCGAGAAGGCCTTCGAACTACTGGACCTCAAGTAGATCCCTCCCCACACGTTTGCAACCCGAATTCTTCATCGGAAAGAAGACTTGATGGTTACTCACTCCGCCAAAATGACCGTATACGCGTCAGTTTGGCACTTTTCTATTTATTTTCTCGATTGAAAAATGACAAAATAGCGGCAATCGCGGAGTTGAGTGGATTGGCATAAAGTTTGAAAAATACTAGTCAAACAGAAACAACCAGTATCAAACCTAAAACCACAACAGTCATGAATCCGTTAACACGAACCAACAACCATTTGCCGTCGTTGATCGAGAATTTTTTCGGACGCGACATGAACGACCTTTTTAATACGAATAGCGCTGGCGTAACAAACGTTCCGGCCGTAAACGTGGTCGAGCACCATGACGGCTTCCGCATTGAAGTAGCCGCTCCCGGTCTTAAAAAAGAAGATTTCAAACTTAATCTGAACCATAATAACCTAACGATTTCGGGTTATCAGGAAAATCAGAAAGAAGAGCACGATAAGACTACGGAACGGTATACCCGTCGTGAATTTAGTTATTCATCCTTTCAGCGGACATTCACCCTGCCTACATCAGTAGATGCGGATAACATTCAGGCTTCGTATACCGATGGGGTGCTGAAAATCGAAATTCCCAAGCGCGAAGAAGCCAAAGTGAAGCCGCCCCGTCAAATCGAGATTGGTGGCTAATCAGGCCTGACAGGCCCAGCGGCAACAGCCTGTGGGACATTTGCTCACAGGCTGTTGCCATTCTAAATTTGCCTTAACAAAGCCCTGTTAAATTTTGTTAAGGACGCACAATACCCGGATTTTTCGGAAGCTAGTTTCCGTTATATCTCCAGCAGACAGAATCTGACTCCAACACAAAAGAAAGCAATTAGATTTTCCCATTTTAATCATGAAAAGCAACTGGAAATTATTAGCGTTGATGGCACTCCTCTCGAGTGTTGTAACGTTGGCCGCTTACAACCTGTTGGGATTCAACAACCGGGATGTAATTTTTAACGAATCGTCGCCATTTCCGACGATCACGAGTCGTCTGGCCTCTATGCCAGGTGGACCAGCCTCCGCACCAGGCGATTTTTCGACTGCTGCCGAAGCGGTAACGCCAATGGTGGTGCATATTCGTACCACAATGACCCGCACCGTACGTCAGCAACAGGTTCCTGATATTTTTCGGGAGTTCTTCGGCGACGAATTTGGTGGCCAGCGTCAACCACGCCGGCAGCAGGGCCAGGCTTCGGGTTCGGGTGTAATCATCAGTAAAGATGGTTATATCGTTACCAACAACCACGTCGTGCAAGATGCCGATGAAGTAGAGGTCATTATGACCGACAAGCGGAGCTTCAAAGCCAAAGTAATTGGTACCGACCCCCTAACTGACCTTGCCGTTATTAAAGTAGATGCCAACAACCTCCCAGCCATTACGCTCGGCGATTCTGACGCACTGAAATTAGGTGAATGGGTACTGGCCGTTGGTTATCCCCTCGATCTTGAATCGACCGTTACAGCGGGTATTGTGAGCGCTAAAGGTCGTAAAATTGGTATCCTGGAGCAGGATTTTGCTCAGCGTCAGCAAGGTCGTACCGACAAGCAGGCGACGGATACGCCGTTGGAATCCTTTATTCAAACTGATGCCGCCATTAACCCTGGTAACTCGGGAGGTGCTTTGGTAAATCTGCGTGGCGAATTAGTCGGTATCAACTCCGCCATTGCGTCGGCCACAGGTTACTACAGTGGTTATGGATTTGCCGTTCCTGTATCCCTCGTGAAGAAAGTATCGGCCGACCTCTTGAAATATGGTAATGTACAACGCGGTTATCTGGGCATTCTGCCTGTCGAGTTGAACAGCACCGTTGCTAAAGAGAAAAACTCAAAAGTAGGTCGTGGTATCTACGTTGAAAACGTTGTTGAGAAAGGGGCTGCTGAAGCTGCCGGTCTGAAAAAAGGCGACGTTATTGTGAAAATGGAAGGCCAGCCGCTGGATTCGGAAGCACAGATGCGCGAAATCATTGGCCGTCGTCGTCCGGGCGATATTGTCAACGTAACCATCAACCGGGATGGCAGCGAGCGCGACGTTAAAGTCGAACTCCGCAACCGTAACGGTGGCCGCGATGTGATCAAGAAAGCAGAAGCTACTGCCGTTAATGCCTCACTGAGTACATTGGGTGCCAACTTCGAAGAGTTAACAGCTCAGGAAGCCAAACAACTTGGTATAACAGGTGGTGTCCGGGTGAAGAAAATCATGGACGGTAAATTAGCCGAAACCGATGTTGAAGAAGGTTTCATCATCGTGAAGGCGAACGGTAAGAACGTAAAAACGACGAAAGACCTTCAGGCGATCATGTCATCGGTGAAAGAAGGCGAAGGGCTCATGCTGATCGGCATGTATCCCAACAGCTCACGGATGTACTATTACGCAGTTCCGGTGTAAAAGTCGGTAAGTCGGTAAGTCGGTAAGTCGGTAAGTCGGTAAGTCGGTAAGTCCGAATGGTGTTTTATGGCGTCGGGTTCCTTAACCCGACGCTTTTTTTATATTGAGGCAAAACAAACGGTCGGGTTTTCGAAAACCCGACCGTTTGTTTTATTACTTACCAACTTGCCAGCTTACTGACTTATCGACTGTTTTATTCAAAATAATTCAGTACCTGGTGGCCGCTGCTCGCCAGCAGCTGATCGCGCCGGAAGAGGTCGATGTCAGCGGTCATCATATCTTTCACCAGCGCCGGCAGATCATATTTGGGCGTCCAGTTCAGCTTGGTCATCGCTTTTGTTGGGTCGCCGAGCAGAAGGTCTACTTCGGTTGGGCGGAAATAACGAGGATCGATGCAAACAACAGTTTTACCTACTTCAACCGCAAAGTCAGGGTTCGTTGAGCTAACAACTTTTCCTTCTT
Source organism: Spirosoma aerophilum (assembly GCF_054782495.1). Classification (NCBI taxonomy): domain Bacteria; kingdom Pseudomonadati; phylum Bacteroidota; class Cytophagia; order Cytophagales; family Cytophagaceae; genus Spirosoma; species Spirosoma aerophilum. Next base: position 300,218 of record NZ_BAAGSJ010000017.1, on the reverse strand, counting down.
CGTTAACGCCTTCGCCGGTGAATTCGAGTTCAACGCCAATTTCGGCAAAGGACATCCGGACAAAATCCCGAACACTGGTCGTTACGCCGGTAGCAATCACAAAATCTTCGGGTTTTTCCTGTTGCAGAATCAGGTACATAGCCTCAACATAGTCTTTGGCATGGCCCCAGTCGCGCAGCGAATCCATATTACCCAGGTACACTTTATCCTGTAAGCCCAGGCCTATCCGCGCCACGGCCCGTGTAATTTTGCGGGTTACGAAGGTCTCTCCGCGCAACGGTGATTCGTGGTTGAACAGAATACCATTACAGGCAAACATGTTATAGGCTTCGCGGTAGTTAACCGTGATCCAGTATCCGTAAAGCTTAGCGACGGCATAGGGAGAGCGGGGGTAGAATGGCGTCGTTTCTGACTGCGCATGCCCCTGAACACCGCCATAAAGTTCAGACGTTGATGCCTGATAGATACGTGTTTTCTCGGTCAGGCCAAGCAGGCGAACGGCTTCCAGGATACGGAGCGTACCAATGCCATCTACCTGGGCTGTATATTCGGGCTCGTCGAAACTAACCCGCACGTGCGACATAGCGCCAAGGTTGTAAATTTCGTCGGGCTGTACTTCCTGAATAATACGAATTATATTAGCGGAGTCAGAAAGATCACCATAATGAAGTTTGAGATGCACCTTCTTTTCATGTGGATCTTCATATAAGTGATCAATTCGCTGTGTGTTGAATAATGAGCTCCGGCGCTTAATACCGTGTACTTCATATCCCTTTTCTAACAACAGTTCGGTAAGATAAGCCCCATCTTGACCAGTGATACCGGTAATTAATGCTTTTTTCATAGTATATTAATAACAACAAATAGAATATAATATCTTTTAAAATAAGCCAAATATAACACTCAGAATGAACAAAAGTGAAATTTCGATAACTTATTTTATCAGGAGACTACGACGAACATCTATCTTGTCGGGTTGCAGCTGTGCTGATTCAACCAAACGTTTTATAGAAGCATAGTACCATTCGGCGTCCATACGACGAATAAAATCACCCACTTTCAGTTTATATGTCGGCTGATTAAAAGTCAAATATGGACTAAGCTCAGGAAAATTCTGTGAAATTAACAATTTTGCTGCGTCAACTTCTTTTCGCTGAGTACCTACGTATATCTGAATCCGAAAGCCCGGTGCATATCGTATCGAACGGTTTTTGGTGGCAATGGTATCGAGTACCATATCGAGCCGCCGGTTAATATGTAACGCTTCTATCGGTGCACCTGGCTTGCGCATATCCGTTTTCCGCGGAGCTGGTGGCGTCGTCGACGGAACGGGGGGTTTTGCGGGTGACGTAGTAGCCGGTGCAAAGGGAGGAAGCGCATTGTATGTGGGACGTACAGACGATAGATCTTCGTTATAACTGTTATAGTCAACAGCCGTTGTAACCGAACGACTGCCGGCACAACCGGTCATTATAAATACGCCCACTATAACGATTTTACTGAATCCCCACTGCATAACCATCCTTACATGAAGTGGCAAAAATAACTATTTGTCACTGTAAATGTGTTAACCTATTTATATAGCTGCTGCCCCATCCCATAATTTGGTTAATTTTGAGCGCTTACAACCTATAGTAGATGCTGAATATACAAAGCCACGTATCGCTTAAACCATACAATACATTCGGAATAGACACCAATGCGCGGTATCTGGTTGAGATCAACGCTGAAGACGATCTTCAAACGTTGCTTCAACTAACTGACTTTGTCGATCAACCCAAGCTCATTCTTGGCGGAGGCAGTAATGTATTGCTCTGTCATGACTTCAACGGGCTGGTTGTCAAAATAAATATCAAAGGTATAAACATTATCCGGGAAAACGACACACATGTTTACGTAACGGCGGGGGCGGGTGTTAACTGGCATGAGCTTGTTTTATTTTGTGTTAGCCATGGCTATGCCGGTATGGAAAACCTGTCGCTGATACCCGGTACGGTTGGGGCTGCGCCCATGCAGAACATTGGCGCCTATGGCGTTGAGCTGGAACAGGTGTTCGAATCGCTCACTGCCGTGCACATGCAGACTGGTGAGAAGAAGACCTTCATGCATGCCGACTGCGCCTTTGGCTACCGGGAGAGCGTGTTCAAACGGGAGCTGAAAGGCAAGTACATCATCACAAGCGTTACGTTCCAGTTGGATAAACAACCTACGTTTCATACCCGGTATGGAGCCATTCAGGAAACACTAACCGATATGGGCGTTTCGGAGGAGACGTTATCCATTAAAGCCATTAGCGAAGCCGTAATTCGTATCCGGCGCAGTAAACTCCCGGACCCCGCCCAAATTGGGAATGCGGGCAGTTTCTTTAAGAATCCCGAAATTCAGCAAACGCAGTTCGATTCCCTAAAGGACCAGTACCCGGCTTTACCGGGTTATCCGATGGGCAACGACATCGTTAAAATCCCGGCGGGGTGGCTCATTGAACAGGCGGGCTGGAAAGGGTACCGCTCCGGCGATGCGGGCGTTCATGCCAAACAGGCGCTGGTGCTGGTGAATTATGGCAGCGCAACGGGCGAAGAGATACTGACTTTAGCCAAAAAGGTACAGGAGTCCGTACTCGAAAAATTCGGCGTGACAATCACACCCGAGGTCAATGTTATTTAAAAAAGGAGGAAGGGGACGAGAGGGACAAAAGGAGGAACAGCTTCGCGCTTGTCATTCCCTTTTCTCCCTCTCGTCTCCTTTCTCCTTTCTCCTTTCTCCCTTTTTGCTATTCAAAACAGAGTGAAGCGGCTCCCAGCAGGCCCGCGTCGTTTCCGAGGGTAGCCCGCTTGATGCTCAGACCATTTTTATAATAGTCATTGAGCCAGTAATCGAGTGTTTTGTTAACGGCAGGCAGGATATAGTCAAACGAAGCCGATAAGCCCCCGCCGATCAATACCTGCTTGATGTCCAGAATTTTGATCAGCGCGGCCAGTCCTTCGCCCAGCATTTCACCTACTTCAGCCCAGATTTGCAGCGCCAGTTCGTCTCCTTCGGCAGCGGCAGCAACAAGCCCCGTTGTTGAAATGGAGCCATCGTCGGCCAGGTGCGTCTCTCCGGTGTATTCTTTCCGGCGTAGATTAGCCAGATCGAGCAGTTCTTTTTTACCAATATTGCGTTCGAGCACCCGGCCATTCCGCGACGGAATGTGGCCGGGTTCCATCGCGTTACCATCACCACCGGTAAAAATTTTCTTGTTGATGATAGCGGCCCCGCCTACGCCCGTTCCGAGCGTTATAAAAATATAGTTTTCGGTTATCTTTTCTTCAGCAAAGTAGTATTCGCCCAGAGCCGCAGCATTGGCATCATTTGCCAGAAAAAACTGGGTACCCGGAAACCGCTTACTCAGCAAATCAACCATCGGTATTCCGTTTATTTCGGGGATGGCCGTGATTTCGAGAGGAATCGTGCGTTCGCGGTTGAGCATTCCCGGCAAGCCGATGCCCACTTGTTTAACATCCTTATTCGCTAATAATTGCAACGCTACAGCATCGCCAAAGCGCTCAACAAAGTGTCCCGATTCCCGCCAGCTAATGGTGTCATGGCTATAGAAATTAGAGATTTTACCGGTATTGGCATCGACAATACCCATTTTGACGTTCGTGCCGCCCACGTCAATACCCAGATACTCAACGGAAGCCATTCGTAATAATAGTCAGTTAATAGTGAACAGTTTGCAGGTCAGGAACTGTAAATCGGGCGCAAGATACAAAAAGTAGATAGTCGTTAGGCATTCGTTCCTGTCACTACGCTCAGTTTACTGATTAAAGGGTCTATGATTTTGGTTAGATATCGCCCAGCTGCGGTCGGATAAGCATCTCTTCCACCACGGCGCTCTTCGAAAGCGAATAGGCCGCCCAGGCGCTGTTGGCCACATCATCGGCTTTTAGAAAACGTTCTTCGGGCAAATCCGTCCCACTCCAACTGTCGGTCAGCGTAGCGCCGGGAAGGATGGCGGTTACTTTCACACCATGCGGCTTCAGCTCTTCCCGCAACACACGGCTCATGCCTAGCAGCGCAAATTTCGAGATACAGTACGACCCGCCATTGGTATAAGCCGTAATACTGGCCGTTGAACACATCATAAAGATATGCCCCTGCCGACGGGCAATCATGCCCCCCAACAGGCCACGGGTCAGGTGGTAAGCACTGGCGACATTGGTGTTCATCAACGCTTCGAAAGTACCTTCGGCTTCGTTCTGAATCTGACCGGGATGAAAAATACCCGTGTTATTGACCAGTACATCTACGGGCCGGTTGAGCGAATGGATATAGCCAACCAGCGTATCGACGCCCGCCCGGGTGGACAGATCGGCGGCAACGGGCAGTAAACCCGGCTCGTCAATACCGTCGACCGAACGCGCGCAAACAACCGCGTCGAAGCCCTCAGCCACAAACCGCTTGGCAATGGCCCGGCCAATTCCTTTAGAACCGCCCGTTACAACAATTAATGGATTCATAGGATAAACGTAATCAGCTGCCACCGATATCGGGCCGCCTGTCGTCGTTTTAAAACCGGTGATGACCGGTATAAGTTATGGCGCAAGTTACGTTAGAAACCATTCTGTCTTTACGGGGGTTCTCCCGAATGGATACCCACAAGACCATACCGACGAGATTCCTTCGTTTTTCTACACGCTTTTATGTCACGAATAGGCAGTTACTTTATTTTTTTAGGGACGCTCTTCCGCAACCGCGAGAAACTTGGCGTTTATCTGAACCTTATTCTAAATGAATGCACGTCGATTGGCGTCGGGTCTATTTTTATCGTTGCGCTGGTTAACATATTCATTGGGGCCGTTACCTGCGTTCAGACGGCCTATAACCTCACCAACCCATTCGTTCCCAAGTACATCATCGCCCTGATCGTGCGCGACAGTTCCATTCTGGAGCTGGCCCCAACACTATCGTGCATTGTACTGGCGGGCAAGGTCGGCTCGAACATTGCCAGTGAGCTGGGTACCATGCGCATTACTGAGCAGGTCGATGCGCTGGAAGTGATGGGCATCAATTCAAGTTCCTATCTAATTCTGCCAAAGGTCATTGCGTCGGTGCTGATGTTTCCGCTGCTGGTTATCATGGCGGCATTCCTGGCCATTCTGGGTGGATATATCGCCGGAACGCTGGCGGGTGTTATCTCTCCGGAAGAATATGTTACGGGTCTCCGTTTCGACTACAAACCTTTTGGTGTGGCGTTTGCCCTGATCAAAACGGTTGTATTCGCTTTTCTGATCTCGACCATTTCGGCCTATCAGGGATACAATGTCAGCGGTGGTGCGCTGGAAGTGGGTGCCGCATCAACCTCGGCCGTTACCAATAGTTGCATCGCCATCGTAGCCGCCGACTTTGTGTTGACCCAGTTGTTACTCACTTAAAGGTGAAAGAGTGAAAGAGCGAAAGAGTGAATGAGCAACCACGCCATTCACTCTTTCGCTCTTTCACTCTTTCACTCTTTCACTCTTATGATCGATATTAAAAATATAACGAAATCATTCAATGGTCGGCAGGTGCTGGCCGGCATCGACGGCAGTTTCAAGCCCGGCGATACCAGTCTGATCATTGGAGGCAGCGGCACGGGCAAGAGTGTGCTGCTGAAGTGTATGATTGGGCTGGTCAAACCCGATTCAGGCGAAGTGCTGTACGATGGCCGGAATTTTCTGGAAAGTGACCTCAACGCCCAGAAAGCCATTCGTCGGGAAATGGGCGTTCTGTTCCAGGGGTCGGCACTGTTCGACTCAAAAACGGTGCTTGAAAACGTGCGCTTCCCGCTCGACATGCTGACCGATCAGTCCGAAAGCGAAAAGGTGGAACGGGCGCAGGAGTGCCTTCGACGCGTTGGCCTGGAGAATGCGGGTGACCGGATGCCATCGGAAATCAGTGGGGGGATGAAAAAACGGGTGGGTATCGCCCGCGCTATTGTACTGAACCCCAAGTACCTGTTCTGCGATGAGCCCAACTCGGGCCTGGACCCGTTGACGTCCATCAAAATCGATCAATTGATCTCAGAAATTACCGACGAGTTTCAGATCACAACCGTCGTGATTACGCACGACATGAACTCGATGATGGAGATCGGCGAAAAAATCATGTTCCTCTACGAAGGAAAAAAACTCTGGCAGGGCGATAGCAGTACCCTTACGCATTCGAACGTAAATGAGTTGAACGAGTTTATCAACGCCAACAAGTTGATTCGGGAAATGCAGAAGTAAGGTGCAGCCCCAGGCCCCTACAAGCGCACCATGATGTTCTCGCTCTGCTGAACGGGCGTGTCTGCCTGACTTTTCAGAAACTCTTCCCGCTGTTTCAGTTCGATTTTCAGTTGGGCAATGGCATCGGTCAGGCGTTTCCATTCAGTATCCTGCGTAAAGTCGTAGACAACCTTTTTGGTGATCTGAACGCTGGCACTGGCATAATGAATGGTGTTCTTCCGCACAACCGCCTGTTCATCTACCACGTCCCCATCGCCATCCAACGGGGTCAGAGCAGGTAAACTGGCCGACTGGGAGGTGGCTTCCAGCTCAGGTTTCTGATCCTCCTCCCGCATAACCTGCGCCTGTAAGGTCGAAATAGCTTTGAGTTTGCTGATAATCGTTTTGATGTACAACTCGTAGCGCTTCATCTCGACGTACGTCTTCAGCAAGTCGTAGTTACCACTTTCAATGATCTGGTGCGCGTGCTCATTCGCCAGCTTGACAATAGCCGTCTTCGAGATGTTTCGGTCGAGCGTACCGATTGGCTTAATAAGACCCATAACGGAAGTTAGGTTGGTTCATGCGGTTGGTAAAGATACGACTTTTGAAAAAGTCCCGCTAGAACCGCCAGCGAGCCTGCACCTTCACTTCTGACTTATGCGATGCATCGATCTGGTCGAGACCGGAGCCGATGGTATCCTGATTGGTGAGGTCGGTTCTGGCCCAGCGCACCCAGATGTCCAGATGACGGCTAAGGTTGTACTGCGCCAGTACATAATGCCGGACGCCCCGGTCGAAGTAAGCCGGAAACGAAAACGCGTACAGCACATCGCGCTCATACACATACTGACGGCTATCGTAATCATCGGTCCCGAACAAGGCCACGCGACCGCTGAGGATCAGCCGTCTGACTTCCAGCGTGGCATCCTGCACGATCGCAAACCCACGCGAAGCCGGTTGGCCCGCATACTGAAAACCACCCCACTGCACCCGCGACCGTAGCGACAGGCCGTGCATAAGCACATATTCGGCATTGAGCGCATAACTCCGGCGGGTTGTGCCCACAACCGCCTTCACCTTGTCAATCGTCAGGTTTTTCTGCTTATGTTCTTCATGATACACCGCGTAAAAGGCCGTTTTTCGGTCGGGGGTGTACCGCGCCTGCAGCAGGTAATCGAAGCCTTTTGAGGGTGTATCGACCAGGTATTTCAGCCATGGGAAACGAAAGTAATCGACAAATCCGCCCACGGTTAATTTCCGATAGACGGTATATTTAAGACCCGCATACGCCCCCGATTCGTTGATCGTGCGGCTGCCTTCGCTGAAGCCGTTGCTGTAAAAGCTATGAAAATTACGGTCATAATGGCGCAGGATCATCGACATATCCACTTTTTTCGACAAGCTGATCAGAGCCCCGCCTACCGCCCCAAACCCGCCCGAGTTCGTTGCCGAGCCACGGCTATGCGCCACTTCGCCAAACAGATTCCAGTTGTGCCGGACATAGCCGCCATGCACACCGACAACAAGGTTCTGTTTCCCCGTAAATTCATATTGATTATAGGGCAGAGCACGCCGGCGGAAGAACGTATCGAACGTGGTTTGCAGCACCGTTGCCCCAAGCTGGGTTTGCTGCCGATTGTGGTAAAGCAGATGCGCACCGATATTCGTTTCCAGCAGGCTGCCCTGGTCGTCCATTTCGGATTGGGTGCGGTGCAGCCCCGACGTTTGCAGGGAGGTCGCCACTAAACCATCCAAAGAGTTGTCGGCAACGGTGTTGGCATCGCGTCGGTTTCGGGCCATCAGCAGGGTTATGTCCAGCGTTGGGCGAAGGCTATAGGTGGCGGTAGCGCCCCGAAAATAGCCGTATTCGGTCAGTGACGTATACGGCCGGGCTCCCAGCGTTGGCCTACGCACGGTCTGTACGGTTTCGGCACTTTTGCCCAGCACAAAACCCGCCGACAACACCAACCCCTGCCCTACCTGAAGCTGATAATCACCCAGCAGCACATTTTTCCACTTACCCCGATTTTGTATCTGTGCATGAAACGACACATAATCTACGCCATACCGACGGGCTGATGGCTGCCAGCCCAATTGTTCGCCGGGGTCCTGCTCCAGGGTTAGCCCGATACTAAAAGCACGGGGGCGACTGTACCGATAACGGGCGTACCACTGCCCCGGAATACCCACGTATCGCGTGGGGAGATTTCCTTTATTATCCGGTGTAGCCTCCGAAAACCCTTTTTGCGGTTCCATGACCCGCTCATAGCGAACGATCAGATAGTTGTCTGTTGGTGTAGCCAACGCCCCAAACAGATTTCTGTCCGCCGTTACGGTCACAAAGGGCAGTAAGCGTCGAATAGTGGGTATGTCAAAATCAGGAATTGCCTGTAATTCATATACCGACAGCAGATCGCCGAATTCGGCCCGGTAGGTTTCCAGGTTCGACAGTTGACGCTGGGTGAGGAGATAAGTCGATTCCAGTTCATCGCGCGAGGCCACATTCAGATCGAGCGGATTGGCGTATAACTGCGTTAAGGCATCATACACCGACGCATAGTCGATTCCTTCCGTCTGCACCGGGAATAAATCCTGTAAGTGCTGGCTGATCGCATCGGCCGAGCGATTGGCTGGTTGAGACGAGGACTTACCGGTTTGAGACAAAGCCGTGCCGGTAGCCAGCCAGCCAAGAATAAAGATTAGGTAAACAATTCGCAAAGCCCTTATCTGTCAACTGTATACAACAGGGCATTAGACGAACGCTACCTCAAAAAGACACCATTAAAGACTATATAGTTACATAAGGCTAATTTGTGAAGAGAGGACTTTTCAACATAAATGGTTTTACCCAATCAATGATTGAAAAATAGAAACCGCATGGGTGGCCCCGACGGATGAGACGGATTGAACGGATTTTAACCGATAAAATGATTGCTCCCAGGTTTGTCGGTTAAAATCCGTTCGATCCGTCCTATCCGCGTTCTCTTTTTTTACTGGCAAACCCTATCCATCAAAATAAATCCCCGGAGTTGACTGTCTATAGGTGGTCAACTCCGGGGATGTAGTAATGAGTCTCTACGCGAATCGCCGTTTCAGAATTTCGACCAGTTCGCTTACTTCATCGCTACTCATATCCCACAGATACTGCGAGGCATAACGATAGGAAATCAAATCAAGCGCCTGCCCATAGTTGTTGAGCGTATCGATCTCTTCCACGGCCTGATTATAAGCCACGGCATTCCCATTAAACAACTGGTTGATAAATCTGAATTTCTGATTCAGCGAAATACTGCGCGCGACACTCTCGATCGGTGCCCGATTAAATTTCTCGGCCACCGTAGCGGGTTCGGCAGGTACCGCTTCGCGCAGCGTATCGTTTAATGTTGGCTTGTTTTCTTCTGAACTGTCCGATGACGAATTATCGGCTACGGCCGATTGCTTGATGTCTGTATCGGTCGCTGACACCTGCGATGGCTGACTAATGGGTGCAACTGGGTCGGGGCCGGCATTACCACCTAAAAACATTGCACCGCCAGAGGCCATATCCTCGTCTGCTTTTTTCTCAGATACGACCGGCACGGGCATTTCCTGCGGAACGGGAGCAGCTGGTTCATTAGGCTGTATTGTCTCGGCTGGCATGTCTTTCGATAACATCATATCGGGAGCAACCAGCGGGGCTGGCGGCACACTCGGCTCGGTAGCCGTATCGAAGAAGGAGCGCATGGGCGGTGCCGGAATGTTATCGGGCACATGACTCCGAAGCAGGGCCGGCACATCCATCGGTAGCTTCTCCGAAAACAGCGACACAAACTTATCGTAGTGCTCCAGCTCATGACCACGTTGCGTCAGGGCTTCGTCTAAATAACTTAGTGCCTGATTCACATAAACGAACGGCTTCCCATTCATACGCTGCAAAATATGCGTAGGAATAAACTGGTTGATCTTCGTGTACCTAACCATCTGCTTAACGGCGTCGGCCGTCAGTGTAAACTCCGGCTGGGTACGCAACATGTCATCAAAGTAGGCCCTGGGGTCGAAAATCATGATAATCGTCCGTCGCGTGGCATCGGCCAGTAGCGGTTCGAGGTGTTCGCGCCGAACAGATATATGCTGCGACACCACATTCATAAAATTTCGAAGCGCTTCTTCTACATCGGCATTGGTAAAATCAAAGTAAGGGCTACGAAATTTGGCCGCATCGGCCTGCCACTTGTCAGATAAACTACTAATCACAAATAAGTTAATCTGATTAATAGGGGTAAGCGACAATATTTGCGGGCCATTGATGGTCGGATGATGCTGGTAGAAATCGGATGCGATCCGCCGAGCGTAGGACTTACTGTATTCCGCAAGGGCGTTGGCGTTAAACTTGTTCGACATTAGGAAAAGCCTTTGTTTTGTAACTACTTTATTGAATACCACAGACGCTTATTTGTGTCAATGTACACAAATAGTAAGCCAGTTTGAGTACATAACGAGAATATGCTCCTCGGTTAATTACAAATGTTATCCTATTGTTATCCTACTTAAATAATTGTGCAGCTTCGTCTACTGCCGACTCAGCCAGCTCCTCCATATAGTCCTGCGTCGTCGAGAAATTTTCGTGACTCATCGCGTCTTTAATCTTACTCCAGTCCATACCTGAACGGCGGGCCAAATCGGCGAACGAATGGCGAAATACGTGCGCACTGACCGCTTTGTCAATTCCGGCCAGCTCCATGAGCTTGTGGAGGTTGTTGCGGATCAGCACCACTTTAGCCTTAATCTTATTCCGCATCGCGTAGAGCGTATACCCCATATCAATCTCTTTTCGCAGATAAGTAAACAAAGTTTGTTCGGATGTGGAACAGGCCTGCCGATACGGAAGCAGTAAATCGACGCACTGCTGGGGCAGGAGCACGTTCTTAGCCTTTCCCGTTTTATGCATCGTATAAATCAGTCGATGCTCAGTAGTTTCTCCCGATCCGATCAGCACGTAGTTGCGTTGACGAAGCCGCAGCGCATCACCTACCCGCATGCCTTGAGCATAGTACATCATCAGACTAATATCCCGCGCCCGGCGCATAGGCGTCCCCCATGGCAGATCCAGAGCAGCAAACCGAGTGATCTCATCCTCGTAGAGGCGCTTCTTTTTTGTCTTGATTTTGGGAATCTTAACCCGTCGAAAGGGTTCGGTAACGACCGTGGGCAGGCCGGACAATCCGTCAATGTCTTCGACGGCCTGAAAATAGAGACTCTTTAACCGGGAGTGGTAGAGCCAAACGGTATTATTCTTATAATGATCGAGTGCCCACTGGCGCCACTCTTTTAGAAAGCTGATCGTGATTTCCTCAAACGCAATATCCTGTTTGCCCATCGTGGCCAGGTATTTACCAAATGCTTTGTCGGCATTCTCGTACGTTTCGCTCGTCGCCGATTCGCCCCGTCGATTAATGTACATGGCCGCGTAGGCGCGAAAGCCCGGACGTTCAGGGGCGGGGACGATCACTATCTTCTCACTTTCCTCAATCAGGGATTTAACCTCATCGGCGCTGATATTCTGAAACGTATCGACCAGGGCGACGGCTCTATCCCAAAGCCGCTTGATCTGATCATTGTATACGCCCGCATTGGGATGCGCCGTTTTGATCCAGTTAATGTTTTCCCGCTTTCCCTTTGGATTGAACACCGTGGGGTGAATGTCAATCGAGGTCGATACAAAGCGACTCTTTCGCTCGGCGGTGATGCGGAGTCGAACGTTTCGTTTGCCATCGGCCCGGGGCTCATACTTGAGCGTTATCTTGAGCGTCACCTTCCCCATACCTACCGCACTGGCGAGCTGACGACGGTTTCGATAAACCACACATGGCGAATGGAGTCAGCCCGTATAAAGAATGGATCGGGTGGCGGGTTATCGCTATAAAGCAGTAGCCCGCCATCGGCTTCAATGTTGTTGGTTCGGACCCGCTTAATGACAAATTCGTCGTCGTACTGAATCGCCCAGATGCCGGGCTTGAGATGATAGAGTAGGTTTTTGTCTAATTTAAATCCGGTTGCTTCCTGTCTTCCGACGTAATACCCCAGCACGCGGGCACGTGATCGAAGCTGGGGCTCCATCGAGTCGCCATCCACTTCGATTATCCACCAGCTCTTACGGGGATTTGAGGGATCTACTTCATAGTCTGTTAATGCTGATTGCATAATGCGCGTTGTTTCTAAACGCTGACTCCAGTATTGTGGCGTCGCAATGCCAGCACGCGCCCGGATCGGCACGAAAGGTACAACAGCGATTGGCTCGGCTGAAAAATTCCCCACGTGTCGCACTAGCCGGGCGGAGCCAATATTCGTATTAGCGTTGGGTTGTGGAATAATAGGTCCGAAGACTTGCTCTTCATCGATCGTTTCATCCCCCGTCACCAGCTTCAGGCCGTTGAGAATCGCCTGACGGGTTTCGGAATCGAACGTAGTTGTTTTAAAATAATCCGTAATAACAGACCGGGCTATGCCAATTTCATCGGCGAGCCGTTTCTGGGTGAACTCATGCTTATGGCTATTGATATATAACTGAAAGAACTCGCCTTCCCGGGTCGGCTGACTGGTATCAGGCCGCCAGCCTATGGGGTGAAACATCGGCTCTTCTCCGGTAAGCAACCACTCCAGGCGGGCCAGACTCGTGACTGAAATCGCCTTAAGCTGCTTATAGGAGATATCCATCGTACCATTTAAAATTTTGGAAATCGCGGCCGGTTGTATGCCAGCAGCTGCAGCAAGTTCACCCTGTCTATCGTTAAATTTTTCTTGTATTACATCGCGGATACGCTGTCGAATAGCGGGCTGATCGGCCGGATGAGAGGATTTGGACATTTCTGAATCGTATAGAAGAGGTTGCATCATATCACGCCGGTGCCGTACGACTTGTTTTATTTTGTTGTTATTTTTGCAAATAACCCTTACAGCGTTTAAGTTTGTTACAACTTATTACAAACGGCACAATTCCACTGTGTAAGGCCAAATAACAATGTAAATAACAGAAATATGGGACGAAATGCCAATCCGTTGACGGGCACGCAGCAAGACCCGAAAGCGTTTGCCAAGATCGTAGCCGATATAAGATCGTTCGGTCTGCGTACGCTGGCTGGTTACGGGCTGGTTTCACATGAAACCATCAAGCAATATGCACTCAAGCGCGCGGTCAGGCCTGAGAGTGAAGAAGCCATTCAGAAGAGCATCGACATGCATAAGAAAGAGTTGGCTAACAAACGAGAGCAGAGCATAGCAAGAACCAAGGAATTATACCTTAACTAAGCGTTTATGGTCTCAGTGATCACCAAGGAGGAGTTCGAACCTGTCTTACAGCGACTCGAAACGCTGGAGCGTGAGAACGCATTTCTGCGCTCGATATTTATTGACCTGAAGTGGCTAAACGTTAACCAGGTTGCCAAAGCCTTGAACTGCTCAGACTCGACGGTGTACCGACTGATTAAGAGTGGAACGCTTGAACATCGTCTAGAAGGAACCCGGCCTATGTGCTCGATTGAGGCCGTCAGAAGTTATTTATCGGCCAAAAAAATCTTGCCTTATGAAGTCGATTACCGGCTCGTAAGTGCCTGTCAAACCGTCTAAGCTTATCTTTTTACAACAAAAAAACCGGATCAACAATTGTCAGATCCGGTTTCGCCGCCGTAGAATACGGATACTGTTGGGATAAAATACAATTCAAATGCAATTATTTTTTTGCCTTTTATATTGTTTTTTACCCTTACAGTCCCTTACTTTACAACGTAATCTAAAAGATAAGCACAAAGATAAAATGAAAACGCGCACAATTCTTTTCACCATCAGCGGCCAGGCTAAAAACGTTGTGGCCGTTTGCGGTCGACATACGAGCGATGTCGAAACGAAGCAGATTGCTACCTACTCGATTGAGAACGGGGTAGCTACGATCACCGCCCTGACGCCCGCGATTGCTACCCACCTTTCGATCAGCTTGCCGCTGGTCGTCCCAGTCAATGACTTAGGCTCTGGCCTGATCAACGAAATTGAATTCGACGCCGACACGCTCACCGCCCGGAAAGTAACCTGCCCGACCATGAAATGGGCTACGGGTCGCGCCGACGCCACTAGACTCGAAGCCAGCCTCAGCCTCTACCCGACTATCCTTTAATCCATCCGGCCCGGCCTAAGTGCCGGGCCACAAACAACCCTTTCCCATGCGTACGCCAATCTATTCTTTCGATACGAGTGAAATCATGATGCGCCGTCTTCGGGAGCGCATTGGCCAGGGCGATAAAACCGCCAAGTTCGTTTTGCAGGGCCTGTCTCAGCAGTACCGTCGTGATCTACGCGTTGGGCGCAAAGAGCGTCCGTTCACCATCGCCTAACAACTTTAAAAGCCATGCGACTAATCGACAAAGCTTTTGAAGTCCATGTACATCGGTTACTGGGTCAGTCCGCCCCGGTAACTGATGTACACTACGAAGCGGGGCTGATCACATTTCGATTGCCCCTCGGCTACGATACGATGTTTCGAACGAAGGTCGAACTAGCCTCAGAAGAGAAGGCCGGTGACTACCTGTTATGCTCGATCACAGAAACGAGCTTAAGCGACCAGCTTGATAAGTTGGATGCTACCCTATCCACTTTTGGCCAGATACTACCATGAACGAGCAACCCAACTTGATCCGCGACGTATCGCAATGGATCATCTACGAATTGTACGACGAGGTCAGCGACGTGGACCGCATCCAGATGGAACCGCAGCTTGCGGTCTGGCTCACCGGCTTTCGCTACACGAACCGCAACCTTCCCCGCAATCACCAGCTGCTGGCGTATGCCCGACGGGAGGCCGACCACTACTACCGGGGACATATTCAACCGCCGTATCATACTTGGCAGGATAAAGTGCTATTCATGGAAAAGCTGACGCGTGCCCTGCTAATGGCCTGCGACTGTTACAGCGAATTCCTTTCCGACGACCCCCGTGATTGGCTACGACCGGAAGCGATGCATTGCGGCTATTACGTCACGCTGACGGAGGCTATAACCCGGATGATGTTCGATATGGGTACCAAAGACCGGGCCTGGAACGAACAGCATAAGATCGTGCGCATTCTGCAACCCTTTTTACCTCTCAACTAGATGGAAGCATCCCCACAAAACAGCAAGCCCGTCTTCGATCACATCGACCTGATTCTAGTGGCTATGGGTATTCTATTGGCTCTTTACGGCGTCTGGTAGAGCGTGGCTCACTACCAGCACATTTACGGGCATCCGCCTTATTGATGACTCTATGAAAGATGGCTATTCCCTTACGCGTCGATGGTACGACTGGTGCTTTCGGCATTCGGGCCATCATACGCCAGCGCATGCGGCTTTGTACAACTGGTTTGTAGAAGCCAATAACCGGGTATCCTGGGCCGAAGAATTTGAAATGGCTCCTCAATATGCCATGACAGCCATCGGTGTACGCTCCTATAATACCTATAAGGATACGCTCGCCGATTTGCAGGCCTGGGGCTTCGTTCACATTCGCCAGAAAGGGGCGAATCAATACGTCCCCTGGCTTATCGCCTTGTCAAATTTTGATGAACCACTTAACAACCCACTTGATAAATCGACCGGTGTTTGCTCGTCAAAAATTGACATACCACTTAACAAGGCACGTAATAAGGCACCTGACAAAGCGAGTAGTAATGGTTCGTCAAAATTTGACAACCCATGTAACAACCCACTTGACGAGGCATGTAACGAGGCATGTAACAACCCACGTGACGCTATTACTATAAACAATAAAGGGGAAAGCTTAAACGAAAAACTTGAAACGTTTACGAACGGCGCGCGTGAAAATTCAACACCTGTCGATGCAGAAAAAAAAGACGCCCTCACCCCCCAGCCCCCCGCTCCCAAACCGATTCCGATTCCTCCCGGAAAAATCTATGGTGATGGGAAGCTTCAGGCGAATCTGATCGACTTCTATCGCCAGTACCCCGATATGTTTCCACTGGCGATCTACTTGCCGTTTCTGCGCTACTGGACGGCGACCAATCAGAAAGGCGATGTTGCCCGGATCGGCTGGGAACGCTGGCGGGTACTCGACACCTGGGATTTAGAAATCAGGCTCAATGCCTGGAATGAACGTGAACTAAAAGGCAAACCAACCAATGGCAACTCAAGAACCTCCACTGATTTCCTCAATCGTCAACGGGCAGCCGAGCCTCAAACCATCGATGACTACGGTGACCTCTAAAGAACCCGAAGCCGACCTAACGCCCGAAGAAGAAGCGGCAGTACTGCTATCGGCCCGACAGGCCAAAGCCAAACGGCAGAAAAACGATGCCTACTGGAGGCGCATCCTGAATCCCCAAATCAATTGGTCACCCTCTGATCTGGGAAGCTGGATACTGATCGAATCAAGCCGCAAGGACCCCCAGAACCTGAACCCCCGCTACATCGGGCCAAAGGGCTATAAGCTGGACGAATACAGCCAATCCGTTTTCGATCTACTCTGCATGTACTTCACTGGCCATCCCGATTTCGAAAATCCCGGCATCCATTACGATCAGTTCAAGGATGGGCGCTTTTCGCTCGACAAAGGGATAATGCTCGTTGGTCCGACTGGTATCGGGAAAACGGCCCTGCTAAACCTGTTCTGCGACAATCCCCGCCAGAGCTTTCTGATTACACCCGCCAAGCTGGCGGTCGATACCTACGAAGGCGTTGAGAACGGTCAGGCTGGTAAGCTCATCTATGACCGGCTCACCTACAAATCGAACGTAGCCGGTGGGCGGTTCCGACAGGGTATGGGAGGCCGGGCCTACGATGATCTGGGTAACGAGACGATTCCTGCCGTACTCTATAACAAGAAGCGAAACCTGATGCTAGATATCCTAGAACGTCGCTATGAGATCGGACCCGAGGAGTGTGGTCTTACGCACCTGACGACGAACCTAACCACTCAACAAATAGAGGATCTGTACGGCAAACGGCTACGCTCCCGGATGCGCGAAATGTTCAACGTGATCAAGTTCGACCCTAAAACTCCTGATCGGCGCGAGTAAACAAGTCATTCCAATTAATAATCCACACCCCATGAATAATCAAAATGAAATGTCGGCTGACGACTATCAGCGTTACATCAGACAAGCCACGGGTGATAATACCCCCGGTAAGATCGCGACCAGGTTAAATGCCCCCCCACGGAAGACCCAGCCTGACGTGATCAGCGCTGAGCAGTACCGGGCTGAAAACGTCGATCAGAATGAACACGAGCTGCAGGTCCGTTGTGTCGATTGGTTCAGGAAGCATTACAAAAACCTGCTTCTGTTCGCCGTACCCAATGCCGCCCTTCGTTCGGTCGCGCTGGCAGCTATGCTCATAAGTGAGGGGATGGTATCAGGTATACCCGATCTGATTCTCGCCTATCCGCACAACGGCAAACCTGGCCTCTACATCGAAATGAAAACGATGAAGAAGCACAGCAAGCCATCCGACGAGCAGCTGACCATTCATGCCTACTTAAGAGCCGTTGGCTACGAAGTGGCTATGCCCAGAACGTTCGAGGAGTTTCAGGCTGCCGTAATCGAGTACCTGCATGGCTATTAGTCCCAAACGGCGGCTCGCCCTCTACGAAGCCATGAACGGGCGCTGCGGCTACTGCGGCCAGAAGGTCGAGTTCAGCAAAATGCAGATCGACCACATGATGCCCCAGTCTTCGCCCAGTCTGTCGACCGTGCTCGTGAACGGCAAGAAAGTCAACCGGACCCACCACGACGAGAACCTGATGCCGGCCTGCGGGGGATGCAACCACTACAAACGAGCGGCCACCGTCGAGGGCTTTCGGCGGATGATCCTCACCCTGCACGAACGCCTTGCCAAGAGCTATATCGTGAAAGTTGCCCGGGCCTTCGGTATCGTCCACATCGTCCCATTCGACGGCCTATTCTATTTCGAAAAGCTTAAAAAAAAGTAATCTATGGAACGCATTGTAATGCCCGACAGCATGAAAGAAGAGCTAAAAATATGGCTCGATCCGGTCGGCAAAGGCTCAGATGAAGACATCGCCCAGATGGAACACTGGCTGAATGAAAACACGGGCGGACTGGCCCGGAGTGCTATCAACGTGTACTGGTGCAAAGAGGGTCACGATACCGTTACCATCGACCGCTATTACCATGGTCACGCCAAAACGATTATCTGCCCTTACTGCCATCAGGAATCCCGAAGCCTGTACTATATGGTCGATCAGAGTCAGGCTCCCCATAGCGAATTCTACAAGCCCAAAGACATCCTGGCTTTCCCCAGACAGCAACAGGAAGCCCTCCGACGGGGTGCAGCTGCGTTCAAAGCGATTCTGTCGAACGAACCCAAGCGCCTGTCTACCGGCCTGCTTTCCAAGTTGAGCCGCCCTAAACAGAAGGATAGCCCCTCGATCGTCGATCAGGTTGTGGACCGACTCAAACCCAACATCAAGTGATCATCGCTTACCAATTTTTATCTCTAACCAAATACATCGATGCATTTCTACAAGACTAAGTACACCTGGACCGAACCCGTTAACGAGGAAACGATAGCTCCAAAAAAACGCCGTCGGCGCATCCCTAAACCCGTTGTCAAATCCGAAAGCCTGCTGATCAAAGCGGCTAATCACGGCGATGCCGAAACTCAGACCTTTCAGGAGGCTGGCTCCCGGTCTGATCTGGACGTGCCAAGCGTAGCACGGGCCAAATTCTGGGACATCATCGGGGACGGCTCCGTCGAGGGCTGGTACAAGGGTAAACTCGTGCTCTTGGAGTCGAATTTCAAAACCGGTAAAGTGAAGCGAAAAGCTGTTGCCGTGCTCGTCAACGCGACCTCTAACCCCCACGCTAGCGAGCAGATCATCGAGCACATGAAAACCATATCGTTTGATTACGAACTGGAAAATGTGGATAAGACCGACATCGTAGAAGTCATCAGAGCACCAAAGACAAAGGGTTAAATAGTCAAACAGCAATTGGCGAGGGGTATTCTCTCGCCAATTCTTAAAACTCCTCATCGTATGGCACACGCGCTCAATCACGCCGACAAACAAACGCTGATCACCTTCCTGAAAGGATTCTACAGTCTGGGTCAGCTGCAGTGGATCTACTTCACCCTGACCGACGATTCGCCCCTGCCCGATATTTCCGAGTTCGAGCGTCAGGCCCGCGCGGAGGCAATAGCCGAAATACTGAAGGAAGCTAAAAAGGCGGTACCCCAACGCATAGAGGAGCCTGTAAGCGTCCCTGTAAGCGTCCCTGCTACTGAAACGAGGATACCGCTCGACAAAGCGCAGCGACTGGCCAAGGGATTGGTCGAACGACTGGAGGAGTACTGTGACCGCATTCACATCGCCGGGTCGATTCGTCGATTGAAACCCGAGGTGAAGGATATCGAAATCGTTTGTCAACCCAAAACCTTTGTCGAGGCTGATTTCAGCCTGTTTGGTAGTGGCAGTAATGAAGTAAAAGTTATACCCGCTTTCATCCGGGAAGTGGAAACGCTGGGCCTGCGCGTGATCAAAGGTCAGCCCACCGGCCGCTATATGCAGATCGAGGCTTTCCGGGATATTAAGCTGGATCTGTTCATGCCCCAGGCATCGGATTTCTACCGTCAGCTGGCCATCCGCACCGGCTCGGCCGACTATGCCGCCAAAGTGATCGCCACCGGCTGGAAGAAACTAGGCTGGTGTGGCACGGATCAGGGCTTACGATTAGTGAATGAATGCGAAGAAACGAAATCGGGCTGGAGGTGCATCAAACGGACCCCGACACTACCGCCCGTCTGGCAGTCAGAACGCGAATTCTTTTCGTGGCTAGGTATTCCGGCCATTAGCCCTCCTGAACGAATATGAACACGACCTATCATCTGCGCGGACCACCACGGCCAGGCCTGCCAACCGTCGGGAGATACCAGGCGTCTCGAAAATGGGAACGACGGTTGGCTCTTTTAAAAATCTAACTGATAACAAGATGCAAAAATTTAAAATAACTGATCACATCCACTGCGATCGAAACGACCCCAATCAGCCGCAATCCATCTACTTCGACGTTGATCAACATGTCTAATCAATATGTCTAAAGTTAAGAGGTAGAGCGAGTATTAATGAAAGAATGTCTTTCTTTGCTTTGCTTTTTAACGTTGTTCACACAATCCTTTGTAAATGAATTTCATTTTTCAATTTGGCGAATTTACAGCCGCCGATGGCGGCTTTTTGAAGACCTTCATTCCACTTGCAGCTCCACTTGTTGCGTTATATATATACTATACTGGGCAAAAGAAGGCTACCAATAAAGAGGCAAAGTCAAAGGTAGATACGGAAAATAATAAACTTAAATACTTACATTATTTAGTTGATGACTCCCTTCGACCAATAGAAACGTTCAGTTTTGAAACTGACAAGCTGCAAAGCATGTATCATCATAATTTTTTTGTGTTACCTCCCTTTAATCGAATCATACCGCATAGTATGAATACGATTTCGAATAAAATCAATCAGGAAGAATATTATCTAGCTTCAAAAAATCGTATTGACGAAGATATTTCTGAACTGTTCAAAGTATACAATTCTCTTTATGATAATTTCATAAAATCCGTCGCTCATTATGATGAGAATCGTCCATTATTAGTAAAAGATAAGGGTGCTTATAACGAGGCTTTGAACAAGTTGGTAAAATTATATACTGACAAGACAAATGAGTTAATGGTTGGAGCAACTACTCATGCAGAAGCGGTAGTGTTGAACAAGCTTCAAAGTTTAAGTGATGTTATACCTGACGAAGAGAACAGAAGATGGAATATGAGTTGGATGCTCAATGCTCACAATAGCTTTATAAAGCCTTTAATACATATTCTGTCAAATAGTCCGGATTCAAATACGGAAGATTTACTTCAAAAAAGCAAGGAAGTCAAAGAGTTATATACTGACTTTCGGTCTTTTGTCTTTAATGTCGTTGATTCTTTGAAAATTAGTAAGGACCATCAAAAAGGGATGGTTGACATAATAGTTGAAAGACGAAAACCTCTAGATGCTTACATTATCAAGTTGAATGAGGTTGATGGCAGCGCCACAAAAATCTCCACAGTAGACCGCATGTTAGGATTTGTAGGTTTACAAAGAAAGCCCGGCATCTAGTGTGCCGGGCTTTGTACTTATACAACCTGAATTATTAAACTGAAACGCTCTTAGACCGTGTACTTACGCGTGATCTCGCACCATACCGGTTCATTTCGATTGACAGCCGCCCATATGTCCTTGATAAGCGGCTCATAGACCACGCCCGAACTCCATACCCGATAGAAGCCGTTTTTGTCTTTGTCGAAGGTTTGACCAGGCAACAAACACCCGTCCGTATTTCCCACATAATTACCCTTGTGGATGCGGATACCGCCAAAGCCGGGCACGTTTATCAGTTCAGGCATGACTTTACCAAATCGGTTCGAATACGTCATCTTGACCTGGTAGCGTCCTGCCGGAATGGCCGTTCGGTCCTGAATTTTAATGGCAGCAATCAGGGGTTTTATCATGCTCGACAATAAGCCCCGATCCGTATCTTCAAGCACATAGCCCCGAATCACTTTGTCGATGACCAGTGATGACAGGGTTGACTCGACACCCTGCCGGATACGTATAATCTGTATGTTCATCTTGTATGGATAGAAAATTTACAATAAACTTGTAAAGGAATTCAGCGCGGATAATGAGCCGCTATCAATATAAACTGGGCTAGGCCCGCTACACAGCGCGAAAAAGCGCACCAAGGGAAGGTTAGCCCGCTACCGGATTGTAGCGGGCTTTTTTGTTAGGTATGGATCAGCGTTGTTTTGATCCCCACGTACCACCAGCCGAACGAAACGAGAATATACAGATCCTCTTTGACGTCTTTGTTGACATTTCGGGTAACGCTGATCAGCCCCTTCCGGTAGAGCATCTCACGCAACCGAACGGCGGCCACCGAATTACTCTGCGCTTCGACGAACAAATTAAGCCGCTCCTCGGCCCGGCCGTCTTTTTCCTGTGTCCAGCGCAGCACCTTGTGCCAGGGCAGGCGTACGACTTCGATTTTTTCACCCGACGAATCCGATGTACCATCATCATACATCAGATTGGGTACGGCCGTCATCAGCGCCTGCAGATCGGCCAATAGTTGTTCGTTCTTATTCATGGTATGGATTGATAAAAATTAGTCCTGATTCAAATATTTTTCAAGTTTACTTTCCCGCCTTACATCAGCCTGAATACTATCGACTGTTGTAGCAGCCTGACTCAACTGCTTCGATGCTTTAGTTTTGATGAAGAGGAATCTCGCCTTTTTCGCCTGTTTTCGCAGATCGACACTCAGAGCACCCAAGCTGGCATCTGTCCGTTTCAGTGTTTTCCCCATTCGGTCAGTTTTCACGGTCAGAACACCAATTACCCGACTGACTGAATCGAGCGTTTTAACGGCGGTTTCTTGCCGCTTGACCGTTTTTAAATTCGCTAAGACGACGCGACCATCACCGGGGGTTAAGGTCTTCGTATCAAGGGATTTATCGAGGGTACCATTCTGTTGCAATCCCAAAAAATTTTGTTGCTCTTGCTCAGGTTGACTTAGCTTTTCAGCCAGCTCGTCATTAAGGGCATATTGCTTAACTAGATCCGCTTTCCATTTATCGCCATAGGCAATGGCATCCTTCCACCGAGATGAAATATCCATAATGACCGAATCCTTGGTCGCGTTTAGGCCGAAAAGCATAGTTGCTTCCCGCTGTAAACTATCACCCCGGACTTTGTAGCGGGCCGCCGTTGCGTTCCAGATTTCTGGAGCGTGCCACAGCCAGTTCCATAGCACTAAGAGCAGAGCGATTCCACCCCCTATGGCCATCACTTTAGCGAAGATTTTCATTTTGAATACTATTGAAAAACGACCGTATCGCTGGGCATTACCTCCGCACTACTTGACAGACTATCCCGACGGGCGGACGAATGGAACATGCCCTTGAAGCGTTTCCAGATATTCTGTTTTTCCTCGTCAGCCGCTTCGACTTTGGGCTTTGTCGGCTCGATAGGCCTGGCCTGAATGACCGATGATTGAATCGTTTTCTTGACCGCCTGATTTTGTTTGCTGACCAGTTGGCCCACGTTCTTCTGACCCTTCAGGATAGCCGCGCTGTTTCTATGCTGATTTTCGATAATTGTCCCCTGCGTAGCTGAAATTGAACTGACCGCTTCGAGTAGACTATCCTGCTGTTCTTTCGTTTCGCATAGCTGCTCATTGTATTGAGCCGTGACCTGCTGGGTGGCTTTCTGGGTCGCTACGATCACCTGCGCGTCCGTGTGCTGCAACTTCATATACAGATCGACACAGTAATACGTCAGCACACCAGCGAGTAGCAGACCCACGCCCCAGGTAACTTTCGTTTCCAGCCGGTCGAATACGTCGGCCACTACCACCGGAGCCCCGGGCCGCATGATCACTTCGGCTTTGGCTTTGTGGGCGGCTCGTACGGCTGCGATCACGACGGCCGCCAGCGTTACGTACTGAATGATATCGGAGATCCAGAACCAAGATTCGTGCGTTGCTCTGGCCACCACATTCGCCAAAAACCCGAAGGCCAGACCGCCCACGATCTGAGGCAGGGGCTGACTGGTTTTGCGGATGGCAAAAAACAAACGAAAGAGAAAAAAACTCGAAATCAGCTGCGCGATAATGATGAGCGGATGATCGACCTGCTCGAAAATAACGGAGGTTATCATGGTTGTTTTTTAGAAAAAAGTGTGGAAAATGAACTGATAAGATCCAGTAAGGGCGCCTTAATACGAAGCCAGACATTCGTAACTTTTTCGACCCGCTCCAGGCCTTCGTCGAACGACGCTCCCGGATGCTCGTAGATGGTACCGCCAACCTTCTGGCTAAGCCGAATGATCCAAGCGACCAGCTGAATCGACAGATCGCCGATCAGGGCCACAGCGGCAAAGTTGCCTTCCGTGCGATGGATGTGCAGGATACCCCCGGCCGCGATCACGTCGGGCGCAAACAGGCACGAGATGATAAACGCTACCAGCCAGCCCAAAACCGACGCCCCGAACGGAATTTTCGGCAACGCAAACCGTATCACGAAGGCCCCGAAAGCCGCGGCCAGCCAGTTCCCTGCGTTGTGCTGAGGCTGGAAGTAATTGATCAGCCAGTCGAGCAGGCTGAACATAAGCATAAGGTTGAGATAGATCAAACGGGACACGTGAGTAGAAGTCATAAGAGTATAAACGAGCGGTCGGCGGTGGGTGTCGGACTGTTCATCTCGACACCCAGCTGACCTACGGTGAGTACTTCAAAATATAAGGCCAAGGCCTCCCCATATTCGGCGTGCGTAAAGCGGTGCTCCTGACGGATATCGACGTCGATTATGGTCACGATATGCGGGTATTCAGCGTTCCACATAGGGCAGGATCGTTATGGTTTTCTTGGTTCCTTTTCGGTCTTCTGCCCAGCGATGCAGGTTGCTGCAGCGGAAGTAGCTCGTTACGGAATTGACGTCCGGAGCGATGAGTTTGCCCGCTTCGTCGAAGTACACCGATGGGCGCAGCGTGTCGGCCGTCATTATGCCGAAATAGACCCGGCTCACTAGCTTGAGCTTGACACAGGACGGGCATTTGCGGCTCGTCCCAATGACTTTCTTCA
Source organism: Spirosoma aerophilum (assembly GCF_054782495.1). Classification (NCBI taxonomy): domain Bacteria; kingdom Pseudomonadati; phylum Bacteroidota; class Cytophagia; order Cytophagales; family Cytophagaceae; genus Spirosoma; species Spirosoma aerophilum. The sequence continues at coordinate 275,332 of NZ_BAAGSJ010000017.1, read as the reverse complement.
ACTGAGGAATCAGGACTATATCCTCGATAGCCAGATTATAGGCTCTTAAAGGCGTCGGGTCGATACTGACCCCCTGAGCGTTGCTGATACAGGGTATTAGAATCGTTATCAGAAGGACCAACAGGAATATCTTGTTGAGCAGATAGAAAGCCAGTTGGATTAAAATATTTTTCATATGCGAAAGTGACGAGTAATGAAACGTTCCGTCTAATTGAGTATACCGATCATTCACAATCACGGACTTACTCCTCGTTTGAGAAACTGACACCCCCCAGCCTAGCTGGGGGGTGCTTTTTTTAGTCGGGAATATAAAATCTTGGGCGCTCCGTAGCCGTAACATTCATCGAGCCATTGTTGACGGTAAGCGTCGAGGTCGTCGGTGTGGTCCCCGTGGTATTGAGCAGGTACTGGGTCACACTCGACACACCCGGCAGGCTAAGCGTATAATTCACCGTGGTGTTGGTCTCGGTGGGTTTGATTACGATGTACATGGGTTTGGCACCAGCTTTTGTGTAGGTGTCAATGATCACCCCCGTCGGACTGTCGATGCGGGTGGAGGAGAACCGGTAGTCCTTACCAAAGCCATACACCTGAGCATAATAGGCAGTCGTTGGCCGGAGTGCCCGATCAGTGGGGGTAAGCCCTTCGTAGGCGATACCACAGCTCAAGTCCCAGTGCATGTAGCCGAGGGGGTTGTTTTTGAAGTTGCTGTCATCATAAAGCTGATAGCACATCATACCCGATCCCCCCATCCTTGACATCGTCAGCGAGGAGCGCAGCAACCAATCCCCCTGGGTGATAAAGCGGTCCTGAGCTACTGTGCCATCCGCATTGTAGTACGTTTTGGCCGTGTTCTCCTGATCGCCCTTAATGGGGTCAGAGATCGAGTATCCCGTTTCGGTAATCCATAAGGTGATCTCCTTATCGGGTACCAAATCAAACAGGGCCTGCTTCATACCCGCGATGTGCTGAGCGAATAAGCTGTTCTCAGGCGATACGCCCGGATGGGTACCCCCTCCGGCGTTCTGCGAACCGGCCGTGTTGTTGTAATCATGGTAAGCTATGCCATCGAAGAAGGCTTTGCCCCCGTTGTAAAGCTCACACCACTGCATCACCCCTCTCAGGTAATCGGGGGTATTGCTGGCCAGTCCTGCCAGAATGATATGCGCCGTGGGGTCATACTTACGAATCGAGTCCGCTACGATCTTACTGGTAAAAGCCAACTCCCATGGACTCATCATGCCCGACTGGAAGGTGATCATCGAATCGGGCAATTCCCCCCGTGCCACCTGATCGTATAGCGTGGTATGTCCCTCAGCGGTCCAGGTATTACCGAGCCCTACTTTGCCCAGCCACCAGCGGTTGGGCTCGTTGCCCAGCTGATAATAATGCACCGTATTCAGCCCGATCTCGGGTTGATTGGCGGGATAGCCGGGACCACGGAACACCTTACTTTTGGCTGGGTCGATGGTCTGGTCAGGGCCGTATCGCATGGCCACCTGCGCGTACCCTTCGGCATAACGCGGTACCGGTTCGCGGTTTTTCAGACAGAAGATATTGATGATCCCCTCCTGTTTCTGCCACTTGTTGACCGAATCAATCTGCCAGCCACCGGTAGCAGCCGGTTGGAACGCATAGGTGCCCAGATACTCTTTCCCTTTGGAATCCTTTCGGGCAATCAGGTCAAAATCCACATACGTCCGATGCACCCTTGCCGTTCGAGCGATGGCCTTTTTCCCGGCATCCATCCCACCCCCTGAATCCTTCTGGTAGTTCCACTGGTAGGTCACGACCCCCAGATGGTTCTGAATGGGGGTAGCCACAATGGGATAAGGTACCTTCGTGTAGGGCACATACCAGCCCCAGAACTCAATTTCGGTGGGCATGGGGTAGGTTCGCTGGAACTCATAGTAGTTGGTTCGTCGGGGTGTGCTGAATTTATTGCGCACCCACACCCCATTCCCGGCATTACCGGTGAAGTTGAAGGCGGGTTCCCTCGCTCCCGTCTGCACGTTCAATGTCCACGCCTGACAGGTCGAGCCACTACCGTCGCCATCCCCATACTTCACGCTGTCAAGTTCGACCTGCATCGCCTTCGGAAAGGAAAACGAAATCGTTGCATTCGGAATAATCCCCGAACTGGCTGGCCCTACGGTGAAGTTGCTGTTGAGCACGCCGTCAAAAAACGGCTGCACCCGCCCGAAACTGTAGTCCTGAACGAACGCCCAGGCGGGGTCATAGGGGATTTTGCCGTACACTTTGGTGACCGGTGGCCCCGGTGTTGAGGTACCCGAGCCGGGCGGGGTGGTGGTGCTGGGCGGTACCGTCACGACGGGCCCTTTGATCTTCCACTTGCGGTACTTCTTGGGCAATTGAGCTTGTGCCTGGGCGAATCCCAGGCACAGAGCTACGATCAATAACAGAAAGTTTCTCATTAGAATATACTGTTGTAAGTGAGAATGATTGGGTCAGTGCCGGCCGTGATGGTAACCGTCTGACTCCCGTTGTCATACGGTTTGCCGGGTGACCCGTTGCCCGTTTCGGTGCTGGTCACGGATATGGTCACCGTATCCCCGACGTTGAAAATGTACTGCCGGGCCGTTTGCACCGATCCATTCACCCGGATGGTGTTCATCCAGCGGGTGCCCGGTGGGTCGTTGATCACGAGGATCACTCGACGTTGGCCAGCGGTTGGATCAGGTACATTGAAATCAACGGGCAGGGAAATGAACGGTGTCAGGAGGACGTTGGTCGTAGCGTCTTTGGCGTTGCCGCGCTGCATGCGATAATCAAAAAACGTGGTACCCAGATTCATCGCCCCTGACAGCTGGATGGTCAGTTCTTTGGTTCCTGAGCCCGCCACCGATTGAGTGGTGAGCAGTGTACCCAATGCCGTTGGATTCCGGGCCGAAGGTGCCCCGGTATAGCCGGTATACACCTCAAATCCACCCGTACCGGTGAAACTAACCGCTTTATCCAGCGTGACCTTCAGCTTCGTCAGATCATTGGGATCGGCGCGAACACCGACAACAAAGGGTGGCGTAGTGGCCGTCGATGGATTGGTAAAGCCGGTTTTCTTCGTCTTATAGACGTTGACCAAACCCGTCGTCGAATTGTAGGTGACCTTATCCGCTCCGGTGGCCGTAATGCTGGCAATGGTGCCGCCCGTCGCGTAAAACGAAATGTCCCGGTGACGAACGTCCGTATTCACGTTGCTATAGTCCAGCACGTAGGTGACCGTATTGCCCGAGACGGTTTTAGAGACAATCAGATCCCGTTTGACCTCCCGATATTCTAAAAACTCCTGCATGCCGCACCACCACAGTCGGTCATTGTTATTCGGGTGGTTATACAAGTAGTTGACGCACTCTTTGAAGTTGGCCCACTGGGTTTGATAGCCGGGTTTGCTGGTATCCCAGTTGACATTGTGCGAGAAGCCAAAGCCGGTATAGGTCGTGGCATCGGTGGCTCCCGTGGAGGCTGTCAACAACTGGTCGAAGAACGTTTTCACGTTGGTGACGTCGGCCGTCTGCCAGTCATCGCCGAACCATCGCCGGGTGGTGACCAGTTCACGGGTTTCGGCCACTGAGACTTTCTCCCCGTAGATCGCCCGTTGGGTGGGATTATACAGCTGGTAGTCATCCGCCGAAACCCCGCTGGGACCGTACCCCTGAGAAATGACCATCGGACTGCCAAACGTTAGAGACAGCTTCACGAACGATTCGTAAAAGGTCGGTACCGTGAAGGTTCGGGGTAGATAGCCCAGCGAATTGTAGATCGACACCAGGTTGCGCCAGTAATCCAGATAGCGGTTCTCCATACCGCTGTGACTAATCGAGTGGTTGGATACATCGGAAAAGCCGACGTTGATCATCTCCAGATGTTTGGCCACCGAGGTGGCGTTACCCGTCTGCCCACCATTCCAGTTCAGCGCAAACGTCACGTGTGGTTTGAGAACGCCCCCCGCTCCATCGGTATAGGTCAGGCCCGGATAGGTGACGCCATCGGCGGCCGTACCACCCCAGAACAGGGGATACAGTAATTCCCAGTCCCCCGAGCCGCCATCATCTTTGGTCCAGCTGAAGGCGACCGTTTTGCCGTACAGCAACGGGGTTTTGGTGAGCGTCGGATTGTTGACCGTACCCGTCAGGTTCATCACCAGCGTGACATTGTTGGCGCTGGGATTGCTGGCCACGGCCGTCGTTCCCGATGGCGGTGTCGTGGTGGTCGTCGAAGGTGGTGCCGTCGTCGTCGAACTGGGGGGCGTCGTCGCCACCGTGCCACTCACCCGAAACAGCCCTCTCACCGGTGGATCACCGGGGAGAGAAGCTATCAGGGAGACCACAAAGAAGGCGAATAACAGAGCAATCGCTGCTAAGTAGGTTCTCATAAGGTAGTTGAGCGATTAGGGAGCCGTCAGGCCGTTAGTTTGTACATTGACCAGATTCCAGTTGGACGCCGTACCCAGATCGTAAGCAACGGTGCCTTTGATGCGCTGATCAGCTACCTGGGTTACCGTACCACCGGGGATATCGACCCACGTTGTACCATCAGTCGTGTACTGGGCTTTGTTGTTCACCCCATCAGCCACGATCTGTACCGCAATAGCCGTAGGAATGATCGGCTGGGCCAGATAACTGGTACCTGAACGAACGAAGATTTTGTTATTGGCCCCGTGACTCACTGAGATGGTAAAGCCGGTACCTGATGACCAGGCAGTGTTACTACCTGTACCAAAAGCTAGATCACCCGAAGCCTGACCCGGCGTTACGCTCATGCGGATAGTGCCGGTACCGAGTCCGATGATCTTCTGATTACCCACGATGTAGCTGGTCGCCGTCGCCGTGTTAGTGGTCTGGGTAACGCTGTTGCCGTTGATGATGGCTGCTGCGTTCTGTCCGTTAGCCGTCAGGTTCCAGTCCGCGAAAGGCGTGACGCTACCGGCTACCGTGTTGGAAGTCGTAGCACTCACCGTAGCCGAGGTAGCTGAGGTAATGAACCCGTTGGCACTAGCTGACAGATCGAAAAACGAGTTTACGCCCGGGTTCTGACCCGTAACCGTGTAGCTGGTACCGCTGGTAACAAACGACACAGGTGAGCTCATGCCCGGTACCGTACTCTGACGGAGCGTGTAGGATGTGGCATTCGGTACCGCACTCCAGCTAAACGTATAGGTAGAGGTCGTTGACAGACCGGCCGTCAGCGTTGGCGTTGTCAGCTGAGTACCCAGGGCCGTCGTAGCCGAGGTCGTTCCCCAGCCCGAGGGGGCGGTATTGACACCACCCGACGCCATGATCCGGAAGAAATACAGCACGCCCGGGGTCAGACTCGTGACGTTATAGGTTGTGATATTGCCCGTCGCCAGCGTGAGCAGACCAGCGGTAAAGCCGCTGTTGGTCGCCTGCTGAAGGGTGTAGCTGTTCGCACTGGTGGAAGCAGGCCAGCTGAGGGTAAGCGTCGTTGCCCCTACGTTGGAAGCCGTCAGCGCGGGAGTGGAGATGACATAAATACCCGAACCGCTGGCATAGGCCGTCTGGATAGCACCTACCGTTGCCGACAAACTGGAAATTACCGAATTCTGGCCGGTGATCGTACCGTTCTGGGCAGTGATCGTTTGGTTAGCAGTCGTCAGTTGCCCCTGCAAGGTGGTCACCTGCAACTGTAGAGCCGTCAGGCTGGTGGTATTGCCCGTGATGAGCCCCTGCAGCTGATTGTCTTTATCGTCAACGTAGAGCTTGTTGACATCAGAGGCCCCACCTGGGATGTCGATGTTCCAGCTTTTAGGCCCTGTTTTTGTGAGCGTCTTTCCATTACCTGAAAAGGTAATGTTGCCGGCACTATCCGAAATCATCTGGGACGTCTGAGCACGTGTGGGTACATCAGTCACCCCCCATGCCCCAATGCTGTTAGGCAGTCCCTGCATGCGATTGAAAAGTGGCCTGGGAACGATGTTTCCCGATGGATCCAGCCCAAACTCGGTGGCCGACAACGGCGGTACGGCCTTGAGTGAATCTGACACAATCACGCTGGGATTGATGTTGGGCACGTTCGACAGGCCCACATCGGTTTTGGTGATACCGGTGGGCGACTGGAGAACCGGCGAAACCAGCGTTTTCGCTTTCAGCGTCTGGGCGGCATCCGTCAGTACGGCTGCGGGTGGTAGCCGTTCGGGGGCCAGTGTCCCCTGAGTCAGTGCACCGGCATTCGTGGTGATGGTACCGCCCGAACCGCTACCGCCCGAGGTGGCGATGGTCGTGTTCTGATAGGCCAGCATCGAGGCTCCTACGGTCAATCCCCACGGGGCACCCGATTGATCGAGAAATTTCGTCGGGGCGTAATAGCGAATGTTCTTGCCGATCGTCAGCTGCACGAGCGTACCATTGGCCCGGATCTGCACATCATTGGCCGGGTAAGAAAACACGGCTGAACCCGCCGAATCAGCGGTAAAGACCTGCTCACCGATTCGGTACACGCGAACCGGGTAGCGTTCCTGCGCATAGGCTCCCAGCGAAGTCAGCATCAGCAGGACAATCAGAAAAACGTTTGGAAAGCGTTTCATTGGAAATAATTAGTGTGGATAGAAATTGACTGTAAGCAACTGATTACAAAACAAGACGTAACGCAGTGACCCGTAACAAATACACTGAATTACGTCTTGTCATTTTCCCGTACCGTGCGGCTTGGGAACTCTTAAAGGCTCGGATCTGCGTTGACCGTATTGATCCAGTCGATCTTTATTTTCGAGCCACTAGCCGCCCCATCGTTGGAGAAGCGTAATTTCTGAATGGTATTCTGCCACTGCCCATTGACCGGAATCGTCACGGTGTGCCATTGATTGTCGTTGATCGTGTTGAAGTTGATCGTCTGCCCGTTATTCAAGGCGGCCCCATCCTGCTGATTCACCTTGTTGTAATTCAGCGACCAGCTACCACTGAAGCCGGTGGACTTATAGCGCAGATAGATATTGCTGACCGAACTGGCCGGAATGGCCATATACGGAGCCTGAATATAAAATTCGCCTGACCCCTGTTTGGTGATCTCGATACCATCGTTGTTGGTCGGGAAGCCCTCATCAATGCCGTTTTTGTGGACCCAGAAGCCGCGGCCATTCCGGGAATTGAACTTCCACGCTATTTTGTTACGTGGGTCCGTTTTGGCCTCCGCGTAATCTTTGATCTGCTGCACCGTGCCGACTACCCACGTATGTTTGGAGTAAAACACCTGATTCCAGTCAGTGTGAAAAAACGCTCTCCAAGCTGAATACCCTTTCTCATTGCCCAGATCTTCATTTGGCGCTGGCTTACTATCACCAATCGCGTGTTGCCACTGGGTGGTGAAATACAAACCCGGTGCGGTGAGTCCGATGGCGGGCGCGGAGGGGCTGGCTGATTTGGCCAGAGCAATCCAGTTTTTGGCAATACTGATATCAAACTGACCGGCCTGGTTAGCCGTGTAGTTGATACCCCCATTTTCCCCAATATAGGCCAGCGTCCGCATAGAACCGACCGAATAAAACGTCGGAAATTCATGGGCCCGGAAAGCCTGGAACGATTTATCATCCGTGCGGTTGAAGGTGATTTTCGTGTAGACCGGTGCCCCGATCCCGTCAAGCGTTACCCACTGCTCCAGATAAACGTCCGTGTATTCATCCTTGACCGACCAGTTCCGCATGTGGGTTTTGGTGTAGATCATGTCGGCCGTTCTCCCCATGGCGACGACTTCCGATTTCTGGCCGAAAACGTTACCCATTTGAATCGGGTCATTGCCGATATTGGGCCAGTCAGGACTAATTATCGGGTTTGGATAGGGGGAAGTCGCGCCGTCCCGGTACAGTGTTTGTCCGTTCTGCGTGCCCAGATCGTGGAGGTTGATGCGGTTGAGATTGTCCGAGTTGCTGGCAATGAACGATGGGGTACCCCCCTGATCGCCCATTACGCGAACGGTAATTTGACCGTTCGTGAGCGTCGCGTATTTGCCGATAGGTCCGTCCTGATTGACCCGACTGTCATAGCCATCCCACGAATCAGGATTGCTGGTAATAGGCTGGTAATTGAAGGTCTCGAACAGCGGTATTCCGTTGGCTCCCGTGGAAGTCGTCGATGAAGGTGGCGTCGTGGTGGTGGAGCTACCCGGTGCAGTTTCATCCGCCAACGTCGATTTTTCGTAAAATTTCGCTCCATCGGGGAAATAGCGGAGCCGGTAGCCGGTGGGCTTCACAAAATCACTCGGAGCCGAAAAGCCGCTGTTGTTGGTGGCGACGACAGCAGACGGAATACTGCCCGACAAACTAAGCCCGGACAAATTGGAACCCCGGGGTGCGAATTGATCCGGGCTGTTCGAAAATACCTCCAGCAAATAATTCAGGCCCGGGCCCGAGTAAACATTGAAGCCTGACCGTGTGCCGACCAGAGTGCGGGGATCACCGGCTACGGATGAACTGGCTGCTGTCGTGGAGGTGGGCGGGCTGGTCGTGGTGCCGATCAGCTGAACGTTGCTGGCTCCCGACGTACTGGAAAAATTGTAGTCGTAGGCCGTCCCTGAACTGTTTTTCAGACTAAGCGTGTAAGCCCCCGCTCCTTTGGTGATCTGCCACTCGCCGGTGTAGCCGTTATTGGTGGCCGGATCAAGCGGAGCCGGTCCGTAAAATACATCGTTGGAAATCGTCACCCCGCCCGGGTTGACCGACGACCAGGTCGTTTTCGGATTCGTATTGAAAGCGATTTGCGAGACTCCTGCAGCTCGCACCGTCAGCACACTACTGGTCTGGCTGTACTGCAATTGGGTTAGCCAGTTCGGTATCGCCTGCGTACAGGTTGGCGCGGTCAAAGGGGGCACTGTGCCGGCCGCAACGACGCACCCGGTAGAGACAACGGTATACTGAAACGTACCCGTGGCCACGGCGGCCGCGAAATCCTTGAAGCCCTGCGAAGTCAGCGGGTACTTACTGACATCCCGGCGGAGCTTGATCGTGTAGGGGGTTCCGACATAACCAGTGGCCGGAGCGATGACAACGGTTTGCGAGCCGGTACCGGTAGTGATCTGGCCACTGGCCCCTAAACAGGAGGCTAGTACCGATACCGCGATAAGAAGTAGTTTTTTCATGGTGGTGGTTAGCTGTTATCAATCAAGCTGCCATAGCCGGGCTTTTCCCAGGCGGGCACGATGGAACTGGCGGTGAAGGTTGTATTCGTCGTGCCGGTCGGGATAAAGGTTTCGAATACCTGAATGGTGCGACCCTTGTAGGTCAGACTAATGGCATTGTCGCCAGCCAGTCCCGGTATTTTGATCACGTCGGTACGGGTGTCGTTGTCGGTCTGGTACATGGCCCAGATGATCACGACCTGCGTTCCACCTGATACGGCCCGGTGTCTCGTCGCTCCGGTGGGCTTATACGGCCCCCGCCCCCCGTCCTGACGGAAGGAATACGCATCGACCGCGTTATAGGTCTGAAAGGCTCCCGACCCGCCGACCTGAACAGACAGATCCGTGGTCAGGATGGAATTCGCCAAAAAGTCCAGGTGATTTTCAAACATGCGGCCCGCCGTGAAATACGTCTCGACCGTGTGCATGTGGAAATCATAGCGGGGGTCAGTGTCCAACGTGTAGATAATGCCCTGACTCGGGTTGTTATCCGACGCATTGGCCGCGAATATGTGCATCCCCGCTCCCGGTGTTTCGCCTTCCAGAAAGTGGTGAGAGACCGTCATAATCTCCATCACGTAAGGCGGTAGAAATGGTTTGATCAGCTCACCACCCGCCCCATGCGCGCCCAGGGCCGTGGGTACCCGGCGATCACCCTCGTAAAAAAACTCGGTCATGCGAATACTCGGAATATAACTTCCGTGTACGTCCATCATGCGTTTGCGATTGGCCAGCCAGTGGCCTATTTCCCGGGCTAAGGGGTGAACGTTGCTGAGGTAGGGCCACAGGTCAGGGAACGACGAAATCGAGTCGTAATTCGACCCGGTGAAATCGACGGTGAAGTAATAGTGATAGTCAAGGTGGCAAGTTTCCTGTTTCCAGAAACTTCCGGTCATGTTCGTGTATTGGCGTCCATTAAGGGTTATCGTCCCATTAACTCCGCCAATATTGGAGACGTTAACGTCTCGGGTATCGAGGAACCGGGCCGAGGTTGTGAGCGCGTCCGAAAAGGGCTCGCCCTGATACATGGATGCACCAATCGACCCGAACGCTCCGGCTCTTTTGGCTACCTGAACAAAGAGGGCGAAACGGTTCGCCCGGCGTGTTCCTTCTTCGTCGGCGAACTTCCCGGCGTCGGCGAAGAGTTGCTCCAGCGTCCGGGTTATACCGTCACATTCACAAACGATGCTCATGTTCTTGACCGAATCCCAACTCGGATAGTTGGGCTGTGGATTGGCCTGACCGCCGTAATATTCCTTACGCCAAAGGTTCGTTTCTTCCAGATTGGCCGTCCAGTGTGCGCCCGGCCCATACGCCGGAATATTGCGCATGAACACGATTTCCATTTCGGCCAGCGTAGCCGTATAGAAATAATGCCCGGCCATTCTCGGCCCTCCGCCCGTTCCGGCTAGAATGGCGCTTTCCGTCGCATAATCAAACTTGAGGGCTTCGGGCAGGTCGGAAAACTTATTGCTGCCGTCCGTATTATCCGAACACCACTTGCTGATCATACCGATTCCCCGGGTTCTCCATTCGGCATGCGAGACGTTGGCGGGTCGCCAATCGGCCGAACGCCGGTAATTGGACTCCGACACCTTGACACCCGTCTGCGCCAGATTGATGGTTCGTTTGGCTGCTGAGGGCTTGTAGGTGAGTCCCAGCTTGCGCGAAACAAAAGCCGGTACCGCCCCATTGGGCAGACTAGCCAACGGGGTATCGAATCGGCCCGAATTAGGGACGCTCTCGGTCGCGTAGGTGGCTACCCCATTGACGATTGTTTTTTCGATGAGTGGCATAGGTTAAGTCGTGAAAAAACCGGCTAACTGGCCAGTGGGTGTGTACGTTGTTGGGGTCGGTGTTGTCGTTGGATCGGGGGTATAGCCTGAATTATCGCCCTGCACGACGATCGAGCCACCGCTAGATGATCCACAATTCCGCGAAACAGCCGGGCCGTGGTAGCCGCTGGGAGCGGTCAGGACGGCCGTGCTCATCATGGCCCGAAGGTCCCGTATCTGCTGTTCGCTGAGGCCCGCAAACAAAGCCTCCTCCTCCGAGCAGGTAAGGCCCGTATAGGCCAGACGGACGGTTTCGGTACCCGTCTGCACCCCGTCAGTCAGGGTGTCGTATTCGTATTCGACATAAAATTCCATTAGCTGGCAGAATTATAAATGTTGACAAATCCGGGTGTGGCAGCAGGCGGCACGGTGAAATCGAGCTGCAGCAGGATATCCCCGGCGTAAACTTTACCGTTATCGAGGGCGCCATCTTTCCGAGTGATCGCAATCCGTAGTTTCTTACCGGCCAGGGTACCCGCCGAAGCCGTATCAATGGCTGCATTGCGAATACCGCTCACGCGGTTGTAGGCTAAGAAACCATCCGTTGGCGTGCCACTGGAGGCCAGCACAATCGCGTAGCGCATCGGCTGCAAGGGATAGGTATCGGCCATCTGCACTTCGAGCAGATCCTTCACGGTACCGGACCCTCTCAAATAGCGGAACTGTACGTACTGAATGGCGTTTGGCTGTGCCTGTGGGGTACAGATCAAACTGATTGGATCCACCGCCGTACCGCCCCGGCCATCGCTGGCAACCGTACGGAATTTGTAGGTGACGTCCTGCGAACTGGTGACCGGTGGCGTACCCGCCAGCCGGTTATTCACGTAGGTGACCCACGAGGGCAGATTCGGCGAATAGGTTGCTCCGTTATCTGCGCTGTATTCCACCGCGAAAGTCAAGGGGTCGTTATCCGGATCGGTAAACGTGCCCGTTGCTGGTACCGGATAATCGAAGCCACTGCCCTGATTGGCATTGAGGAACTGGGTCGGATTGGCCAGCACGGGCGGATTATTGACCGTCGTGTCGTTTACAAAGACGATATCCAAGTCCGGCATCTTTTGCCCGTCCGGGAAGGTGAATTCCAATACACCGTCCACGTTGGCATTCAATGCCAGAGCAGGTACCGTAATGTACGTTTCGCCCGGTGTCGAATTGGTGACCGTCACCCCATTCGGATACGGAATCCGGAGACTGAACGTACCCTGACCCGTGTAGCGGGTTTCCGTGCGGTTATCACTCCACAACTCAGCAATAAAGGCTTTGCGGGTTTCGCCTTCCGGAAACGAGACATACCCCCGCCAGACCCGCTGGGTGACGTACGGCTGAGGAGCGGTCACCGTGCCACAAATCTTGTCATTCGGTGCGCCTGTGTCGGTGATGGCTTCCGTCGTCGAGTCTTTCCCAAATACGCGCCAGGTATGTTTTTTCCCATCAGCATAGGTGGCATCCTTATAGTGGCGATAGCCAAACAGATCGAAGGTCGTACCCGCTGGCAGTTTGCCTAATGCGATCAATGCCTCCCGCACATCCGGCCGGGAATTACCTGCCGTGATTGTTTTGTAGGTGGTGCCATCGACTTTAATATCGACCGATGTGCTGGCCGTGGGGTTGTTCTCATCGAAGGCCCAGCCTGATATCTCCGAGCAGTCGTTCACGTCGAGCCGAAGGGTGTACAGCGGAGCATTGGGCAGGGTAACCACCGTATCCTCAACCCATGCATAATGCCGTGGATTGCGGAACCGGTGGGTGATCACCGGATTCGATGGGGTCGTCGTTGAGCCGTTCCGTTTCCATACCTTGCCATCGGCATCGAGCACCAGTACCGGAAGGGTGGCATCGGTAGTGGTCGGGATATTGTCCAGATACAAACCGCCGAGCAGCTTCAACAACTGCGAGGTTTTACCGATTGTATCGGCGTCGCCGGATTTAGCCACCGCATCGAGGGTAGGCACATCATCCTGACCGAAAATTTCGATAATGCGTTGAACGACCAGATTCACCAGAAAAGGCGTGACAAACGAGGTATCATTAAGGCCATCGTTCATCTCCTCTTGGGTTGCTTTGCGGCCACTGCCCGTGCCACCATCGCCACCGGTTGGCCCCTCATCTACCTTTCGGGTAACGAAGCTTTTCAGAGCGTTCGCCAACACGGCGTAATTGTTGCCGCCATCGACCAGCTTTTCCTCTGAGTCGATAATGGGATCATCCCACTTCTCGGGCTTGCTGGTCGGCGACTCGCCGGGGATCGTCGGTTGCAGGGCCCTTACGTTGCGCCCCTGCCAGATGATGTATTCACCCGCCCCATAGGCCCGGTCGGGGTCGAACTCGAAGGCGGTCGAGGCTAGAATATCGAGCAGCAGTTGACCGATCCGGGTAGCGGTGTTCGCGCCTACTTCCAACTCGCCCCTGACGTCGCTGGCCCTCTGGTATAAGTTTGTTGTTGATTGTTTAGCCACGGATATAGCGCACGTTTAAGGGGGTGGTTTGCGCGTTACCGGCCAGCATGATTTGCATGGTCGCATAATACGCGCCCGATATGGGTTCCGGAATACGCACGCGAACGATGCGACGAGCCGCCATAATATCGGCGTCGATCGTCTCGTCCGTTGTGCTCAGAGAGGCCCGGTTGATGTCAAAGAATTCGGTCTGAAGGGTATACACACCTATACCGGCCACGGGTAACCACACCATCACATCAGCGTAGTGTCCCTCGAAAGCAGGTACTTCCGACCAGGGCGTTAGCCAGTCAGCGGGACCGTCCGCATTGGTAAAGTTGACCAGGTCGTTTTCGTCTCCGATCGGAAAAACGTTGGCGACCTGGAGGGAAAACGAGGTGTTCAGATCCTGTCGGCCGGTGGGCGTCAGGCTGGCCAGCGTCACGGTGTATTCCTCCGACGCGTCGGGATCAATATCGACTATTCGGGTATCGCCGACCAGGTGCATACCGGTTTCCAGTTCAAGCCGCGCCTGCAGGTTGAGTCGAGCCTTGCCGCTGGTCGTCTGTACTTCGATGACCGAACGTCGGTTTTTTGAGTCGAGTACCGTCGCTTCAATGAATTCCCATTTGGCCGTCGAGGGTGCCACCGCGTCGACCAGTACTTCAATCGGAAACAGGGGCGACACATACGACGCCCCCGGCAGGGTGATATTCTCCACCGGTATCGGCTGGGTGTCGCCCGTCAGTACGACGGTGAAGTTGCCCGGACCGATGAAATCGGGAGGCGTATCGAGTTGAAACGGATGATAACCCGGGGCACCGACGATCAGTTTGTAGGTACCCGCCCGAACAATCTTGTTACCCGGCGAGGGGTATGAGTACACGCCGTTTTCGCGGGTATACACCGGAGTTTTTCCGAACAGTGCGCCCGTGACGTCCGTACCCAGCGCATTCAGCAGCCGGATAGCGGCATCGACAATCGGCAAACCCGATACCGTAGTAACCAGGCAACGAAATTCTGTCATGAGCGTAGCTATTGATCGAGAATAGAAGCCTTGCGGCCCCGTGAAGAGGAAATACGCAGATCGCCACCGCTCACCGGTGCACTACAGCTTTTGCCCAGCGCATCGATGTAGTCGCGGATCATGACCTTTCGGGCATTGGCCTTGTCTTTGTTAGAGCGGTACAGCTGCATGATGCGCACGTCGCTCAGCGGCTCCGAACTATCGCGCTCTTTGACGACGGCACCGGTGTCAGTGGCTTGTACGTCCCCTTCGATCAGGTAGGCGGCATAGCTGGCATAAACCAAAAAAGCCGCGACGAGCGGGTACAGGGTCAGAAACTCGATATTGGGTTCGGCGTCGGGGTCGCTGATCACGCCGAGCGGGTTGATCAGCAGCCAGGCACGAAGGCGGGTGAGCCGATCGGTGCCCAGCAAGGCAGGTAATTCGGTTTCCTCCAGATCCAGCAGAAAGGGATTAAAAACCGAGATGTTAAAGTTTGTCGGTAGGGTAATCCGGCCACTAAAACTAGCCAGATTGAGCCACTGTAGCGGTTGAGCCATTGGGAGAGTCCGGGAAATAATTCAGGTTTTCGATGTGAAAATCAGCGCCCGGCATCGGGGTCTGCCAGTTGGCGAAAATGAACGCGAACAACTCCGTGATGCGCCGTTGGTAAGGGTTGACCGTCTGGTACATCAGCTGAGAAGCGACGATCACCTCGTCGCCGGTGGGCGCAATACCGCCGTTTCGACGAATGCCGACCAGTTCGTTGGGTACGTTCATGGCCCGGGTGATCATGTCGGCCGCCCAGCCACTGGTATACTCGAAACGTTGGGCCAGATTCGCGCCGGTGATGTCGAGAAACTTCGTGGCCTGGGCTTCAGATTCGGTCTTGAAGCGCATCACCATCACGCGGGCTGCATTCTCTGCTCCTTGATTGTCGGCGAGCTGGTATTCGATTGACTGCGGATCGAGCAGCGGATCATAGTTAGCTGCTGTTTTGGTCGAGTCGCCGATCACCGACAGGATACCCGACACGTTGAAGCCGTTGACGATCGTATTCCAGTTGAAGAGATCCAGTTGCCCCTCCGACTCGATCGCCCGAACGGCGGTCATCCAGGAAGGTTGATGATAATAGCCATCACCGGGAGCCCAGAACGGTTCGTACAACAATTGTCCCTGGTACTGCTCGATGCCGCCAGCCTCCACCATTTGCGCCTGTACGACGGCCGGATCAGGATTGAACAGCGGAATTTTGGTGAACAGGTTCTTCTTGTTGGCATTGTAGCCCCCATCCAGATACGGACAGATGGCGGCATGGGTAATGATGCCCATGTCGTCGGGTTCGCAGAGTCGAATGAACTCGTAGGGTATAGGGCGAATGCTGGCAATCTTCCCGTGCCCGTTGTAGCCGATGTGCAAAACAACACCCTCAAAATAGGCGACGTTGTTGCTGGTGCGGTGCAGCACCTGATCGAGTGTCAGGCCCGAGCGGTGTACAACCATCTTGGCGATCGCCGGATCGGTGAAGCCGTTGCCTTGAATGAACTGAGCGCGGGTAGCCAGGCAAGCGCGGGCGGTAACGGAATCCGAAACGAGGGTAAGCAGATCCTGAGGAAGCAGGTTATTCGCACCAAAAGTCAAGGTACCCTTGATCGTTGATTTTTTGACCGTGACACGCTTGGCCTTTGGTGCGCTAACTTGAATCATGTGGATAGGATACTACTAGACTATTACCAGACTACTATAAGAAATACTACGCTTTGGCTTCGTTGATGACCGCCTGCGTGCTGTCAGCGGCTTCATTGCCCTTCGACTCATCCGAAGCGGGAGCCGTGGCCGGCAGACTCTCCAGTGCATCGCCGTTGCCCACGCCCGTGGTATCGGTTGAGGTCTCGGGGGTAGCGGGTGGAGTTACTGGAGCAATAGGGTCATTCGGTACGGGCTGAGCCGAGGCCGCCAGCTTATTGGTCGCCCTTGTTAGTTTACCCTTTGTCGTGGTAAGCTCCTGTTTGGTCTGCTCGTGCTCTTCGACGAGGGCATCATATTTTGCCTGTAACTCATCGTATTTGGTCTGTAACTCAGATTTAGCGGTCTCGTCGTCCGATTCCTCCTCCTCCGATTCGTCATCAGCTTCATCCGATGGATTCGGATCGACCCACTGGGGGTTGATGCCGATCAGGGCTGAATACGACGGGTTGTTGGTTAGGATCTCTTCAGCCATCGCGTCGGTCAGGAGTTTGCGGTCTTCCGACTCCTGACCGTCATTAACGATGATGGTTGAATCGCCGGGCAGCATCAGGAAGCCAGCACCCAGAATAATGTATTTACGCGCTTGCACTTTGGAATTAGTAGACACAGGTAGAAGATTTTGAAGTTTGAGTTGATACGTGAAGTGGTGTTTGATGTCCGCTATCACGCTACTACAGGTTTTGCAGCCGGGGGGCGCTCCGATTTCCCGTAAGTATAGGACTTTCAGAGCCGCCAGATCGTCGGTCGAGATGTGGCCAGTAGCGTACCACTGGCGCACAATCTCTATTTGCTGTTCAGACATCGTTAGTCAGGCGTTACCAGACCGGCTAGATACGAGGTCGTATCATCGAGATTGCCGGCTGTTGTGTGCTTGACGGTGACAGGTAACAATTCTTCGTCCGGAGCCGACAACGTAATCAGGAACGCCCCTTTGTTGTCGTCGTTAGGCCGGTAGGTGAAAGCCGTCACCAGCATACCCGTATGAAAGCCCATGCCCTCGAAATCGCCCTGAACGCGTTTGTAGATCACGATCAGATCTTTCCGGGTTAACAGCGCCATGATTTCAGCCTTCGTTGCCGCCGAGTTGGAGAACAGCGTAATGATGATCTGTTGCGGTAACGTCAGGTCATAATCCGTTTTGTTCATCGACACGCTGGGGTCGTTGGAGTAGTTCTTGCCTTCGTAGGCGAAGAGCTTTTCTCCATCGGCCATCGCGATACCGGTGCACAACAGTTCGTTGGTCGCATCGTAGGTGAAAGCAATCGCCTGGGCGGTGATCATACCCAGATACACGATCTCATCGACGCCCTTCGCGAGCGACTTTTCCCCGCACCGCTTAATGTTTTTCTTGATTTGTTTTAATGCGCACGACGCCATTCTAGTGTGTGGATAAGCGAAACCGATAACCGCTAGAGTTGTCTAACGGTTATCGGTATACGCGGGTGATTAGTAAGCGAGGGAAACGTATTTCTCCTCAGCGACTTGCGTGCACAGTTTGTACTTCAAACGCCCGTTCCACTTCTCGTCTTTGCGCTCGTACCAAACCTCCATCGCTGTCGGATCGGACGTATCGCCATCGACACCGACCTGGAAGTTGTCTTTCACCGTCAGGATCACCCGGTTCGGTAGCGTTACTTTACCGGCCAGGTTGAAATCGCTGTCGAGGAACTGATCGACGATGTCCACGATCACCAGCGGTACACCACGGAACGTGAGCGTCATCTGACCATCCTGCAGCTTGGCGTAAGACGACTCCAGCGAATCTTTCGATTCGAGCCAGGTTTCGTACTCTTCGTAGATACCACGGGTCACGAAGAGTACTTTTTTGTCTTTCGCCGTTTGCTTCAACACGGTCGATGCGTTCTTGAACACCGCGGCCAGGATCGTATAAGCGCGACCCGTTCCCAGATCCTGCTGACCGGCGGCATTGGTGTTCTCGGCGATCGGCGTCCGCTTGATCAGGTTAGCGGCCACACCGGCGAATAGCTTCGTCCAGATACCGTCAACCTGATTGTAGTTCGGCACGTCAGCCGCACCAGCCGTCAGCTCGGCCGCTGTGATGGCCACTTTACCCAGCCACGCCATGCGCAAAAAGTCACTGTAAGCCGCAGGCTCCAGCAAATCGAGCATGAACTTTTCAATCTGGGTATTGGTCAGGTCCGACTTGTCGTTGCCAGCTTTTAACTTGGCTTCGTCGATCGTTCCCTTTAACTCCGTCCAGCACTGATCAACCCACGCTTTCACGTCGACAGGCTCCCAGAACTTTTCGGTACGCGTTACGCCCGGGTTGTTCACGCCCTGACCACAACCCGCATCCTTTTTGGTGATTTTGTACAACGGCTCGGCGAAAATGACCTGTTGCCGGGTCTTAACGCCATAAACAACTTTCATGAAGTCGTCTATTCGGCCGGTCTCGATAGCGGGTCTGATCACGTAATCAACCGCCATTTGCCCTGTGTACGTCAGGGGGGTACCCGTCAGCAGCGAGGCTGCTTTGACCTTTTTAACTTTCATTGTGTGGACAGAAAAAATTATGGTGTGGATAGAAACGGAAAGTCTTAAGGCCCGTTCTCAGCCCGTTTTATTCTGCTGGTGTTTCGGCTTTTTTATTGCGATTCTTTCGCGCATCGAGCATCGCCTGCCGTTCGGCGTCTTCTTCGTCTTCGTCATCGTCGCCCGCCAGAACGGCTTTGACAACGCCTTTCGGAGCGGGAACCTTCGGATCGGACGACTGCTTCGAGCCGAGCAATACGTTCATCTTCGCGGTGATGGTCGCCTGACTGGCTTCGAGCGTCGATACCCGGCTGGCCAGTGCATCGCGTTCAGCGCGTACGGTCTCCAGCGTTTCAGCCTCTTCGCCTTCCTCAGCGCCCGAAGCAGTGACGGTTGTACCACCTTCAGCGGTTACGGTCGTTTCGCCTGATGCGGTGACGTCAGCGGAGGTGTCACCCGTATCAATCGACTCAACTTTGCCACCCTTCACCGTTACCTTCACACCGTCGATGGTGTAGGTACCGTCGGGCGCATCTTCACCGCCTTTGGTGACGACATCGCCTTCGGCAATGGACGTGCCCGAATAGGCAATGTCCAGTTCCTCGCCCGTAGAGGTTGTTACTTTTTTCGCTTCGACAACCGGGGTTTTAATCAAAGCTGTGAGCGACGCGGTAACGCGTTCCCACTTGTCGCGGATAATCTTCATTACGTCTGTATTTGGGGATTGTGAACTCTGGGGAGAAACTAGCTTACGACTAGCGTAGACTTTGGCCGTGACGGGCTTGGCAATGGCGGTAGCAAATCCATTATCAAAAGCTTCCTGAGCCGTCATGAACGTATCTTTCGACATCCATTCGGCGACCAGTTCGGCGGTCTGACCGGTCTTCTCGATGTAGATAGCGGCCATGCGCTCATTGAATGAGTCAATGAAATCAGCGACGGTACGCATCTCGTCGGCCGTCGCGTTCTCGACGCCACCCGCTGCCTGGTGCACCATAAAGGCCACGACGTTTTCGTAGATCAGGCGGGTTTCGCCAGCTAAGAAAACGATGGTAGCCGCCGAGCAGCACTGACCCAGAACAATGGTGGTGATGGGCTTACCGTAAGAGCGGAGCAGGTCATAGATGGCGAAGCCTTCGGCGATATCGCCCCCGCAACTGTTGATGGTTACCTGAATGTCGTCAAACTGACCTTGCCATTCGAGATTGGAGCGGATAGCGGCAACGGAGCTATAATAGCTGTCGTTCATAATCTCGCCATCCAGAAAAATACTAGCCGTTTTGCCCACTGTTGACTTATAAAAGTTCGGTGAGCAAAACTGCGATTGTTGTTTTTAAACCTTACTATCCTTACTTTTAAACGTCTAGACGTATATAATGCAACTTTCTACCGTCCGCCCAGCCGTACCTACGTTCTTCCTGTTTCCAATGGCCCAGCCGAACCCGTCCAAGTGCCACCCATGCCGAGCGAAGGGTATGGAACAAATCAATTATTTTATTACGCCGGAGCGCAAATCGAAGTTCAAACATTACTGCCAGCTAAAAGGCGTATCAATGACTTCAATGCTCAATTCTCTTACTGCAAAAGAGCTCGATCAAAACTATGATCGAGCTGTTCTGTTGGCAGCTCGTAAAAAAATGCATAGACGAGCTAAGGCCTATAGATACATTCTAGGCAATTAGTTGATTAATAGGAAGTAGGAAAGTTGATTAATGTGTTTATACATAAAAACACATTAATCAGCCCTTATGGATTTTAAAGACCAGATCAAGCAATTAGCTGATCGAGTATCCCGCCTTAAAGATTCAATTCAAACCGAAGAGGCCACAAAGAACGCCTTTATCATGCCCTTTATCAATGTTCTTGGCTACGATGTATTCAACCCTTTTGAGGTAGTACCCGAATTCATTTCCGATATAGGTACTAAGAAAGGAGAAAAGGTAGATTACGCTATTATGAGGGAGGTTCCGGGAGGACTACCAGAACCTTGTTTGCTTATCGAATGTAAGCATTGGAAGCAGGCGTTAACCCTCCACGATAACCAACTACTCCGCTACTTTCACGTTACCAAGGCGCGGTTTGGTATTCTGACAAATGGTATTGTCTACAGGTTCTACACTGATCTTGTTGCGCCTAACAAAATGGATGAACAGCCCTTTCTGGAGATTGATCTTCTTGATTTGAAGGATAGCCAGATCGAAGAGCTTAAGAAGTTCAGCAAGCCTTATTTTGATGTTGATCAGATCTTGAGTACGGCCAGCGAGTTAAAATATACCAGTGCTCTAAAAAACATTCTAGCCCAAGAGTTTGCCAATCCATCAGAGTATTTCGTAAGGTTTTTTGCAAAAGGGATTTATGAAGGGGTATTGACAGCTAAAATGGTAGATTACTTCACCGGAATCGTCAAGAAGTCAATTGCTCAAACCATTTCTGAGCAAATTACGGACCGGCTAAAAACGGCTTTAGTTGCTGAAGAGTTGTCTTTACCAGTACCAACGCCAGCAAGTGAACAGGCTCCTGCAGCAACTGAAGAGAAAACCGGACCTACGATAGTCACCACCGCCGAAGAACTTGAAGGCTTTTACATCGTCCGTGCTATTCTTAGACCACAGGTTGCGGCCGAACGGATTGTTCACCGGGATGCGCAGTCTTACTTTGCCATTCTACTTGACGATAATAATCGAAAACCCATTTGTCGGTTAAATTTTAACGGTCAAAAAAAGTTTATCATCCTCTTTGATGAGTCAAAAAAAGAAGTTCGTCATGAATTGGCATCACTAAATGATATTTTCAACCATTCAGATGCTTTACAGAAGACACTAGCCAGCTACATTGTGTCCTAGTGTTCCTTTATATAAGTCTTGTCATAAAAGCCCGGTTACATTATCGGGCTTTTTGGTGTCCACTACTTTCGTGTATCCACTAACGTGCAATCATGGAAGACAAGGAAACACTACTCTTTGAAGTCAAACTGGACATTGCCCAGGTCAAAGAAAAAGCGGAACTCGCCCGTAATGCCATCGCTCAGCTGAGAGCCGAGAAGGTCGCCACCGACAAGGAGTTTCGCGACAAAGCCATCAACGCTGACGAATACGCCAAGTCGATGCAGGCCATCGAAACCCAGCTGGGACGGGCGCAGGGGCAACTGAAGACCTACACCAAAACCCTCGCCGATAACGAACGGGCCACCTTAGCCGCCGAAGGATCGAATGATCAGTTGAGGGCGAAACTATCTTTACTGGTACCGGTCTGGAATGCGGCCAGTAAAGCCGATCGGCAGTACAACGAAGGCATCAAAGCAGTTGGTCAGCAAATCAAGGCCCTCAACGACGAGTTAAAAGAAAACGAGGAGGCCATGGGTGATCACCGGCGCAGTGTCGGCGATTACGCCAAAGGTGTCCGGGTTGCCGGTGTGTCAGTGGGCGATGTTCAGGAGGCCTTGAAGGGAGGAGCCGAAGCCTTTCAGGTCTTTACCAAAGGCATTTCCGTGACCAAAGGCGCGCTGATCGCGCTGGGAGCGGTGCCCATATTAATTTTCTTGACGGGCTTAGTGCTACTCGTTCAGAAGTCGCAAGCGGCTATGGACAAGCTGAGTCAGTACGCCAAAGCCGCCGAGCTAGCCTTTGGTGTGCTGACCGACGGGATGATCAAGAACACCCGGATCATTATCGAAGCGTTCACCAGCTGGGACAAATTCAAGAACCTGTTTGCGGATCTACGGGCCAATGCCGACGCCACCACGAAAGCCATGGGCGAAGCTGCTCGGGCCGGTCTGGAGATAGCCGCCACGAATCAGCGTATTGAAGACAGTGAAATCAAACTGTCGGTTGCCCGTGCGCAGGCCCGGAAAGACATTGAGAAATACAAGCTGCTCGCGGAGGATACCAGCAAATCGAATACCGTACGCGCAGCGGCCGCCAAGAAAGCGTTTGACCTGGAAAACTCCTCGGCGCAGGAAGCTCTGAAGCTCCAAAAACAGCGCATCGCCAATCTGGAACGGGAACAGAAATACGGTACCCGCAACCGGGAAGATGCCCGTAAACTCGCTGAGGAGCGGATCAAGCTCGCTGAGATCGAAGAAGATTCTGTCGGCCGTCAGACGGAGTTGAATAACAACCTCAACAGCATCCGTCAGGATGGGATTACCAAAGCGAAGGAAGCGGCCGCCCTGGCGGCTCAGGAGTCGATTGCCGAAGCCGAACGGGCGCTGATCCTTGCCAAACAAAAGGGTCAGGATACCTTACCCATCGAAGAGGAAATCATTCGTCGAAAAGCGAAGGCCCAGCTGATCGAGGAAAAGAAAGGGGCCCAGCAACGCAAGCTGATCGAGGCCCAGACCAACGCGGAGATACTGGCTCTTCGTGTCGCTCATGCCACCGAACTGAATCTGCAAACTAACAACATTACCCAAGCGGGTATCGATGGTAGCCTGGCTATCGTTCGGCAGGGAACCAAAGAAGAATTAAACCTACGTATCGAGAGTCTGCGCGCGCAAGGACAGGCCGAAGCTATCGCAATTGAACAACGATTAGCTGGTAAGGCAAACGAGAAACAGCGACAAATTGAGCAGGGCAAAGTCGCCTTGCAGACTCAGGCCAAAATTGATGCCGCCCGCCAGCAGTACGACGAAGCCGAAATCCAGCGCATGAATCAGATGCAGGAGGATCGACTATCGTTCGAGGAGAATTTCGGCGATGTGCGGCTTTCAGATTTACGGGGTTTGGCCGGTGATCGGATAGATCTGGAGGAGAAGACCCAGACCGATTTACTGGAGATACAGAAAAATTACGGTCGTATCAGCGACGAGGAATACTTAACCCGGCTTAACGCGATTCAGGCGAAAGCCCGTGCCGCTGATCGGGAATTGAATCGACTACTCGACGAAGATGTCCTCAACGACGAAAAGGCACGTATTGAATCGCGGATTAGTGGTGTGCGGGCTGGCACTAAAGAGGAACTTAAGGCACGCATCGATGCAATTAACAATGAGCGCCGGTTATCGCTCAACGTGGCCAAACTAACCGCTGATCAACGAAAGGCCATCAACGACAAGGCAAACCGGGAGATCAAAGATGCTCAGGAAGCGTTTGGTCGGGATCAGATCAATTCGATTCTTGATACAGCCAGTACGGCGACCGATGCGCTCAGTAGGGTTTTCGAAGCGCAGGCGCAGCGGGCCAATGATCTGCTCAACAAACAGAAAGATGCGGCACTGACTTCGGTGGGTCTGTCGGCCGAGGCTCGTACGAAGATCGAAGAGAAGTTTGCCGCCCGTCAGGAAGAGCTGGACCGAAAGTCAGCCGAACGTCGTCGTAAGATTGCTACCATCGAGAACATTATTGCCACGGCCCGGGGTGTCACCGAAGCGCTGTTGTTACCACCACCGTTCGATATCATCAAAACGGCGCTCGTAATTGCCACCGGTGCCGCCCAACAAGCCGTCATTGCTTCTCAGCAGTTCGCCAAGGGTGGTATCGTTCATGGCCCGAGTCATAAGGAGGGGGGCGTTAAGATGTTCCACAAATCGGGCGCATACCTGGGCGAAATGGAGGGCGAAGAAATCGTTCTGACCAGTGGTGTATACCGTGATCCGGAATTACGGGCGAAGGCCTCAGCGCTCAACGTTGCCGGTGGTGGTATCGCCTTTGCCAGTGAAACGCCCCGTACCTACGTACCGAAACGAATGGATATGGGGGGCATCGTTACCCCGCCGATGATCAGCGGTGCCAGTGGTGGATCTGCCATCGACTACAACAAGCTGTCGAAAGTGATGGTCCATGCTGTTCAGCAGTTGCCGCCCTCGATCATTCGGGTAACGTCGCTTCGTTCGGCGGTCGATAAAGAAGTCAAGGTGGAAAGCCGGGCCGATATTGGCGTGTAACTGTACAAAAAAAATCGGGATTATACATTGCCTTTCAGACGAACTATTTGTAAATCTACAAATTGAAAAAAGCCGCTTCCAATCAATGGAGCGGCTTTTTCGTTTTTCATTTGTAAATCTACAAATGGGATGTACAAAATAAATCGGGATTATACATTCTCATTTTATATACTTTTTGATCATCGGCTCATATCCAGGAAACTCATTTGGATTTAGGTATACCTTATCCGGATCGGTTGTCATGTTAAGTACTTTATAATCCGGTGCGGGTCCCGTTTGAAGTATGTACTCATTTAGCATTTTAGCGGCGAACGCATTAGTACCCCGAAGCTTAAAGAGGTATTTATAAGCGGCTATATCATTAACATGGGTACCCATCTGGTTTTCGATAGCTTTGATCTCCTTAATGATCTTATTATTTTGAGTGATTTTGCCTTGTAACTCCCTAACCTCATTTTTATCATACAAGGTGGGGAAGGATCGTCTGTATCCTTCCTGCCTTTTTAATTCGGCTTTGTCGCTTTGGATCTCTTCGCCGAAACTGTCAATACGATACTTAATATTATCTCGGTAAGAAGTTGAGTCTAATAAAGTAATTTCTACGAATTCATAGCTGCTTGCATCGTTCAGTTTGGGCTTGATGTACGTTTCGGCATTCTGCCTGACGATATCAATCTGATTTCTTTTCTTCTGACAAGCGGTCTGGGCAACTAACATTGCCAGTAGAATCAATCCTTTAAGAATAAAATTTGACTTCATATACAGACGGGTTTTTCGAACAAAGTACCATAAACAGGGCAAAGCGAAAAACCCAGGCCAATACTCAGACTGACTTATTTATTAGGTGGAAATAAAAACACCACAAACTGTACAGAATAAACATTTTGTAATTAAAGTAATTTATGTTAGCTTTGTTCCAACCAATGAATGAATTAACCAATCCAGGTTGACCTGCATCGTCCATCTAACCAATCTTTTTAAAATCCTACAAAATGAACGCAATCCTAGAAAGATCCTCCGCTCAAGACGCGCGAAAAAATCTCTCCGAAATTATCGGGAAGGCTGCTTTCGGCAACCAACCTACCGTTATAACCCGTTCGGGTAAAAATGCTGCTGTAGTGATCTCGTATGAAGATTACGAACGATTCCGTGAACTTGAAGACAAGTATGACGGAGACCTGGCGACCAAACGTCTTGCTTCTGGTGGCAAACGTTACTCGCTGGATGAAGTGAAGACCGAATTAGGTCTTAATGAGTGACCGACTGGGCAACCCGACTTATCCGATCTGGTTGCCCATTAACTTTTAAACATGGCTAGGATGAATACTGAAAAAGAAGAACAGACGAACAACAAAGTTTATGTAATCGAATTTGAAGAAGCTGCGCTACGTGATCTGAAGAAGCTGTCGAAGCAGGTACAAATACAAATTCTTGACGTTATAGAGGGTTTAGCAATCAATCCACGTCCAGCGGGTGTTGAACCATTAACCCAATTTAAGGGACTCTATCGAGTCCGTTCCGGCAATTACCGCATAGTCTATTCAATTGAAGACCAAAAATTGATAGTTACTGTGGCCGCCATTGCTGACCGTAACAAAATTTACGACGTTGTAGAGCGTCGTTACACCTAAAAATGATCTCACTTTTCCGTTATATAAAAAAACCGCATCGGCCAGACGATGCGGTTTTTTTATTAAAAAGCGATCAAGGCTACCTGCGCTAAACTGTCAGACTGATAGTCGCCTACCCGATTCAAATAATAGTATCCGTCTGAGATGGTTATCGCCCCCACCTGCACGCGTTGTAAGCGAATCGGTAACCGGTAGTCGATGCCGGCGATATCATTGGGATACAGGCGCATCGTTAGCCCCACCGCTCGCATGCGTCGGAGCACGCGTTGCAGACTCCCATAGTAGCGTTCGATCGAGCAAACCTCACCCCGGGCGATACCCAGCGGTCCGAACGATAGACTAAACTGAGTGTTGACACCACTGACCACATCCGGACGCTGGCCAAACCAGCACGGTTTGAGTTGCAGCACCACGGGTTCTACCGTGACGCCATCGTCTTTTAGCTGGGTGGAGTTGACCGGGAACGGCCCATCCAGTGAGGCCAGCAGTAAGCGAGGAGCCGTATTTTGATTGTTGATGTTCAGACTCTCGCCCCTGCCCGATACGCTTCGTAGTTTGACCAGCACCGGATTACCGTAGCCAGGTATCGACTCTTCGCTATTGGTGGACGCACCGAAAGGCATTTCGAATAAAGTTACCTCAGCGTCCAGTACTGGAGCGTTCACGGTGATAATACCGTCCCCGTAGTTGAGTAGCTTCTTTCCGATCGTACGGCCCGCTTTCTTGGCTTCGTCGGTCTCCTTCCAGGTCAGCAGGTTAATTTGTCCATACGGGTCGATTCGTGGCGTCCATTTGATTTCACTACTCGTATCAATGCGATAGCTCCAGTCAACGGCTTTGTCGATATTAGCCGGTACCTCATCGAAGTAGTTGAACTGCACCTGGTGGCGAACAGAGTCCACCTCCCAGGTACCACACAGCTGATAGGCGATGGCCACCATCACCGCTTTGGCCGTCAGGTCGGGTAAGTTCCTAGCTGTTTTCCATATGTCGCCAAAGCTAGTCGTCAACATGGGTGTAAAGTTGACAAATGAACTGTCCGGGTCGTTGAAAATAACAATGTGGTAGTTCCCTACTTTCGTCATTCGTCGAGCCTGAAGCCGTATTTGAATTCGATCACCTGCCTTACATTTGACCGTCTGACGCAGATTCAGTATATCCTCTCTCAGGAATAGAAGATTATAGCCCGCTGGTGCCTCAAGTCTCGCTCCGTCGCCAATATCCTGACCGTTTTTAACGATACTGAGAATAATTTCTACGACACCTGTTAAGGACATAGCCTTCAGCTTTTGAGAAGCCTCGACCTTCAGATTCATCGCCGTATCACAGACGTAGGCATACGTTTGCGTATTGTAGTTCTTCAGGCTGCCCTGATAGAAAGTGTCGATGTTATCGAGGTTGTAAGGCTGTATCCGGTCGAGCCAGTTGGATTTACCCAACGCCCCGCGGCTAACCTCATCGTCGAGTCGTTGCATGGTCACCCGGGCGAACCGGTCGATCTGCCACTGTTCGTCGTAGTTGGTCGGCTCGGACTCCGAGAAGGGGATAAACAGTCGCTTATACAATTCATCGTCGAGGATAGAACCCGTCAGGGTATAGCCCTCTTCGGCGAGTGCCCGGGCGAGTATCGTTTTGACGAATATCGCCGGGAACACCGTATCGAGCGGCTGTATACCATTCTTGAGTAAACCGTAGTCGATCAGGGGATAAAACAGCCCGTCAGTGGCATTGGCGTACCGGTTGATGTTCTCGACGGTCCACGCGTGATCGTAGTTGCTAAGCTCCAGCGTCTGGAGTGATCGGTCGAGCCGGGTGAAGAGATCCCGTTTTTCTTCGTACAACTCGATTTCCCAACCCGCCGAAAAGCTGCTCAGCTGGGCAATACCGGAAAACGTTACCTCCCCGCCCCGGATAACTTTCGCGCGCAGCGGATTATACGGAAGCTTCGAGCCACTGTCCAGCTGCTCGGCATTCTCCAGTAGTTTACGGACCGCCAGACTATCGGGGATTGTAAACGAGTTGGTGTAGGAGGTCTGGAGCGTATCGGGCTTGGTCAGATCGTTACCCTGGTGGGTTTCGGAGATAACGTCGGCAGTGCATACCCAGACGTTATTGAGATATAAACCATCCTTAATAATCATAGTTTTGACAGTGACTAGTGCCTCATTATCTCCACTTCTTCTGGTATTTTCCTTACTGGAGTTGAGTATCATGAATAAAATACGAATGTACAGTACATGAAAAAAGCGAACCCTTCGATTCGCCTTTTCCGTCTTGTCATTTCTTGTTTGGGGCTATTGTATTCTGATAAATAATCGTTCATAAGCTTATGTTTTTCAAACCCTCACGTTTCTCTTTTCGTGCTAGAGAGGCTTCGACACCACTTTTGCCTTATCAGCCAGTTTAGGATCAGCCTTAGACTTAATGCCGCGTAAAATAGTTTATGAATAATACTATTAAACCCTAGCTAATTCCATCTTCTTTATGAAATAATAGTTTTTTCAGATTGATTCACGAACCAATTAAAAGACAATGCACAGGTTTTGTATGTGACCTATCTTCTATCAAAGTATTTTTTTTCATCTGCGGGAATAATCTTTTTTTGAATATATATACCCTCATCTACTTGGAAATAACTTCCATAATCAATTAGTAGAGCAACCGAATCTTTTATTGATCTATAATTTACTTTACTCTTATGTATTTTTTCAAAATACTCTTCTAAAAAAATCGCCATTACTTTAGGCGATTGTAGCATAATGCTTAATAAATCATTTTGCTTAGCTAATAATATGTTGATCTTTTCGTTCGAATTTTTCAGTATATACCATCGAGTTCCTGGCTTCAAGCCATAATGAATTGGACTTTTCAAAAATGAGCCTACTTTATGCTTGAGATCAAGATTTAGACTCTTACTTTTTAATAAATTTTCAATATCAAGTAGAACTATATCCGTCCTACTCCGTTTTACCATAAACCATTTAAGTCCATATGTTAAAGGTGGAAAACGACTTGATAAGCAGAGTGTATAAAGTTCATTTAATAGTTGGATACATGTTTGAAAACGAATAGGATTAATTAAAACTATATCTTTTTCATTAATTCCCTCATCATAGATATTTTTATTATCTAAATCTAATTCTAATTCTATTAAATGATCGAATTGATTATTTTTAATAATAATCTTAAGTTCCCGACAAATAACATAATTATTTTCATCCCTCACATAATCTTTTATGCTGCCGATTTTTTTATAATCAGCAGGAATAATCTCGTTTGGAGCTATTTTTTTGTAGAAGGATTTGTAAGTAAAAATGGATGGTAACACGTAGAGATTTTTTGACAATTCTTTTACTAGCATACTAAAGTTACTATCGTAATAGTCGCTCCGTAAGTCTAGGTACTGAATGTGCGCTAAAGTCATCGGTATAGCGTCAATCCATTCTTCACCTGCTGCCCAAACGGCATATATTGGTAATTTTTTTGCCTGTGTCAATAGGACTTCGCTCCGGACAAAGGGCGATTTCATCGAGTTAGGAGTAGCAATCAGCAAAACGGCGAAGCTCTCCTCGACTGCTGCCCTTATTGCCAACTCCCAATCAGGAGTTCCAGGGTTCAGTCCTTCGAAATCTATCCAAACCTCAATGCCGTGCTTCCTTAAGTCTTCTGCTATTCTGTTAGCAAATTCCTGATCGATTCGTGAATAGCTAATAAATACCCGTTTAACAGATTCTATTACAACCATCTAATTGAAGGGTTTTATATTCTGAAAAAATCCTGTATGTATAGGAAGTCTTACTCTGCTCAATTAACTAAATCACAAGAATAAGCTTATGTAAAGTCAGAGCAATTTAGTAAACGGCATAACTTCATTAACAAGAATCAAATTTATTAAAGTGATGAAACAACAGAGACCGGTACAATCCATCACGATCAGCCATGAGCCAGTACCTTTTCGTTAAGTTTCTTCATTTTGGCGTACACCCGGCGACCACTCGATGCAGTCCGCTCGGCGAAGCTCATGCGATTGTAGACCACGCAGTAGAAGCGTAGGAAGTATTGATCGGCTGACTCTTTCATGCTCGGAAGGATTTAGTTGAAGGAAAACGGATCTGGAACTCGATACCGATCCGGTTGGCTGACTCCCGCCACACCGCATAGGTGCCGGTGGCCACGTGCACGGGTACACTCCGGACGATACCGGATTTGTCCGGAGCGATCACATACACGCGTGTTGACAGGAAGATCGTTTTAATAACATCACTGTCAGGCTGGGTCAGTCCGCCAGCCCGAACCGTCAGCACGTCGCGGCCGACACGGCGGGTGTCTTTGATCGCTCCGGCCTGCTCGAATTCGCCCGATGACTGAGCATCGAAATCAGTATCGGTATTCCCGCGAAACAGGTAGTAAGCCCAGCCACGGGGTGACTCCCAGCCCAGCAGAACGCCGGGTACCCGGCATGTTGGCGCCGTTACCGGGTAGTCGGTACCGATCAGCTTCTGAAACGTTTTATCAAACGTCAGATCGAAAGTTTTTTGATTGAGTATAAACATCAGGTGTGGAAGATCGTCGATCGTATTTCTTTGAATAAGGCGTCCTGTATTCGGGGACTGAGCAGCTTCTTAACGCGCTCGACATTGAGCGGATCAGAGAGCACCCCGCCCGGATTATGGCGGTTGGGTACCTGTATACCGTACTTGGCTATGTTGGTGGCGATACCCCAGGGTGAACCCGACAGGCCCGCCAGCTGCATCCATTCGGCAATTGCCTCCACCATCTTGCGGCCGGGCTTCTCGGATTTGTTGGGGCCCCTTCCTTTTTGCAGATAGACCCACGTGATCGAGCCGTACAGCTTACCTGACAGCGTTCGGCCGTCCGCATCGACGGTCCAG
Organism: Spirosoma aerophilum; assembly: GCF_054782495.1. Lineage (NCBI taxonomy): Bacteria > Pseudomonadati > Bacteroidota > Cytophagia > Cytophagales > Cytophagaceae > Spirosoma > Spirosoma aerophilum. The sequence continues at coordinate 244,269 of NZ_BAAGSJ010000017.1, read as the reverse complement.
CGTAAGGAGCGGTTGGTTCGTCCAGATTTGGTCAGGCCCTTGCTGTCTGAACTCTCGATGACGTCGTTAGCCAGGTTGCCCATGCCATCGTCGAGGATTGTCTGAGCAATGTCTAAGATCATGACTGAGGTCGTTTGGGCAGGTTGTATGATTCGGCGATTGATTTAGCGATCGCTTCCCAGATGCCAGTAAGTGGACCAACCGCCGTGATTGTCTTTACCCGCTTACGGGGTAGTTTCTTTTTCATGGTATGGATAGTTAACAGTACGCTTGAGTGAATTTGGAAACGCAGTTGACCACGAAGCGAATGCCATCGAGGTTTTTATCGGTCTGATTAATGCCTTCGGAAAATGGCACCGGCCCTTTTATTTCGTAGTTATTTGATAGCCTTGTGAGTATCTGTTTCATCAAAGGCTCAAGGGCGGCAAATCGGGGCTTCCGATCTGTTGGATTATCACTGAGGTTACTTTTGAAAAGTAGCCAGATTCGCATATTGTAGTTAGTCTCCCAGGCCCCTTGCTGATCTTCTGTAGAACTACCGGAAACAAAACCTTCGTGGTACATGACGATCAGATCAGGATTAGTATAATCTACACCAATGTTAAACGCCGGCTTGTCGCCATAGATAAACGTTAGGCCGAACTCAGCGGCAATCGCGGTAAGGGTAGATAGCATCATAGTAGATGCAAATTCGGGCACAGGCCGGCAGTATTTGACTTAGGCTATTAAATAGGTCTTTACTTTTTTACTACGTTAGTAAAAAGTCGTATTATAGCGAAAGATTCATTAGTAGGGAATTATCGATTCGGAGATCGGATGATAAGCCCTTCTGCTAAGGAGTTTAGGTTACTCCGGTCTAGATAGCTTGAAGCGTGATCAGAGCTTTTTTTGTGAATTTAAATTAACATATATATGAGTGATAAAATTTTAGTACGAATTGAGTACAATGAATTGGATGGAGATATCCACTATGAGCACGACCTTGAAAGTGAGCAAGGTGATAATGGATATAATACTATTGCCGACAGAGTAGACAGCGACTTGGCTTTCGAATTCGGTGAAGTAATAGATGAAAGATACCCTAACTTGGGTGATGAGGAGGAAAGCGAATACCCTTCCTTCGAGCAAGTAAAAGCCGATTATCAAAAATTTATTGTAGCTAAAGGCTCTAATTTAGCTTAGTATAACGCATTCTTGTTTAGCCCTGCCTACAGTCGGGGTGGTTTTTGCTTAAAAAAACCACCCCGACTGTAGGCAGGCTTTCTTTTCAAAAAAGTGGAAGATCCAATCAATAATCTTAATCAAGAAGCTAAGTCCCTAGAAAGAATCACAGATGTATTGGGATATCTAAATATTGGTTTTGTTGTGGCAGCAGCAATAGTCACTATTGCCACTTTTTTCATAAGTGATAAATTAGCAAAAGCGAAAGAAAGAATTTCGGATTTAAAAATCGCAAAAGCTAACGAAGGAATATCTATAGCACAAAGTGAGATTGAAAAATCAAAGGTTGTAATAGCAACTACAAACGAGAAAGCTCAAAAGGCTTCGCAATCTGCCCAAGAAGCTAAAAATAAACAGGCTGAATTAGAAATAGAAATGGCTAATGCGAGGGCGAGACAAGCCGATGCAGAGCGAAAACAATCAATTGCCGAGTTGGAGCTCATGAAATTGAAACAAAGTTTAGCCCCAAGACTCTTATCTAAGCATCAGCAGGATAAGTTGCATAAGTTGTTAGTTCAGTATCCTGGCAGTAGAGTCATTATCGACAATGTTCTCGCTGACTCTGAGTCAGAACAACTTGCACTAGAACTCGAAAAAATTTTTCAATCTGCGGGATGGAACATAGAAGCTTCAGCAAAGCAATACACCGTGACACCAGTAGGAATGTCAGTTTATGTCCAAAATCCAAGTCCTTTTGCAAGTGCTTTATTAAACTTAATACAGGAAATAGATCCCTCGGCTAAAGGATTTATAGATGTAAAGTTAAAAGCACCAATTGCTATTAGTATTGGTATAAAAAATAGAGCAACTAATTAGGTTTTTCTTAAAAACGTTCTCTTACTTAAATATAAATAATTTAGGACCTAATAGTTGGTTTAAGCTTAGACTTTACTTTTTAATTAGACAATACCGGAACGGTTAATAAACTGATTGTACTCGTACTGCCAGCGTGCCTGGTGGTGAATCAGCGCTAGCGTTGACATAAACTCATCGTAGGCCAATTGCTGAGCCTCTTCATCCCGGATACGTTTCTGAGCCGCTACCCGCGCAATGAGAGCCGCTTCCTGATATGCTGCCAGTTCCGGAACCATCTCATCCGCAATGTTTTCGGCGGGCCGCTTGGGTATCGTATGTCGAAACTCATGAGCCCAGAAGCTTTCGGACTCGCTAAGCTGGACAAAAAAAAAGCCGACAGGGGTAACGCTTCCGTCACGGGCAACGCTTCGACAACGGGTATTACCTCAGCGATCGCGTCAGTATCGGTCAATGGTTTGCCCGTGATCAGCGGATAGAGAAAGATGGCCAGCATCGGTACAGCGAGCAGGATATAATCCGCTTCGCCCTCCTCTTCGATGGCATCGTTGACGATCATGCGCGCACTCTCTACCTGCAGCTGGGTACACAAACCAATATCAGCCGGTGGACGAACACCCGCAACCTCAAACGGTACTTCCAACGCTGGCCAGTTTGGCATCGGGCCCAGCACCGGCAACCACTCATTGAGCATGCGGTCGATGTCGCCGGCTGGTGCTGCATGATAAGCAGCCAGGTCCGATACGAAGGCTTTGGCCGTTTCGTACGGGTCGAGGTAGATCGTACCGTCTTCGTTGGTTTTGCGCTTGGGATACAGATCAACGAACTGTTTGATGTTGACCTCGAACCATGCGGAGGGCAACGTAAATTCAATATTCTTGCCTTTGGCGGTTAGCATTATTGTTAGTTGAAAGAGATGGAGCAGGCCTCCACGTGTGTTTTAATTTGGAAATAGCCGCGCGTTTCAACGACGGGTATCATAACCGAGTAGCGGTGCCAGTCGCCCAGCGGCACGACATGGACGAAGCGGAACCAGATGTAGTGGTCAGTCATTTCTTGATCTTTTTACTTCTTGAATACCAGAAACAAGGTAAAGCCTCTATACCTCTGACCCAAACCTGAGCGCCATTGAATCGACGAACAAATTCGGTGTAGGGTTTTAGTTCGGGCATCGCCACGACTGTCAGGCCATAGCGAACGAACGGCCGCACGATCCTCGACTGAACCACACGAACCGATCTGATCAGGTAGATCGAGCCGATACCTTTCGCGCCGATAGATACCAGGTACTGGCCCTTGATCGGAGCCGGATCGTCCGGGCTGAGGTCATACGACAGGTTGCGGGCTTCGGTCATAATCCGTCGATGTCTTTTCGTTCGATCAATACGTTCATATCGAATACCTCATACCCATGTCGGCAATAGTCGCCGAAGATCCGCATCAGTTCATTGAATCGCATTTCGACATACCCGTCAGGCCGAACCTTGCTGGTATAATGCTCCAGGGGCTTGATCAGCTTCTCACGAACCTGCGCTGGAGCGAAATCGACCATGGCGTCATCATGACGTTTCCAGATCGCAAACGCCTTATCATCGAGCTTGACCAGTACCGGCTGATTGAGATTATAGCCGACGTAAGGCGATTGATTGAGCAGACCTGTCTCGAATAATCCAAGTACAATTGGTCTTACTATATAAAACTTTGCCTCGAATCCTTTCCCGCAGATAACCTTAACTAGCCCCGTATCCTCGTACACGGACTCAATTTGGCCGATAAATTCTCCTTCGTCACCAAAGCCTGTTACAAGCTGGTAGATGTTCTCTTTTGCTTCTTCGAGTGTCATAGCGGTTAGTCGATTAGTATTGAATAGGCTTTGATCAGATTACCGAAGCCGCCCAGGAGTAAGAAGAACACAGCCAACGGATTTGGTACGGTCAGCATACCGTACAGGCACCAGGCGCCCGCACTGAGGAATACAATAAACTTTGTCACTTTCCATAAGTAGCCTCCTATTGTCATAATAGATTGATTTAAATGTTATTCTTTTGATTCACGTAAGCTTAGCCACTGATTGGTTAGTCGGGCAGGCTCTTCCTGAAAAGCATTCAGGTTATCGTGTAAGTATTGTGCGAGCTGAAAAAAGGCTGATCTATCAATTTTGGGTTCGGCTCCCAATGGTAATAGCTGATCCTGACTAGCGATTAACTCGCCATTCTTCGACCATACGCTTGTGACTTCTCGAATCGGGTATGTGATGCCATCGCCAGCCCGTTCAATCGTTGTAATGATTACTTCTTCAATGCGTACAGGTGGCCGCATAAAAACCAATTTTCCTTCCATGATTTAGATATTAAGTGATGATCGTTTACCTGGTGCTTTGGTGGTGGTACCGCCCGTCGGTTGTGGCTTGCCGTAGACGGTGAACACCGCCGAGCGAACGCCGTCGATGGCGTGGTTCCATGTGCCGATCGGGACGTTCGTTGCCTTGCCGCCCGACATGATCCACGTATAGTTGTTCTTCTCTTTGATCAGGTTCCGGGAACGCTTCGTAACGTAAACGGTGTACTCTTTCAGCTTCGAGATGCCGGCCGCAATTGAGCCAGGTCCTTTGTCGCATCCCTTCGCATTGATACCGTTGTACTGGGTTTCGGTGGCCTTATCGTAGTAGCCACGCTTCAGCTCCTCGATAGATTTCGGTTCGGCCTTATCGCAGATCGACTCGATACTGGGGTTCATGCCCAGTGCATAGAACCATTTCAACATGTCCTGATTCGTCAGGCCCGTTTCGTAGAACTGCTCATCCAGATATAGACTTTGTCCGACCCGGCCAATACGCGTAGCCGCCGAGGGGTCATTCGAGTAACCAAAGTCAATACCGTAAAACTCGTGATCGACGTATTCAGGATATTCGTCAACCTCAATCCAGTCGCCAAAGATGATACTCTCCTGACTGGGCTTCGGATCGCCCTGGTACAACGCATCGAAGGTTGTCGGGTTGTTCTTCTTGATAAGCTCCATCCGATGTTTGCTGTGCTTACCTGGCCACAAAGCCTCACCCTCTTCACGCTGATCGTAGCTGTCAATGTTGGCAGTCTTGAGCGCGGGAAAGTTCAAGAGTACCCAGCCGTCCGGATTCGTCTCCGAGAAATAGCCGTCCCGATCGAGGAACCGCCCTGACGGATCGTCTTCATGCCAACGGGTCGTTACATAGAGCATCTGACTGTTATTGTGCAGACGCGATTCAACGACAGGTATTATCCAGTCGGCCCAGGTCTGCTCCCGGATGTGTGGGTTCTGGGCTTCGATGTTGTCTTTGAACAAGTCATCCAGAATCACGATGTCAACCGGATCACCGGTGAGCGGGCCCCGACGACCTACCGCCTTCAATGAGCCGATGTGCCCGACAATATCGAATTCAGCCTGAGTACGAACAGCCGCCTGATCTTTACCGGTGGCCAGTCGAACGCCGGGAAAGATATTCTGATACAACTCCGAGGATAAACGCTGCTGTACCTCCCGCGAAAACTTCCGGGCTTTGTCGGCCGAGTAACTCAGTAGCGCGATCTTCAGATCAGGGTTCTGACCAAAGAGGTAACACGGAAGCGAGCGGGTCGATAGTTCGCTCTTTCCGTGCTGGGGAGGCATGGTGATCATTAACTTCTTAATGCTACCCTCCGCGAATGCCTGCAAATGATCAGCCATAACCTCGTGAAACCATTGCATATCGTAGCGACGGTTCACATAAGGCACGAATTCTTTGAAGTCGATACTAGCCAGCTGCCTGGTCAGATGCTCGGTTTCTAAGAGCAGCAATTCGTCTGCGTAGTTCATCAGGGGTCAATCGGGTAACGTCATCAACTTGAATAGGACCGCCATCGGCTCCGGTGATCGGCTGAGGTACCCGGCCCTCGGTCCGGTTGAGTACTTCACGGAAAAACTGATAGTCACCTTTGAGCGCCTTCTGTAAGCCACGGACAGCAATCGCCTGGTTAATCGTCACGTTGCCATCGGTGGCGATCGTTGACGAAGATTCTGAAACCTTACCCTCGATATCCGTTACCGTCAGCCGTAGTTCGATCTTCGTCGCTTCGCCGAATTCTTTCATCCACTGGGAAATACTACCCTTTGGCCGGCCGTCCAGATTGCCCGATTCGCCGGGCTTGAAAGGCTTGAGGTTATCCGCTGCATTGGGGTTGTTTGGCACGATTCATCACTGTTTTATCACTGTTACGACTTTTTTACAACTGTTTTTACAAACCCTACAAATCTTCTTACAAGAGCTACAAATGATGTACACCCTATAGCTTTTCGAGTATGCCTTCGACGATCGCCCGACCGATGGCTTCCATCATGCCGGGGGGGACGCTTCGACCTATTCCTTCCGCTTGTCGGGCACGATCGCCCGTGAGCGAATAACTATCCGGGAATGACTGTAACCGTTTAAGCTCGGCGACATACAGGTTACGCGGTTCCGACCAGTGGGTCAGATCCTGATAGGCATGAGCCGTGAGCGTGAAGCTGGGTCGATCAGCGTGCAGTCGTTTACGCGAAAACCATTTGTAGCCATCACCACACCGCTGGGAGCCTTTGTCCATTCCTTCACCCGGGAACGTGCGAGCGTAATACTTTTTATAGAGGTCGCTGATATCAACCTTCTCCGAAGGATTGATCGTAACACCTCTCAGCGCTTGACGTACGGAAACAATTTTGCCTTGTGGCTGGGGATAAACCGGATCAAGGTTCAGATCAGCGCGAACGCCCTGAAAGATGATCCGTTCGCGTGCCTGAGGTACCCCATAATTCGCACTATTGAGCAGCTTCGCTTTTGTATTGTAGCCGGCCGCTTTGAACGCTCGTAGAAAATTATTGAAGTGCCCGATGCTCTTACCCTTAATGAGGCCCGAAACGTTTTCAGCAACGAACACCTTCGGTTGCATCACCGTCAGAAAGCGAATGAACTCGTAGAACAGATCATCGGTGCGCTGCACCTTATTACCGTAGGCTTTCTCTTTACCCCATCCCTCAGAGACGATTCCGTTTGTCGAGAAACTACTACATGGGGGTGAACCATCGAGTATATCCAACTCACCGGGCTTGAGCGCGTGATCATTTAGAATCGTGAGCGGATCAAGTTCGCGAATGTTCGCATGGTAGAGTTTCGTTCCCGGATGGTTCAGGCGGTAGTTCTCGGCCTGATAGTCCAGGAATTCCACCGACGCGACCACTTTAAGCCCAGCCTGTTTATACCCCTGCGAACTACCGCCAAGCCCGGAGAAGGTCGATATTACTTTATACATAGCCAGGCTTTAAATTGTAGATACTGCCAGAAGGGATACACGTTCGAGAAGGCCGAAAGCTCCCGTTGTATGTGGGGTTCGGTCTGGGGGCGCATAATCCGCCGAAGAGCGAGCTGCTTATCGAGTATCTCCTCGGGCGTAAAGTTTTTAAGCTTACTATCGTAGTAGGCGAAGGTGAACAGATCCTGCGCGAACCCGTCATGCAGATAGGTTTTCTCCGCCAGAATAAAGGCACCACCCGGCTCCAGGGCATTGTACGCCTTTTCGACGATAGCCGCCCGCTCCTGCATCGGCAGGAACTGGAGCGTAAAGACCGACAAGATCAGCGAGGCCGGCGCGAGCACCAGCTGCGGACCGGTCAGGTCCACGCGTTGCAGTTCGATACGGGGATCGACCGAACAGCCGAGCAGGTTCTGCGCCCGATCGATGCCGATCAGCCGGGCCGAATCGGGTACCAGGCCCGCGAGCATCGAGAGCGTAAGACCCGTCGAACAGCCCAGATCATAGACCACCGAGTCGGCCGCAACAAAGGAGGTGGCCAGCCGAAGGATGGCGTCACGCAAATTGCTATACGTCGGAATACTCAGATCAATATGATTATCGAACTGCTGAACGGTGTCAAACGAAAAATTACCATTCATACTTACAGTTTGGGCAAACGTGCGTAGTGACCTGTTCCTCGACTTCCTTCTCCTTTTTTACCTCGTTTGAGTCGAAGGGGTCGAGTCCCATGCCAGTGATATCTAAATCGAACTCAGCGCCCAGATCGGCAATAACGTCGGTATCAAAGTCGAGATTGACTTTCGATACCTGGTTATCCATTAGGGCCATCGTGCGGCCTTCCTTCGAATCAATATCCAGATCGGTGCGCTGAACGACGACCAGTTTTTTACCGTCACTCTGCACAACGATAATATCCTCCACGCCCAGGGCCGCAGCCATTTCCGTGGTTTTGTTGCCGCCGATCAGATTGCCGTTCCTGTCGGCGAGCACCGAACGACCTAATCCAACCTCACGAATCGACTTCTCAAGCAAAGCATTTCCGAACTCGGTACCCCGGTTGGCATTCTTCTGATCCGGGATCAAATCATCAATAGAAGTTAATTTTTTATTGGGTGGCATATAAGTAAAGGGTGATTTCTACAAATATATGCAACAAAAAACAATTTATTTCTTGTCAATTTATTTGTTTTTTACCCTTACAACACCTTACTTTACATCAGAATCTAAAAGATAAAACAGATGAATCAGAGACCAACAGAATTTCCAATCAGCCCCCGGGCCCTGATGGAATTGCAATTATCGGACTGGCAGTTTCAAGCCGATCAGCAAAAAGAAGAAACCCCGCCCGCCGAGGTCGCCTTCGTCAAACGTCAGATCAGCCGCCTTCGCATCGAACTGGCTATCGACAGTCCTATGTCTGACACGCACGTACGAAGCAAAACCCACGGTGACGAACCCGCCTTCGTTGTTCCCGGCGAATTTGACGGACTCAGCAAACGGGAGTATATGGCCACTCAATTTCTGGCCGGAATGGTTGCCGCTAAGGGCCCATACTACAATGCCAACGAAGTAGCTGGTTTCGCTGTCGAACACGCCGATGCCCTAATCAACGCCCTCAACAAATAACCCCCGATGGCCGAACGGGTCTGATTCGGCCACTTACTTCTTTCTATTTTATTATACAACATGGCAAAAATGGTAACACCCCGCGAAGCATTAAACGCAGATCAACAAGGCTCTTTGAAGTCGTACGAAATCGGTCTGGACGCCGACGGACAACCCGTCAGCAAGTTCAAGTATTTGGAAGGGCATCCCCGGCAGATACGTTTCGATGCCAAAGAGGGCAAATTTAAGCTGCACATGGGTGGCGAACAGTTTAAGGACATGGGCCGCTCGATTACCTTCCGTCCGTTAGCCTGGCGCATATTCTACGATCCTAACCTCTTCAACCGGGGACCAAAGCGGTGGGCTGAGCTATTCTTCGTTGATGCAAACAATGCGATTTGCGCGGTCATGTTTCATGAGTACTCCGTCGATAACCTTGAAGGATTGATAGAGCCGTTATTCTATGAAGATCAAACACTCGCTGACGTTACGCTGACGGTTACGGCCGACAAAAAGAGTCGTCAGGATGGCGGGACATACTATATCGCAACGTTCTCCTTCACCCTGGCTGATCAACTGCCTCAGGACCTAAGCGACTACCTGAAGAATACGGAGATATATCGTCGTGAAACGTTGACCGAAGTCTCAGAAGTTAGCGTGGCTCACGGCATGAAGTACATTGTTCGTCCGCACGTCGAACCGGCTCAACTCGAAGCCCCAGCCGAAACCAAATAGTCAAGCTGGCCCCTGGCTTATCCGGTCAGCGGCCTTACACTCCTTCATCATGAAAGCGTTCCTGATTGATCCGACAAGTCAAACTATTACCGAGGTCGAGCAAAACGGCCTTGAAGACCTCTACAAACTGATCGGCTGTGATACCGTTTGCGCCGTTCCTCTTGCTGCTGGTGATGCCATATACCTCGATGACAACGGCCTGTATGTCGATTCGCCGATGCCTAGCTTTTCTTACCAGGGCTATAGTCAGCCCTTGACCGGAAAGGGTGTTGTCGTTGGCTGTGACGAAGAAGGCGACGACATCGAGCCGAATCATTCGCTAACCCAGCTTGAAAGGCGCATCACGTGGCTAGGCGTTCAGAATATCGAACCGACCATCGAAGTCTATAGCTGGTAATTCTAACCTGCCCGCTGACTGGCAATGGTTAGCGGGCATAAACTCCTCAACAGATGTATACAACTGAACGCGTTCACCTTGCCCTGCCTCTGGCATTGCTATTTGTAAAGGCTATGCTTCGTATCAAGGAGATTGACGCCAATCCGATAGTGGCCCCTGCAAACGTTTTTCGGACTCCCGAAGCGGCTGAATCATACGATAAAGAATGCTTGGAATATGCTAAGCGGTATAAAGAGCAAGGGGATGAGCGGAAAAACAAACTGGAAATGCTGGAGCGCATGGATGCCTGGAATGATGAAAACCGGGATCGCTCACTAAGACAACTGCTTGATGGTCACGACCATGAATACGGTATCAAGGTAATTGTCACTGTGGATGAAACGGAGTACGTCGTATTCACGGACGATAGAGGTAAGCTGGCCTACGATACAAATGGCGGCATGGACTGAAATCCTCGATCATGGCGATGACCCCGCCCGCTACACCCTCATCGATGGGAAAGGCCGAGTCATCACCGCCAACGAAAACGGTTCGATTGTTTCGGTCCGTCAGTGTAAAAACCCTTATAAGCTGGTCGCCGACCTCTGCCGGGAACCAAGCATCAAAATAGTCAAGCCTGCCAAGCAGGTCGAATTACTCCAAAAAATCAATCGCTTTTTACTCGCCAAACTCAATGGTAACTGAACAAGTAGCACCCGAAGTAGTACACGATGCTGTACCGGTTATTCCAGCCACGGACACACCCATCAAGTTCGATGTATCGCAGTCGGCAATTACCCAGATGAAAAAGGAAGCCGCCAAGCTTTCGATCAAAGGGCCCGATGATAAGGTCGGATTTAATGCCGTTTACAAATTTCGGCAGATGGTCAAAGATCAGCGCATCGATGTTGAGAATAAACAGAAAGCCCTCAAGCGGCCGCATATCGACTATAACCGCGATGTTGACAGCCACGCCAAAGCATTGATCGAACCGATGAAGGCCATCGAAAACGCATTGGCCTTTCAGGAGAAAGCGTATAATGATGAACGTGACCGTCTGGCCGAGGAGCGCGAACGGGCCATCCGCGTACGAACAGATCAGCGGACGCAGATGCTTCGGTCGTCTGGTTTTACTTACAACGCTATTAATGATGCCTGGGAGTTTGGCGAGGTGGCGATCAACTTTGACGACATCAAGGGACTGAATGAGGAGGACTGCCAGCCGACCGCCGATCTGGTCAAATCGACCTACGAAGCCGAACAGCAGCGTATTGCCGACGAACGTTTTAGGGGTGAACGGGCCGATGTTCGCATGAAAGCATTACGAGCGTTGGGCTTTATTTGGGACGCCGAGCAGGAGTGGTACACCTTCACCGATGGCGAAGGTACCGGCCGTTATGAGGTTTGTCCGCGTGATTTAATGAATCTCACGGATGAGGAGTACGAACCCATTGCCAGTACTGCCCAGCGCATCTATGATGCTGAACAGGCCCGAATCAAAGCGATCGCCGACGAACAGGCCGCGATTGCCCTGGCCAATCAACAGGAAGCCGCCCGGTTACAGGCTATCGCTGATCAGCAAGCCGCCGATCAACTAGCCATCGAAAACGCGCGGAAGCAGCTGGAAGAGGATAAGAAAACGATGATCCTCGACAACCGACGCCCGAAGCTGGTCGAAGCCGGTTTCGACTGGAACGGTTTCCGCTCTAAGCTGCTGAATGTCTTCCGACTCAGTGAAGCGGATATCATCGACATGACCGAGGTCGAGTTTGCAGATCTGCTGACCGATGCCCAAGCGAAAACGAAGGAAGCCGCCGAAGAAGCTGACCGGGTAGCGAAAGCCCAGAAGCGAGACGAAGCCGCTAAGAAAGCCGCCGATCGGGCACGCGTTGCCCGGCTCAAGCCTGACAAGAAGGTAATCAAAACGCATCTGCTATCGGCCTTTGAAAAGCCTGCTCCTGCGGTATCGGAACCCGAATCAACGTCCTTTTTAAAGCGGCTCTACGATGAATGGGACGAGTTTGTCAAACAACAAATGGAATTACTGGATGCCTTATGAGCACGTACAGCAATGACGACCCTTACTATTGTTCGACCCAGACAGTATTCAGCTGGGTCGAACTCTACCAGGCCTGCCAGTACTCCAGTGAAGAGCTAATGACCCGGCTCACGGAACTAATCGACGGAACCTATGTGCCGCAATGGACCTGCGAGATACCGCTACGGATCGGGGCCCTTCAGCAGATTCTGGGTATTGCCGAAGCCCCCACCGGTTGGGTTTGCCCGACCTGCGAGGCTCGTGAACGAAAAAAGCAGAAGGTCACCGACAATAACCAAACCTCACTTTTTGTATGAAACTCGCCTTTGTCTGCCTGATCGCCTTCCTGATCAGTTTCCTCGTGGCTCGCTCGATCGGCATAATTCCGACAATCTTAGTTAGCCTGGCTGGATTTGGTATCTGGTACGCTCTAAACCAATCCTCAAAATGAGAACGTTTCTGCTCAACGGTACCGCCTTCGATGAGGGCGATACCTTAACAATCACAGCACCAGAACTGGGAACGGTTGAGGTATCGACTACCCTACAACCCTTCTCGAATGGTAAGGTCGTTGGTCTGCAACTGAATTGGTTAACCAAGCCAACCGGCTGTCTATCCACCGCCCGGCTATCGCTCTACTCGAACGGCCAGTCTTACCACACGATGCAGCTTGCTTATCACTGCTCATGCGGCTACAACGTACACCCCCGGTCGCTACTGTGGTTCGACCTGCAATTCAGCAGCAGGTTTATTGAGGTGGAAGCGGCCCGGAAGGATGACCGGGATATTCCGTTCGTCAATCTACCCAGGGCAGCCGAACCCGTTGTCAAGCCCCTGCATACGGTAGAACTCGAACAAACCGCTACGGTCGCTCCTATGCCAGTGGCTAAGCCTAAACCAATACTACCCGAGCCGGAGGTTAATGTTGGCCGTCACGGACAGTTTCAATTATTCTGACGCCATGAAAATTCACTTTTTTAATCAGGCCGACAATACGCCAGGCCTTGTCCGAGCTATGAAGGATTGGCCCGACTCATGGGACAATGAGCTTCGTCGATTGCTCGAAACAACGACGAATCACCAGATAGCAAAACAGCTAGGAGCCTCGCCTGGCCTAGTCGGTTTTCGGATTAAGCGGCTAGGTTTGACCCGGACACCCGAAGCCCATGAACGGCTATATGGTACCCTCCGCGGGCGTCTGGTTTCGGGAATGAACGTAAAAAATCAGCAGGCTCCCGGCACCATTAAATGGATCAAGAAGCATAAGAATCGACCTGCCGAAAAGCCAGAATGGTGGATTTTTTTGGGCAAGGGTGAACGGATGCCTTTGCGTCGGTATCTGTGGCTAACCTGGATCGGCCCCATACCGAAAGGGTATAACGTCATCTTCGTCGATCACAATCCTCGCCGATGCGTGCTCTCGAATTTAGAATGCATTCCAAATTCTGAAATGGCGGGACGCAATCGCAATCTGATTAAGATGTCTCTTACGAACCGAAATACTTGGGCCTCTCCAAAAGGTGAGGAACGAAGGAAAAGGCACAGTGAGATTATGCGTCGTTTCTGGCAAAGCGATGAAGGCAATCGAACTCTGGTTAAACGCTCGGACCTCATTCGGCAAATGAACGCTGCCGGCTTAATTAACAACCCCTTTCGCAACCTACATGATACCGTTGTCGCCTACTACATTTCTCAGGACCCCGAAATAAAGAAAATTCTGCTCGAGGACCGTCCTGATTTGATTGAGCTTAAACGCACTGAAATTTTACTCAAAAGGGCTATAAACAAGCATAACGATGAATCTAAAGCTGAACATTGAGAAAGAATTAACCGGCTATATCGGCAAAGAATTAGCCTGTCCTGACGGAGAAAAGCGAACACTTAAAACATTTGAATTGGGCGGCAATGGCATCACTACCCTTCACTGGGGCGGTGGTCAGTTTAAAGAGATCCCGACCGGCAACTTCTGGAATGAATGGCCTGCCTATCTGCCAGAGCGCCACCCCGACGCACCGGTGGCCCCAACGGAATTAGCCAAAGTATCTCTTACGCCACAAACCCAGAACGCCGAGATGCAGGCACAGGCAGTCATCAATACAAACGATGTGGTTGCCCTTCTTCGGGAACAAATGCTACGAGTAAAAAGCAGTGCTAACGCGATCCCCCAGGCGAAAACCATGGGCGACCTGGCTAAGCAAATTATCGAAGCTGAAAAACTTAAGCTCGAAACGATCAAAGTCATTCATTCGATTAACAATCAGAAATGACAGTTGAGCTATTTGTTCCAGAATCCAAGTTTGAAGAAGCTGACAAAATGTACTCGGCTCAGTCCATCGCTGAGTCGGGTACGTGTAAAACCTTCTTCTGGCAGAACAAAGAGTACGTAAGCGTCGGGGGTATGAGCAGCTTTCATACAGGAACGATTCACGTAGAAGCTTACCAGGTTGTTGATCTCGTCACTTATCAAGGTGCACTGGAGCCGCTGAAGTATAACAAGCACCATCAGCGGCAAGTCGAGTTGAGCTTGGAACGTGGCTATAACGCGATGCTGGTAACGGTGGGAAAAGGTAAACGGCCAGTGGTTATGATTGATCCCCGGATTCTATTCAAAAAGCTGGAGGTCGGCAAACAACTCTCAATCTTCTAACTATGACCATCGACACCTCAGCTGTAAACCTGACGCTCGACAGCGTGATCATGACCGAGCAGTTTGGCGCCGTGATCACGCTGGAGCTTCGAACGATGAAAGGGGAACCTCACAAGGTACACCTCAACCAATGCTTCGGTACCAGGTTAGCCAGTTCGACAAAACCCAATACCTTGGGTGATCTGATCAGCCTGATCATGCGTCGGCAGCATCCTCAGATACAATACATCGCCGAGCTTAACGGGATTAAGGTTACTCACTATCATGAGCGCCCATCCCTCAGCCAGTCGTTCAGTCAGATCGGCTATTCATCTTAAACTTCATGACACATTATCCACAATTACACATCAGCGCGTCCCACTCGCTGGGCGTCATCCTCGGCTGCATAATCGTGCTGCTGATCATCAACTACCGGCACGTGCCGACCCACTACCGGGAACTAACGGTAGGCGGCCTGCTGGGCATGGCCACCGGGATTCTTATTATATTTTTTCGATTCACATTTAACCGTTTATCCGCATCATGGAAAAAACTTACAGCATAGGCGATCAGGTGATCGTCGTCAACAGTGTATTCAAGCCGATAACCCTCGAAGTCATCGACGTGGACGGGCACCGAACCGAAAGCGGCCAACTGGTCAGAAAGTACTGGCTCAGCGATGGGCGTCACTATTTGTCAACGGATCTGTTTCCTACGATGGCTGAAGCCCGGGCCTACCACGTGCAGCTGTTTGAGAAAGTATTATCCTATTTTGAGTAACTCATACCGTTATGGCATTCTATCATTTTGACGGTATTGGCTTGGTGCATATCAACGAAGGTAAAGCCCCGCGTGTGGTACCGGGCAACGAGCGGCACAAGTGGAACAGTAAGCCCGGCTGGGGCGAGCAGACCACCTGCACCAAATGCGGCTGTATCAAACGGCGAAAGAAGACCCAGCCCGACTACAGCGAAACCTATCAGATGCCCGGTCAGGAAGAAGTCAGCGAGCGGCCCACCTGTAGGGGTTAGCACTATCTCTAAAATCAGGTATTTTCCCCTTACAAATCGGGTACTTCTCCCTTAATAAGTAGGCTTAACTTTGCCCCCTCATATGTATAAATTAATTTTTTATCATGGAACCAGTTAAGTACAAAGAACCCGAAAGCGAACCTGAAGCAACCAAAATTTTACGCACAATTATTAGATTAGAAGGTGCTGTAATAATCGAAGCGATTCACCAGATTATTCGTACAGCCCAAGCTGAATATGATGCTATGGATGCACAAATTCCATCAAAAAACGCAAGAGAAGATCGTGCGTTCGGCAAGAATTTGGAAGTATACTACAAAAGAGGTGTTCTTCCCAGACTTTCTTCATTAGCACAAGAAATAAGAAAGGAGGTTCCTGGCGATGAATCGAATGGATTTTTGACTAGTGTAGATACGCTGCATTGGTCTGAGTTTTTCTCACAGAATAAACGCAATCTTGAAGGTATAGCTGCTAACTTGAGACGTTTATTAGATCAACTTCTCTAGTTAACTCTAATCTATAGTATAAGCCCGGTCAATCTGATCGGGCTTTTTTTGTGAACTCCTTAACAATGTGAATTACCTTTGTGAAGTAAACGATTGCCAAATGTTATACCATTGTTGTCCTAATTTGGTCAAGTGCTGTATAACTAATTGATTGACAGGGCTTATATTATTTGTTTTGTAAATATATAACTTTCGGCTACAAACCGATTGTTATCAATAAAGAAATCAAATGCAGCGGGCTGCGCTCCATGATTCAATCCGACAACGGGTAAACCGTGTGGATAAATGAAACAATATTCATTTCGATTTGTCATGGTGCGTACACTTAAATCAAGTGACCGGTCTGCTTCGTTTATTAATTGATACCTAATGTTTATCGAACCATCCCGCCGACGCGAACCACCCCACCTTCGAACCGGCTGGATCGAAGTCATATGTGGCTCAATGTTTTCTGGAAAGACGGAGGAATTGATCCGTAGACTTACCCGCGCTAAAATCGCGAAGCTTAACGTTAAGATTTTTAAACCGGCGCTGGATACCCGTTACCACGAAGAAGACATCGTTTCGCACTCAGCGCTTTCTGTTCATTCTACTCCTGTACAAACAGCGGGCCAAATTATACCGTTTGCCGGAAATTGTGACGTTGTTGGTATAGACGAAGCCCAATTTTTTGACAAAGAGATACTTGACGTCTGTAATACGCTCGCCAATCAGGGTAAACGTGTGATTGTTGCCGGGCTGGATATGGATTTTTCCGGTCAACCTTTTGGGTGTATGCCACAGCTCATGAGTATTGCCGAATATGTTACCAAAGTACATGCCATTTGTGTGGTTTGTGGCGATATAGCGCAATACTCCTACCGGCTCGTGCCCTCCCAGGACCGTGTGCTGCTCGGCGAAACGGATAGCTACGAAGCCCGTTGCCGACGATGCTTCCATTTAGGAGACGACGCCGGACGAAAAGAGTGGGCGTATGAGGACATAAATGACGTATGATGTATGATGTATGATGTATGATGTATGATGTATGATGTATGATGTATGATGTATGATTCGTAATACTTTTTTATTTATGAATGGATTGAGGATCAGGACATCAGGGTATAAGATCTGGCATTGGTTTGTCTTCTTCTGTACATCATTCTTCATTTTTCATTCTTCCTTTGCTCAAATTGGCACCTGGCAAACCCATGTTAGTTACCAGTCGGGACAATCGGTAGCGGTGGCTGGCAATGTAGTTTATGCCGCTACCCAAAACGGCTTTTTCTACTACAACAAAACAACCAACGAAACTACAACCGTTGGGAAACAGCAAGGTCTGAGCGATGTGGGCATCAGTCGGTTGCTTTATCTCGCGGATCAAAACAGGGTGCTTATTGCCTATCGAAATGGCAATCTGGACTTATTAAGCCTGACAAACACGGGTGAGCCGGGTACGGTGATCAATGTGAATACCATCGTTACCTCATCGGCCTTACCGACCGCACGCGGCATCAACCACATTAATCGAATTGGCACTAACACCTACCTCAGCACCGATTTTGGTCTGGTGGTGCTGGATGTTGTGAAGAATGAGATCCGCGACACGTACTTCAGCAAACGGGCGGATGGCATGCCACTGCCCATCCTTCAAACAGCAGCAGCGGCCGATAGCCTGTATGCGCTAACGGCTCTGCTGCTCCCGACCGAATCCGGGCGTCGGCTCAGAGCCATTCGCTTTGCGGCCAATGTCAATATCGTTGACCCTGCCAACTGGAAAGCAGTGGCAGCACCCGGTCCTCAAACGGAGTCGATCGCTATCAATCAGGGCCGGCTGTCGGCTACGGTCAACAGCCAGGGTGTTTATGAACGGCAGGCTGGTCGGTGGACGCTGGCTCAATCACTTACAAATCCGCTTATCAGACAATTTACCGCGCCATCGGGACTCATTTTAGCCACGAACCAATCTGTAACGCTACCCGGCGCAGGCACATTTACCGGCTCGCTGCTGGCCGATCCCCGCGACATTGTCGCCGACGGCAATACGCTGTGGATTGCCGATGCAACAAGTGGTTTGTTAACCACGAGTGCCGGTACGTTTCAGCGTATTGCTCCCGAAGGGCCATCCCGCGACCAGTTCGCTCAGTTAATCGCTTACCCACAAACGGTGGTTGCCCTTCCTAACGGCCCGCAGGAAACAACGCCCCTTACTGCCAACCAATTTCCGGCGGATATACTGTCGGTTCCGAATAGACGATGGATCAGTAGCCCCGTTGCGGGTTTAACGCGTGGTTTCAATGCAGCGGCCTATTCATCCGTCGAACAGAAGCTTTACCTGAGCAGCTATGGCGGGGGTTTGTGGAGCCAGACCGACGGGCAGATGCCCACACTCGTGGCGCTCCCCGCTACCATCAGCCCATTTATTACCAGTTTATCCACAGACATCACCGGGAATTTGTGGATAACTACCGGACGGGGGAATGCCCAGCAAGCCACCCTGCATGTTCGTCGATCGGATGGTCAATTTCAGTCGTTTCCAGCGGTCAACCAGACCAATATCGTACAGATTCTACCCGACGATAATGGCTTTCTGTGGCTTCTGCCCGATCTTGGAGGTGGTTTGCTGGTAGTTGATCCACAAACAAACCGCAGCCGGGCATTGAGTACCCTTACAGGACAAGGAGGTTTGCTGACCAACACCATCCGGGTGCTGGCCAAAGACCGGAACGGTGCCATTTGGGTCGGTACCGATCTGGGCCCGACCATCTTCGACAATCCGGCCGGTGCCTTCGACGCAACTATCGACGCTCAGCCACCCATCATCAACCGGCGTCGGTTGCTGGCCAATGAACTGATTACGGCCATAGCCGTCGATGGGGGCAACCGAAAGTGGATTGGCACCCGCAACGGCCTGTATCACGTTGCTCCGGATGGCTCTCAGTTGCTCGAAACCTTTACGGCCGTCAACAGTCCCCTGCCCAGCAGCACTGTCCAGGCACTGGCTATTGAGCCCACGAGCGGCAACGTGTTTATAGAAACCGGCAGCGCCGATCAACCCAGGGGATTGGTTTCGTATCAGGGGCCGGCCACTGAACCGGCTGAGACGCTGAGCCAGCTCACAATTTTCCCCAACCCCGTCCGGCCCGACTTCACGGGTACCGTGGGTATTAACGGCCTGACCGATAATGTGACCGTGAAGATTTTTAACGCCGGTGGACAGCTGGTGTACGAAACCCGATCGCAGGGGGGAACGGCAACCTGGCCGCTGCGGGATTACCAGGGACGTATGGCTCAAACGGGCATCTATCTGATTGTGGTTGTTAAAGCCGATGGCTCTGAAGGGCTAGCGGGTAAATTAGCGGTAGTACGCTAAAAAAGGAAGGTATTCGTAGTGTATAATTTGTACTTTACCATACCCTATACCTACTTAATACGCCATCAACATGCAACTGGATGCTCAACAACCTTTCGCTCTGCAGGATTATCTGCGTCGGCGCGGCTGGCTCGATAATCAGGAGTCAATTTCTTCAGTAGAGAAACCCGGTGAAGGCAATATGAACTATGTGCTTCGGGTAACCACTCCCTTTCGATCACTCATCGTCAAGCAGTCGCGGGAGTATGTGGAGAAATACCCGTCCATACCGGCTCCCGCCAACCGGGCCGTCATTGAGGGCTTTTTCTATCAGGAAATACAGCTTATACCCATGATCGCCAGCATGATGCCATTGCTCATGGGCGTCGATCGGGAAAACAACATTCTTGTACTCGAAGATGTAGGCAACGCTCGTGACTATACGTTTCTCTATCAACCAGACCAGCGCTTACCCGATGCCGACGCTCTGGCTTTAACGGACTATCTGTCTGAACTGCATTACCATTTCACCACACAGATACCCGGTCCTATTTTCGCGAACGAGGCTATGCGGGCACTCAACCATGAGCACATCTTCAACTACCCTTTTGCCGAAAGCAACGGTTTCGATCTGGACGCAATACAACCGGGGCTTACTGAGCTGGCGGTGCCTTTCAGGCAGGATATTACCCTAAAGAAAGCTGTCCGGCAATTGGGCCAGGTGTATCTGGCCGACAGTTTCCCTACCCAGCAGCAGCCTGGCGCTCATAAAACGTTGATTCACGGCGATTACTACCCCGGAAGCTGGCTTCAAACTGAAGACCAAAGTCTGAAAGTGATTGACCCTGAATTCTGCTTTTACGGCCCCGCCGAGTTCGATCTGGGTGTACTGATCGCCCATCTGATGCTTGCTCAGCAACCCCAAGCTACGTTAGACAGCGTCCTGAGCCGCTACGAAAAACCAGCCGGTTTCGATGATACCCTACGGCAACGGTTCACGGGCGTTGAGATCTTACGTCGGCTTATCGGTCTGGCCCAGCTCCCGCTCAGCCTATCCATCGAACAAAAGCGTTCGCTGCTGGACGAGAGTCGGTTGATGGTACAGTAGCGCGTCCGGCGCCAGTCGGTTTAAACGTGCCGCTACTGCCCGCCCCCTTTACTATCGTCATTGCGAATTTTCTTGCTCTGCTTACCACCCGAACTCATCTGGCCAAACTTATAACTCAGCGTCAGCCGCACGGAGCGGTTCACAAAATTTGATATATTCTGAGCCACATAAGTCGGCGCAAATTGTTCGCCGGTTATGCGTACGCTCCGGTTGAACGGATTGTTCACGTTCAGCGTCAGGCTCATTTTTTTGTCCATCAGCTCCTTCTTGGCCGATAGCCCGTAATAATACCAGCCTGAATTCCGGCTTTGCAACGAAATCCAGCCCGACCCTACGTAGCCATTGGCCTGCAGGGTGAAGTCTTTGGGCAGCTTATACGACGCATTCGGACTGACGCTCCACACCCACCCATTGGTCCGTTGGTTCAGCGCCATACTCGTCAGGTCGACATAGGTAAGATCGGTGCCAATGCTGAAGTTAAAATGCTTGTTCGGCTGGAGTGACAGGTTGAGGTTGGCCCCATAACTGGCGTTCCGCCCGATGTTCTGGGGTGACGACACGGCTACACCCTGCGCATCGACGGTGGCCAGCCACTCGATGGAGTTGTTCGTTTGCCGCCAGAACAGGGCTGCGTTGAACGAGGCTCCCTCCTTGCCAAAGGTGCTGTACGACAACTCGGTGGCGTGGGTTAGCTCGGGATTCAGGAAGGGGTTACCGGTCTGGATATTTTTGGGGTCGCTGGCGTTACGGAAGGGGTTTAGATACCAGATCAGCGGCCGGGAGATTCGTTGAGTATAACTCACCTTGAACGTGTGTTTATCCCGCAGGGTCTTGGCAAGGGTAAAACTGGGAATCAGGTTCTGGTACTGGCTGCTGAATGAGCTTTGGGTCGATACAAAGTCACCCTGGATACTGGTATGTTCCAACCGAGCCCCCGCCGTCAGATTCCATTTCCGTTTCGTATCCACTTTCAGCGAGGTATAGCCCGACACCACTCGCTGATCGTACGTAAAATCATTTGACCGGCTCGGGTCGATTATATAATCGGCGTCGAGACCGGTGGTGGCCTGTTCGACAACAAACTCGCTGCCGATACCGCGCAGGATGGTTTTAGCCCCGGCTTCGAGTTTAAAATTGAGGGTGTCGTGTTTGGTGCGTGCGGTAAAAGGATGCGTGTAATCGGCCTGGAAGGTGTATTCGTTGTTGCGGCTCAGGTTGGTGCTCCGTTCCAGATACGTGGCCACCTCCGAATCCATATTCCGCTGCCGGATGGTATAATAATAGTTATCAGGCATCCGGGCATATTGCGTGAGTATTGAAAACTCCCGACCGGGTTTCCGGAACGACTTCGTCCAGCCGAGATTAAATTCGGTATTGCCATACGGATTTCGAAACTGTATATCCCGGTGGTAGGCCTGCAAAACCGCGCCCTGTGGGCTGGTCAGGCGGCTGTCGAGGGTGCTGTTCATGGGAAAGTTTCCGCCCCAGGCATTGGCCGAAAAATTGATCCGGTTTGTGGTGTCCGGGTCGTAATCGAGGCTCATCTCGCCATAGCCACCGGTGCCGGTGTTATCCCGAAACGTACGCTGATTCAGGATGCTGGAGGGTTCCCGAATCCCATCGCCCCGGTCGGTGAGGGCCGTGCGGGTGCTGGATGTTTCACCAATGTTCCGGTACTGATAGCCATTGAGCGAGATTGCCAGCCCCAGTTTTTTGCCTTTCACGTTCAGGTTGCCGCCCAGCGAACGGTTCATATTTCCGGCCGTTAAATTAACCGTTCCATTGGTACCCTGCACCGCTTTTTTGGTGATGATATTGATGACCCCCGCCGATCCTTCTGCATCGTATTTAGCGCCGGGACTGGTGATCACCTCCACCGATTTAATGATGTTGGCTGGCATCTGCTTGAGCGCATCGGCCAGATTGCGGGCCATAATGCTCGACGGTTTGCCGTTCACCAGCACTTTAATGTTGCCGCTGCCGCGCATCTTCAGGTTCCCGTCCAGATCGACCGTCAGCATGGGCACTTTTCTCAGCACATCGGCGGCTGTTCCGCCCGTGTTCGATACGTCTTTTTCAGCATTGTATACCAGCCGGTCGCCTTTATCTTCTACCAGCGCCTTCTGCCCCACCACATCTACCTGATTCAGATTCCGGCTATCCGGAGCCAGCGAAAGCTGTTTCAACTCAACATGGGGTGCTTCGGCGGAGAGGGTTACCTTGTCAAGCGTTTTGGTCCGGTAACCCACGAAGGAAATGACCAGCTTGTAGGTGCCAAACGCCAGTTTATCCAGTATAAAAGCGCCTTTTTCGTCGGTTGTTACGCCGTTAATAAGTTTGGAGTCAGGCGACTGAAGAGCCACCGTGGCAAACGGCACGGGTTTCGTGGTGGTCGAATCAGTTAAGGTTCCGCTGATGCGGCCGGGGGTGGACTGAGCGACAGCCAGCCGGGTTGACAGGCCCAAAAAGGTCAGGAACAGGAATAGGTTTTTCATAACAACGAGTAAAGGTCCAGGCAAACATTCGGGCATCCCATAAGCTGATTTTTCGTCAGCAACAGGCACTTATGCCACAAATCTATAGGCCTGTAAAACAAGGATATATGTCGTTATGGAAATTTAACATTTCGACTAACCCTCTTTTTCCATCGACCAACCGGCGACTATTGATTTTTCACCAAGGATGACGACTAGTACATCTACGTTGCATGAGCGCCTGTTTTTATTTGACCACCTGCCGGGCCACCACATCGAACGTCAGCTCGAAGGTGTTTTTGATGGCATAATCGCCCAGGCCGGAGAAGAAGCTGCTCGAATTGTACTTGATCCCGAACTCGGTCCGGTCGATGGTCGCTTTGCCTTTCACCCGAAGTGCATCGCCTTCCACAGTCACTACAACAGGAAACGTCACCGGTTTCATCACCCCTTTGATCGTAAGCTGCCCGCTGGCCTGACTCCCGCTGATTCGTTGCAGCACGAAGGTCGACGCTGGAAAAGCTGCTGCGTTGAAGAAATCCTCACCCCGTAAATGGGCCTGCATTTTCTCGTCTTCGTGCTGAATGGTGCGCATGTCGATATCCAGGCGGCTTCGACTGATTTGCCCGCCTTTCAGGTCGAAGAAACCCTGCTGAAGTTGCAGCGTGCCCGACGGTGCATAGCTGCCCACTTCGCTATGACCGGTCCAGGTGAGTTTGCTTTGTCGGGTATCGGCCACGAAGCGTTGGGCAGATACGGGCAATGTACCCAAAAAGAGAAGGCTGAAAAATAGGATCGTTTTCATGTGTCTGGTTGATTTCGAATTGATTCGATTGTTGACTTAGTTGGCCGTTTTCCCCTCTGTTTCTACGATGCCGTAGCCTTTGTAGAGCTTACCCGTTTTGTGGCGGGCAATGATGTACCAGAGTGCATCGCCCCCGTACAATTGCTTCCCGTAGCGCCAGTTTTTGATGAACGTGAACACCTTGCCCTGGGGTAGTTTACCGTCCAGGCATCCGAAATTTTCAGCAAAATCGGTAGTAGACTGGGTCATATTGGGGTGCCAGCCGGTTGCATCGTACCAGATAAAACTACCCGCTTCCACAAACTCCAGATCGCTCACTTCAGCGCGAATCAGGGTGCTGTGTTTCCAGTAGTACAGGTCGCCTACTTTCTCCGGCACCGTGGGGTTGTTGGTGTGCCAGAGCGTCAGGCCAATGGGCAGGCCGCGCAGTTTATCGGGCATCAGTCGGGTTTTATCCGACCAGCCAGTTTGGGCTGAAGCGACAAAAGCGGTGAAAAGACTGACGAAAAGAAGGAGTGCGTAACGCATCGTTGTTCGTTGGTTAGGTGAATGAACGATGCAAAGGTGGCCGCAAAAACAGCCCTGAACGCCCCAGAATCAGCCTGGGACGCCCCAACGGATGATTTGGGACTAGTTGGAACTGCTGAATGCACTCGGCGACTGGCCGGTATGCTCCTTAAAAATTCGGTTGAAGGTCGTTTTAGAATTGAAGCCCGATTCGAAGGCGATGCCCAGCAGCGTGAAGCGGGAGAGGTCGTTGGTCTGGAGTCGTCGTTTCACCTCGTTGACCCGGTAGGCGTTGACAAAATCATTGAAGGATTGATTCATTCCCGCATTGATGACCTGCGATACCACCTTGGGATTAAGGCCCACCTGCTGCGCCAGTTCCGTTAACGTAAGGGTTGGGTTAAGGTAGAGTTTATCGACATCCATAGCCCGACGGACACGCGCCAGGTAATCAGGGTTTATATCGGGGGCAGACTTTTCGGCGGGAACCGGCTCGGGCTGAAACTGCACCTGTGCCATATTTCCCTGGCGGAGGCCAACGATACCCATGCACACCAGCGCCACACCCAGCATCCAGTAGGAATCGTCGTGAACATAATAACTGTTGAACCGGTCGCGGAGCACCATTTCGTAGGTCCATTGCCCGCAAATCAGCACCAGCCCGATCAACAGCACCTGCAGCCAACGCAGGGTAAGCTGGCTGGTCTCCGAGAAATTCTCCTGCACATACCGACGGTATGGCTGCAACAACCGCAGCGATAAGCCCACATAGATCAGCAGCGACAGCCAGGTACCGTCGAACTCGACACGATAGGTGAGTGGAAAATGAATGGTTTGCCAAAACCAGTTTCGAAACTCGTAGTTGTTCAGCGTCAGGAAGATATAAAGGCCTCCCTGTATGGCAACAGGCAAAAAATGCCAGCCATGCCGACGCTCGAACCGAAACCGGCTATCGGTCAGACTTCGAACGTAAAAATAAATAAGGGGGCCAAACCCCAGTGAGTAGAAGATGGGCAGAAAATATAATTCCGCGTTCTGTCCATAAATATTAGCCAGCCGAAAAAGACCATCAATCAGCCAACAGGATATGCTGACCATCAGTAAAGCCAGAAACATATTGGCCTGCCGATTGGCGGGCGCAAAAAACAGCAGGGCAGCCGAGAAGAAGCCAATGATAATAATGGCATTGGCCAACAGAGTAGCCGGACTAATGTCAACCTGCATACGACACAAATTACTGCATAAAGATGCAGAAAAGTCGGCAATGAGGCACTGGTCTCCTGCCTTAATGTTCTAAGTCGGATTTCACGTTTAAGTCCTACTAAATTCTCACTATACCCTTGAGAAAACGCCTATTCAGACGTCTGGAGGGCAGTTGACACGTCATATCGGAAAGCCACAGAATAAACTTCACCATTTTTTTAAAATCATTTAGCGAGTCAATCAAGTTCTATCTGGATTAAATTATTTCAATTCGCATGCAAAAACAGCCACCCATTCTCTTCATCGATGATGATGAGGACGATCAACTTTTAATGAAGCCCATGCTGGAGGCCGTCGCTCCGGGTTATCCCTTATTTTTCTTCAAGAGTGGCCAGGCAGCGCTGGATTTTCTGCAATCCACCCATGAGCGTCCGTTCCTGATTATTTCTGAAGTCACGATGCAACGCATGAGCGGGTTGGAGCTGCGTCAGAAAATAGAGCAGGACCCTGTTTTGCGGAAGCGTGCCATACCCTTTATTTTCTTTACGGCCCCAGTTTATCGCCATATGGTGGAAGAGGCCTACGAGCTGACCATCCAGGGATTCTTTGAGAAGCAGACGAACCTCACCGATATGCACAACCAGCTGAAAGCGATTATTTCCTATTGGGAGAGCTGCCTTCACCCAAACCGGTTCGTCGATCTGCTCTGACAGACTAACTTCCTGGCGAGTGGATCGCATCCAGCAAATGGATATACAAAAGAGGCTTACTGTTTATGCCATCTTTACGAACAGCTCTATTGATGAATGAGGTTATTGAAGCGTAAAGCGTCCTGCCGCATATTAATGTTATTAAAGAAAACGTAGGATGGCTTGTCGGTAGGCACCAGTTCTGTCAACTCGGCTAACTCTTGCGCTCCATACGTATACCGCCAACCCTCCCGACCATGTAATCGAAAATAACACTGATCAGGCGTCGTAGTCATATGGGTAAACGGATCGACAACATGCCACAACTGAAGATCCTGACAGAGCTATTTAACGAGTTATTTGTCCCAATTGCCGCGAGGCTCCCAGCATAAGGTCAGATCTGATCGCTCGATACGGGCAAAAAAGCCAGCGATGTAGCTGATGTTCTCCGCGGTCGGCGTAAAACTGGCGGGGCACTGAAAGAGAATCGTTTTGGCCTTCAATACTTTTGGACAGCTCAGAGTCAGCTGCCAGGCCTTCTCGACAATTTCCGTAGGCCTGAAAAACCCAGCCTCGGCCCGTTCCTGGTCAGTCAGGGCTGTTCGCAAACGCTTGTAGGTGGGGCTTTTTGCCTGGTGGGTAATGAGCTGCCAGGCTTTCAGCGTAAACTCAAAATGAGCGGGCACCTGCTCTCGCCAACGCTCCAGGGTTGATAAACGCGGGGGTTGATAAAACGTATGCTGGACTTCAACGCAGGACAACTGCTGAGCGTAGTCCGTTTTAGAACCGCCAAAGCCGCAGGTACCCACCTTTACAAGACTATTCATAGACGTTTACAAACGCCAAACAAAGCCCATTGTTTCGACGTATGCCACGGAAACCAGCCAGGGTCGCAAGTACAGCATCGATAAGGCTTACACTGGCAAACTCGAACGGAATGCCGCCGGGGTTGGCGATAGCGGCATGGTAACAATCATACTACAGGTGCCGCAGCGAGCTTATGATGGTTACGGCCATTACTACCTAAAACAAAAAAACCGCCATCAACTGATTTACAATTGATGGCGGTTTGATTATGTGCCGAAGGCGAGACTCGAACTCGCATGTCCGTAAAGACACACGCCCCTGAAACGTGCGTGTCTACCAATTTCACCACTTCGGCAAGTACGCTTTCCCCGTATTGGGAGTGCAAAGATAAGGCGTACTAACCCGATTGCACAAGAGTTTTGTCTAAATTTTTTTCTGCCCTACCGGTTAAACAGCATTCGCACGCCCGGCTGATCGGTCAGGAAGCGGCCATTTTCGTACACCAGCTTACCCGATACGATCGTGTGCGTGACGCTGGCCCCAAAGGTATGACCATCCAACGGCGACCAACCGCACTGATACAGAATGTTTTCCGGCGAAACCGTTGTGGGCTGGCCCGGGTCGACCAGCACGAGATCGGCCCAGTAGCCTTCCCGCACATAACCACGCCGGTCGATCTGAAAACAGTCGGCGGGGGCATGGCTCATTTTACGTACTACCGTTTCGATGGAGAGCTTACCCTGTTTCACAAAGTCGAGCATGAGCAAAAGTGGGTGTTGCACGAGTGGTAAACCAGCTGGCGCCTGCCAATACGACTGTTGTTTTTCGGCCCAGGTGTGCGGGGCGTGGTCGGTGGCGATAATATCCAGACGATCGTCCAGAAGTCCTGCCATCAGAGCTTCTTTGTGATAAGGCGCTTTAATAGCCGGATTACATTTGATCAGGTTGCCCAGTCTGGCGTAATCCTCGCTGTCGAACCAAAGGTGGTGCACACATACTTCGGCGGTGATGCGCTTTTCGGTAAGCGGCCGGGTATTGTCGAACAGAGCCAGTTCATCGGCCGTCGAAATATGCAGGATATGCAGACGGGTGTTGTGCCGCTTTGCCAGTTCAACCGCCATGGATGACGACCGCAAACAGGCGTTTTCATCCCGGATGAGCGGGTGAAGCCCAGCGGTGGCATGTTCGCCATACTCCGCTTTATAGTGTTCGGTGTTGATTCGTACCGTGGCTTCATCTTCGCAGTGGGTCGCAATCAGCATCGGGCTTTCCCGAAAGAGTTGGTCCAGCACCTGCTCATTATCGACCAGCATATTCCCGGTCGACGAACCCATAAACACTTTTATACCACAAACGTTTAACCTATTTGTTCGTAAGACTTCATCGAGATTATTGTTCGACGCGCCCATGAAGAAAGAGTAGTTCGCCAGCGAGGTCTTGGCGGCAATAGCGTATTTCTGAGCGAGCAGTTCCTGAGTGAGGGCGTTGGGAACCGTATTGGGCATTTCCATAAAGCTGGTAACACCCCCGGCCACAGCGGCTCGTGCTTCGGAACCAATGGTGGCTTTGTGCGTCAGCCCCGGCTCCCGAAAATGCACCTGATCGTCGATAACGCCCGGCACTAAATACTTGCCTTTTGCATCGATGATCTGGTCACAATGCGTATCGGATAAATCGACACCAATTTTAACTATGAACCCATGCTCAATTAAAACATCTGTATCCGTAATGCGACCTTCGTTTACTAACCTCGCATTTCTTATTAATAATCGGGTCATATTTTAATAAACCGTTTCCTCGTAAAACACCACTAACTCATACTAGTGTATGGCTACATACGTTCAACTCGTATAGTTTCCATCACCTAACCTATAGTCTGACTATACAAATGTAGACACAAGCGTAAATTTAATTTAATAATTAGCATGATCAACGTTGCCTCCCTAGATACTCAAACACTTCCTGATCAAACGTCATCAATTAAGCCTAATTACCCTTTTGTTGACTGGATTCGATTTGTGGCTATGTTTTCAATTGTATATGAACATAGCCTGGCTGTTCCGGAAGCAAAACCAGGAATAATTCATTTCGATTCCTTCACGGCCATGACACAAGCGCAACAAGAAGCTTTTCTGTGGATATCTCAACCGTTGAAGTTTGGTACTATATGCTTTTTTTATGATATCAGGCTTTTTGCTCGGCAAGCAACTTAAATCGAGTAAACAATCGTTTTCCTACTATAAAAGGAGGTTAAGTGTTGTTGGTATTCCTTTTCTGGTTGCCTTTCTAATATTCTATATAAAATCAATTGGCACCTTTGGCGTCATGATCGGGCGTTTTGACAAATCTATACTTGCCTTTCCAAGATTAGTTGATCAGCTCTGGAGCGGCCTGTTTTTCACATCATACTGGTTTATTTTTGTCTTCCTACTTTCGCTGGCTCTTATGCTGGTCGGATGGCGTTACTTGAGCTTAAAGACAGTTACCATTTTATCTTTTGCAGCTACTTTATTTTATGCGGTAAACATTTACACGACTTGGATAGAACCAAGGCATACATTCGCCTTCCCAGCTTTCGTCTTTTATTTATGTGCAGGTGTCTGGCTCGCCAGATATGATGAGGTAATTGAACGAATCCAGAACACGTCGAACTTGTGGTTGACCAGCTTTCTATTGATGACCTTTCTTCTGGCGGCCGGTGAAAGTATTTTTTTATGGAAACTCGATTCTATTGATCCGAGAAACTCATTACGAATTTCTAATCAACTATTTTCAATAGCGATGTTTATCTGGTTGTTCCGAAACAACTATTTGCATAAACTTCCTTTTTTAAACCCGAGAACTGAATCATTTGGTATCTATTTATATCATTTATTTTTTGTGGGCTTTATTGCCAAATTTATTGTCTATATACCCATCTTCTCCTTTCTTAGCTATCAACCTGATTATACAACCTTGGAGTTGGCATTGGCCTCTATTCTTCGCTTTCTATTAGCCTACATCACTACCCTTTTATTTGTAAAACTGGTGAATCTAACTCGATTGAGGTGGATTTTCGGGAATACGTCCGCTTAATATTTAAGTGTTTTTTTAATCTGTTCATAGATCACCTTATGGCCTTTGTCATTAGGATGAAGCCCATCATCGCTTAATAACTCCGCTTTAAAACAGTTTTCAGGATCAGCAACAGGGTCAAAAATATTGACAGCCGATGCACCATAGTTTTTTAAGACTAAGTCGCGTTGCAATAAATAATTAGCTGTTGCTGAGGAATTAATTTTACGAGGGTGAGACGTAGTTATTATAACGCGACTTACCCCAGCGGCTATGGCCTTTGCTCTAACTGCATTTAAGTTTTTTATAATTTCATCTACACCAAAGCCATTGGCAACATCGTTAGTTGTCATACTAATAATAAGTGTAGTGGGCTTTTGCTTAAGTGCAGCTGTAATATTTCGGAGAGTGTCAGATAATGGCCTGCCTGTTGGTTTAGCATCTCCAGTAGCCTGAATGTGATAACTTGTATACCCTCCCTTAGCCAAATTAACAACACGACCAAGTGTAAGGCGATCATTGAGCAAACCAGCCCAGGAGTACTTATAAGAAGAAGCTCCCCATCCAGCAGCAGTAGAAGAACCCAATATAACGATTGTTTCTATGTGAGGCTTCCTGTGCCCCGAAATGGCTAGGGTGCTTGTGGTGTTAACTAATGAATCTGGTTCAACTACGCTCGATTTACAATTAAACAGAAAAAGTACTAAAAAGAAGAAAAGTAAAATTTTATGCATAGTTGATAATTATGTATAAATTTTCATTCTCTACAAAATTAGTCAACTACACATAAACGCGGAAAATTACCTAAGCAGATTTCGCATTTTTAATGATTATTTATTAGAAGGTGTGCTGCTTCTTTAGCAAAGTACGTCAAAATAACGTTAGCCCCGGCCCGCTTGATGGCCATGAGCGACTCCATCATGGCGCGTTCGCCATCGAGCCAGCCGTTTTGCGCAGCGGCTTTGATCATGGCATATTCGCCACTCACATTGTAGGCCGCGATGGGCAGGTGAAAATTGTCGTTCAGCAATTTAATGATGTCCAGATACGCCAAGGCGGGTTTTACCATCAAAAAATCAGCGCCTTCGGCATAGTCGAGCTGGGCCTCTATGAGGGCTTCGCGGCTATTGGCGGGGTTCATCTGGTACGTTTTCTTATCACCAAATTTCGGAGCGGAGTCCAGCGCATCGCGGAAAGGACCGTAGAAAGCACTGGCATACTTGGCGGCATAGGACATAATAGCCACTTCATGGAAACCACCTTCGTCAAGCACCTGCCGCAGGTAGCCCACGCGCCCATCCATCATGTCGGAGGGCCCAACGATGTTAGCTCCGGCCTGGGCCTGCGCTACCGCCATTTTACCCAGCACTTCCAGCGTGGGATCGTTCAGAATTTTACCATTTTCAACAATCCCATCGTGCCCGTCGGAGCTGTAAGGGTCCATGGCCACGTCGGTCATGATCACAACGTCCGGAAAACGATCTTTAATAGCCCGGATCGCCTGCAGATACAGCCCGTCCGGATTGTAGCTTTCGGTAGCGTATTTATCTTTCTTGGCTTCAGCAATATTCGGAAACAGGTCGAAGGTTTTGACGCCGAGATCGACGCACTCCTGGATTTCGTTGAGCAACAAATCCAGCGAATAGCGATAGATACCGGGCATGGAAGACACTTCAGACCGGACATTCTGGCCTTCCATAATGAAGACCGGTAATATAAAATCAGTTACCGACAGGCGTGTTTCCTGCACCATATCGCGGATGACAGCCGATTGCCGATTCCGACGCGGGCGACGTATTATGTTCATTGAGTTTTGAGGTAGGTGGAGTGAGTAAATGGAGTGGAATAGGGGTAATGAGTGCAATAGGTGTAGTGAGTGAAGTGGTGTAATGAGTGGCATATATACGACTCATTTCCTCTATGTCACTCACTACACCTACTCTACTTATTCAACTCACTCCACTCAAATCACTCACTACACAATTAATTTAAATCCTTCGCCGTGCACATTAACGAGCTGAACCGCTGGATCTTCCTTCAGATACTTCCGTAGTTTTGTCACGTACACGTCCATGCTTCGGGCGTTGAAATACGAATCATCCCCCCAAACCATTTTCAGGGCAAAACTACGACTGACCGGTTGATTCAGGTTCTGTGCCAGTAATTTTAATAACTCCGATTCCTTACTGGTTAGTTTCTGCGGAGTCGATTCTGTGGCATTGGCTGAGTCTCCGTTTGCGGTGCGGGTAAGCAGCTGGTGGGGATAATCAAATGAGAATGAGCCAATTTGATATGTTGTCGATTCGACGGAATCTGTCGTACGCTGGTATCGACGGAGAATGGCCTGAATCCGGAGCAGCAGTTCTTCCATGCTGAACGGTTTGGTCATATAATCGTCGCCCCCTACCTTAAAGCCCTGGATGGTATCTTCCTGCATAGACTTGGCAGTAAGGAATATAATGGGCACATCCCGATGGTCCATCCGAACTTCTTTCGCCAGCGTAAAGCCGTCTTTCTTGGGCATCATTACGTCGAAAATGCAGAGATCATACTGCCCCTCCATGAAGAGCTTCAGGCCCTGGTTACCATCCGTAGCCCGGTCGGTGGCGTAGCCTTTCATGTTCAGGTATTCCTGCACTAACTGACCCAGGTTCGGGTCGTCTTCAACAAGCAAAATCGTTGGCATATTTTCGGTGGTTGGTGTAGTCGGTGAAATGAGTGAAGTAAGCGGAGTGTACGCTTGTCGTTGCTGACTTAGCCCACCCGTTCCTGTTCTACTTACGGCACCGATTCGCTTACTTCACAGCAAACTCTTGTTTATAGGGAATAATAACTTCGAAGGAACTCCCTTTGCCGGGCTGGCTTTCGACCAGAATCTGGCCGTGATGTTCATCGACCATCTTTTTAACGTAGCTAAGCCCGAGCCCAAAGCCCTTCACATCGTGTCGGTTACCAGTGGGTACCCGGTAAAACTTCTCAAAGATCCGGCTTATTTGCTCCTTGCTCATGCCTAGGCCCTGATCCGTCACCGTAATACTGACGCCCGGCATGGACGTGCCCGGCATGGAGGTGCCCGGCATGGAGGTGCCCGTCATGGAGGTGCCCGGCATGGAGGTGCCTGTACCCTCCGGAAGACTACGCGTGCTGAGGGTGATGTGTGGCTCGTTGGGCGAATATTTCAGGGCATTGTCCAGTAAATTATAGACAATGTTCGTCAGGTGCAGTTCATCCGCTTCCACAACTTCGCGGTCAGCGTCGAAGTGAAGGTCGACCTCGCCCCCACGCTGCTCGATCTGCAGACTCAGGTTATTCAGTACTTTTTCGATAACGTCATGCACGTTGACCGACGTTATATTCAGCTTGATCTCGCCCCGGTCCAGCAAGGCCATCTGCAACACCTTTTCCACGTGCGAACCCAGCCGCCGGGTTTCATCCCGGATAATGCTCATGTAGCGGGTTAGGCGGGAGTCGGGCATAGGCTGCTCCGGCAGGTCATGACCCGACCCGATGAGCGGCCCACTCGAAGAGCCGTATCCTCCCGAAGCAATGCTGAACGTGGTACCCGACGATCGGGCCGTGCTTTCTGACCGCAGTTGTTCCTGCGCCATCTCGACCGCCAGAGAAATGGTTGAAATGGGCGTTTTGAACTCGTGGGTCATGTTGTTGATAAAATCGTTTTTGATATCGGCCAGTTTTTTCTGCCGGATAATGGTGCTGATGGCGATATAAAAACAGGCCAGAATGACCAGAATAAGTACCACCGATGCCCCGAAGGTGAAGCCCAGTTGATTCAGGATAAAGGCCTGCTGGGTTGGAAAATAAACATAAACGTAGTTGCCTGTTTCGAGGAGGTTATTGGGAAACAGCGCAGCTTTATAGCCGTTGGTGGTAAACTGCTTCGCTTCTACGCCGGAGGATGTGAATAAAAAACGGGACTTTGGGTTCGTTCGTACGGCATAGGCAAAAGGAATAGTGATACCCCGCTCGGTGAGCGCCTGTCGAAGTAACGTGTCGAGCACAAGCCGGTTTATCCGTTCGCCGATGGGGCGGTCGGGCAGGAGTAACCCTTTGACCATGTCTTTTATCACGTGCGACTGCTTTTCCGTCCAATTGGGATTATCTGCATTCGCAAAGGTGCCGACAGCGGAAGAACCAGCGTCCTGCTGAAGTATCTCGGTGGCGCTGGTTGGCAAACTCGGCTTGGGGGATGATAGCAGGGGATTGGGCTGGGGTTTATGCCGCTGAGCGACCCGCCGACGGCGACTTTTAGCCACCCGGTCCAGCGAATCTTTCTGTACCTGATTGGTAATCCGAACCAATTCCGGCCCGGCAACATTTTCGGCCCACTTCTGAAACTGTTCCTGCTGAGCTAACTGGGTCTGCCAGTCACCAACAGCGATCAATTCGGCCTGTTGGTGCAAAAACTCTTCGACAAGAGCGACCTGTTCGGCCGAAAGACTGCGCACGATCGGGTGCAACACGTCCGATTGTACCACCATTGTTGCTACCGGTGCCATGCCGGGTGTTATTGTTTGCCGGGCCACCTGCTGATCGGGCGTCGAAAGCCGGGAGCGTGGCTGAACCAACCGCTTCGGCGTAGTCGCCACACGTTGTTTTTCCTCGTCAGACTTCGCCGTCGAGTGACCTTCTTTTTTAGCAATGGCCATTAATCGGTCCTGGTGTTCACGGGCCTTGATGCGCTGCCGGGTCAGATGAACGATTTCCTGGCGTTCGAGCGTCCGGACAACCTCCAGCAGGGCGTCTGTCACTTTATAGGAAAACTGTTCTTTCTGCAGCTGCAACGCGCTGCTGGTCAGGTAGACCTGCAGCCCAACCAGTCCAAACAGCCCAAGGGCCATTAAGGCGACAATCCAGCGTATGCGTTGTTTTGACATTTTTTTACTCGCTCATGCAACCTTTGTCCAACTTTTTCATCTATAAGAAACCGGTGGCAAGGGTTAGTAAAAGTACGAACCGGGCCGACTACTCATTGGCTCATTAACAAACTTTAACAACCCGGGTATCAACCCCTTCAGCCACTTATCGTTCTTTCGTTTGCAACTCGTTAAAGCTATGAAAAAAACAGTTTTTGCCGGATACCAGTTCGCATCTGCGCTACTACTGGCGGTCACCGTTAGCGGAGCGGCCCTGGCTCAGAATCAGCCAAAACCCGCTACCAAATCAGAAAAGGGCGAGGTAAATGTCCGGATCATCGAGCGGAATGGCGACGACGTTCGGGAAATCGAGCGGACCTACCGCCTGAACGGGATGACCGATCCCGAACGCGACAAAATGGTCATGAAACTGGTCGATTCGCTCAAAGCAACCCGTAAGGATGGCGGCAAGCGCCAAATGACCATTATCATTGATGATAATTCCGGCGACCGGATCGTCACCCGTGAACGCACAACACCCGGCAAACGGCGGGCCCCTACGGATGTCTATGTGCAGCGGGGAAACGATCGGGATGTCTGGAGTAACCAGAACTGGCGCTATGAATTCCGACGGGGAACCGACTCCCTGGCCGATCAACTTAACCGGCTTAAATTCCAGCTACCCCGCGATTTTGACCGGCAGCTGGCTCGCCCTTTTGAAGACTGGGCACGCAATTTCAACGGAAAAGCATCGACCATCCGGGGGCTGGACGCTTTTCCCAATAACCCGGATCACGATCAGCTGAACATCCGGTTCACCGCACCCAGCAAAGGCGACGTGAGCATTGTCGTGACCAACCCCAAAGGAAAAGAAGTTGCCAAACGCGACATTAAAGACTTCTCGGGCGAGTTTGTTGGCCAGATCGACCTGGGCAAAAAAGCTCAGGGCGTTTATTTCATCACCGTCACCCAGAACGAAGATGGCGCGGTGAAACGGGTTGTCGTTGACTAGTGAAATCAGTGGAGTAGTTGATCAGTGGAGTGAGTGAAATAAGTGAATTGTACTACCAGTGGGTACTTACTCCACTACTTTACTTACTTAACTAATCAACTACCCTACCAAATAAAAAATAATTTGAAAAAATATAGTACTATGCATTGCAAGATACCAAACTAAACCCATATCTTTGTATTGTTATTAGACAGAAGCGGTCATGAAAACGTTAGTGGTCATCGGAATTTTATTTTTAGCTATCAGCGGACAAGCCTTCAGCATGGGGCATCCCCACAACATGTTCGCAGCCCGGAAGCAGATGAAGTCGAAAACATCGGCATCGGTCGCGAAGGCCAGGGTAACCTCTCCCGTATGCTGGCAGCAAACCGTTCGCGAGACGAAAGTCATCATTGGCGAACGGCTTTTAGCGGTGCTTCTGAACGTGCGTCCCGCGCGTCCTTATTAATTTCCCTCCTGTTGTCTGCCGTAATCAGGTACTAAATCTGCCTGTGTTGGTTTTGGATGTAGCCCGTTTAAGGGCTTTTTCTGTTTTGTATAGGCGCGGAATTTTGCGCCTTTCCCCCTCTCCACCTGCCTTTAGGCTATACAATCTGTTCTATTCGCGCTTTCTCCAGCCATCACAGAGCTATTCAAGGCATCATTTTTGTAGCTATTAAATAAATTTTTGTAGCCCATAAGTCGCTGATATTCTGATCATATTAAGTCATTCCACAAAACTTTAATATTGTATTAAACCAGTAGATAAAACTATTTATATACATTATTTCGTTAAAAAATTAGACAATTCATTGATTGGCTATGGTTTTTGTCGGGCTTTGGCTATTTTTATGGTCTGGCCTGAAACCACCGTTGGCTGACTATTTATTTTTTTATTTAATGAGTGCCCATGCGGAATATTGTTGTACGACCAATTCTACTCGTCGGCCTCCTGTTCGTCAGTTTAGTAACAGCTTTTGGTCTCACCAAGCCGGGGCGTAATCTCTGGGCGCGGATGGCCCATCGGGCGGCTGCCAGGACGACGGCAAAACGGACAGTAGCCACCGCTCCTAAGGTCGTTTTGGCGCCTTATAAGTTCGGACCAGCCGCCAGGCCAGTGGAAGTATTTACCATGTCCGACAGTGGCCAGCACTGGGTAGATAGCGTGTTCAACACATTGACGGCTGAGCAAAAAATTGGTCAGTTCTTCATGGTCGCTACCTTCTCCAACCGCCATGACAACCATTACCAGTACATCGATCACCTTATCCAGACGAATCATATTGGTGGCCTGATCTTCTTTCAGGGCGGCCCTTACCGGCAGGCTGTGCTCACCAACCGCTATCAGGCGCAATCCAAAATTCCCCTTCTTATCGGCATTGACGGCGAATGGGGACTGGGCATGCGGCTCGACAGTACTATGGGCTTCCCCAAACAGATGTCGCTCGGTGCGATTCGGGATAACGAGTTGATCTACCGGATGGGTGCCGAAATCGGTCGTCAGTGCCAGCGACTGGGTATCCACATCAACTTTGCGCCCGTATCAGACATAAACAGCAATCCTGCTAACCCGGTCATTGGCGTTCGCTCGTTTGGCGAATCAAAAGAAAACGTGGCGCTGAAAGCATCGGCCTATATGCGGGGGTTGCAGCAAACGCACGTTATTGCCACGGCCAAGCATTTTCCGGGTCACGGCGACACCAATGTCGACTCGCACCACACGCTGCCTACCGTCAGCCGGTCGTCGGAGCAAATGCGGGAAATTGACTTGTACCCGTTCCGTAAACTGATTGCCGACAGCCTGATGGGCGTTGTGACCGGTCACCTGCACGTACCGGTGATCGACAACACCCCGGCACTGGCCGCAACCTTGTCGGAGAAGATCGTTACGGACCTCCTGAAAAAAGAACTGGGTTTTCGTGGACTGGTCTTTACCGATGCCCTGAATATGGGGGGCATCAGCCGGTCGCCCAAAGCCATGGACATTAACCTCCGGGCGCTCATGGCCGGAAATGACATTCTGCTGTATCCCGAAAATGTGCGGGAAGCCACGATCAACATTTTGAATGCGGTTCAGCAGGGGGTTATTTCTCAGGAATTGATCGACGAGAAAGT
Source organism: Spirosoma aerophilum (assembly GCF_054782495.1). NCBI lineage: Bacteria > Pseudomonadati > Bacteroidota > Cytophagia > Cytophagales > Cytophagaceae > Spirosoma > Spirosoma aerophilum. The sequence goes on along the minus strand of NZ_BAAGSJ010000017.1, from coordinate 206,060 downwards.
AAAAAAGATTCTGCGGGCTAAATACTGGGTAGGCCTGGCCAATTATAAACCCATCAATCTGGCGGGCTTATCAACCGAGCTAAACTCACCCGAAGCGCAGCTGCTGAAACAGGAGCTTTGTGAGCAATCGGTAACAGTAGCCGCTAACCAGAATAACCTGTTACCGCTCAAACGGCTGGATACGTTACGACTGGCCTCCGTAGCTATCGGTGCCGAAGCCGGTACTGTTTTCCAGAAAACGCTGAATCAGTATGCGCCTTTCAAGACGCTGGCCTATCCCGAAAAGCCCGTGTCGGAGGCCGATCTGACGAATATAATCGATCAGGTAGGCGATGCCAATACGGTTGTGGTCAGTTTCCATAAGATGAGCGAGTCAGCGTCGAGAAAATATGGGATTACCAAACCATCGCTCGATCTGATCAGTCGGCTCAAACAACGGGGCATCAAAGTGATTGTGACCGCTTTTGGCTCTCCCTACAGCCTACAGCAGTTTTCAGGAGCCGACGCACTGGTGTGTGCCTATCAGGAGCTGGAAGACATGCAGCGGGTAGTTCCCCAGATTCTGTTTGGCGGTTTAGGTGCGCGGGGCATGCTGCCCGTTTCTATTGGCGATATGAAAGTGGGTATGGGCCTGAGCCTAAGCCCCGAAGGTCGGCTGTCGGCCGGGTCGCCGGAGAGCGTTGGTATGAAGTCGGCGGTGTTGAACCAGATTGATGCGCTGGCCCAGGGAGCGGTTAAAAACCACGTCGTTCCCGGCTGTGAGATTTTGGTGGCCCGCAAAGGCAAGATCGTTTACAGCAAGAACTTCGGTGCGCTGACCTACGCCCCCGGTGCCGAGAAGGTAACGGACGAAACACTCTACGATCTGGCCTCGCTGACAAAAGTTCTGGCCACGCTACAGTCGGTTATGGTGTTGTACGACCGTAAGCTGATCGACCTGACCCAGAAAGCATCCCTTTATTTACCTGAGCTTCGCAATACCAACAAGCAGAACATTACGCTTCAGGACTTGCTCTGGCATCAGTCGGGTATGGTGTCGTTTTACCCCACCACCTGGGATCGTACCCGGCTCCCCGGTGGCGGCCTGAAAGCCGACTATTACGGCTCCGTTCGTGACAGTCTGCACACGCTTCAGATCGCACCTACGCTATGGGGCGTTCCGGCCCTTCGCGATTCGGTCTGGAAGTGGGTGGTTCAGTCGCCCATGTCGAAGAAGGTGGATGAATCCGGCAAACCGGCCTATTTGTACAGTGACCTGAATTTCCTGACCCTGCAAAAAGTTGTTGAACGGGTCAGCAAGCAGCCACTCGATAAGTTTGTGACGGAGAATGTGTACAAGCCGCTCGGCCTGCACCAGCTTGGCTTCACTCCCCTGCAGCGTCTGACGAACCCTAAGTGTGCACCGACGGAGCAGGATACCTATTACCGAAATCAGTTGCTGGTAGGCACTGTTCATGACCAGATGGCGGCTGTGCAGGGAGGGATATCGGGCCACGCGGGTCTTTTTGGGAATGCCCGCGACATCGCTACCCTTCTTCAAATGAATCTTCAGCGAGGTTTATATGGTGACGAGCGGATTCTCCAACCCATGACCGTGCCGTATTTTACGCAAACGCTGAGCAACCGAAGCCACCGCTCCCTCGGCTGGGACAAACCCAATGCAGAAAGTGCGAGCAGCGTTTACATGGCGCAGCAGGCATCACCCCGGTCGTTTGGCCATACCGGCTTCACGGGTAACGTCGTATGGGTTGACCCCGATCAGGAACTCGTCTTTGTTTTCCTCTCAAACCGAATTTATCCAACGGCTGGGAATAACTCCATCAACACAACAAAACTCCGCCGACACATACACGAGCTGATTTACAGCTCGATTCAGCAATAGTTTCAGTATAGAGAAAGCGCTGAGAATCTTTTGCTTAATTACCATTGTATCAGTAAATGCCACTTCATCAGGTAAGTGGCATTTTTGTTGCTATACACTAGCCATAGTGAACAGTGACTATGCTTACCATGCACTTTTTAGATATTTGGGCATTTCTAAGTATACCATCTAAAACACAGGTTGACCACCGTTTATCTTCACTATTGATACTACGATTCTACGGCATCGTATATCGGCTATAATTACCTTAACTTTATACTTTGAAACAGCTTTATTTTACTATTATATGAAGGGACGTATTCTCTACTCCTGTTTGTTCTTTTGGTTTTTCATGGCGGGGCTTAGTACCTATAGCTCTGCTCAAACCATCAGCAACGTTGCCTTTTCCCCAACGACTGTTTGCCCAGGCAGTACCATCACGGTTACGTTTGCAACAAGTACAACGTTCGCTGCCGGCAATGTATTCACCGCTTATCTGTCTGATGCGGCTGGTACAACCTACCCAACGACTATAGGTACGCTTTCCAGTAGGAGTGGGGGCAGTATCAATGCCGTTATTCCATCCTCGGCAACGAACGGAACAGGGTATAAAATTCAGGTTAAGGCCACAAATAATGTATCGAACAACTCTACATCAGCGCTCACGATCAGTGTTCCTACACCCCCATCAGTAACGCAGCCACCTACATCTTACTGTGCAGGCGATGCCGCTCCCATTCTAAATGCAACAGCATCGCCAGGGTATACCTTAAAATGGTATGCCCTGAACGGATCATCGTCAACGACACCGACGAGCCCGGATATGTCATTGGTTGGCTCCACCCCTTACACGGTCAGTCAAACACTTAATGCACTTACTAGCTGCGAAAGTAGCAAGTCCACGATTACCGTTACCGTTAATAGAAAGCCAAATGCCCCCTCGGCATCATCACAACAGTCGCGATGTATCAATGAAAGTCCGAAAGACCTAACTGCTACACTCAGCGATGGCGGTACGCAGTTGAACTGGTATACAGTTTCGTCTGGAGGGTCCAAATTAGCCACAACGCCACAGCCAACAGTAAACGGCACTTATTACGTAAGCCAGACTAACGCCAGCGGTTGTGAAAGCACCCGTACACAAGTTGATTTCAGGGTAATAGCACTCCCCGCAGCACCGTCGGTGAGTACGCCCAATCCTTACTGCCAGGGCGTTGCGACCGACCCGCTGAGTGCTTCGCCTACAAGCGGTAATACACTCCTGTGGTGGGGTACTTCGGCAACTGGCGGTACCTCATCCACTGATGCTCCCCGGCCTGACAATCAAAATAGTAATACGTATTACGTTAGTCAAAAAACTAGTGAAGGTTGTGTTGGAACAAGCCGGGCCTCCATTTCAGTTACCATTGTTCCAAACCCTCCCGCACCCATTGTGAAAGCCCCATCGGCGGTTTGCTCAGGTTCGCCTATAGGTTCATTAACGGCAGTGGTTACCTCCAATGATTATGAATTACGGTGGTGGGGTACTTCTCAATCAGGAGGCTCATCGACAACGACGCCACCAACCGTAAGCAACACGCAAAGTGCCACCTATTACGTTACACAGGTTTCGAAAGTGGGCGGCTGTTCAAGTTCTCCAAGAACGCCAATCTCTGTTACGATCAACCCACTTCCACCAACGCCAACGTTTACTGACCCGGGTGTTTTTTGTCAGAGCCGGCCATCTCGACAGTTACAGGCAAATGCCAGCAGTGGAGCTACCTTGAGATGGTTTGATTCAAATAACAATGTATTACCAGGGGCACCCTCACCACCAACGAACAGTACCGGTGCCCTTGTGTATTATGTGAGCCAATCGTTTGATGCTACAGGTTGTACAAGTGCCAGTCGGGCTACCATAAATGTCACGGTCAATAGAACCCCCGACCGTCCGACGTTTACCACTCCGCCGGTTTATTGTGCAGGTCAGGTCGCCGACCTTCTGGTGGCTTCTACAACAGGCTCCCTGACCTGGTATGGCAGGGATTCAACAGGCAGTGGTAGCTCGTCGGCCACCCGTCCCCAGACAGACGCAAGCGTTATTGGCACCAGAAATTATTACGTTGCTCAAACCGTTAGCGGTTGTATCAGTAATGTTCAGACAATACCAGTGCAGGTGAAGAGTACACCGGCTCCACCTTCTGTTGCACAGCAGGATCCAAGTTTTTGCCAGTTTTACGACGCTGTAACCCTAAGCGCCACTGCCAGCAATGGCGCCAAGTTAAACTGGTGGGGAGAGAGTTCATCGGGTGGCACCCGCACCGATAATCCACCAGTTGTACCCAACAATGTGGATAAAACGTACTCCTACTATGTAAGCCAGACCCTCGACGGCTGTGAGTCCGGCTTAGGCGGTCCTTCGGGTCGGACTGTCATTAGAGTTCGGGTCAAAACAACACCCGGCGCGCCCGGCGTCACCCCGCTTGGCCTTTGCAATAACCAACAAACGCAGCCACTAACGGCAAATGGCTTAAACATAAAATGGTTTGATGCGTCAAACAACCCGCTTAGCGATGTACCAAGACCGCCCACAAATGTCGTGGGAGATCAAACTTACAGGGCATCGCAAACCTCAACCGAAGGATGTGAAAGCAAAGACAGGGCCACTTTGGTTGTTACCATCAAGCCCCTGCCTAACGCTCCCGGTGTAACATCGGTTACGCTCTGCCAGGCTCAGCAGGACCAGCCTTCGCAGGGTATTGGCACATTGAAGGCCGATGGGCAAGCATTGAAATGGTTTTTCCCGGATGGAACCCTGTTACCCAGCGCCCCCATCCCATCCATTGATAAATCAGGCACCTCGTCCTACTTCGTTACCCAAACTGTAAATGGTTGTGAAGGAGCGAAATCAGAACTTAAAGTATTTGTCATTACACCTTCTCTGCCAACCGTATCAAAGCAGTTGGTTACGTATTGTATCAATGACAAAGCCGTTCCTTTAGAAGCAAGTGGTGAAGCGGGAGGACAGTTAAGATGGGTTGACCCCTTTGGCCGCGTTTCGACAGAGGCTCCTACCCCATCAACGCTGAATACCAACGTGCAGCCCGGTGGCGACCCCTTTTACGTGTATCAGGTTGCCTCGTATGGTTGTGTCAGTGCACGGGCAACCGTTCGTGTGGTTGTCAACACAACGCCAACCTTATCCCTGGCAACCTCTAGCAGCAATGTCAACCTGGGCGTCAGGGCCCCCATCCAGTTGAAGTTTACGGGCGCCGGACCTTACAGCTATACCCTTAGCGAAGGCTACTCGGGTACGGCCCGAAGCGACACGACCATCCGGGTGTTGCCACGTGGAAATACCACCTATCAGGTGGCAACCGTTACAAATGGCTGCGGAACCGGCTTGCCCGGCAATTCGGTAACCATTACGGTTCGTGTGCCAACCGTATCGACCAGTTCGTTAACAGCCTCCACCTTGTGTGCCGGTACATCGCTTACCGTACCGTTTACAACAACAGGTGAATTTAATGCGGGGAACGCTTTCCGGATCGAAATGATCAGTGTAGCCGATACGACAAAGAAATTTGCGGTGCCTACAACCGCCACTAGCTCGCCGGTTATCAGTTCGCTGCCCCTTACCTTACCCAGCGGACAATATTACGTTCGGGTGAAGGCCGATAACCCTGAGATAGCCGTTCTGGGCAGCAACAGTCCAACGCTGCTGACAATTCGCTCACTTCCAACAGTGACGCTGACGGGTACGCAAAATATTTATGAAGGCTCCCCGGCAAATTTAACGTTCACTTTTGGCGGAGATGGCCCATGGAACCTGGTCTATGCCGATAGTCTTCGCAGCTACCCGCTTACCGCTACCACGAGCCCGCTGGTTGTGGAGGCACGGCCAGCCCGTACCACCACCTACCGCCTGACCAGCGTTACCAACAGCTGTGGCACGGGTGCCTTGTCCGGAACAGCTGTCATTACGGTGTTGCCCTTGCTGGGCGTCGACGATAATTCGCTCGATCCGCTGGTGAAAGCCTATCCTGTACCAACAGAAACAACGCTGATGGTTGAGCTGAATCTGCCCTTGACACGTGACCCGGCCAAACTCTTACTGACCGATCTGCACGGGCAACCGGTTATCGAGCACACAACGCGCAGCCAAAAGAATGAGCTTAATCTTTCGGCTCAGCCCAGCGGTGTCTATATATTGCGGATTCAGGTTGGCGACCGGCAAACCGTACGGAAAGTACTGAAGCAGTAGCACGGGTTATCAGTTATTGAGTTGATACGTTCTTGGCTACTTACCGGATAGGAGAGTACCAATCATTTAGGCACTCAGTAACTGATTTCTACAAACCAATAGCTACCATGCCGGACGAGTATTTTATGGAGATGGCCTTGATACTGGCTGAAGAAGCTGCTGACAACGGCGAGATCCCGGTTGGGGCCCTTGTCGTTTGCCGCAATCGAATCATTGCCAAGGGACGTAATCAAACGGAGCAGCTTACTGATGTTACGGCACATGCCGAACTGATGGCCATTACTGCCGCTACCCAGTATCTGGGCAGTAAATACCTGACCGATTGCACCATGTATGTCACACTTGAGCCTTGTGCCATGTGCGCCGGGGCTCTATACTGGGCACAGCTTGGTCGGTTGGTTATTGGGGCCAGTGATGCTAAAAGAGGGTATAGTCGTGTTCAACCATCGCTCTTACACCCGAAAACCCGGCTCGAAACAGGTCTGCTTGCCGAGGAGAGCCAGGCATTGCTGTTGAAGTTTTTTAATCGCTTAAGAACATAAATCACAATAGGGTTGTTAACTCAACCGAATATTCTTCCATCTAACTTATTAGTAAAATGGCCTTTGTATTAGACCCACTTCCTTACCCAAGCGATTCGCTCGAACCGAATATCGATAAACAGACGATGGAAATCCACCACGATAAGCACCATAATGCTTACGTGACCAATCTGAATAATGCCATTGCCGGCACCGAGATGGAGAGCAAATCCATCGAAGATCTGCTGGCGAATGTAAGCCAGTCGCCCATTGCCGTTCGTAACAACGGGGGCGGTCACTATAACCACACCTTATTCTGGAATACCATTTCGGGTAATGGCGGTGGTCAGCCTACCGGCACACTGGCAGATGCCATCACAGAAAAATTTGGCTCGTTCGACGCCTTCAAAGAAGAGTTTACGAAGGCCGCCACCACTCGGTTTGGCTCAGGCTGGGCGTGGTTGATCGTAACGCCCCAGGGTGAATTGGCTGTCACCTCATCGCCCAACCAGGACAACCCCCTAATGGATGTTGCTGAAGTTAAAGGATTTCCAATCATCGGACTTGATGTATGGGAACATGCCTACTACCTGAAATACCAGAACCGTCGGCCCGATTACATCGCTGCTTACTTCAACGTTGTTGACTGGAATGCCGCTGAAAAACGCTACCAGCAGGGCAAGCAGGCCTAAATAATGACGAATGAAAAGTGAGAAGACAAAAATTTTCTTTTCACTTTTCATTCATCATTCATCATAAAATCTTATCTTTGCACTCCTAAAACGGTGATTGTAGCTCAGTTGGTTAGAGCGCCGGATTGTGGTTCCGGAGGTCGCGGGTTCGAGCCCCGTCTTTCACCCTCGTCTAAAAAGACCTTGATATGCATCAAGGTCTTTTTTTATTTATGGCTGTCATATACTGATTTACAGCCCTTTATCTCCCGTCTTTCATAAATATCCCTAAATTTGTCCAGAATGCCTTTATTTTGTTTAATGTTTTTGCCGAAAACAGTGAACAAAATAAACTTTTTCGTACTTTAGTATTTGGTATCTTTAGCAAAGATTAATTCATGAGTACGTACTCAATTAGAGATTTAGAGCAGTTGTCGGGCATCAAAGCGCATACATTGCGAATTTGGGAGCAACGTTATGCCATCCTTTCCCCTGAGCGAACCGACACCAACATTCGCGCTTATGGCGATGATGACCTCAAACGGGTGTTGAACATCTCGCTGTTGAAAGATCACGGGTACAAAATTTCGGAGATTGCGAAATTTTCAACCGAAGAGCTAAGCCGTGAGGTGATCAAAATATCTGAGAAACAGCTCAATTACCCCGATCAGATCCACGCATTGACCATTTCCATGCTGGACCTGAACGAAGAGCAGTTCGAGAAAATCATCAGCGCCAATACGCTCCAGTCGGGTTTTGAGAGCACCATGATCAACATTGTTTACCCATTCCTTAGCCGCATCGGAACGCTATGGGTAACGGGTTCCATTGGTCCGGCGCAGGAGCACTTTATTACGAACCTGATCCGACAGAAAGTTGTTGTTGCCATCGACGCCCAATCCGCCAGACAGTCGACCACCGGTAAAAAGTACATGTTATACCTGCCCGAAGGCGAGTTCCATGAACTTAGTCTGTTGTTTGCAAACTACCTTATCCGGGTTCGCGGCAACAAAGTCATTTACCTGGGGCAAAGCCTGCCTTTCAACGAACTTGCCTTTGCGCACAAGCTGCACCAGCCCGATTATATTTTCACGGTGCTGACCTCAACACCATCAAATCATGAGGTTCAGCCATATGTAGACAAGCTGGCGAAAACGTTTCCGGCCTCCCGGATTTTACTGACAGGCTATCAGGTTGTGGGTCAGGACATATCAACCCCAGACAACACGCTTATCATTAACCAGATTACTGAGTTGATGCGCATTGCCACCAACTAAGCGATCTGTTGTGTAGCCGCAAACTAAGTTAAGCGCTGGGCAAATGCCAGCGCCCGGCGTTCTGAATAGGTATAGGGATCCCGAACGAGTTGAAAGCCCACGTGGCCACCTGTTCGGGGCGTTTCCAGAAAAATAGACGGATGGTTTTCGGCCAGCCAGCCCGGCGAACACTCGGGCGATAACAGCGGGTCGTTCTGGGCATTGAGGAGCAAAGCTGGCACACAGATGCCGGGCATGTAATTGACCGCCGATGCCTGGGTGTAAAAATCATCGGCATCGCGATAGTTATTTACGGGTGCCGAGAAGAATTCGTCGAAATCGCGCCACTGCTTCACCTCCCGCAGCTTGTTCATGTCCAGCCGACCCGGAAAATGAGTCGCCTTCTGGCTGATCTTGACGAGCAGTTTTTTCATAAAACGATTTCGATAAAAGCGGTTCGAGGGTCGGTCGAGTAACCCGGCACTTGCGCCCAGATCGGTAGGGGCCGAAATAGCGATGCCCGCTTTAATCTCGTCGGGAAGCTCGTGCCCTTGAACACCCAGATACTTTAAGGTGATGTTGCCCCCCATGCTGTAGCCAACCAGCACCACTTCCCGGTACCGTTTCTGGCGCAGCGCATGGGTGATCACTTCGGTCAGGTCGCCAATTTCGCCGTGGTTATAGAGCCGGAAAGCTCTGTTCATCTCGCCACTGCAAGAGCGGCAATTCCAGGCAAGCACGTCATATTGATGCTGAGCGAACAGTTTTGCCGTGCCCCGTATGTATTGCCGATTACTGTCTCCTTCCAGGCCGTGCGTCAGGATAACCAACCGGCTCTGCCCCTGCTCGATCCAGTCGAGATCCACAAAATCGCCGTCGCCCAGGGTCAGCCGTTCACGTTCGTACACAACCCCCGTAACGTTACGGGTTAGACTGGGAATGACGGTTTGCAGATGACCGTTATACTGATAGGCGGGTGGACCTGAGTAAGCAGAGGAAATGATCGGCATATTAATTGAACAACGGATACTTTTGTGACGTTGTTCCAGAACACAGCACGACCATGCCATTCGCCAAGTATCTATCTGTCATTATTGCCAGCACCGTTAAATTCGTGGCGGGGCCTCTATCAGGTGCCGCCCTCGACCTGAGCTGGCTGGAAACGGCCACCTGCACCATGCTGGGTATGATGATCAGCGTTATTCTGATTACTTATGCAGGTGCGGCTTTACAGGCCCTAATGGGGCGTTTTCGAACGGCTCCAGCCAAACGATTTACCAAACGGACCCGAATGGCCATTCGCATCTGGAAACGGTTTGGTCTGGCAGGTATTGCGTTTCTGACCCCTATCCTGCTCACGCCCATTGGCGGCACGATACTCGCCGTTTCGTTTGGCGTTAAACGCGGTCAGTTACTCCTGTATATGCTCGTTAGTGCGGTTATCTGGGCCGTTGTTCAAACACTGGCGCTCTATCAGATTCCAGGCCTGAAAGGGGCCTTCAGCTGATGCCATCGCCTATCGGCTCACCGTTTGCGCTGGTGCTGAATTTGTCTTTTTGCGGAAATCGCCCTGCGAAAAGTACTTCTCGATCAGGCAGTACATCAGGATGAAAAAGTAGCGGCTTCCCATCTCCTTGATCTTCAGTTTCGACACTCCGAAGCGCCGGTTGGTCCAGCTATTGGGCACAACGGCAAATGAGTACCCGCGCACGATGGCTTTTAGGGGCAGCTCAACGGTCAGGTTGAAGTGCGGGGCCAGAAAAGGCTTCACGCCTTCAATGGTTTCCCGCTTATAGAGTTTAAAGGCATTGGTGGTGTCGTTGTACGAAATGCCCATCACTATCCGCACAATGAAGTTGGCTACCCGGTTGATGTACCTCTTGAGGGGTGGGTAATCGATCACCTTGCCCCCTTTTATCCAGCGCGACCCAAAAACAGCATCGACGTTGGTCTCCAGCATTTTGTTATAAAACTGCACCAGATCTTCCGGATCGTCAGACATATCCGCCATAAAAACGGCCACGCAATCGCCCGAAAAACGCTCAAGCCCATAGCGAACGGCATAACCGAACCCATTAGGCCCCGGATTGGTATAATACGTTAAGGTTGGAATTTCGGTAGCCGCCAAACGTTGCAGCATTGCCAAAGTACCGTCTTTCGAATTATCGTTTGTCACGCAGATTTCGTGAGGAATCCCGTGCTTGGCCAACGTCTGATAAAGTGACCGGAGCGTTACGGGTAACGACTCTTCTTCATTGTAGGCAGGTATAACAACGCTCAATTTCATACGCAAAAATAAAGATAACGGTTGTCAAATCTAACTTTTAGGCTTCCAATGCTCAGCCACTTCCGGAACAGCCTCCTGAATACGCGCCAACAAATCGGCCGATAAAGGCCCCAACTCTTCGGCCAGCCGGTTAGCGGCTACCTGCTGAGCGTTGCGCATACCCGGAATAACAACCCCTACCGATGCGTTCGACAAACTGAACCGCAGTGCCGACGTGGCCAGTCCACCCGGCTCTTCGTCCAGAAAAGCCAGTTTGCGCATGGAAGCCAGGAGCCAGTTACGGTCGCGCTCGGGTAAGTAATGTCGGTATTGGTCGGTCGGAAAAACAGGGTCCTGGGTCAGGTAGGCCGGATTCAGGAAGCCCGATGCGAGCGGAACGCGCCCAATAAACAGGTACTGATCGGCGTTGGGGGCAGCAAAGAGCAGCTCTTCGGCCCGGCGGTCCAGGGCGTTATAAATGATTTCCAATGCGCTGCCAAAGCCAGCTTCCAAAACGCGCCGGGCACCATATACCGACCGGGAGCTAACACCATATGCCCTGATCTTGCCCGCTTGTTTCAACTCCTCAAATGGTTGCGGGTCGTAGTCCGCCCAGTCGAAAGCATCGGGTGGACTATGCAGCAACAGCAGATCGAGGGTATCGACGCCCAGCCGACGCAGGCTATTCTCAACGGCTTCGACCAGGTAATCGGCGCTGTAATCCTGGCTGTTTTGCCCATCGGGCGCCGGACGGTTACCGAATTTGGTGCAGATGAGCTTAGTGGCCTCCGGTTTTTGGGCAAAGGCTTCCTGCAGAATTCTCTCCGACTGCCCCTGGCCGTAGCTATCGGCAGTATCGAAGAAACTGATTCCATGGTCGAGCGCTGTGTGCACCGCCCGGATGGCTTCTTCTTTATTGACTTCACCCCAGCCCGTTGGGCTTCCGTTAACAATATTTGGCCCGCCAAACTGCCAGGTGCCGAAGCCCAGACGAGAGGTTAGCTGCTCTTTTATGGATACACTCATGCGTAAATTCTTGTGAACGGCTATCTAATAGAACAGTCTGGCCATTCATAAATTATCCAGTAAAGGAATAAAATTTATGAACTGCCAGACTGTATTATATGGGAATCAGATCAATTCCTGCCTTAATAAACCGCGTCGGCGGCAGGGGTAATGATGATTTTTCCTTTGATGAGGCTACGCTGTCCCGGATATTCAGCGAAGAACGCATTCCGGCCGTGCAGCACACGGTCGTCGTGGAAGAATACGGCTTCACCTTTCTGTAATTGAACAGGCATGATAACACCGGCATTCATAATCCGTGATTCGAGGAACTGATGAAAACGCTCACAGAGGTCCAGCACTTCGGCCGAATTTTCCTCGCGCGACAGGCAGAAGTAATTCCAGTTGGCCAGGTAGCCTTCGCCGTCCTTGTCGATGATCTTCCGCACTTTACGGGCACCACCTTTGGCATGAACGACATCGGTGCTCATCAATTCCTCCAGCAAAGCCTCTTCACCATCTAACTTCATGCACTCTACCAGATCAGGCAGATCGAAGAAGGTAGTGGCCCCACCGATTTTAGCGCGGGAAGCACAATAGAAGAAATTAACCGCTTCTTCGCCACCCAGTTCTACATACGAATCGTCGGTATGCATGGGCTGGCGGGTATTGCTCGACCGGTACCGATCAGGAATCTGCGGATCATACGTAATATCGATCCAGCGATTTCCGGTCATTTTACCCGTTGCGAGGTCCTCATCGGCAGCACCGATCCGGCCAATCGTTTCAGATAGTTTGCTGTAGAAATCGTGTACCGGCAGATCTTCCTGAAAACCAGACAGGAAAACCAGCTTATTATTCTGAACGGCTTCCTTTACGTTTTGAATCGTTTCTTCCGGCGTTGTATAGGCAACTTGCTGAAAAAAATTCATAGCCTCTGTTAGTTTCTAAATTAGGTTCACAAAATAATAAATGTGTGTCGGTTGCCCAAATGAACGTAACCAACGAAGTCAATTATTTAGAATACGGTGTAGACCAATGGCTACCGCACCGTAAGCACGCTGTAGGGCTGGTGGTGTCAGATGGTTATAAACAAGGGGTTTAAAATCGCCCCATGCTGGTTTTGCCAGCGAATAGTACCGGGCCGCCAGCCGCAACTTACTCAAATATGAGTCTTTAAATTGCCTGCTGGTCAGCATCATGCGATAATACCGGGCCATGTTCCGTTTCAGGATGGCGTCGTATTTATAGTCCAGTTCGCGGTTGATGCTGCTGTACATATCAATTCGATTCTGCAGAAACACGGCATCATCGTACTTATCCGTAAAACTGGTTCCGTTACTATTTTTTCGATACACCGACATTACATCCGGTATATACCCGATATTCCCCTTTTTGGCTTTCAGAATCAGCCGTGGAATATCGCCACTAACCGACTCCCGAAACCAGTCCGGATACTCTTTGATCGAGTTGCGGTACATGGTACTGGATGTGGCCATAAACCAGATTTCCTCCTCTCCAATCAGGTCCTCTACCGTGTAGAAGGGTTTCATATCGGGCCCGTTCAGTACATGCGAAGGACTTCCGTCCTCGTAAGTAATGAGCGCATTATGAAACGCCATCGAGTAGTCAGGATGCGCATCCAGCAGATCGACCTGCTTTTGTAACTTCAGCGGATCGATCAAATAATCGTCGCCATCCATCAGGGCATAATACTCGCCCTTCGTATGCTTGAGCGTTTCCAGGAAATTAATACCCCCATTTTTACCCATGTTGCGCGGGTGCAGCACACCCACCACCAAACCAGGATGCTGGCGTTCGTATTCCTGAATAATTTCCCGGGTTCCATCATTCGAAAAATCATCCCCGATTACTATCTCAATTGGAAACGTAGTCTTCTGGGCCAGAACGCTATCGACAGCCTGACGAATAAATTTCTTCTGATTGTAGGTAATAATCAGGACACTGACTTTTATCATAACGGGGACATAGGCGGTCTACAACGTTTAGCTACTAACACGGGTTTGGGCTAATCGGTACGGCCGCAGGATAAAAACTAAACGGTTTCGGGCACCGGGTTTTTTGCCGTCTGAATCTGGGCTTTCCAGCCCTGTGGTTCATCTTTATCGGCTGGTTTTGCCCAGGGATCGTAAAAAGGCAGGATGGCTACCCAGCGACCAGCGGGATCATCCCAGCTGAAGCGATCGGCAAAGCTCGATGGGCTAACCCAGTGAGGCAGATCGTAGCGGAACAGAATGATGTCGCCGATATCCTGGAAGCCTTCCGTTTCCACGATATGATCGTTGATAACATAGCCGGTACCACCCGATGTATAGTCTTTGCCGTATTGGTTCAACGCCAGAATGGTGCCCACCTTTTGTGGATTCAGCGGGTGCCAGTGACGGCCGAAAAAGCTGCCTCCCAATGGGTAATGCGTTACCTGCGGATGGAAATAAGGCTGACCTTTGCGAATGCCATATTCTTCGTTGTTGCCGGTCAGATCATTCCAGAATTGACGCATGGGCGTAAAGACACCCAGCAGCGTTTGCCGCGTTGCTTCGTCGAGGTCCAGGAGCGCATCGAACGTATGATCGTGAAACAACTGGGGAGCCTGCTGAATTTTGGCAATATGCAGCCGCTGCTTGTGCTGGTTATTGTCGAATGTATCCGGTCCTTCGGCAAGTGGCGTTTGCTGAGCCCAGGCACGGGTCGTGTCAATAACGCTGCGGAGGGTCGACTCCGGAATACCGGTTTTAATGATGACGATGTTCGGCTCGTTGACCAACCGCATCACTTCCTCATAAGGAACTTCAGGAACGATCCGGCCATCCTTAAACTCAGCGTCAATTTTTATCAGGTATTTTGCAACTTCTTTCATAACAGAAAACGTGTAAATGAGCGGTTTTCGCTGCTGTTCTCACTTGTTTAAATTGTGTCACAAAGTAGGCTGGTATCCGGAGAAAATCCAACTCTCCAGCGATTGATTCTGATCAGCCCGCGGGCTGATTTGCATAGCCGAAGCCCGATGCACCAAACCCATTTCCGTTATATAACATGACCCACTGGTCATGATGTTTAAAAATATGGCAATAGTCCATCATCACTGAATCCCAGCCTTCCGCCGATCGTTCGATGCCCGCCAGCTCGTCTTTACGAGTCCAGCTTATGCCATCTTCCGACTCAGCATAGCCAATGCGGTAACTCCGTTCAACATCGGTGCGATAATTGGTCGCGTTCCGGTAGGAAAAATACATTTTGTACAAATCCCCGTCCTTATATACCGTTGGTCGGCCAATGGCATCCGTAAACTGATCGTAGCCTACGCACACATGCCCGGTACGTTTCCAGTCGATACCGTCGGCCGATTCTGCGTACTTAACGTCATAAAACGGCTCGGGGTGCCCGTTGATCACTTCTATTTTTGTGCAGGAGAGGTACCACATACGCCAGCGGATCGACCCATCGGGCTGCTCTTCCCGCATAACGCAGGGCTGCGCGATCCAGACCTGGTCGTAAATGGACCGATCGAGCAGGGGGCCGGTGTATTTGCGTTCAAAGGTTAGTCCGCCGTCGCGGCTAATAGCCAGTCCGATCGAGAGCCGGTAGCTAGCCGTTTCGCTTTTGTTCCAGCCGGTATAGTACAACCATATTTCGTCGCCTACGGGCAAGAACCAGGAGGGCATGGTTCCGGTTTCGTCAAACATCCCGACCTCTCCTTTCGTCAGGCAGGGTTTGTCATGAACGTAGGTTACTTCGGATAGATTATCGGGATTAAGCTCAACGAATGAAACGGCTGAGGCTATGTTCTCATCCCGCGTTGAAAAATACACCCGCACTTTATTCTCCATGGGGAAGCCAAAGGGAACTTGTGCGTGGGTTCGGCTGAACGGTTTGGAACCGTCCGGTTTATAAACCAGTCCTTGTTTTTGCCAGGTCATTCAATTCAGGTCTTGTACAGGTAATTACGGCGTTTACCCTACGTACGGATTTAACAAAAACACGGGCCGGGCCTTTTTCGGCTCCCGCCCGTGCGTATCAGAGGATATCAGACACTTCTTTAAACAGATGGTGCCAAACGGCTCATCATGCTGTCGTGAATCTGGGTCATGGTTTCCTTCAGATCGAAGGTCCAGTCCCAACCAGGATAGTGCTGCTTGAATTTGGTCAGATCGGAAATATACCAGATATGGTCGCCACTCCGGTTGGTTTCCGAATACTGGTAGTTCATTTTGTTACCCGAAATGGTTTCGCACAGGGCGATGGCTTCGAGCATGGAGCAGTTGGCATATCGGCCACCACCTGCATTATACACCTCACCCGGACGTGGGTTCTGGTAGAAATGCCAGAACATGTTCACTAGATCCCAGCTATGGATGTTATCGCGAACCTGCTTGCCTTTATAGCCAAAAATAGTGTATTGATTGCCGGTAATGGCGCACTTCATGAGGTACGACAGGAAGCCGTGCAGCTGAGCCCCCGAGTGGTTTGGCCCGGTTAAGCAACCGCCCCGGAAAACGCCGGTGTTCATGCCGAAATACCGGCCATACTCCTGCACCATAATATCGGCAGCCACTTTAGAGGCTCCAAAGACAGAGTGCTTGGTATGGTCGATGCTCATGAACTCATCGATACCGTTTTCGAAGTAAGGGTGGTTATGGTCAATTTCCCAGCGGGTCTCGGTTTCAATGAGCGGCAGGAAGTTCGGGTTGTCGCCGTATACTTTGTTGGTCGAAGTGAAAATAAACACCGCTTCGGGACAATGCAGCCGGGTCATTTCGAGCATGTTCAGCGTACCAACGGCATTCACGCCGAAATCGGTGAATGGCTCACGGGCTGCCCAGTCGTGGCTGGGTTGAGCGGCCGTGTGCAGCACCAGTTTAATGTCCGTGCCGAATTCCTGAAAAATCGTTTCCAGTTGAGACACCTCCCGAATGTCGGCGGGGCGGTGCTGGTAGTTAGAGTAGGCTTCTGCCAACCGATTTCGATTCCATTCCGTGGAGCCATCAGCGCCGAAAAAGTACTGACGCATGTTATTATCAATACCAATAACCAAATCGAATTTATCAGCAAAGAAGGCAACCGCTTCACTACCTATCAACCCGGCAGAACCTGTAACTAATGCAATTTTCATATCCGTTTTAGTGTATAGAACAGCTTTGTCAACCAAATAATACTACTTTGTATGTCTGATTCATTCGAACAAAGTAACGAAAAAAAAACAGACTTCCCTCTCCGGGCATTCAGACTTACAGACTAAGCCTCAGCCAATTTAGCCAACGGCCGCAAAAGAAAAGCGATGAATCAGCGTTTTTCGCCAATCCATCGCTTTTCTTTTGTTGCTGGATCAGATTATGCTCCCTGGCCCAATGTACCGGCACCGAATAACTTTTCGCGGATTTTTTGGGTCCGGGCGTCCAGTTCTGGATTCGGTGTGTACTTATATTTCGTCTGAACCGCAGCAGAGTCTCTGCCAGCTCCATATACTTCAGCATCACCCGCCCGGTAGTCGGCCCGGTAATCGTCGGCACGGTAGTCGTTCTGACGGATTGAGTTATATTTTTGATAGTCGCAGGATGCCAGCGATAACACTGTTACAGCCAACAAACCTATGCTTAGTACGCGTTTCATAGCCACTTGATTACGAATTGATTCGGCAAAAATAGGTCAGACCTCTTAGGTTTCCAAACAAGAACGCCCACTTCTTATACCTGGCCGTTCTTCAGGGTTTCAATCTCCTGCCAGACAAAACTCATTAATTCCTGAATATGGTTGAGCGAAAAGTCAAAAGGAACATCGGCAGCCGCATAAATTTCCCGGATCGGGGCTTTATAGCCAAGGCTCAGGGTTTTCTTGTAACCCGCTAAACCAGCTTTAGGATCACGCCGGTAATTACGCCATACACCAATAGCTCCTAACTGGGCAATGCCATACTCGATGTAGTAAAAAGGCACTTCGTAGAGGTGCAACTGCCGTTGCCACAGGTATTCCTGATAAAAAGCGAAGCCATCCCAGTTAGTAACGGTATCAGTAAACTGACTGTAAATATGCAGCCAACTTTCGCGACGTTCCGCATCGGTATGCGTTGGATTTTCGTAGATCCAGTGCTGAAATTTGTCGATGGTGGCTACCCAGGGCAGGGTTTCGATAATGGATTCGAGGTGCTGAAGCTTGGCCCGACGCAGTTCGTCCGGGTTTTCGAAAAACACATCCCAATGATCCATCGACAGCAACTCCATGCTCATGGACGCCAGTTCGGCGACTTCCATAGGTGGGTTCCGGAAGGCTTTCAACGAAAGATCCCGTGTCAGGAACGAGTGTACGGCATGGCCCCCTTCATGGACCATCGTCACCAGATCGCGCAGGCTGGAGGTGGCATTCATGAAAATAAACGGCACGCCAATCTCTTCGAGCGGGTAATTATAACCACCGGGCGCTTTGCCCTTGCGCGATTCCAGATCGAGGTGACCCATTGCCCGCATGATCCGCAGGTCGTCGCCCAGTTCTTTATCGAGCCGGTCGAAGCAGGTAATGGCTTTTTCCAGCAGTTCGCTACCCGTCGAGAACGGTTTCAGTGGTGGGCGGCCTTCTACATCGACCTTGGTATCCCAGGGGCGCAACACATCGACCGAAACGTCGGCCCGGCCCAACTTCTGCTTGCGCTCCTCGGCGAGGCTATTCAGAAAGGGAACAACAGCCTCGGCCACCGATTCATGAAAGTTGACACAATCCTCGGGGGTGTAGTCGAATCGACCAAGGGCCGCAAACGAGTAGTCGCGGAAGTTGGCAAAACCAGCGTTGACAGCGATCTGATGGCGTAAATCGCGCAGGCGGTCAAACAACTGATCGAGGGTTTCGTAGTCCTGATAACGCCGGTCCCAGATTTTACGCCACGCTTCTTCGCGCACCGCCCGGTCGGTCGATTGGAGCCGGTCGCTGGCTTCGGGCAGGGTCATTTCGCGACCGTCGATCTGCACCGTCATCGCCCCGACGATGGCTCCGTACTTGCGTTCCTCGGTCTGGAGTTCGGTTTGAAGCGGAATATTTTCGTCCCGGAAGATCTCGATGGCTTTTTTCATACCCCGCACCATAATGTCGTAGCCATCGTCGGTGAGCTGACTCAGGAACGGGCTGTTCACCGCTTTTAGGTCAAGCTCGTTGCCGTAGGTCGTCATGGGCGGCTGAATTTCAGAGATAAAGAAATTCAGTTGGTTGACCAGAGCCTCGTTGGCCGTGTCGCAGGTCATGCGGATGTATCGCCACGCAAAATTTTCGGACAAATACGATTCCAACTCGCTACGATCAATCAGCCACTGCTTCAGTTCATCGGCATTGTCGATCGAGCGGTCCAGTAATTCCTCATACAGTGGCTTCACATCGTCCCAACTGGTCAGTTCAATCGTTTCACCAATAAAGGACCGGGTGGGACGGGCAGGAAGATTCAGGGTTTGATTTGCTGTCATAGGTCTTGTCACGCGGCTGGTTGGCCGTGCAGCCAAAGGCTGTTTTGTCTATACGGTTTATGTGGGATTATCCGGCTTTTCGGCCATGTTATTGTAAGCCATTATGAAACTTTTTTGTTCACAAATTTGCAACTACGAAATCGTTCGTATATGTTTGCTACGAAATTATTCGTAGATAGATCATGAAGCCAACTGACTCTGAACTGGAGATTCTCCATATCCTTTGGGCCGACGGCCCCAGCACCGTCCGGCAAGTACACGATAAGTTGAGCCAGGGCCGCGATATTGGCTACACTACCGCGTTGAAATTAATGCAGATCATGCATGAAAAAGGGTTTTTATCGCGGGAGGAAGACGGCCGTTCGCACACCTATACGGCACTGGTAAGTGAAGAAGACACGCAACGAAACTTGGTGGATCGCTTTGTAGAAACG
The DNA here is from genome assembly GCF_054782495.1 of Spirosoma aerophilum. Classification (NCBI taxonomy): domain Bacteria; kingdom Pseudomonadati; phylum Bacteroidota; class Cytophagia; order Cytophagales; family Cytophagaceae; genus Spirosoma; species Spirosoma aerophilum. Next base: position 186,343 of record NZ_BAAGSJ010000017.1, on the reverse strand, counting down.
GCCTTTCGCGGCTCGGCCTCCAAACTGGTGATGCAGGTGCTGGGCCAGCACAAGGCCTCGCGCGAGGAACTGGACGAAATCAAGAACCTGCTCAATGACCTGAACCGTAGCGACGGCAAAAGCGAAAGAGCGAAAGAGTAAAAGAGCGAAAGGCTGGCGCAGGTTTCATCACTCTTTCACTCTTTCACTCTTTCGCTCTTTCACCATTAAACCGAAGATTTTTCTAAACCAACAGACAATACGTTTATGAATTCTCTCCATTTTCTCTCAAGTCCGGTTGCCGATGCTCTCGGCTGGACATTGCTCCACGCTGTCTGGCAGGGATTTGCGCTGGTATTGCCGGTAGCGGTTGTCCTGCATCTGTTGCGCAACCGGTCGAGTGCGGTCCGCTACCGGGTCGGTACGTTGACGCTGCTCTGTCAGTTGGTTGTTTCGGCGGCTACCTTCGCCTGGTATTACAAGCCGCAGGTCAGTATCGGTTCGTCAAAACCGATGGCTGTCGCGATGCAAACGCTGCCGATTCGCTGGCAGGCCATGACCCAAACGCTACCCTGGCATCAGCAAGTGCAGCTGTTTCTGGAGAATCACCTCAGCCAGTTTGTCTTTGTCTATCTACTGGGCGTAGTGCTCTTTGGTCTGCGGCTGGCGGGTGGCTGGCTCTATCTGCAACGGCTTACCAAAACCGCGACGAAACCGGCGTCAAGCATCTGGTTGCACATAACCGATGACCTCCGGGCTACACTGGCAATTCGGAGCGCGGTTCAGGTGCGGGAGTCCACCCGGATTGCCGTACCTATGGTCGTTGGCGTGCTGAAACCCATTCTTTTACTACCTATCGGCCTGGTTACGAACCTGACAACGCGGGAGGTCGAAGCCGTTCTGGCGCATGAACTGGCACACATTAAACGGCACGATTACGCGGTTAATCTCCTGCAATCGGTGGTCGAAGTGCTTTATTTCTTCCACCCGGCCTTGTGGTGGCTGTCGGCACGGGTACGCGAAGAACGCGAACACTGCTGCGATGATCTGGCCGTACAAGCCTGCGGGGGCGACGGTCGTATTCTGGCGCAGGCACTCGCCCATGTCGAGGAACTGCGGCTGACACACATACAGGCCACTCCTGCGTTGGCGATGGCATTTGCGACTAAGCGGCAGCAGTTACTGCATCGAGTTCGGCGGATGCTGGGCGTTCCCACACGCCCGTTCATCTCAAACGGCAGTTTGGCGGGCTTAACCCTGGCCACCATTCTGCTGATGAGCGTTTCGGTCTATGCGGTGCAGCAACAGGCCAAACCGAAGCAGAAAGTCAGCCAACCCCACCCAAGCCGGAAACATAAAACGGGCAATGGTACGGAGTTCAGCATGACCGATAACCGGAAGGTCGATTACGTCATCTGGAAAGGGAAGAAGCTACCGGCCAAACAGGTGGCCCAATTGCAACGGGAACTTGACCAAGTCATGGCGGGGCAACTCAATCTCGATGAAGTAAAACAGCCTAACCGGGATATTCTGCTGACGATTATCGAAACCAATCATAGCCACGCAGCAGGTATGAGCGCGTTGGCCGAAGGCTTATCTCACATTGATTACAGCAATATACAACTTGTCGATTCTATAATGACGCCAAACGGATGGAAGCAACTTCAGGATACAGTTATAAACAATGCACTTGCTTCATTAAAAACACTGTCTCCCCTGTCTGATTCTCCCGATAAGCTAAATAGGCTCAATCAACGTCTGTTTGACGATGATACACTACCCAAGCAATTCCAGAATAAATTTCTGGATATAAAGCTCAAGTATGATCAACTGCAGAGCCGGTTGGCTGATTATGAGAAAGCTATGGAAAGATATTCTGCGCAAATGAGGGAGCCGATAAAGCAGTGGCAGCATATGTATCTGGAGAAACGGCAATTGCAGGAACAGATGGCTTATTTGCAAAAACAAGCTTCAAGAGCCGATCTCCGCACCCTCAACGATGCACTTCAGACGGAAATGGCAACCGCCGAACAGAATCTTTCCGAGGCTAATAAACGAATAAATGATCTTTCTAAAAGGCAGATTCGCCCGTATTCAGACAGCATGTCCAAAGTGTTTAAGCAACTGACAAGGCTGAGGGATTCTATCCGGATCAATGAAGGCGAACTGTTAAATCTACCGTTCGAAGATATCAAAACACCCTCACCAGCAGAAGAGGGAATGATTGAGTACAATTATGACTTGCGAGCGCCCCGTCCTGCCCGTGCTCCACGCCCCCCCCGCTCAATAAAGGGTGTTGTGGCGCCAGCGCCACCAACGCCCCCGGCCGAAGCCCTGGCTCCTCTGCCTGGTGTACCGGCTCCTCCCCCGGCTCCCGCTACCCGAACAATACGTGGCCGGGCCAGCGCAACACCCCGTCCATTACCCAAACCTGCTATAGCGCCTAAACCGGAACGGCCGGAGAGACCGGAATTACCCGAGTTACCGGAGAAGCCCGAAAAACCAGAGCGGCCAGAATAATAGAGAACCGGGTATTAAAGTACCGGGCGTCCCGCCCGGATGTGATAAGAAAGCGTAGTCTATTATAACTGTCTTCGCTATTCACATCCGGGCGGGACGCCCGGTACTACACTGTTCTTGTACTACACTACTCAATTTCGATCACGACATCACGCCCTACGGGGTGGGCGACGCAGGTGAGTACGTAACCCGCTTTTAGTTCAGATTCCGACAGGCCATCCTCTTCATCCAGCTTCACTTTGCCGGAGATGCATTTGCCCAGACAGGCCGTACACATACCCGCCTGACACGAGTACGGCAGGTCAATATCTAAATCCAGCGCAGCTTCCAGAATGGTCTGGTGCGGTGCTACGGCAAATTTATATTCGCTGCCTTCATACAATACCGTTACTTCCGGCGATCCGCTCTCAGCCGCTGTCAGAGGCTCTTCCACTACCTCGCCAGCCGCAACGGGTGCCGTGGCGTAACTCTCCTTGTGGACACGCTCCGCCGAAACACCCACCAGCGACAAAGCCGAACGGGCCTCTGCCATCATGCCATCGGGACCGCACATGTAGAAACTGGCGTTCTGTAAATCGGCTTTAGGCAACTGATCGAGGAGCTTGGTGAGTGTATGCTGATTCAGACGCCCTTCGGCACCCGTCCAGCCAGCAGCGGGCTGACTCAGAATGTGGGTCACCTGAAAGCGCGACTTTCCATACGCCTGTTCCATGGCATCCAGATGGGCTTTGTAAATGATCGACTCCTGGTTCCGGTTGCCGTAAATGAGCCAGACGCGGCTGTTCGGCTCCACGTGCAGCGCCGATTTCGCCATCGAAAACAAGGGCGTGATACCACTACCGGCACCAATGAGGACAATGGTCCGTCGGTTCTGCGGATCGAGTTTGGGCACAAACGTCCCCATCGGCTCCAGCGATTCGATAATGTCGCCGGGCTTGATCCGGTCGAACAGGTAATTGGAGGCCAGTCCACCCGGCACGCGCTTCACCGAAACCGCCAACGACACATCGACATGGGGCGATGACGCCATCGAATAGGACCGGCGCACCTTCTGGCCATTGATGTTCAGGAGAAAGGTTAGAAACTGACCGGGCTGGTATCGAATTTCTTCGCTAATGGGGTGCCAGAAACTTATGGTTACTGCGTCGCTCGTTTCGCGGTCGACGTCTTTTACTTTCAAAAAATACCGATTTGCCATTACTATTTCAGGTTGTCATTCAACGTAGGGCGAACGCAGAAAACGGAATTACCGTGCCTTTGGAGCTGTTCACGTCAACGGGGGTAGGCCCCGCCCTTTACGCTGATTTCTTTTTCACAAAGGTACAAGTGAACGCGGGGAACTTACCCATTTTGATAAAAATCAACTAACTCATCAGCAGGGGCTTTCACAACACGACCCATTGTTAAGCCAGTTTGTTTAACGGCCTGACGCAGTGACTCCGCAAAATAGAAGGCGATTGACCCGACAAAATGAACCGGCCATTGGTCAGCCTCCGGAAAACGCCGGACATAGGTCGTCAGAAACAGTTTAAATGCATCCGTTACCAGCTGTCCAATGTAAGGGTGCGACAGATGGTCGGACAGGAAGGTCGTGAAGGCAGCAAAGTAACGGTTCGGGAAGGGCTTCTGATAAGCGTTTTCCAGCAGCGTGGCGCGATCCAGCGCGTATCGGGTCTGGAAAGCATCGTGAAGATCGGCCGGGAGCCGCTGCTGAAAAAAGTCCCGAACCAGCGTTTTGCCTAAATAGCCCCCGCTGCCTTCGTCGCCCAACCAGAAGCCCAGCGACTGAATGCCGCGAATGATGGTCGTTCCATCGTAACAGCAGGCATTGGCACCCGTACCGAGAATACAAACGATGCCCGACTGATGGCCTACTGCTGCCCGGGCGGCCCCCAGCATGTCACTATTTACGTCGACAGTTTGTAACGCAGGCAACACCTCCCGCAAGGCATCGGCAATAACATGGTTTACGGCCGGGCCGGTGCAGCCCGTTCCGTAGTAAAACGCGCTGGTGACCCTGGCGTCGTTCAAATGGGGCAGCAACTGCGCCCGCAACGTATCGATAATTTGCTGCGTATTCTGATAATATGGATTGAAACCATCCGTTTGAATAGCAAGGACCTGACCGTCGGCAGCAACAAGCCGCCAGTCGGTTTTAGTAGAGCCACTATCAGCGATTAAAAGCATTGTTTGTTCAGGGTTTCCTGCTTCGGGAACGGCCCGGCACAGAACCGTTAAATTAGTTTCCCAACGGGCGAAAAGCGACTGAAAACGGTGTTGGTGTGGGGGGCGTCGATCAGTTCGTCGGTCAAATCCTGCCCGGCCCAGTGTTCATAGTGCTTGCCGTTTCGCCAAAGCCGCGAGGTTGACAGGTCATAAATGGTTCCTTCGTAAGCGCACCAGATTTCGTCCCGGTCCTGTCCATTCCGCAGGGCCAGCTGCGAGCGGGTGTAGGTCGGGAGCGCTGTTTCATTGCTTGGCATTCGATGTCCGTAAAGTCAAACGGGGGGAATTATTAGGCATCAATTTTGCGAGTGACAACAAAATTAGCGTAACTTAGCCACTTCTGATTCTATTGTTTTTGATTAACCATGAGAAAGACTCATTATCTCACTTTTCTTTCGCTAGTTGCCTTATTCAGTGCGCTGATAGCTTGCAATGGCAGCAAAGTGGCTCCCGTTTCGGAGCGCATTGCCAAGACTTGGACAGCCAGCAAAGTAGACGAGAATAAAGTGACTGTATATACAAAGGCCGGTACGACCAACGTTCGTAATTACACCTCCTTCAAGCTCGACCTTAGCCAGCCCCCAACGGTACGCTACACCGAATTTGACGGAAATGTGTTTGTTGGCAAATACTCCGTACCAGCTGACAATCGCCTTGTATTGACTGACCTGACCCCGTCGCCAACGGGTGCCAATGGCACGATCGAGTTCACGATCAACTCCATTGATGATGGCACGCTGAGCCTCTCGCGCACAACGGCCAGCCAGAAAACAGGTGGCACAACGAACGACTACACCCTAACGAATCCCTAAGGACTCGGTAAACCAATTCATAAAAAAAGCCGTTCCGTCTATCAATCGGAGCGGCTTTTTGCTGTACCGTACCCACGGACTTTAGTCCGTGTTTTTGATAAATTGAAGCCGTTTAATCGTTCCTCAAGATGACAAAAAAGCCAAGTTACCTTTGAAAATAAAAGGGTAAACAGGCTGATTATAAAAACACGGACTTTAGTCCGTGGGTACAGGGGTACATCAACCAACACACAATGACTGATCTCAACCAACTAGGCGAAATTGGCCTTATAGAGCGTATTCGGCAAGCCACGACGGCACCCGCTCACACAGAAACCATTCGGGGTATTGGCGACGATGCCGCTGTTTTCGACTGGGGTGACGACTATGGACTGCTCTCGACCGATATGCTGGTGGAGGGAATTCACTTCGATTTGACCTACGTTCCCCTGAAACACCTGGGCTATAAAGCCGTCACCTTTGGTGTTTCGGATATTGCCGCGATGAACGGACTGCCCATTCAGATAACCGTTAGCATTGGCCTAAGCAGCCGGTTTCCGGTAGAAGCCATCGATGAACTGTATGATGGTATCCGGGCAGCCTGCTCGGCATATAACGTTGACCTGGTGGGTGGCGACACAACGGCCACCCGGTCTGGGTTAGTCATTTCGGTATCGGTGCTGGGCAAAGTACCCAAAAACCTGATTACCTACCGAAACACGGCCCAAGCCAACGATGTGGTGTGCGTAACCGGCGATCTGGGTGCGGCCTACCTCGGCCTTCAACTGCTGGAACGTGAGAAGCAAGTGTATCTGGCCGACCCGAATATGCAGCCTAATCTTTCGGAAGAACGGGCGTATCTGGTACAGCGTCAACTCCGCCCCGACGCCCGCACCGACATTGTTCACGAACTCCGCGATCTGAGCATTCGCCCCACGGCTATGATCGACATTTCGGATGGATTGGCGTCAGAATTACTGCATATTTGCCGTCAATCGGGTACGGGCGCGGTGCTCTTTGACGAGAATATCCCCATTGATGATCAGACGCACCTGGCCGCCGATGAGTTCAAGATCAGCCCGATTACAGCGGCTCTGAACGGGGGCGAGGATTATGAGCTTCTGTTTACGGTTCGTCCGCAGGAGTTCGAGAAGTTGTCGGCCAACGCCCGCATTACCGCCATCGGGTACCTGACGGCAAATCCCGAGCAGATTGTTCTCGCCACCAAAGCCGGTCAGCAAACCCCCATCCGGGCGCAGGGCTGGAACCAGTAGTTGCGGCTGTGCCGCTGGCGCGAGCATAGACTCGTGCCTTTTTATGAAGTCAGCATTCGCTGACGCATTCCACTGCAACCGCCAGTGAATACTGGCTTTATGTAAAGGCACGAGCCTATGCTCGCGCCAGCCACAGCATGCAAAAACGAGTTCGGTTTGATTTTGAGATTTACTTCACTAACGGCGGCAGCTTGAAAGGGGAAGATTTTCGGCTGGATATTGACGGCGATGATATGTCCGATCAGGCGCTGGCGGACTATGTTGTTGATGATTTTCGCCTGCTGATGGTCGGCAAAATCAACATCCTCAACAAAGAAATTATCGTAGAGGCTCACAAACGAAAGTCGGCACACGATGAAGAAGGACAGCGGAGTCGACTGATCGACTTGAGCCACACAATCGAAGATGGCCTGATTACGTACAAAGGCTTGCCCGCTCCTATTGTCTGCGATTACCTGAGCCGGGAAGCCTCGCGTTCGCTATACGCACCTGGTACCGAGTTTCAAATTGGCAAGATCGAGATGGTTACCAATACCGGGACCTATCTGGATTGCCCATTTCATCGCTACGAGCATGGGAAAGATCTGTCGGAAATTGGTCTGGAAGCTTTTACGGATCTGGAGGGCACCGTTATCCACATGCCACATACAGAAACGCTGGCCATTACCGCTGCCCATCTGCAACATTATGAAATCCGAAATCGGGCTGTGCTTATTCACACGGGTTGGGCTAAGTACTGGAATACCGAAGCATATTACGAAAATCACCCGTTTCTGACCGCCGATGCGGCCGAATACCTGCGCGACTGTGGCGCGAAATTAGTTGGCATCGACTCGCATAACATCGACGATACGCGGGGCAACAGCCGGCCCGTTCACAGCACTTTGCTTGGCGCGGAGATTCTGATTGTCGAGCACCTATGCAATCTGGACTTACTTCCATCCACGCGCTTCACGTTTAGCGCCACACCCCCCAAGTTCAAAGGAGTGGGTACGTTTCCGGTAAGGGCGCTAGCAAAAGTAAGTCGGTAAGCGGCTTCGCCTAAGTTGGTAAGTCAGTAAGTGGCTGACCAACTTAGGCGAAGCCGCTTACCGACTTACCGACTTACCAACTTACCAACTTAGGCGCAGCCGCTTACCGACTACTTACTACATAATCATACATCCATTTCGATACCGTTGCCATCGTCTCGATCGTCGCCTTATCGTCTTTAATGCCTTTCGACAGTAGAACCAGCACATACTTCCGGCCATCGGGCAGCATAACAATTCCCGAATCGTGACGAACGCCCGTGATGGAACCCGTTTTGTGGGCCACTTTCACCTCTTTAGGCAGTTTTCCCGGAATGGCATCGTTGAACTTCTGGTCGAGCAAGGTCGCAATCATGGCTTTGGAGGCTTTGGGGCTTACGGCTTTCCCGATGGCAATCTTATCGAAAATCACCATCAGGTCATACGCTGTGGTCGTGTTGTTGAGCCCCTGTGCAAAGGCCTTACTATCTTCCACGCCCCGCCGAACCTGAATATCTTTGGCCCCCAAGTCGCGCATGGTCTGCGTAACGTTTTGCGCCCCGACCCGCTCAATGACCATATTCGTAGCCAGGTTACTGCTCACAATAATCATGTCATAAACGAGTGCCGACAATGGGCGCGTCGTTCCAACCGCCTTGTAGATACTCGTATCGCTGTCCTGCTCGGCGTGGAGGCTGTATGGGCTACCATCCACAATGCTCTTGAATTCCGTGGTGATCGTCATCGGGTCCGACAGAGCCAGTTTATGCTGAGCTGCCTGTTTGTAGACTTCAATCATAACCGGCGTTTTCATGGTACTGGCGGCATGAAACTCCTCATGTTCCCGAATGAGCAGCTCTTTCCCCGTCGATAAATCTTTAAACGCGACGGCAAAAACGCCGGGTTGTTTGCTCAATTCCTGCTCAATCTGCTGGCGCAGTTCCGGGAGGGTTCGTTTGGATTGGGAGAAAACGGATAGCCAGGCGGCCGACAAAAAAAACAGAACGGCGGTCAGGCAGCTGGTACTGGCTCGTATACGTCTCATAAAGGCACTTGGCTAAACGGATGTTAAGGCCAAAAATGCAGTCTATTCGGCGGATTTCCTTATTTCACCCGTACAAATTTCGAATAGCAGGGGGCCGTCTGGTTGCAGTTTGTCAGCAGCATCAGCATATCCTGCTGCACCACCAAACGCTGCTTAAAGGGAACCGTGGCCCCGTTGGTATTGATGAAGAAATTAATGGACAGGCTATCAGGGTAAGTAGTATCGACCCGGAAGTATTTGATGGGGTTGTAATACGTCATTTCGGAACCACTGGCCGACAGCTTTCCATCGGAGCCGAAGGTAAGCGTTTGGGGCGGTCTGACCGGGTATCGTTGTGTGGTGTAAAATGACGTGTCTCGTCTGACAAATACCGTGTCGTTTCGGGTTATGAGCGTATCACGCTTCACAATCTGGTTGCCGACTACCGTTGAAATGGTATCCCGGCGGGTAACGAGGTTAACGGTCAATATTGACTTTGTTGAATCCTTCAGAAAGTAGCGTTCCGCCAGTTGCCACGTACCTGTGATGCGGGTATCGGATGGCCCTGGGTTAAAACTGGCCGTTTTGTCCTTGCATTCAATAAGCAGGCAGGCCAGCAGCAGGATAAGGCACAAATAGAATGTGTTCTTCACAAGGTAGTCAGTCGTTCATACAGCTAACGAACAGGTATTTCTCCCATTGCCTCGCTGGCATCTTGTTTTCGGGTGGGTTTGCCAGGCTGGAAAACCCACCCGAAAACAAACTTAAACAAACTCCGTGCCTCTTTCTTTAGCGTCAGCCACAAAGTTCTTCACTTTCTGCTCTTCTTCTTTCCGGCAGATCATCAGCACGTTATCGTATTCAGCGACAATGTAGCCGTCGAGTCCGTTAACGACCACCAGCCGGTCTTTTGGCGTTTTAATAATGCAGTTCTTCGTGTCGTAAAGCAGAATATGGCCATCGATCACGTTGAGGTCATCGTTCTTGTCCGACACTTCATATAAGGACTTCCAAGTTCCCAAGTCCGACCAGCCGAAATCGCTCAACACCACATACACATTACCGGCTTTTTCCATTACGCCGTTGTCGATGGAAATGCTCCGGGTTAGCGAATAGGCTTTATCGACAAACGCTTTTTCGCGGTCGGTATAATAGGCGGTACTGCCTTCTGCAAAAATCTCGGCGACTTCGGGCAAATGCGCGTCAAACGCTTTGATGATCGACTGAACGTTCCAGACGAAAATACCGGCGTTCCAGACGAATTCACCACTTTCCACAAACTGCTGGGCGAGTTCGAGATGCGGCTTTTCGGTAAACGTTTTCACCTTCAGCGGACCCTGATCTTTCCCCGAATTTCCTTCTTCCGGAATGTACTGAATATAGCCGTAACCCGTATCGGGGCGGCTTGGCTGAATACCCAGGGTTACCAGGATATCCTGATCTTTTGTTGCATCGAGGGCCTTCCGGATCGTTCGCTGGAACTCCTCTTCTTTCAAAATGATATGATCGGCGGGAGCCACAACAATGTTGGCTTGTGGATCGCGCTCGGCAATTTTATAACAGGCGTAGGCAATGCAGGGCGCTGTATTACGGGCAATGGGCTCGCACAGTACCTGATCGTCGGTTAGCTGTGGAAGCTGCTGCTGACAAAGCTCTTTGTAGAGCGAACTGGTAACAATGAAAATGTTTTCGGACGGACAAACACCGTCAAAACGGTCGGCGGTTTGCTGAAGGAGCGTTCGGCCAGTGCCAAGTACATCGTGAAATTGCTTGGGATAACTCGTGCGGCTAAAAGGCCAGAAGCGGGTTCCTACACCCCCCGCCATAATTATTACGTACGTATGATTCATGGATGATACACTGATTTATGACACCAAGGCCACTAAAAGGTTACTTTCAAAACGAATATATTTACTATTTTATATAAAGTATCTACAGAGTTTATGTTTATTGAATAAGATAAACAATGGCACAAACTAGAAACTTCTAATTGGTAAAACCTAATAATCCCCCCCAATTGTTCGAAGAAGGGCTACGGCAAACTGGACTTCCTGGCTTCGGAGCTGTACAAGTTGCTGCTCTGTGGTTAAAATAGTCCGCTGGGCGTCGAGTACTTCCAGATAAGTAGCCAGTCCCCGTACATAGAGTTCACGGTTGTATTGCTCCGTTCGGCGTGCCAGCGTCAGCGTCTGCCCCTGCAATTCAATTTGCTGCCGCAGCAGTAGGAGGTTGTCCAGTGCGGTTTCGGCATCGCGCTGGGCCAGTTGGAGCGCTTGCAAATAAACCTGCTGATTGGTTTGGGTCTGCTGTTTCGATAAGGCAATGTTCTGGCGGGCCCGATGACCTTCGTAAATCGGTACCGATGCGTTGACCCCCACAATGTAAGTGGCCGCGCTGGGGGTGACCCAGTGGTTGACCTTACCCGACAAAATACCACCCGATGCAATCAGGTTAACGCGCGGCTGCGTACTGGCCTGTTGCAGAATCACTTGTGCTGCTGCCACCTGGTTTTGCCGGATGAACTGAATTAAATCCGGTCGGCGCTGAAGCTGTTCAGCCGTCACGCTGGCGTAAGGATACGTAGGTACAGTCGTTGGCAAAGCGCCCGATGGAACGGAAAAATCGACGGGACTCTGCCCGCATAGTTGCGCCAGGCCATTCACGAGTTCAACGCGGGACCGTTCCAGCCCTTTCAGCATCACCTGCAAACCGGCATAATCGGTTTCGGCACGCTGCACGTCGATCTGATTGATCAGCCCCACCCGAAACCGTTCGCGGAGGATGGACAAGGTCGTGTCGCGCGACTGGATATTCCGGCGAAAAACAGCCTGCTCGGCATCGTTGCCCCGAATGAGCATATAGGTGCGGGCGATGTCGGATGCCAATGTTAGCCGAAACGACTGAAAGTCGGCATCGCTGGCCTGCGCCTGTAAAGTAGCTACCGTAATGCTGCCCCGTATCCGCTTGAACAGATCGAGTTCATAGCTGGCATCAACGGGCAAAAGCTGAAAGGTACTCAACTGTGTACGGGGCAGTAAATCAGCCTGGTTCGGAACGGCGAGCGGACGACGCTCCGACAAACTCTGGGTTGTGATCAGGGCCGAACTACGCAACGAAGGCGACAGAAAGGATTGCGCTATCCGTACCCGAATTCGCGACTCTTCCAGCCGACTCAGTGCAGCCCGGAGGTTAGGGCTATTGTCCAGCCCCAACTGGATCAGCGACTCCAGCATCGGATCGCCGAACCGCTGGAAACCGCTGATGGTCAGCGTTGGTGTCAGGTCTGCGGCCGTCACGGTCGTGTTAGGCAGGGCATTACCGACAGCATTGGGCGCCTGCGACTGTACCGTACCGGGTACGTTGGCGGGGCCATTGCCCGGCTGAACGTTCACTGATCCACCGGGGGCGTTCAGCGGAACCGTTTGTGCGGCAACCTGAACAGCGAAACTACTGATAACGAAACTAATACTAATAAACTTGATCATCGCTGAGCTATTGTTTTTGCCCCTACAGCCTTTCGAAAAACTACTTTCTGACCGTCGCGCAAGCGGTCGTTTGGATTGGTCACTACGAGTTCCTGACCCGTTAGCCCACTGGTGGCTTCGAGTGTTGTGCCGTAATCACGGCCCAGGGTAATGGGCACGAAATGTACACGCTGCCCTTCATCGACCACCACCACACGCGGCCCTTCTGCAGTTATTTGTAAGGCGTTGGCCGGAATCAAGACCGGTGCTTTCGCACTGATCATAGTAAATTTGACGAGGCTGTATAAGCCCGATGGTAATCCCTGTTTTGGGTTCGGGATCACCACTTCGGCCAGCAGCGTTCGGGAATCGCTTCGCAACGCGCCCGATGTGTGCATCACCGTCCCATTAAAGGTTTGATTTTTGAGTTCAGGAATGGTCACCGTAGCGGGCATCCCGATCTTCATGTATTGGTAATACGTTTGCGGCACATCCACAAATACCCGTAGGGAACCCACTTCCGACAGCGTAAACAAAGGCTGCCCCGTTCCTGGTGAGACCAGATTTCCATTCTCGGCCGTCCGGCTGGTCACGATGCCACTGAACGGAGCGCGAATCTGCTGTAAGTTTTTCAACGCTTCCAGCCGCCCCAGATTGGCCTGAGCCACCGTCACGGCCGACTGCCGGGTGTCAATATCCTGCCGGGCAATGGCGCCGGGAAGTTGAACGCTCTGTAATCGATCCAGGTTAGTCTTCGCCAGTTGCAGGTCGGCTTTGGCACGGGCAATGTCCTGATCGAGTTCGGGCGCGTCGATAGTAGCCAGCAGCTGTCCCTGTTTCACCTTTGCACCAATATCGACATACCACCGGCGAAGAAACCCCTGCGTACGGGCGTAGAGGGGCGTTTGGCGGTACGGCTGAATCTGGCCAGGCAGGGTTAGCCCCGTCGTATCCGACGAGCGTTTCAGCGGCACGACATTCACGATAGGCTCACGCTTTTTTTCGTCGGCAACGGCCGCCTTCAGTTCCTGTGTATTGCGGATACGCGGCAATACCCCAAAGAAGACAAACACCGCAATAAGCAGAATAAGGGGAATAAGAATGCGAAGTGCTTTCATGAGTTATGAGGGAACGGGTAGAGTTTCTATATGAACCACCGCATCTTTGTTGAGAGGGCCGTACAAATGGGGAAACGATTCATTATTGGTCGCCAATTCGTACTTCAACTCATGTGTCAGCTTATTTGAATCGACATGCAGCAGAACCAGACCCGGCACATTCTGATAATACCGGCTCAGTGTACCGGCAACCTGTTCTTGGCGGGAGAGATGAATAAAGCCTTCAGCCAGCAAACTGGGGGCTTCGTAAACAGGCAGACCTTCCTGCTTTTCCCAGTCAGCGGCCGAAACGATATGGTAGATCAGGTTCATTAGACAATAGGTGACGATTGGTTGTCTGGGTTGGTTTTACGGGCCAGATAACTGAATACGACCGGAACAAACAAAAGCGTGGTAAAGGTAGCCAATAGCAGGCCGCCAATAACGGCCCGGCCTAACGGTGCGTTCTGCTCTCCTCCTTCGCCCAGCCCCAGCGACATCGGCAGCATACCGATAATCATGGCGATAGCGGTCATGATAATGGGCCGCAGACGCGTTCGGCCGGCTTCCAGAGCAGCTTCATAAGCATTACCGCCCACTTCGGGCAGATGGTCTTTGGCGAAGCTGACCAGCAAAATACTGTTTGCGGTAGCCACCCCCACGCTCATGATGGCCCCCATCAGCGAAGGAATGCTGAAGGTTGTGCCGGTCAGAAAGAGCATCCAGACCATACCGCACAACGCGCCGGGCAACGCCGTAATGATAATGAACGGGTAGCGGAACGATTGAAAATTGACGACCATCAGCAGATACACCAGCAGGGCCGCAAACACGATACCCAGGCCCAGTCGACTGAAGGCACTTTCCATGCTTTCGACCTGCCCGCGAATCGAAATGACATTACCCGGCTTGAGTTGGGTCTTGTATTCAGCGGTGAGTTCTTCCAGCGCTTTGGCCACCGAGCCCAGGTCTGTTTTCTCGACAGAGGCATAGACGTCGTAACTCGGCTGGGTATTGACCCGATTGATAATAACCGGCGCTACGGTGCGCTTCATGGTCATCACATTGCTAAGCAGTTGGGGCGTTGTCCGATCGGCCGAACCGGGGGCAATGGGTGTTTGAAGCAGTTTATCGTAGGAATCGAGTTTGTAAGGGGGCGTCTGTACGGCAATGATGTACGGGAAACCACTCACCGGATCGGGCCAGAAGTTGGGCCGGGTTTGCCCGGTGCCGCTCAACGAAATATTCAGGTTCGTGGCGACCCGTTGTTCGGTCAGGCCAAATTGACTCGCCCGTTCGCGGTCAACGGCCAGAAACAGCTCGGGCGCGTCCAGCACCTGGTGCAAATGCACATCGACCGCCCCGGGCACCTGCGCTATTTTGGCTTCCAGTTCACGGGCCACCTTGAGGTTATTCGCCCGGTCGAAGCCAGACACCTGCACGTCGATGGCGGCCGTCAAACCGAAGTTCAGGATCTGGCTAACGATATCGGCAGGGAGAAAGAAATACGTCACGTCGGGCATTTCCTGCCGGAGCCGCGCCCGCAATTCGCGCACGTAGTCGATGGTAGGGCGCGACCGCTCTTCGTCGAGCGAGATCAGCAGTTCAGCATCGGCAGCACTGGCCGATGAGTTATCGGAGAAGAAGAAGTTGTACCGCTCGGAGGTCAGGCCAATATTACTGATGACAGAACTTATTTCCTCCTCGGGAATCACCTCGCGCACGATTTCGGCGGTTTGAGCCGCTATCTGCTCCGATGATTCAAGGCGTGTACCGGCCGGGGCGCGGAGGTGAAGCCTGATCTGCCCCCCATCAACCTGCGGGAAGAAATCACGTCCTACAAAGGGAATCAGCACAAACGTAAACGCGACCACCACCACAAATACGGCCAGTACCGTACGGCGGTTGTTCAGCACCCATTCCAAAGCCCGGAGGTAACGCGCCTGGAACCGGTCGAAACCCGCGTTGAATCTGTTGTAAAAGCGGGCAAAGGCATTCGGCCGTTTGGTTGTATCGTGGTTGTGCTGCGACTCCCCCCGCAGCATTAAATCGGCCAGGGCGGGCACCAGCGTCCGGGAGAGAACATACGACGCCAGCATGGCAAACACCACCGCTTCGGCCAGCGGCCCAAACAGGAACCGGGCGGGGCCTTCCAGAAATAAAACCGATGTAAACACGATACAGATCGTGAGTGTCGATACGAGCGTTGGCGTTGCGATCTGCTGCGCCCCTTCCAGAATGGCCTGCCGTAGCGGCATACCCAGTTCTTCGTTTCGGTGGATATTTTCGATGGTCACCGTCGCGTCATCGACCAGAATACCGATGGCCAGTGCCAGCCCGCCCAGCGTTTGAATATTGAGCGTTTCGCCCAGCAGGTACAAAACGATCAGCGACGCCAGAATTGACAGCGGAATCGACACCGCCACGATCAGTGTACTGCGCCAGCTTCCCAGAAACAACAAAATCAGCCCCGCCGTGAGCAAAGCCGCAATCATCCCCTCAACCAGTACACCTTTAATCGACGCCCGCACAAACACCGACTGGTCGAACAGGGCTTCGATCCGAAGGTTCGACGGAGCGGCCGCCCGTACCGTTGGCAGAATCTGATTCTTGATTTTATCGACAATTTGCGTCGTGGATGCATTTCCCGTTTTCACAATCCGCATCAGCACGCCTTTGCTGCCGTCCTGCTTCACAATATTCGACTGAACAGCCGCGCCGTCATGAACGTTGGCCACATCGCGCATGTGAACCGTAGTGCCGCCAACGGTCTTGATGGGAATGTCGTTAAGTGTTGCAATGACGTCCGGCTTCGAGTTCAGCCGGACGTTGTATTCACGCTCAGCCAGCCGCAGCGAGCCGCCAGGCAGGGTCAGGTTTTGGGCAGCCACGGCATTCGTCACTTCTTCGGGCGTTACATTATACGCCACCAGTTGTTCCGGTTCGAGGTCGACCGCAATCTGACGGGTTTTCCCGCCAAACGCCTGGGAGAGTCGACTTCCGGGTACCGTCGAAATCTGAGGCCGCACCCTCGTTTGAGCATAGTCCGTAATTTGCGATTCGGTCAGGCTGTCGGACGAGAGGCCCAGTTGAAGCACCGGCACGTCGGTAGCGTTATAGCGGACAATGAGGGGCGGCTGTGTACCGGGCGGCATCCGGACGAGGATCGTTTGGGAAATAGCCGTCACCTGGGCGAGCGCTTCCTCTATTTTAACTGTTGGCTGGAAGAATATCTTTAGTACAGCGGTACCATTATACGTCTGGGATTCGAGCCGCTGGATATCACTGACGTTGTTGATGAGAGACGTTTCGGAGAAGTTGGTGATCATCTTCTCCATCTCGTTGGTTGAAAGCCCGCTATAGCCCCAGATGACCGAAACCACCGGAATATTGATCCGGGGAAAGATATCGGTGGGCATTTGTGTTACGGCCAGCCCGCCCATAATCATGATCAGCAAGGCCATTACGGCAATGGTGTATTTCTTTTCTAACGCTAGGCGTACGATCCACATGGCGAGCGGGCAAAAACAGGAAATTTACGATTAATGCCTATGAACCATTACTCAATTACCCGCAGACAAGTGAGTATAATTGCATAAAACCAAGAAGTTAAAGACGAATTGTCGGCGTTTCTAACTTACCATCAGGCAATTTAGTTGTATTATTCTAAAAAAACGAAACAAGGCAATTGACTTATTCAAAGAATAAATTGTCAAGACAACTTTCTATAGCCATGGGCTCAGTTATTTCGGATTGCGAACGATTGACGGGAAATCATTGTAATTTTGTCACATAACAAAACGATTGAAGTCATGCCAAAGGCACAAATGAATACCGACAAGGGTACGATGACCATTGAGTTCTTCGAGAAAGATGCCCCTAAAGCGGTCAATAACTTTATCACCCTCGCCAAAAAAGGCTTTTACGACGGTCTTAAATTTCACCGTGTTATTCCAAATTTCATGATTCAGGGGGGCGATCCAACCGGCACCGGTGCGGGCGGACCCGGCTATACGATTGATTGCGAACTGACGGGCGAAAATCAGTACCACGACCGGGGCGTTCTATCGATGGCTCACGCAGGACGTAACACAGGCGGTTCGCAGTTTTTCATCTGCCACAACCGTCAGAACACCGCCCACCTCGACCGCAACCACACCGTTTTCGGTAAAGTTGTCGATGGTCTGGACGTTATCGACCAGATCAAGCAGGGCGACAAGATCACCAGCATCACGGTGATGGAAGAGTAAGCAGGTAGAGACTCCACCCCAAACGGTACGCCGTTTGGGGTGGAGTTAACCTCCCTCAACTATAAACGGGTGTCTTCTTGGAAATCAGACCCACAATGGCCAGCACGACCGCCACAATAGCCCCCGCACCCGCTATAAGCGGTATCTGGCCAATGCCCTGCTGCTCTACCGCTATGGCCGCATAGGCCCAGGTAAAGACCAATATATACGCTACACTTCTAAAGCGATTAAAGACAACGGCTCCTACCAACAGCCCAACAACCAGCATGGCCATAGCCCAGGTCTGTTCAGATAAGCCCATCAAACTAAAATCAGTTGCTTTCAAGAATACCGTTACGTTCAGAATCGTGGCGACGGTGAGCCAGCCAAAATAAATGGAGAACGGTATCCGGGCCAACCAGGTCTCTGTGGGCGTCGCGGGTGACTCCGGCAGGGTCACATCAGGATCCGTCTGGATAACAGGGACAGCCACGCGTTGCAGCAGACGTTGCTCAATAATAACCAGCGAGAACAGCATCACCAGAATAACGACCAAGGCCACGCCAATAAGCTCGTTATTAAAAAGTGGACTCCAGACCGCATTGCCCAGAGCATTCAACACCACCCACCAGCCAATGGCCCGAAAACGCGGATTCGTCCGCTGCGAGCCCAGCCCCTGGTAAATGGCAAAGGCCAGCAAGCCCAGGAAGATGATTCCCCAAATGGAAAAGGCATAGCCCGCCGGGGTAATCAGCGTATGATACTTATCCGAAATAACTTTGTTCGTTTGCCCGCCGAAGGCTCCCACGTTTGAGAGGTAGTTCATCACGATAAGGGTGATGATGCTGAACATAACGGAAAATTGGCGCAGCCTGTCGTTTTGCGGATTCATGTTTCCAATTGGTTTTAAAAAGTAAACACCCTGTCGCTGGTTCTGTTTCGGTTGGTCCTAATCACACAGAGACGGAAATTGACGAAGGTCGATACACGTAAAAGCGGTCAGACGCGGACCCGTACCGTTCCTTCACCCGACAATCTACAAATGAGCCCTTAGAATCCAGCTATTTAACGTGAATAATGGCTGAATGCAAATTGATATCGGGTCGACTTATGATAGTAATCCATGCGCAATACAGTAAAGTTTAACTACAAAGGCACACAGCACACAGAGGTTGACAGGATACGTTCGCCCCCGCTTAATCTCTGTGAATTTTGTGCCTTTGTGGTTAGATTTTTTTGTTTTAGTAGCTATGAAAAGCAAACAATAACTGCTCATAAGCTAGATTTTGATCTAGCTTATGCTAT
Organism: Spirosoma aerophilum; assembly: GCF_054782495.1. Classification (NCBI taxonomy): domain Bacteria; kingdom Pseudomonadati; phylum Bacteroidota; class Cytophagia; order Cytophagales; family Cytophagaceae; genus Spirosoma; species Spirosoma aerophilum. Next base: position 167,424 of record NZ_BAAGSJ010000017.1, on the reverse strand, counting down.
TCACATTATTTAGTAGCCAGGCTATTTATTTCTTTTCGCAGCGAATCGCTATCCCAGCCTTCTTCCACTTCCCGTAGCCAGCGGTCGGCCTCGTCAGACCGGATCAACTCTTCCAACTCCTTGATTTGGCGTCGGGTTGTGTTAAAATACTGGCTCTTATCACCCCGAACATCAGCCTGCTCCTTCAGGGCATCTTCATCGTGGCGTCGGAACAGTCGTGCCGACCGTTCGGTGTAGTAAGCCCTTCCCCCTAACATACGCATTACATCAATGCCCGTTCGCAAGGACGTATCTAACGTTTCTCTATAAATATGCTCCACACCCGCCCCCACGAAATCGTAGGCGTCGCTACGGTCGTGTGCCCGTACCAGAATGGTTAAATTCGGAAAATGTTTCTTAACCGTCTTGACCAACTCCAGCGTTTTGTGGTGTGTTTCCAGCGCAATGACGATGATTTTGGCTTCGTGTGCACCTGCCGAATGAAGCAGGTCGTAACGCGACGCATCCCCATAATAAACCTTCAGACCGATTCGTCGTAGGGTTTCGACACGATCAGCGTCAAAATCCAGTACAGTGGTACCGACTCCGTTAGCCCGCAGAAAACGACCCACGATGTTGTTGAAATGATCAAAGCCGGCAATAATCACCGGGTTCTTCTCATCAATGTGATCAGCTTCTTTCTTGGGTTGAAGTCCCCGGCTCATCCAGGGAAGCAGATAGGTTTCGTTAACCAGAAAAAGAATAGGCGTCAACGCCATACTTATAGCGACCACAGCCGTCAATACGCCTGCGGTATAAGCGTTCAGAATGCCGTTCTGCTGCGTGAATGAGAGCAATACAAAGGCAAACTCCCCTATCTGCGACAGACCCAGGGCAAAGGTCAGATTTTGATCCTTAGCCAGTTTAAAGCGATTGCCCAACAAGCCCAATACCAGTGCCTTCATCGTCATCAAGCCCAGAACAAGGCCGATGATCAGTAAAGGATTATCGAGAATAAGTGAAAAATCAACAGACGCCCCTACCGAGATGAAAAAGAGACCAAGGAGCAGTCCACGAAAGGGGCTGATATCACTTTCCAACTCGTGTTTATATTCACTGTTGGCCAATACGACACCCGACACAAAAGCACCCAATGCCGGACTCAGCCCGACCGATTCCATTAACCAGGCCACGCCACCGACCAGCAGAAAGGCCGACGCAATGAATACCTCCCGTAAACCGGTACGGGCAATGATGCGAAAAACGGGACGCATCCCAAACCGCCCCAACAGAATAACCAACAGCACAGCTCCCAAAACAGCCAATGGCTGTACCCAGCTCGGCAGGCCGCTCAATAGTGAATGCTCACCGCCTTCTACGTTATGGTCTACCGGATAAGTAGCCAGCAAAGGCAGTATGGCTAATATGGGAATAACGGCAATATCCTGAAATAATAAGACCGAGAACGTCGACTGTCCGGCAGGCGTTTGTATCAGACCCTTTTCCGTCATTGTCTGCAGGACGATGGCCGTTGACGACATGGCCATCACCATGCCTATAGCCAGCGCTTCCTGCCACGGCAGCCCCAGCAAAAAAGCCCCGCCACCAATAACCAGTGAGGTCACCAGTACCTGTAAGCCCCCCAGTCCTACCACCGGGACTCGTAATTTCCATAGCAATTCCGGCTCCAGCTCCAGACCAACCAGAAACAGCATGATCACGACACCAAACTCAGCGACGTGCATAACCCCTTTGCCCTCTTCGCCGATCAATCCCAGCACCGCAGGCCCGATAACCATACCGGCTATCAGATAGCCCAATACCGAGCCCAGCCCCAATCGTTTGGCAATGGGCACAAATACGACACCCGCTGCCAGGTAAATGATCGCTTGTTCAAGTACTAAATGGCTCATAAGGAGTGAGGTTGAGTTAGTAATTCATTGGCGTAAGCCGATCGTTTCGCCATATCCAGGTCGATATCATCGGCCGTCAGGTTTTTCACCAGCGTTCGGTATTGTTGGGCAGCAGCCAGAATATCTTCATCCGTCATGCGGTGCGTTCCATGCACGGCAAAGGGAGGAAGGTAGATCATTTTACAGAGTGTTGCGGTGCGCTCGAAAGGGAGCAGAAACTGACGTATCGTGAACTGATGAAACCCGGTTTCGGTATAGGCCTCCCGGGGTCCGCCCGAGGTAAAAATATTCATCATCTTCTTGCCGGCCAGGGCATTACCCTCCCTGCCATACGCCCATCCATGTTCCAGCGTCAGGTCTTCCCATTGCTTAACGATGGCTGGTGCGCTATACCAGTACATGGGATGATGCAGCAAAATATAATCGTGACGCAGCAGCAATTCCTGTTCGCGGTCGATGTCAATATCGAAGTCCGGATATTGTTCATACAGGTCATTCACCGTGACGGAGGGAAGGTCGCGAACAGCGTCAATAAGCACTCGATTCGCCCTTGACTTCTCCAGTGCCGGATGAGCGAAATGAATTAAAACGTTAGCCATAGGGATGGTCGAATAAATCACAAACTGGCCGACTGCTCAGTTGGCAATTTCGTTGTGTTGAGTTTTACATTTTGTCCGAAGAACCTATAATAATACTAAATCTATCGCCAACAAGTAGGTCTCCTGGCGCAATTTTACGTTTTCAGTACTATCCCAAAGATGATACCCACCTACCCTGTTTGAAAAACTGTTGATCATTTCTTAAGCTGACGAATCCCTTATTTTTATACAAAAAAAGCGGCCTATGAACGATTCTCATAGGCCGCTTTTCGCTTTTTGTAACAGTTACAATTCCAGAATCTTGATTTCTGTTCGTCGGTTACGCTGGTGTTCCTCTTCGGTTTTCGCGTTTTTGACCACCAGGCGGGTTTCACCGTAACCTTTTGCCACCAACCGGTCGGACGAAATACCCTGCGAGACGATGTAATCTACTGCCGATTTTGCCCGGTTCTGCGATAGCTTCATGTTGTAGGCATCCGGAGCCCGGGCATCGGTATGCGAACTGAGTTCCAGTTTGAGCGTTGGGTTGTCTTTCAGGATCACAACGATCTTATCGAGTTCGGGAGCCGCGTCAGATCGGATGTTATACTTATCAAGGTCATAGTAGATATTCTCCAGAACAAATGTCTTGTTCAATACCGACCTGTCGAGTAGAATAGCGACGTTAAACGTCGTATCGGTTTGGGGTTTGGTCAGAAAGACAGACGGAATACTCTTGCCCTGCATCGTAAACGGCTCGCGGTGGGTCAGATAGCCCTTCCGCTCGGCCAGAATCGTGTAGTCTTTCCCTTCTACCAGCGGAAACTTTCCGAACGTGCCCGGCTGCCCCGTTACAACCTCCGCAATTGGCTGCCCCGTCGCATCGTCCAGAATGCGAACTTTGGCCGAATCGAGGGGAGAAATGGGAGTTTCATTGGACGAAACAGTACCCGCGATGAAATAGCGTACCGTTTTAGGGGCATTGGCTGGTGGGGGCGTCTGCACAACAATCGTGGTCGTGTCGGCAATTGGCCCTTCCTGGAAGAAATAAATATCGTCGTCACCTTTGCCGCCCGCCCGGTTGGACGCCATAAAGCCTTTGGTCGGGTCGGTATAGATCAGGCCGAAGTCATCGGAGGGCGAGTTGATGGGCTGTCCCATATTTTCCACTCGTGTCACCCCACCCGAACGGGTTGCTACAAACACATCCAGCTTTCCCAGGCCGGGATGGCCGTCGGAGGCAAAATACAGTTTGGCATTGGCACCTACATAGGGAAACATCTCGTCGCCGGGCGTGTTGATGTCGCGGCCCATATTGACCGGACGGCTAAAGCGTCCCGATGCGTCGATGCTGGTTCGGTAGAGGTCAATACCCCCTGCGCCACCGGCCCGGTTCGAGGCAAAGTACAATGTCTTGCCATCGGCCGAGAACGCCGGCGAACCATCCCACGCGAGCGAGTCGCTGATGGGCAGGCGCAGCGGCTGGCTCCAGGCACTGCCTTCCAGGCGGCTGATGTATAAGTCAACATCGAGCCCACCTTTGCGTTTACCGTTGTTACCCCGCGCCAGAATCATGGTCTTGCCATCTTTCGAGAAAGCTGGCGTCCCTTCGTTCACATCGCCCTGAAAGACGTTGGTGCTGAATACTTCGGGCTGGCCCGTAGCGCCACCTGTACTTCCCGTTTCGTCGGGCTTCTGGTTTAATTTCGTTTTGTACAACCCGAGCATGGGCTGACCGTTGTTCTTGTAAATATTCTCTTTTCGCGATGCTGTAAATACCAGCTCCTCGCCCCGCACAACCGGTGCAAACTCAGCCCCCGGCGAGTTGAGGTTACCCATGTTGCGAATCGTGATCAGCGATTTGTTCTGCGCGATGATATTGATCGCCTTCAGCGTTTCCACTTCGCGACGGGCTTTGTCGAGGGTTGCTTTGGCTGTTGTTTTGGGGGCGTTCGCCACGTACTGCTGCAACTGCTCCAGCGCACCTGTATAATTTCCCTGTGATTTTAGCGCGTAAGCGTAGTTGAACCGGGCATCCGGCTCTTTCGTATCAGCGTCAATAGCTTTCTGATAGAATGGAACAGCCTCTCCAAACCGGTTCGACAGCCGATACGATTCGGCCGTGTAATAATTTAGCCGGGCGGGGTCAATATTTCCTTTGGCCGCCTTCTGAAACTGGGTCAGTGCCAGGTTATATTCACCGGCGTCATAATGACGCACGCCTTTTTTATACGCCTGCATGGCCGAATTGCAGCCCGTCAGTCCGCTGGCCAGACCTAACACCACGAGCAGTACAGATAACGTATTGGTTTTCATAGGACTAAAAAAACAAATCGCTGTTTCCGGCCCAAGATACTGGAAATTTGACCGGGACATACGTTTAACGATTAGAATCGCTTTTTATTGAGGGTCGTTTATAGTAACGCGGGTGGAAACCCGCGATTAATAACAGCTAAAATTGACGGTTATTAATCGCGGGTTTCCACCCGCGTTATTTGTTACTCATCTTCTCTTACGCCTGTTGGGCTACACCCGCTTCTTCAGCCACTTCCGTTGTGTACTCCTCAACGGGAATACAGGAGCAGACGAGATTCCGGTCGCCATAGGCCGAATCGATGCGGCTTACACTTGGCCAGAACTTGCGGGCGCGAACCTGCGGCAGCGGGAACACGGCTTTCTCGCGGCTGTAAGGCCGGTTCCAGCTATCGCTCAACGCAACCGTTGCCGTATGGGGCGCATGTTTCAACACGTTGCTGGTCCGATCAGCTTCGCCCGCTTCGATCTCCCGGATTTCGTTGCGAATGGCAATCATGGCTTCGCAGAACCGGTCGAGTTCGGCTTTCGACTCCGATTCGGTTGGTTCGATCATCATCGTTCCCGCTACCGGGAACGACACCGTTGGCGCGTGGAAACCGTAATCCATCAACCGCTTGGCAATGTCCTCCACTTCAACGCCCGTCGTGGCTTTGAACGGACGGCAGTCGATGATCATCTCGTGGGCACAACGACCGTTGGTACCCGTGTAGAGTGTATCGTAATGTCCATCCAGACGCGCTTTGATGTAATTCGCATTCAGGATAGCCCGTTTCGTGGCATTGGTCAGCCCTTCGCCACCCATCATCGCAATGTAGGCGTACGAAATGGTGAGGATACTGGCCGAGCCATAAGGCGCTGCCGAAACGGCATGAATGGCCTGATCGCCACCGATGTGTACGACCGCATGACCCGGCAGGAACGGCACCAGCTGCGGTGCCACACCGATAGGACCCATGCCCGGACCGCCACCACCGTGCGGAATGCAGAAAGTTTTGTGGAGGTTCAGGTGACACACATCGGCACCAATAGCGGCTGGTGAGGTCAGACCAACCTGGGCGTTCATATTCGCTCCATCCATGTACACTTGTCCGCCATGCTGGTGGATGATGTCACAGATTTCCTTGATGCTCTCTTCGAATACGCCGTGCGTGGATGGATAGGTAACCATCAGACACGACAGGTCATTGCTGTATTGTTCGGCTTTCGCTTTCAGGTCGGCCACGTCGATGTTGCCGCGCTCATCGCACTTCACGATAACGACTTTCATACCGGCCATAACCGCACTGGCGGGGTTGGTGCCGTGCGCCGACTGCGGAATCAGCGAAATCGTCCGGTGGAAGTCGCCCCGGCTCTCGTGATACGCCCGAATCACCATCAGACCGGCATATTCACCCTGCGCCCCGGAGTTCGGCTGCAGCGACATGGCGGCAAAACCCGTCACCTCACAAAGCCAGGCATTCAGTTCGGTGAACATCTGCTGGTAACCTGCCGTCTGGTCCTTCGGCGCAAACGGATGCAGTTTACCCAGCTCGGGCCAGGTGACCGGAATCATTTCGGCCGTTGCGTTCAACTTCATGGTGCAGCTACCGAGCGAAATCATGGAATGGACCAGCGAGAGGTCCTTCTCTTCCAGCGATTTCAGATACCGAAGCATCTCGTGTTCCGTATGGTGCGTGTTGAAGACGGGGTGCGTCAGGTAATCCGACTGCCGAACGAGTTGCTCCGGCCAGCTGATTTCCAGACCATCCAGAATAGCCTCCATATCGGCCTTGATGCCGAATACAGTTAGTAATTCGGTAACGTCGTGAAGAGACTTGGCTTCGTCGAAGGAGACGCCGATATGCTCTTCATCGTCGAAATACCGCAGGTTGATCTGAGCGGCTTTCGCCGATTTTTTCAAAGATTCGGTATCCGATACTTTTACTTTGACCGTATCGAAATAGTTTTCGGTCGTTACCTCATACCCATTCCAGCGAAGTGCCGTAGCGAATATTTTGGTGAGCGCATGTACCTGTTCGGCGATGGCACGGAGCCGCTGCGGACCGTGATACACGGCGTAGCTTCCGGCCATTACGGCCAGCAGTACCTGTGCCGTACAAATATTGGACGTTGCTTTTTCGCGACGGATGTGCTGCTCGCGGGTCTGGAGGGCCATCCGCAGGGCAGGGCGACCTTCGGCATCCTGCGACACGCCAATGATACGGCCCGGAATCTGCCGTTTGAAGGCATCACGGGTAGCGAAGAAAGCCGCATGTGGACCGCCGTAGCCCATGGGTACGCCAAAGCGCTGGGATGAACCCACCACGACATCGGCACCCATTTCGCCGGGAGGGGTGAGTAAAGTCAGGGCCAGCAGATCGGCAGCAACGGCAACGGTAATGTTCAGCTCATGCGCCGACGCAATCAGGTCGGCATAGTTGAATACTTCGCCATCCGAAGCGGGGTACTGCAGCAACATACCGAAAATGTCGCCACTGGTCAGATCGACCGAGCGGTGATCGCCGATAAGTACTTTCACACCAATGGGGGTAGCCCGCGTCAGGAGTACATCAATAGTTTGCGGGTGGCACCGGTCCGAGACGAAAAACGTAGCGGCTGCTTTTTTCTGGGCCGGGCGCATGGCATATAGCATGTGCATGGCTTCGGCGGCTGCGGTGGCTTCATCGAGCAGCGACGCGTTGGCCAGATCCATCCCCGTCAGATCCGAGATAACCGTCTGGAAATTCAGCAGGGCTTCGAGTCGTCCCTGCGCGATTTCGGCCTGGTAAGGCGTATAAGCGGTATACCAGGCTGGATTTTCGAGAATGTTACGGAGAATAACGTTCGGTGTCAGGGTATCGTAATAACCCGTGCCGATATACGATTTAAAGATTTTGTTTTGCCCGGCCACCTTTTTAAAATCGGCCAGAAACGTCATTTCTGATTTTGGCTCGGGTAAATTCAGGGGATTGGCCAGCCGGATGGCGTCGGGTACTGTCTGGCTGATCAACTCATCGATTGATTCCACGCCAACGGTCTGGAGTATCTCGGCCAGTGCCGCGTCGGTTTGACCGTGATGCCGGTCTTCAAATAGGTCTGTCTGTTGAAGCTTTAGTTTCATGCCGGGATTACCCACCTTTTCGTTTTAATGGAAACTCAAATTTACGGCAAAACGTGCGATTTTTGGCCCTATTGCCTTAAACTTAAACCTTATACTTCCCTATTTTTGACTACATTATGAAATTTTTATTGACTTAATATCCCCTTTGGCCCAGTCTCGCACGATATTTGTCAGACGGCTCTACACCTGACTTCTGTCGTTATTACCCTAACCCTATTGCCATGAAAGTTGTCATTCTTGCGGGGGGCTTAGGCACCCGCCTGAGCGAAGAAACGGTTATAAAGCCCAAACCAATGGTTGAAATTGGTGGTATGCCCATTCTCTGGCATATCATGAAGATATACTCCAGCCATGGCTTCAATGAATTTGTGGTTTGTCTGGGCTACAAAGGCTACCTGATCAAAGAATATTTCGCGAACTATTTTCTGCACCAGTCCGACGTAACCATCGACCTGGGGCGAAACCACATGAATATCCACGATTCGCAGGCCGAACCCTGGAAGATCACCCTCGTCGATACGGGTAAAGACAGCATGACGGGCGGGCGGATCAAACGCGTTCGGCATCACATTGGCGAGGAACCCTTTATGCTAACCTATGGCGATGGCGTAGGCGATGTAAACATCACCGATCTGGTTGCCTTTCACAAAGCGCACGGTAAGCGGTGTACGTTAACGGCAGTACAGCCTTCGGCACGCTTTGGCGCGCTGGATATAAGTGGCGACGGCAATGTCACCTCATTTCTGGAAAAACCCAAAGGCGACGGTGCCTGGATTAACGGTGGGTTTTTCGTTTGCCAGCCCGAGGTCTTCGATTACATTGAGGGTGATTCGACCACCTGGGAGCGCTACCCGATGGAAACCCTGGCCGCCGAGCAGGAGTTGATGGCTTTTCAGCACGATGGATTCTGGAAACCGATGGACACGCTGCGGGACAAACTCGAACTCGAAACCGCCTGGAACGCCGGTACGGCTGAATGGAAAACCTGGTAAGCCTATCCTATTTTTATGACAGCTCTCTTTGCCGATCAATACCGCAACAAAACCGTTCTGCTAACGGGCCATACAGGCTTTAAAGGCTCGTGGCTGGCTTACTGGCTGCATCAGCTCGGCGCGCGGGTGGTTGGCTACTCGCTCCCGGCTCCTTCAGAACCCAGCCACTGGAACCTGCTGCAATTGCCCGTTCAGAATGAAGTGGGTAACATCAATGACCAGCCGCATCTGGCCCATGTTTTTGCGGCCGCCCAACCCGACATTGTCATTCATATGGCGGCTCAGGCGCTGGTTCGTTACTCCTACAAACACCCGCTGGAAACCATTGAAACGAATATACTCGGCACCGCGAAAGTGCTGGAATGCGTTCGGCAAACGCCATCCGTCAGGGCCGTTGTGGTGGTTACCAGCGATAAATGCTACGAGAACCCGGAAGATGGGCGACCCCTGACCGAAACCGACCCCATGGGCGGCTACGACCCCTACAGCATGTCGAAGGGGGGCGCTGAACTCGTTACGAACAGCTACCGGAATTCGTTTTTCAATCTGGCTCAGTATGGGCAAACGCACCGGACACTGCTCGCCAGCGTTCGGGCGGGGAATGTGATTGGTGGGGGCGACTGGGCTGCCGACCGGCTGATCCCGGACCTGATTCGGGGCAGTGTCTCGAACCAGCTCGTATCCATCCGAAACCCGGATGCCGTACGCCCCTGGCAGCATGTGCTCGAACCCCTGTCGGGTTATCTGCTGGTTGGCCAACACCTGATGAGTGGCGACACCTCAGCCGCCACTGGCTGGAATTTCGGCCCCGACCCCGCCGATGTGCTGCCCGTGCGGGCGGTGATTCGGCAAGCACAAACGTGCTGGGATGCCATTGGCTATACCGAAGTACCGTCGGAGCAGAATCCGCACGAAGCTCATTTGCTGACCCTCGACTGCGCGAAGGCGAACCAGCAACTGAACTGGTTTCCGGTCTGGGATACGCACATGGCCATTCAACGGACCATCGACTGGTACAAAGCCTATTACGAAGGTGGTGAGGTTTGTACCGACAAAGACCTGTCGGCGTACATACAACAGGCCCAAACGCATAACTTGATCTGGACCCGATGACGTTTGACGAGACTCCGCTATCGGGTGCCTATGTCATCCAGTTATCTCCCCGATCGGATAATCGGGGCTGGTTTGTCAGGACGTACGACAAAACCGAACTGGCACAGATTGGCCACACCGCCGAGTGGGTACAGATGAACCACTCGCAAACGCAGCAGGCGGGTGCCATTCGGGGGATGCACTTTCAGCACCCGCCCCATGCCGAGATAAAGCTGGTGCGTTGCGTAGTGGGCCACGTGTTCGACGTGATTGTCGATTTACGGGCGGGTTCGCCTACCCTGGGCCAGTGGTTCGGTACCGAACTGTCGGCGGCCAATCAGGCAACCCTCTACATTCCCAAAGGATTCGCACATGGCTTCCAGACGCTGACCGAAAACTGCCAACTGGTGTATTGCCACAGCGAGTATTATACCCCCGCCAGCGAAGACGCCATTTTATATAATGATCCACGGGTGGGGATCAACTGGCCGCTTCCTGTTACGGATATTTCGGAACGCGATCGTAACCATCCACCCCTTACCCCGTCCTTCTCCGGCCTAATTCTCTGACTTCATGAACTGTCGCTTCTGCCAAACGCCTTTAGAGCACACCTTTATCGACCTGATCAATTCGCCCGCTTCGAACTCCTACCTGACGTATGAGCAATTGAATGAGCCGGAAACGTTCTATCCGTTGAAGGTTTTCACCTGCCATAGCTGCTTTCTGGTTCAGGTGGATGAGTACAAAAAATCGGATGCGATCTTCGATAACGACTACGCCTACTTTTCGTCGTTCTCTACCAGTTGGCTGGCCCACGCCAAACGGTATGTCGACGCCATGACCAACCGCTTTGGCCTGAATGCGGATTCGCAGGTGATGGAGATTGCCTCCAACGATGGGTATCTGCTTCAGTATTTTGTCGAAAAACACATTCCGGCCCTGGGCATCGAGCCAACGGCCAACACGGCTGCGGTGGCTATCGGAAAGGGTGTTCCGACCATTACCCGGTTTTTTGGTACCGAACTGGCCCGTGAACTGGCCGCAGCAGGCAAAAAGGCCGACCTGCTGCTGGGCAACAATGTGCTGGCTCACGTGCCCGACATTGTCGACTTTGTGGCGGGTATGCAGCTCGTACTGAAACCAACCGGTGTGATCACCATGGAGTTTCCGCACGTGATGAACCTGGTCGACCAGAATCAGTTCGATACGATCTACCACGAACATTTTTCCTATTTATCGTTCTACACGGTCAGCCAGATCTTTGCGGCTCAGGGCCTGACGATGTTTGACGTAGAAGAAATTCCAACCCATGGCGGTTCGCTGCGTATCTACGCGAAACAGGCTGGTAACGACGCGCTACCCATCTCGCCAAACGTAGCGGCCTTGCTGAAGAAAGAAGCCGATGCCGGTCTGACGGGGATGGACTATTATTCGGGCCTGCAACCAAAAGCCCTGACGGTAAAGCTCGATCTGCTCAGTTTTCTGATCGAGCAAAAACGGGCCGGAAAATCAGTGGCGGCCTACGGAGCAGCCGCTAAAGGGAACACATTGCTGAATTTTTGCGGGGTCAAAAACGATCTGATTGCGTTTGTCGTGGATGCCAACCCGGCCAAACAAAACAAATTCCTGCCCGCCAGCCATATTCCTGTGGTGCAGGAAGACGTTCTAAAAGCGGAGAAACCCGACTATGTGCTCATTCTGCCCTGGAACCTGACCGACGAAATTACCCGTCAATTGGCGTACATCCGTGACTGGGGCGGGCAGTTTGTGATTCCAATTCCAGAACTAACGATCCTTTGAACGCGCAACAAACGGTTTTGGTCACGGGGGCTACCGGCTTTATCGGCCGGCATGTGGTGGAGCGACTGACCGCCACAACGGGCGTCCGTGTGCTGACCACAGGCCGAACCCTGCCCAACCTGGAACAGACACCCTGGCTGGAGCAGGTTCTGTTTATACCGTTCGATATGGAGACTGTTTCGGTCGACATCGATCTGTACACTTATTTCGGTCGGCCCGACGCCGTTATTCATTTAGCCTGGCCGGGTTTGACCAACTTCAAATCCCTGAAGCATGTCGATACGTATTGGCAGCAGCAGTACCGGTTTCTGACCAACCTGATCGCCAACGGTCTGACCGACCTGACGGTTACGGGCACCTGCCTGGAATACGGTCTGCAAAGCGGCTGCCTGACCGAAGACCTGCCCACACAACCGACCACGGCTTACGGTTTGGGTAAAGACATGCTCCAGAAGGCCCTTAGCTTGTTTTTAAAGGATTGGGATGTGTCGTTCAAGTGGCTGCGCCTGTTCTATATGTATGGCCCCGGTCAAAACCCAAAGTCGTTGCTGGCGCAACTCGAAGCGGCTGCCCAGCGGGGCGATGCGGTGTTCAACATGTCGAAAGGCGAGCAGCTTCGGGATTATTTGCCGGTGTCGGAAGTGGCCCGCCACATTACCCAAGCTGCTCTGCAACAGCAGGTTACCGGACTAATTAACTGCTGCAGCGGGCAACCTGTGGCCGTTCGAACATTTGTGGAACGGTTTATGCAAGAGCATAATTATCACTTGTCACTTAATCTCGGTTATTACCCCTATCCCGACTATGAGCCGCTGGCTTTTTGGGGAAACAATCAAAAACTGTTAACCATATGATCTCCATGAATGCCCCTAACCCAATCACCGAATTTCAGCAGGAGTGCGCCGATCGTGCGGCATCGTATCCCGAAAAAACCGATCTGGTAGCCGCAGCGCAGGCGTTTAATGTGGCCTCGAACCGCGAGAAATATTCGTACAATTTCAGCTGGATGGGCCGCCCCATCATTCAGTATCCGCAGGACATGATTGCCATGCAGGAACTGATCTGGCGCATCCAGCCCGATGTGCTGATCGAAACCGGTATTGCCCACGGCGGCTCGTTAATTTACTACGCATCGCTATTCGAATTAATTGGCAAAGGCGAAGTGATTGGTATCGACATTGACATTCGGGCGCACAACCGGGCCGAAATCGAAGCCCACCCTATGTTCAAACGCATTACCATGCTCGAAGGATCGGCCGTTGACGAAGCGCTGGTGGCCGACGTTGCCAAACTCGTTGCGGGTAAAAAGACCATCATGGTATCACTGGACTCCAACCATACCCACGAGCATGTGCTGCGTGAACTGGAACTGTATTCGCCCTTTGTAACGGTTGGTTCCTATTGTGTGGTGTTCGATACGATTGTGGAAGATATGCCCGCACAGATGTACGACCGGCCCTGGGATAAAGGCAACAACCCTAAAACGGCGGTTTGGGAGTTTTTGAAAACCACGTCTGATTTTGAAGTCGACCACGCCATCGACAATAAACTGCTGATTTCAGTAGCGCCGGAAGGCTATCTCAAGCGAGTTAGTTAAGTCAAGCGAATGAGTCAGCCAGCTTCCTATGAATCCAAAGAAATTTACGATTGTCATTCCAACGCGGGAGCGGGCGGATACCTTACAGCATTCGCTCCGCACCTGCACTACCCAGGATTATGACAACCTAACGATCATCGTTTCGGACAATTGCGGTCGTGATAACACCCGCGATGTGGTCGAATCGTTTGCCGATCCGCGTGTAAAATACATCAACACGGGCAAGCGGATGAGTATGTCGCACAACTGGGAATTTGCGCTCGATCATGTGCAGGACGGGTTCGTCACGTATCTGGGCGACGATGATGGCCTGTTACCCAATGCGGTAGCCGAATCGAACCGGATTCTGACCGAAACCGGTCTCTCCTCCATCAACATGAATCCGAATACGGACATGTACCTCTGGCCTTCCTACTTCAGGAAGCAGCAGGCGGGTATGATGAAAGTCAGTTTTCAGAACGGCTACGAGATTCGGGATGGACACACGGAACTTCAAAAACTGATGCACTGCAAACAGGAGCATTCGCCCATCCCCTGCGTGTATACATCGTTCATCGATATGGCCGTGATCAATCAGGTTAAACGCGTGTCGAAACCATTTTTTCGGTCGCAGATTCCCGACTCCTACTCGGCGGTGGCACTGGCCAATTCGCTCGGCAAGTATGTGTATGCCAAACGACGGCTTCGGCTCAACGGCATTTCCTCGCACAGCACCGGCTCATCGCAGTTCAACTACGGCACCGACCAGAAAGCCGCCGACTTGTTTGCGAGCGAAGTCAGTATCCCGTTTCACCACGACATGATCTATTCGGCCTCCTACAGCTACATGATTGCCGAAAACTTTCTTCAATCGTTCGATGCGGGGCTTAATCAGGCCGAGATGAAGCAGTTTGACATCATGCCCTTCATCGAAACGGCCCTTAAAGAAGCCAACACCCGGCTGAATAATCAATATGACGGTGTTATTGCCGCCACCCGTTTTTTTGCCGACAAAAGAGGCCTTGCTCCCGACACGGTCAACCGATTGATCGACGAAGCCCGCACCCGGAAGATCAATGTAGTCTGGTACGACCTCCAGCGGTACGCGCACCCGTTCCTGTTTTTCAATACAATGGCCTACGGAGCCACCAATGTCTACGAAGCCAGTCTGTTGTACGATAAGATACGCGAGAATCCCAGCCAGTTTTTGTTGAAAGCGTCGACCTGGACCAACATGTTCCAGATGGTGTTCGGCGAAGCGTTAAATCGCTATAAAGTGGAGAAATAACGTTGTTTGCCCGAGTCAGACGCTGGTTTGATACCGGAAGTTCACATTCTCTGGTCTTGGCAACCCGTAAATCATGCACAAGACAGAAACCAAGGGTGGCAAAGATGTCTGGGCCAAGCTCCGGCTTGGCCATCACCTCCTAAAGTTCAAAGGCCAAGCCGGAGCTTGGCCCAGACATACAGACGTCATCAGCCTAATCAAACGCGTTAATGCTTCATTCAATAACCACCAGTTGATTGTTTTCCTGATTAACGGGAATAATGGCTATATGCAGGTCAGCATTCGTTTAACTGAAGATCAGAATCCAGGCTAGATCAAAAAGATCTAATCGCTGCATAACATAACGTGGGTGATAACTGCGTATAAGCTAGATTTTAAGCTAATCAACCCATTATTCAATTGATGACAAATCAACACCTTTCTGTGACAACGACCTCGGGCGCAGGAGTGAATAGACAGGCCGTATAATGGCATCACAAATGCGCCCCAGCGGGCCGCCAATCAACTGGTCGAAGGGAAGCGAAACGAGGCTTCCGGTCATCAACTGCGCATCGGTTATGGCTCGGGTAGTTTGAATGGTCTGGTGCCGCTGCCGAATGCGGGCGCGATGACGCCACAGGTACGCGTACGTCTGGAAACGCACCCGCAGGTAACGCCAGCCGCGCAGGGCAAACGCCCACATGAACAGCTCCGTCAGTAGCAGGGCAGGCAGCAACTGAATCCCCGTTTTTCGGGATAAAACTTCCCAGATTGTTAGTAGCCGGTTGCGTTCCAGATAGTAGAACTTCGTGGGCGACATGCCCAGTTTATAATAGTGGGTAAGCACGGCCGCCGGTTCGCACAGAAGCTCGAAACCCGCCAGCTTTGCCCGCATGGACAGCTGGGTGTCCTCAAAATACATAAAATACGTTTCGTCGAACGAGCCAATCGTTTGCAGCACCGCCCGGGGAGCCAGCAAAGCCGCCCCCGATAACAACGGCACAGATTGTAACTGCGTAAAGGCCGACGACGGCTGATTCAATCCCCGGCAGGTGGTGAGGCCGGTATAATGCATTTCGTTGCCGCAGGCATTAATCGTCCCGTCGGGATTGAGCAGCTTCGGCGTAATCAGGGCCTGGGGATGCTGACGCGCGGTGGTCATCAACCGAGCCAGAAAATCGGGCGCCAGCTTCGTATCCGGGTTTAAAAACAGAACCCACTGGCCTTTGGCCTGGGTCAGCCCCAGGTTATTCCCCCCCGCGTAACCCGAATTAGCCGGATTTTTGATGAACAGTATCGACGGATGCGCCTGAGCAAGCCACTCCGCTACCCCATCTTTCCCGTGGTTATCGACAATAATTACGTCAAACGATAGTACTGCCGACTGGCTGTATATCGTTGGCAAACAACGCTGTAAATCTGTCAGGCTGTTGTACGAAACAAGGATGATGCTAAGTTCGGGGGGTAGGTTAATCGGCACGACTACGATGCGGTGACAGGTTCGGCCTCGTCAACCGGGGTCTTCTGCGCATTTTCCCGCAGGTTTTTCACTTCCTTTTTCAGATAGGCCATTTCCTGCGACAGGTCTTTGATCTGGTTCTGCAACCTGGAGTTCACAACCGACAAGTGCACGAGGAAGACGATAATGGCAAAAATTGCGGCCAGGAAGATCAGCGAAGGCGGATAATAAACGCCGAGTAAAAGCGATATTTTTTCCAGTCCCTTGCGCCAGATCGAAAAAAAGATCAGGATAACCGTACAGATGATCCAGACAATGGAGTACTCTTCGCGCAGCCGCCCCCGAACGATCAGCCGGAAGATCATGACCATGAAGAGAGTTGCGCCCAGAAGGCTAATCAGCTGAATAGTAACCGATAGTGATTCCATGGGTTAAGCTATGTTTGGAATTTTCTTCCGATGAAGGCGGGCAAACACA
Organism: Spirosoma aerophilum; assembly: GCF_054782495.1. NCBI lineage: Bacteria > Pseudomonadati > Bacteroidota > Cytophagia > Cytophagales > Cytophagaceae > Spirosoma > Spirosoma aerophilum. Next base: position 150,875 of record NZ_BAAGSJ010000017.1, on the reverse strand, counting down.
AACAAACTGCCCAGCGTAACTTTAAGCATGTAATAGATGGCCTGCCCGTTGTTGATCGACGAAACACCACCCTGTCGCTCACGCATCTGCACCGGAACCTCCAGCATGGTCAGGTTCGACAGCCCGAACTGAACAATTGCTTCCGGCTCAGGGTACTCATCCGGATAGTAGCGATTCACAACCGCCAGTGTCCGGCGGTTGAACGCCCGGAAGCCGGATGTACTGTCGTGAATCGTTTGCCCAACCAGCGCCTGATTCAGCCACCGAAAATAGCTGATGCCTAACCGGCGCATGGCTGACGACTGGAATCCCTCTTTAGTCAGAAACCGGGAGCCAATCACCACATCGGCCCGATTGTCGATAATCGGCTGTAAAATCGTCATGAGCTCTCCGGCGGGGTGTTGTCCATCGCCATCCATCTGAACCGCTATGTCATACCCATTCCGCCAGGCATACTTGTAACCCGTTTGCATGGCCCCGCCAATACCCAGGTTGACCGGCAAATCCAGGTACAGACAATCCAGCGTTTGCAGAACGCCCAGCGTGTTATCTGTCGAGCAGTCGTTTATCGCCAGAATATCCAGCGAAAGACCGTACATGGCTTTGACCCGATTGATATCGGCGACAACCCCTCGAATAGCGGCCTCCTCATTGAAGCAGGGCACGATAATGAGGATTCTGGGCGATTGACTCGATGGCCTAATCATTCATCTGATAGATATGAATTCCTCCCAATACAGATATTTCTTTCATGCACCGGATTTCGACGGGCTGCGGCTGCTTATCGAAAATCACGTATTTCACATTCAGCGTCTTGAAGCGGGGCGAACAGGGGTCCATCGCCACCAGATAGCCATCTTCGAAATTATTGAATATGATCACCGAATCAGGTTTTTTCGGATCGATGAACGAGTTATACACCGTGTGCGCGTAACGGTTGTAGGCCGAATCGCGCTTCATTTGCGGATCGAGTACTTTCAGGATTTTGCGTTCCGGAACGTATTTTACACCACTCAACAATTTAACCCCCGTAGCGGTTACGAGGTACGAAATGTACTGGCTGCCATTGACCACCCAGCGGGCATTCGGGTCGCGCTGGTGAATATCCTGCACGGTTCGGTACAGGGCATGTTCGGTAATGGGCGACAACCCCTTGGCCACGGGATTCACCCGCAGGTTAGGCATCAGAAACAGCGTCATCCCCGCACAGAAAATGCCGATGCGGTAATTGGGTTGCCAGGTGGGTAGCAGCAGAATTCCCATTCCGACAAAGAACAGCATGGGAATGAACACGTTCGACCACTTGAAAAACCCTTCGGAGTCGCCGATGTTTAGCAGGGCCGCGTAAATCATGAATCCCACAACGCCTGCAAAACCCAGTCCGGCATATAGCGGTTTCGATTTAACGCTGGAGGTGCTCAGGAAGTATAAATAAACAATGGCCAGCAGCACATTGGCGATGCCAAACGGAATCTGCGTCCGGCGCGTTGGGCTCATGCTCCATAAGCTTGCCTTGGCCAGCCATTCCGGGAAACCGATTTCAATCCAGATGTAGCCGATGATGACGAACACACTCAGCAAAACCAGCACCCAGTCGATCCGGCGTGTTTGCCAGAAGGAGACGATCATGGCCGGAATAATAATGGGGGTAAACGTAATAAAGTGCGATAATTCGCAGTGATTGAGCCATTTGGCCGGAAACTGCCGGTCATTCATCTGCCAGGAGAAATACTCCGAGAACCAGTTGCCAATGAAGCCCGTACCGCCCAGTTCACTGCGTTTGCCGGGGTAAACGGTATTCATAACGGCATCGAGTGTTGGCTTAATGTCGGTATAAAAGGTCATGAATGCCAGTGCGGCCAGTGCCAGCGTCAGCGCCCCGGCACCCGCTTTAACTGGCCAGGCGGCAAATAGTCGTTGGGTATCCCAGTTATTGAGCACATAGCCAATGAGCAGGAACAGCAACACGTAGCTTAGCGGCACCTGATAAGGCGGATACAGAATGAGGGCGTACACCATCATCAGCCAGGCCAGCGCAATGGCACTCACCAGAATCGTTTTCCAATTGCTGCTGTATATCAGATAAACGATGGCGACGAACATAAAGCCCACGGCGCCAATCATAACGGCGGGTCCGTATACCCACGACTGCGTACCGGATGAGAGCAACAGCCAGACACCCCCCAGGATCGACAGCCAGAAGTTGTTGCGGGTAAGCAGCAAAAACATAAATGATGCTCCAATCAAGGCAAAAACAATAAAGAAGCTGTATGTCCAGGCGTAGGCCCGTTCGGAGTCCAGAAAGAAAAACCCCCAGTTCTGCGGCTTAAAAAGCTGACTGAAATGTTTGGCAGGTGCCACCAGTACGGGCGCTTTTTCGCCCCCGATGGTTTCGTTCTGATCCGGCAATCCGTTGTTCACCTGCGACAACAGCCAGGGGGTACTCACGGCGTAGTCGTCCATCCGGATTTGGCGTGGCTCGCCCGAAATAAGGCCCCGCCGGGCTGAACCACCATCGGGCAGCAGCTGATTCCAGATAGCCAGCGACACCGGGTGTATTTTGGATACAGTTAGCAGGACAAACAGAATAGCACAGACTCGCAGAAACCATTTCACCCGTTTATCGAAGCGAATTAACTGGAACGAGGGTTCAATCAGGGGTATATCAACAGGTTTGGGAGGGTCCGTTACGGGTGTTTTCGTTGGGATCGAGCCCACGGTCTTGACAGCCGGGTTAGCTCCAGCAACGGTAGGGCGGCCTTTTTGTTTCTTCGACATGAGGCTTGTTATGAACGAATTCTGAGTTAGGGTTAGCAGTACGGTTACATCTAATCAAACTTACTAATACCGTGCCAGTTTGCCAACCTCCAGCGTTTTCTTTCCAAAAATACCTAATTTGCCCGCATGAATAAGGCTTTCCTACAACGGATAGTACCCGTCTTGCTGGCGGCTTTTCTGCTCTGGTACGTTGTCAAAGATGTTCCTTTGAAGGAGATAGGCCATCAATTTCGCTTGGCTAATTACGGCTGGCTATCGCTGGTGGGACTTCTTACCGGCCTTTTTTATGTGCTTCGGGCTGCCCGCTGGCAATTGACCCTACAGGCCATTGGTTATAATCCTTCCCTGTTTCGGGCCACGGTGGCGCTGCTGGCCGGGTCGCTGGCGAGTATGATCGTGCCGGGAGCAGGTGAACTAACCCGTTGTGGCTCACTTCAGCGGACCGATGGTGTACCCGTTTCGCAGGGTATTGGCTCAGTCGTAGCCGAGCGGATCATCGATTTACTGATGCTGGTTGTTGTTCTACTGCTCACAGTTGCCCTGGAATTTAGCCGGACAAAAACCTACCTGGGGAACCTGACACTGGCGTTGCCAGGAAACCAGCTGCTGGTGGCAGGCGCGATACTGGCGGTTGTTGGGCTGGTGCTTCTCTGGCAGATTTTGAAAAGTAACAGACTGCGGACCAACCCGGTTATGGTAAAAATGAAGGGCATAATACACGGCTTTGGTGAGGGGCTCATGTCGATTCGGCAGCTTCCCAATCCGGGCTTATTTATTATACTCACCCTGCTGATTCAGGGTTTTGCCTGGCTCTCCACCTACTTACTGTTGCTTTCTACGGACAGTACACGTCACCTTCCCCCAACGGCTGCATTAACGGTATTGGCAGTGGCCTCGCTGGGGGGACTGGCTGTACCTACACAGGGCGGCATTGGGACATATCATTTTTTTGTTAGCCGGGCGCTGGTATTGTACGGGTTAAGTACGGCGCAGGGGGTGGCTATTACGACGTTCATGCATGCCATTGGCTTCGGCCTCAACCTCGTCATGAGCAGCGTAAGTTTTCTGATCGTTCCGTTACTCGTTCAGCATCGGAAACAAAGCGAATCCATGGAAGAACAGGTCTGATATTCCCCAGCGATCAAAGGGAGCCGTTGTACGGTTACGGAATGGACTTTAGTTATGCTCGTCAGACGAATGAAATTTACAAAAAAGCTCATTCTGATCGTTTACTAAACAGCAAGGAGAAGCCCAGGCGTAAGATCACGCCCGGAAACCCCACTTTTATTTATCGTTGACCCCTTCGTATATTGTCGATTAGATTCTCAAACAAATCTGTTACATGACATTTCAACAACTAATGCTGTCGGCAGGGCTGATTTCCCTGCCTTTTGTGAGTAGTGCACAGGAAAAATTTGCCAATACCATCACCGCCACCGACCTCGAAAAACACCTCCGCGTTTTGGCTGCCGATGACATGGAAGGCCGTGAAACCGGAACCCGCGGACAACGCAAAGCCGCCGAATACATTGCCACTCAATTTGCCGCTGAGGGGCTAAAGCCCATCGTCAAGGCCGACGATGGCAAACTGGTTTATCAGCAACCCTACACGCTTTACAAAAAAAACTGGGGTGATTTCTACGTCAGTGCGGGCGGCAAACGCTTCGAACCGTCCAAAGACTTTATGCCGAATGGCCTATTGTACCTGCCCACCGAAACAGCGTATGAAACGGTCTTTGCCGGCTACGGCATCAGCGACGCCAATTACGATGACTATGCCGGGCGCGACCTGAAAGGCAAAGCGCTCGTCATTCTGGATGACGAGCCCAAGACCGCCGATGGCAAAAAACTGGTTAGTGGCACCGCCGAAGCGTCCAAATGGGGTGGTCCGAACGGCTGGCGGGCCAAAAGCCTGTTGGCGAAGGAGAAAGGCGTGGCTCAATTGTTTATCGTTTCGGCCGAATCAGCCGAAGCGTTCAAGCAGTTGCTCACCCAGCGCAGTGCCATGCAGGCCCGTTTTAACCGGCTCAGCCTGAAAGCCGGTGCCGAGAACGTAGGATCGATGGGTGTTTTCCTGGTCACCGCCGACATGGCCGCCAGTCTGCTGAGTACATCCCCCGCTACGTTGACGCAAACGATAACTCAGGTAGCTCAATCGACCAAGCCTGCTCCCTCGACTTTAGCAGGAAAAGTAGCCGTGAAAGCTGATCGGGTCGATGAAAAAACGGAATCGTCGAACGTACTAGGCTTTATTGAAGGAACCGACAAAAAAGATGAAGTGCTTGTTGTATCGTCGCACTACGACCACATTGGCATCAGCGCCGATGGCCAAATCAACAACGGCGCTAACGACGACGGCTCAGGCACGGTATCCGTACTGGAAATTGCGCAGGCGTTTGCCAAAGCGAAAGCCGCTGGCAAAGGCCCCCGCCGGTCTATTCTCTTCCTGACTGTGTCGGGCGAAGAAAAAGGGTTGCTCGGCTCGCAGTACTACGCCGACATGAACCCGGTTATCCCGCTGGAGAAAACTGTGGCCGACCTGAATATCGACATGGTGGGCCGGGTCGATGACCTGCATCTGGGCAAATCCGACAACTATATCTATGTGATCGGCTCAGATAAGCTTTCTTCGGAGCTGCACAAGATCAGCGAGGAGACCAACAAGAAGCACATTAACATGGAGCTGGACTATAAGTACAATGACCCGCAGGATTCCCAGCGCATCTATTACCGCTCGGATCACTACAACTTCGCCAAGCACCAGATCCCCATTATTTTCTACTTCAACGGGCTGCACCCGGACTATCACAAGCCAACGGACGACATCGAGAAAATCGACTTCAAACTGGCCGAAAAGTCTGCCCGGCTGGTTTTCTACACCGCCTGGGAAATCGCCAACCGCGACCAGCGTTTAGTGGTCGATAGTAATAAGCAGTAGGGAGTAAGGGTAGTATTAGGAGTTAGGAGCGAGAAGTGAGGAGGTCTGACGCGCATGCTGTATCGCTGGATGGCTTTTCACTCCTGACTCCCGGTTCAGTAAAAAGGGGTGCCACAGTCAAAACCGTGGCACCCCTTTTTATTGGTTACGGTACAGGTTGTGGGTGACGAAAAGAAACCCCCGAAAAAAATAAACTACAAATATAGTTTATCATTTAAATTTGAGTTAGCTTGCTTCTGAAGATTCAATAACCTTAAACTTAACAACTATGAAAAGGCTTGACATCAGGGCAAAAAAATCGTTGTTTTCACTAGTGGGTCTGCTTCTAATGGCGCTCTTATTGATTCCCTATCAGGAAGCATCCAGCGGGGATCGGACAGATGTGCTGAAAACGTTGGGGGGCAAAGTTGAAATCAAACTCGAACCCCACGGCAGCGTTAGAGCAAAGGTATTCGACGGTCAGCGACTGCAATATGAATTCATTCTGGATCGGGAATCCCAGCAGAATTTGTTGACGCAAAGCATTAGCAAAGCGAACATCTATCTGGTTGGTAAAGGTGGAGAGGAGTTGGTCATCGACGACTTGACCACCAAAAAACGGTACATTCTATCGATTTTCAAAAAGACCGGCAACATCAAAAACATACCTCCCGCTCAAACACAACCGATTATCGTAAAAGGGTATTCAACATCCCTGATGGAATAGACTTTTACACGTATACAGGCCAAAAGTGGCTTGTCCTCATCACTTCCATTTTTACTGGATAAGATTGAGAACAAGCCACTTTTGGCCTGTTTTCTGATTATTACGCGGTTTTTAATTCTTCGCGCCACCCGACACTTTTCCCGCTTTAGCCGGTACACCGGGCTGGGTGATCTCAAAGTTTTCTTTCTGCTTGGCATCGGCAACCAGTTTCCGAACGTCGGCCAGCAGTTTTTTAGCGTCGTAGACCACGCCATCTTTCACGGTGTAGGTAACGCCCCCCACGCGCTCTACTTCGTTTTTGTCGTTCAGGTGAATAGCGCCGGTGCCGTAAAGCACTTTAAGATTGGCCAGCGGATTCTGGTCGACAATCACGAAATCGGCGAGCTTACCGACTTCAACAGAGCCAATCTGATTAGCCATACCGAGGGCTTCAGCACCTTTCAGCGTGGCGGCCCGGATCACTTCGAGCGGATGGAAACCGGCTTCGCGCAGGAGTTCAAGCTCGCGGATGTAGGCAAACCCGTACAATTGATAGATGAAGCCCGAATCGGAACCGGCGGTCACGCGCCCACCCCGGTTTTTGTACTCATTGATGAACGCCATCCAGAGCTGATAATTCTTTTTCCAGGCTACTTCCTGCTCCGTTCCCCACGAATGCCAGTACGACCCGTGCGAAATTCGGCTCGGGCCGTAAAAACGCCACAAACTCGGCAGGGTATAATCATCATGCCACTCGGCGCGACGAGCCAGCATCAGTTCCCGATTGGCTTCGTAGATATTGAAGGTCGGGTCGAGGGTGAAATCCAGTGCAATGAGTTCGTCCATCACTTTGTTCCAGCGTTCGGTACCGAGTTTAGCAGCCTGTTGCCACAGGTTGCCGGCTTCTTCAAAGCGGTTTTGCTCGTTGCTGTAATTATAGTCGGCGGGGTAATTCTGAACGGTCTTATCGTCGAACAGGGCTTCGGGCAGTCCGTACCAGTGTTCGAGCGATGTTAAGCCTGCTTTAGCCGTAGCCAGACCGTTCATTCGGGCCACTTCCAGCTGGGCGTGGTGACAAGCTGACCGAAGGCCAAGTTTCTTATTTTCTTCCAGCGCGGCCCGGAAAATATTGGGTTCGGCACCGAAAAACTTAATACCGTCGGCTCCTTTTTTAGCATTCTGCTGCACCCAGGCGCGGGCCTGCTCTACGGTGCTGATGGGTTCTTTGGCGCCCTGACCAAACACAGTATAGGCTTTAATGCGGGGTGCCGTAATTTCATTCCGGTCGCTTTTGGCCCGATGTTCCAGCACCCAGTCGAGGCCGTTGCCGCACGACGGGTCGCGGATGGTGGTGATGCCATGACCGAGCCAGAGTTTAAACACATATTCGGCGCTGGCCCCCTGCGCCTGTCCGCCAATGTGGCCGTGCATATCCACAAAGCCGGGCATCAGGTACATGCCTTCGCAGTTCAGCTCCTTATCGCCGGGAGCGGCTTGCGGACGGCCTTTTGGGTCGATTGGCACGCCGGGATAGCCTACCTGACGGATCTGGGTGATGCGGTTTTTCTCAACCACAATGTCCATAGGGCCAACGGGCGGGGCACCTGTGCTGTTGACCAGCGTGACACCCCGGATGATGAGTTTGCCGAAGGGGCCATCGCCTTCGTGCCGCGCGGGGGCTTTCTCGACCTGCGCCGATAGGGAGTGTAAAATGAGGAACGTAAAATGAAGAATACAGGTCAGGCGAGCGAGAGGTTGTATCATAGTCCGGAAAATCGTTTCAGTAAAGAGTTGTAAGATAAGCGAAACGGACAGACTTTTGCAACGCAGTTCGCCCCCGACTGCCTCACTATGAAACAGTTCGTTACAAAAAACTTCCTGCTGATTATCCTGATTCTGGCCGTTGGGTTTGCGTTTGCCATGCAGGTAACCATTTTCCAGAAACCCGCCACCACCCCGCCACCCACGCTACCCGCCGTGCTGCCTGCCGGATTTGCGGCCTACTGGCAGCCGGGCAAAGCAGAGCAGAACACCTACCAGCTCGAACAGGCGCTGGACGGTGCCCTTCAGCCAGGCGAAGCGACATTGACGTTTGCCGCCGTCGATTTCCGGACCGATACGCAGGTTCAATCAACAACCGAGGCCAATCGCGACAAAACGATTCCCGTGCTGGAAACGAACTTCGTCAAAACATTTGGAACAGGTCTCTCCGGGCATTCGCTGTCGACATCGACGTTTACGCCCATCAACAGTCCCCTTTTCCTGAACACACTGAAAGTCAGCATGTCGGGGCGGGATGGCTTCGGGCGCAGTTATCTTCAGGTCAACTTCCGAACCAATACGTATCAGGTCATGGGCAAGTCATATGCTGAACAGGAGACCGACGAAGCGTATACGATACCAAAAGCCATGCTGGAAGATGAGCTCTGGAACCGCATTCGGCTCGACCCGGACAAACTTCCCACCGGCGATCTGCAACTCATTCCCGCTACCATGACCGCCCGGCTGCGGCATAAGAGACTGGAACCGCTGGCGGCCAAAGCAAAGGTAGAACCCTACGAGGGGGTGCTCTTTCCGGGTAAATTTCTAAAGTCCTACACCATCGAATACCCAACCGATGACCGGGCCGTTCACATTATTTTCGAGAATCAGTTCCCCTATAAAATTGTGGGTTGGGAGGAGACCTATCCCACAAAAGACAACCTTCTGACCACCAGAGCCGTTTTAAAGAAGACAACACAAACTGACTACCGGAGCCGCCATACCCCTGTCGATAGCGTGTCCGGTCAGGCGTTAACCCATTAAAAACTATGCCATTCTCTGTTAATCAACATAGATTCCCCCAGACTTCCGACAAGACAAAAAACCGGCTCCCGACGGTACTGAGCCTCCTTTTTGTATCGCTGAGTATGCTGCTTTTTTCGGCCTGTTCGTCGTCTCCCGACAAGCCAACTCCCACCGACGAGCCCGTTTATACCCTAATCTTTATTGACAAAACGCGTAGCGTCAACGTCAACAAAGCCTTTGTTAACCAGAAATACCAGCAGGCGATCAACGACATTATCGAACAGAATATCCGGCACAAGGGCGATAAACTGGATGTCTATTTCATTCATGAAAACACCTCAAAAGCCCGTGCTATGAACGTTACCGTTCGGTCGGAGATGGAGGATGTATCGGCGGCCAGCCAAACCGACCGGGAAGCCGCCGAGACGGAGTTCAATCTGCTGCTCACCCGCGAGAAAGCGCAGATCCGGCAGCGGGTGCTGCAACAACTAATAGCCCAGAATTCGAGCCAGTCGAATCAGGAGACTGATATTTGGGCCAGTTTGCAGGTGATCGCCAAAGCCAACGAGTCGGGAGCAGTTGTAAAAGTGTACTACCTCAGCGACATGATCGAGAGCGTAAAAGGTGCCTCCCGGCGTGATTTTCAGGTGAAGCCCCCTAAAGACAACGCCCAGGCCGACGATTGGGCCAAAGCCGACGCCGAACAGTTGAAACGCTATACCATCGGCAGCCCCGACATTACGATGATACTTCCCTTCGAACCCAACGCATCGGTCCGGGAAAATAACCCCGCCGTAACCCAGTACTGGCAAACACTGTTTTCAGAGCTGGGGGCCGGCGCAGTTGAAGAGCAGTAGATTATCTTCATTCATCAGTCAAGGGAATTTTAACAATAGCCGACCGTCTCCGTACTTAAGCCGAATTAGCTTAGGTACGGAGACTTTTTTTAGGGAAAGGGATGCCCTAACCAGCAGCTATCTGTCGGTTTAAGAGAAATATACTCAGTTGTTTTTATTTATTCTAAATAATACTGATCTATAAGTAAGTACTATTACCTTTGCATTGTTTCGAATCAATCTAAACAAGCAATGCACTTCATCGTATATATACTCAGTAGCGTCCTTATCTTTTGTACGGCGTCCTTTGCTGGTTTACCCTCAATTCCACCTATCCCTCGGGCTGATTCGCAACCGGGGGGTACGCTGAGCGGTACTGTACTGGACCGGGAAGGTCTGCCCGCAGAAGGCCTGACGGTTCGGCTTAAAGGCACCATTCGGGGGTCGATTACGAATGCGCAGGGACATTTTTCGTTTCAGAATTTGCCCGAGGGGACTTATACCATTCTGATTTCGGGGGTAGGCGTTGACCCCCGCGAACAAACCCTCAGTGTACGTCGGCGTGAAACCACTATGGCTCAGCTCACCATCAGCGAAAGCCTTCAGCAACTGGCCGAAATAAAGATTGTAGCCGCCAGAGGCCTTCGCGAGCGCGAAACCCTGCCGGACGTGACCGCTACCGCCATTTTTGCCGGTAAAAAAACCGAAGTGATCAACTTGAGCGCCCTGGATGCCAACCTGGTTACGAACAACACCCGCCAGATCTTCAGCAAGACACCGGGGGTTACCGTGTGGGAAAATGATGGGTCGGGTGTGCAGGTAGGTGTAGCCGTGCGCGGTCTTAGCCCAAACCGCTCCTGGGAATTCAACGTTCGGCAAAACGGCGTAGACATTAGCTCCGACCCGTTTGGCTATCCCGAAGCATATTACAACCCACCCATTGAAGCCGTCGACCGGATCGAGCTGGTACGCGGGGGCGCGTCGTTGCCGTATGGTCCGCAGTTTGGCGGTCTGCTGAATTATGTACTTAAACCAGCGGCTCAGGATAAGCCTTTTAGTCTGGAAACCCAGCAAACGGCTGGTAGCTACGGTCTGTTCTCGACCTATAACCGCATCAGCGGCACCACCGGGCGGTTTCAGTACAACGCCTATGTTCATTACCGGCAAGCCGATGGCTGGCGCGAAAACAGCCGCTACGGTATCTTTAACGGCTATGCGTCCTTATCGTATGCCGTTACCAACCGGCTGCGCCTGACCGCCGAGCTGACCCGGATGTATAACGAGAGCCAGCAGCCGGGTGGCCTTACCGACAGCCAGTTTCAGCAGAACGCCCGCCAGAGCAGCCGCAGTCGCAACTGGTTTAGCACCCCCTGGACCGTACCAACCCTGAAGGCTGAATATGCTTTCAGCGACCAGACTCGATTGACCGCCACCGTGCATGGCCTGCTGGCGCAGCGCAACAGCATTGGCTTCACCTCCGCCATAATAACGCCCGACCTGATCAGTGCCACCGGGCAGTATGTTAACCGCCAGATCGACCGCGATACCTATAAAAACTGGGGCACTGAACTTCGACTCCTGACCGGATACCGGCTATTCGGTCGCCAGCACACGCTCTCGACCGGCATCAAGTATTTTGACGGACATACAAAACGGCAGCAGCAGGGCCGGGGCGACACCGGAACCGACTTCAACCTGAACCTTCAAACCGACCGGTTTCCCCGCGAGCTGCACCTGTCGGTGACCAACGTGGCCCTGTTTGCCGAGAATCTTTTCCGCATCACCAGCCGATGGACCGTTACGCCCGGTTTGCGGGTCGAATCGCTCCGGAACGATATTGCCGGGCGGTTTAGCCTCAATACCGACGGTACCGAAAACCGAGTCTCCCAGCAAAGCACCCGGCAGTTTGTACTGGCCGGTATCGGTACAGCGTATAAGCTACCGGGCAACCTCAGCCTGTATGGCAATATCTCCCAGGCCTACCGGCCGGTGCTGTTCTCCGATCTGACGCCAGCCGCCGTTACGGATTTTGTGGTTGACGAAAACCTCCGCGATGCCCGAGGGTATTCGGTGGATGCCGGTTTGCGCGGCTCGGTTCAGAAATACCTGAACTTCGATATCGGCTATTTCTACCTGAACTACAACGACAGCATCGGTACGCTTACCTTGCTGAATGCGGCTAATCGACCCTATCAGTTCCGTACCAATCTGGGTCGCAGTGTGAGCCAGGGCGTCGAAGCGTATGTAGAGTTCGATCCGGTGGTGGCTTTCGCGGGCCGCTCGAAGGTAGGGTATCTGAGTTTGTTTGCCTCCGTTGGGTATACCGATGCCCGCTACCGTTCCCTGCGTACCAGCACCGTTTCTAACGGGCAGGTGACAGAAACAAACCTGAGCGATCGTAAAGTCGAGAACGCGCCCGCCTTTACGGGGCGGTTTGGTGCCAACTACACGTACCGGACCCTGACCATAACAGCCCTGCTCAACCGAGTGGGCATGGCCTACAGCGATGCCAACAATACCGAGACAGCCAGCGCTAACGCACAAACAGGCGTAATTCCGGCCTATCAGGTTGTCGATTTGTCGGCATCGCTCACCCTGAAAAACCGCTATACGGTTCGTACCGGTGTCAACAACCTGACCGATGAGCGGTATTTCACCCGGCGGGCAGGCGGTTACCCGGGGCCAGGTATTCTACCGGCCGATGGTCGGACGGGCTATCTGGCGGTAGGCTTTCGGCTGTAAGACTATGTCGTATTGTACGGGTTATATGCTGAAATGGTAGCCTACCGAAAACCCCGAGAAATCGTTCTTCAGGCAATACGACGTCAGGGAAAGACCATCGCCTTCGCGCGTCACCGATAGGTAATGGAACAGCGGTTTATAGTCTGTGGCCAGATCGGGCAACCGGCTTGGCGATACGTTGAGGGGTTGTTTTAACCCGCCACCACCGCCAATAACCAGAAATGTTTTCCCGTCGAACTCGTACCGTTCAAAAGCGTGCGAATGTCCCGTAATGAACAGGCGACCCTTCTCAGACCGCGTGTAGGCCGGAACAAATCGTTGCTGGACCAGTTTGGACGAACCCACCAGTTTGCTGTTTGAATAAGGCGCGTGGTGGCAGGTAACAATTACGACCTTCACCTCTGGGTCTTCGTCCAGTTCCTTCAGCGTTTGCTCATACCACGTCTGTTGCTTCACCAGATCGGCAACGGAAAGAATACTAAAATTGGAATTAAGCATTACGACTGCAATGCCATCCGTCATTTTCACATAACCGGTTGGAATGTGTTCAGGAAACCGCTTCTGGAAGTTTTTAGCGCCTTTTTTGGGGCGCCCCATCACGTCATGATTGCCCATGATGGCATACACAGCCATTCCCACAGCCGTACAGTTAGCCAGGAACTGGTCAATAATCCGCCATTTATTGGTTCGGTAGCCCAGTGAAACAATATCGCCCAGCCAGTACAAGACGGCGGGTTTTAACCGGATGATTTCGTTAAAAATAGTGGTCGTCGCTTTTGTATTCTGATGCGTCCGCAAAACCAGCCGCTCAACCCACATTGGTGCCTGGGTATCGCTCAAAAACAGGATTTCGCGTTTAGGCTCTTCTTGATTCATAACGTAATAATTTACACATACCGCTTTCAGAGTCTATTGACTGCCCGATGATCCAACACCCTATCTCAGAGATATAACGTTGGATCATCGGGCAGTCAGTTTACTACTTACTAACGTACAACTCGACAACTTACTGCCGTTAACGTTCGATTTTACCAGGAGAACGCACGCCAGACAAGTTGAAGTTCGGCCGTGAAGGCAGCATTTTTAACCGCCACCGCATCGAACCACTTTAATTCGCCCGCCACCCGAAAACGACGGCCAATGGGGTACGTATACGAAGTGGCCACCATCCAGCCGGGGCTGTTGGTAAAGGCGGTTGTGGTACTGCCATAATCCAGATGCGAGTAATTTATATACACCCCCGACCCGGCGCTTACCGACATTCGTCGCAGCAGACTCCGGTCGGTACCCCGCAGCCAGGCCAGCGGCATGGAAAAGACCAGCAGCACCGGAATGGCTGATACATACATACGGGCCGACTCGCCCGTTACCTGACCCTGGTAGCGGTACATAGTCGTCCAGCCCGACTCCAGCCCAATCCGCAACCGATGGTCGGGGTACCACATGACCCGGAAGGACGCCGGTGTACCGAACCGAAGAAGCCGGGCATCTTCCAGACCGGGGGGGATGCCCAGGTGAGCGGCATAATAAGACAAGCCGCCACCGGCTGTAACGACGATCGTGTACGGACCGCGTTTCGTATGGGCATCCGTTGAGTCAGCATTGGGAATGAGCTGGCCACTGGCCGCAACACTCAGCAGACACAGGCTTACCAGCCAGGTTATCGTTCGTAAATTGAGTGGCATATGACTATTGCTGTTCAACATAGTGATAGTACGCAACGACGGGCGAGTAGTTAGACAGAATACCGTCGAAATTATTCTGCTGGATAAACTCGCGGATAAACTCCGGCTCATCGAGCGTCCAGACGTATACGGTCAGCCCGGCGGCTTTCATGGCCAGCACTTCTTCCGTTTGTGGCCCGAGTGTCCAGCGGGGTGCCCAGATACGTGCGCCCAAATTTCGCGTAGTGGTTGTATCCAGCTCGCATAGAATGGGGGTATTGGCTTTATCGGCTAAAGCCTGATACGAATCGACCGCCTGCGTACTGGGCAAGCCAATAACGATACGAAGGTCTCGCCGGGCCAGAAGCGCCTTCTGCCGAAATTTCTGCTGAATCTGCTGAACCTTGTCCATGGGGCCAATGTATTTGGTATCGAGCCACACAAAATTCAGCGATGTGTTCGTCAGTACGGTTTCCAGAGCCTCTTCGAGCGTTGGAATCTTTTCGCCATTGATCAGCCGCACCAGTGTTCTGAGCTGCTGGTAGGTATACGACTCCACCGGGCCGGTCATCCCGTTTTTCTGAATAAGCCGCAGGTTCAATGTGTTGTCGTGGTATAAGATTGGAACGCCGTCTTTCGTGTAGCGCACGTCGATCTCGATACCGGTAGCCCCCAGACGCGACGCCAGTTTGATGATTTCGATGGAATTTTCCGAAGCTGGCAGCAGATCCGATGTACGACCGCCACTGCGGTGCGCCATGATGGAAAAAGGCTTTTGATTTAGTGTGCGCCGATACGTTAGCGTCAATGGCCGGTTTGGCTCGGCCGTCTTGTCGCCGTAAAAACCGGTCAGAACGAGGGTATCGGCATCTCCCAAACTACCCGTAAACGGCTGTAGTTTTCCATTACGTTTGGCTTTCACAGTCAGGCGAACCAGGCCCGTATTGGTGTTGACCAGCTTACGCCAATACCCTTTCACAGCCAGGCTGTCTGATTTCTGATCGCCTTCCAGATTAAAAAAGCCTGCATCGACGCCCGAAAAAATGGATAAATAGTGCGTTGTATCAGAACCCTCCAGCGTATACGTCCACTTTAAGGCCACCTGATCGCCGAACTGCTCAGCGCCATCGCTCACGGCATATACCCCTTCTATGGCCTTTCGCACAGCGGGCACAAATTTCCCTGCGCCCGGAGTTCCCGAAAAATCATAAGGAACGGGCGCTTCGTAGTCCTTCCGGCAGCTGTTAAAGCCTATGAGAACTACCCCCAGCAGTAAAAGATTGGTCAGTTTCACAGTATAAAGCCGAAAATAAGTTGAGGATAAAACAGGTTTCTGTCGAACGTGTCGTAGAGCGACCAGAGCTGCCAGTTGAAATTGGAATAGGCCCCCCGGATACCCACCGACACGTGCCGTTTGTTGTAGAATGGCTGCTCAAGCATAAACGTAAAGGCAACCCCGTTCACTTGTCTACGGTTATATTCAACGGCCAGCGGTCCCACCTGCGACTTGTAGTACAGATCGATGATGGCTTCAGATTTAACCGTCAGCAGCAGGTCGCGCGTGAGTCGATAACCAACCGAAACGTTCGGAAAGGTCTGTATGCCGTAGGCCTGGCTATTAAATACATCCTTTATTTTCAGCGCCCCAAACCAGCCGTTCACATCATACCCGGCCCCTACCGACAGTCGGTTAGTAACGGGGGTGGCCCAGCGCAGGCCAAGTCCGAGGTTACTTTGCAGAAACTGGGTTTGAATACGCCCCTGCCAATAGAACCGCCTTCCGATAGCGTGCTGAATGTTAAAATCAACGGCAGGTACACTGATCTGAATCTCTTCCGTGATTTCGGGGGGCGTCGTCGTGAATATCACGCCGATCGATCGTCGCCATTTCCCAGCAGGTGGTGCCTGCGGGAAATAAATGCTGGGCTGGGTGGGCCAGGGGTCGGGCGTTTGGGCCATGGCGGCCGACGCTATAAGCAGCATGATACAGCTCCCCCGAATTCGTTGAGTAAATTTTCTGGCGATGGTGGTCACGTGACAGTGTACAGTAAAAGTCAGATGAAGTAAACTGCGTGACCAGTGAATATGTTATAACCTGTTAAGAATATACGTTACCACAGCCCAGGAAGCCCCGGTTGGATCAACCACTCCAGACAACAAGAAAGGGATTTTGCCGCATTAGGCAGCGCTAAGGATGATGTATGACCTGACTGGTGGCCAGCAAGAGTGGGTTTATTCTAAGCAGTAACTGTTCTCCCCGATGAGGCTGTCCGCAAAAGTTGCCAGGCTTCCCGAAAGAAAGCAGATTTTGGTTTTCGCTGCCTTTTATCGGTTTCTACCAGATGAATTTCAGATGCATACCCGATAAAATCAGCAATAGGCATTACGTAAAAGATGTGTGGCGTGTCAAGATAGATAATCGCGAAGTCGAAGTCGGTCAGGCAATAGTTTTCCCGTACCATCAACCGTCGATTAGTTTTAGTGCGTCGATTATCAACAACATAGTTTCCTCGGCTGTCATCGAACCAGGCACTTTTTACCTGGATTTTCAATAAACGCCCATCTATATCAAACACCAAATCATAAGGCAGCCTGTCGCCAACGGGTTTACAGACACCCCAACCTAAACGCAGAGCCTGTAAAATAACAGCTTGCTCAGCAATATCCCCTTTTTGCTTCGTTATCATAGACGAAAACTAATAAAAAAGGGTAAAACGCAAAAAAGCCACTGAAATTCAGTGGCTTTTGAGTAGTAGCGGGAGCTGGACTCGAACCAGCGACCTTTGGGTTATGCTTACTACTACAACTTTCGTTGCTCCTGCGTTGGCAGAATTTGTAGTCTGGACTGTCTCTTCGCCCTCGCCATCATGCGTTAGGGTGCTTACCATTCAGTCTCTACACCTTCCCGAAGTTTCCTTCAGGCTTGGCTCGGGATTACCGCACTACCGGCTTCCCCGAATTTGGCAAGTTAACATACCGGCGTTTCCCCCGGTACCGCCCATCAAGTCAATCATTTGAATCTTTCAATTCGCTAACCAGAAACGTGCTTTCTGATTAAACTAATGTTGACATTGCCATTACCGTCTTACCGGTAAACTTGAGCCCAACGAGCTACCAACTGCTCCATCCCGCGATGTTTGGACTGCAAAAGTACGACGACTTTCTAGAAATACAACTATCTTTGTAAAAAAAAGTTTTCTCCGCTTTAGAAACGTTTTCCGGCGAGAGAGAGTTGTTGTCTAAAGCCGCTGGTAATCAGCCAGCGGGATCACCTACGAATGAATACGGAAACTATAGAAAATTTCCCGGCCGATCATAAGGCTGGGTTCGTCAGTATCGTTGGTAAGCCAAACGTCGGCAAATCCACCCTGATGAATCAACTCGTCGGCGAGCGGTTATCCATTATCACCGCTAAAGCGCAGACCACCCGCCACCGCATTATGGGTATCCTCAACGGAACCCACGATGGCAAAGAATTCCAACTCGTTTACTCCGACACCCCCGGTATTATCAAGCCGCTCTACAAGCTTCATGAGTCCATGATGAGCTTCGTACGTGGTTCTATTGAAGATGCCGATGTGGTGCTGTTCGTGACCGATATTTTCGAGCAACACGACGAAAACGACGTCATTGAGCGGCTGCAAAAATCGGAAGTACCGGTGCTACTGCTGATCAATAAAATTGACCAGGCATCGCAGGACCAGGTAAACGAAAAAATCACGTACTGGGAAGAACGGTTTAAGGCTACGGAAATAATCCCTATTTCGGCGCTTAATGACTTTAATGTCGACCGGGTTTTTGAAGGCATCATCAGCCGACTACCGCAGCACCCGCCTTATTTTCCGAAAGATGAACTGACCGATAAACCCGAACGGTTCTTCGCGTCGGAAATTATTCGGGAGAAGATCTTTCTGAATTATAAGAAAGAGGTTCCTTACAGCAGCGAAGTGGTGGTTACCGGTTTCAAAGAGAAGGACGACATCATCGTTATTCAGGCTGAAATTCTGGTAGAACGGGCTACCCAGCGGGCCATCCTGCTCGGTGAAGGCGGCAAGATGATCAAGAAAACGGGCATCATGGCCCGCGAAGAACTCGAACGCTTTTTCGGCAAAAAGGTGTACCTGGAACAGTTCGTTAAAGTAGAACCCGACTGGCGGCAGAAAGAGCGCATGCTCAAGCGGCTGGGATATGATGAATAGTATGTAGGAGTTAGGAGCGAGAAGTGAGGAGCCATCCGGCAGCACAGCGCCTGTCAGTCCTCCTCCCTTCCCACTCCCAACTCCTAGCTCCTTAAAAAAGCAAACGTTAGGAGCGAAAAGTAAGGAATTGCCCATCGGCACAGCTTGCGCCAGCCCTCCTCACTCCTCGCTCCCAACTCCTCACTCCTTCAAAAAAAATGGCAAACATAGTTGCAATCGTTGGCCGCCCAAATGTGGGCAAGTCCACGCTGTTTAACCGGTTGACGGAACAGCGGCAGGCCATCATGGATAACCAGAGTGGTGTTACACGCGACCGGCATTACGGCACGGCCGAGTGGAACGACAAATATTTTACCGTCATTGACACAGGCGGCTATGTGGTCGGCTCCGAAGATATCTTCGAAGAATCCATCCGCGAGCAGGTCGAAATGGCCATTCAGGAGTCGAGTGTATTGCTCTTCGTAGTGGATACACAGACGGGTATTACCGGCCTGGACGAAGATTTTGCCGACGTATTACGCCGGTCAAAAAAGCCGGTCTATGTGGTGGCCAACAAGGCTGAAACCGCCGAACGCGCTCATAGTGCTGCCGAGTTTTACGGCCTGGGCCTCGGTGATCCCTACCCTATTTCGTCGCAAACCGGTACCGGTACGGGCGATTTGCTGGACGAGGTCGTCAAGCATTTTCAGACCCCGGGCGTTGAAGACCCCGATGCGGGCATTCCCCGGATTGCTATTTTAGGCCGCCCCAACGTGGGCAAGTCGTCGTTCCTGAATGTGCTTACCGGTCAGGAACGCAGTATTGTAACCGATATTGCGGGTACCACACGCGATGCCATCAATACCCGTTACAAAGCCTATGGCAAAGACTTTATCCTGACGGATACGGCTGGTATCCGGCGTAAAGCCAGAGTAGACTCTAACATCGAATTTTACTCGATCCTGCGGTCTATCAAGGCAATGGAGGATTCCGATGTATGTATCATTCTACTCGATGCTACCCGTGGTTTGGAAGCTCAGGACCTGAACATTATTGGTCAGGCCGTGAAGGCCAAGAAGGGCGTGGTCATCATGGTCAACAAATGGGATGCCGTCGAAAAAGATCACCGCACAGCCGATGTGCTGCGCAAGGAGATGATTCAGCGCATGATGCCCATTGACTATGTACCCATCATTTTCGCGTCGGTTCACGAAAAGCAACGCATTTACCAGGTAATGGAAAAAGCGATGGAGGTGTATGAAAACAAGACGAAGAAGATAGCCACCTCGAAATTGAATGAGGCAATGCAGGCCGAAATTGAGAAGTTTCCGCCCCCATCCATGAAGGGAAAGTTCGTGAAGATCAAGTACATGGTGCAGGTACCAACGCCCTCACCTACTTTCATCTTTTTCTGTAACTTACCCCAATATGTACAGGAATCTTATCAGCGCTTTTTGGAAAACAGACTCCGCGAGCACTTCGACTTCACGGGCGTACCGATTACGGTATTTTTCAGACAGAAGTAAGCGGTAGGCACATACACTGATTCGGGTCAGAAATTTGGCAGCAGGCTCAAACCATGCTGATACAAATTTCTGGCCTTTTTTGTTTCTTTGCCGAATTGCCCATGGTTTTAAACTCTTCGCGCTCCCGTTATTGGCTTGGGGCTTTTCTGGTCTTTCTAGCCGCCTTTTGCTTTGCCAGCAAAGGCATTTTAATTAAACTCGCGTATCAATACCCCATTGATGCCATCTCACTCCTTACGTTGAGGATGCTTTTTGCCCTGCCATTTTATGCTATCATCTCCATTCATCTGGCCCGCAAATCCCCCCACGTCCAGCTAACAGTGCGGCAATGGGTCACATTGGGCATGCTTGGCATAACGGGTTATTATTTTGCCAGCTATTTCAACTTTCTGGGGCTGGTGTATATCACAGCCAGTCTGGAACGTATTCTGCTATTTGTTTATCCAACGTTTGTCCTGCTCATGAATGCCGTTGGTTTTGGCAGACGGGTAACCCGGCTACAACTTTTGGCACTCTTCCTGACATACGCCGGAATATTGCTGGCATTTTGGGGAAATGTCGAAAGTTCGGTTCAGAAAGATGTTGTAAAGGGTGCCTTCTGGGTCATTTTAAGCGGACTCGTTTACGCCATTTATCTGGTTGGCAGCGATCGAATCATTGCCCGAACCGGGTCGCAGCGATTTACCTGCTACGCCATGATGGCTGCAACGGTTCCTACTGTTTTGCACTGCGTCCTGCAAAATGGACTGCATCTGGGGAGTTACCCTGCCCCTATTTATGTGCTGGGCCTTAGTATGGGCATCTTTGTTACGGTTATTCCCACATTTATGATTGCCGAAGGCATAAAACGTATCGGTTCGGGGAATGCATCGATCATCGCCAGCGTCGGCCCCATCTTCACAATTATCTTATCAACGACCATTTTGCACGAAACGATCAGCGTCGCGCAAACAATCGGGACGCTTCTTGTGTTAGCGGGCGTTTTCTTGATCGGCTGGCGTGGAAAATCATAGATCGGCAGACTTATCTGCCTGAGTATAAACACTTAAACAACAAACTTAGTACTTACCAAAAAGTTACCGATTGGATACATAAATGTATTATCATCATACAATAGGATTTAAAAAACAACCATTAAATAAATTACTTCTCAAATTCAGCATGTTAGTTACTAATATGCCTTATCTTTCATTCACTATACCTTTTGATAAACGACGTTACTTATGGCAACTGACAAACTAGTTGACGACGAAAAGCGCATTGACAAGGCTGCATATGTACTCAAAGCCGTAGCTCATCCTTTACGCATTCGAATCATTCAAATGCTAAATGACAACAAAGAGCTAAACGTGTCAGCGATTTACAAAAACCTGAATGCTGAACAGTCACTTATTTCCCATCACCTGATCAATATGCGTGACAAGGGAATACTTGATATTCGGCGGAGTGGAAAGAACATTTATTATTTCTTGGTCGACAGTGCTGTTGCTGAGGTTATTGAGTGCATTTACAAAAGTAAGATCCTTAATTAACCCACTCAACTGCCACCAAAGCAGAAAGCGTACTATAGTAGCGATCCAATGACTGCTACTATAGTACGCTTTCTACGTTAACGACACCTAACCGAATAACTCCGGAGCCCTATACGGAGGCACAATACCCAAATGAATATAAGCCCGCTCGGTTGCTTCCCGTCCACGCGACGTGCGCTTTAAAAAGCCTTCCTGAATTAAAAACGGTTCATATACCTCCTCAATCGTTTCAGATTCCTCACCGCAGGCGGTGGCAATGGTCGACAAACCTACGGGGCCGCCTTTGAACTTTTCAATGATCGTCGTCAGAATCCGAATGTCCATATCGTCCAGACCGTTCTGGTCGACCTCCAGCGCGCTTAGAGCAATTTCTGCAATATCAACGTTGATGTAGCCGTTCCCTTTTACCTGCGCGAAATCGCGGGTACGGCGCAGCAGGTTGTTGGCAATACGGGGCGTTCCGCGGCTCCGGCGGGCAATTTCGTAGGCACCGGTTTCGTCGATAGGCGTTCCCAGAATAGCCGCCGACCGCTGAACAATGCTCGTCAGCAATTTGGCATCGTAGTATTCCAGTCGGGCACTGATGCCAAAACGAGCCCGTAAGGGCGATGTCAGCATACCAGCCCGCGTTGTAGCGCCAATCAGCGTAAACGGGTTCAGTTTGATCTGTACAGTACGGGCGTTAGGGCCCGAGTCGAGCATGATATCAATCTTGTAATCCTCCATCGCCGAATACAGGTACTCTTCCACAATTGGGTTGAGCCGGTGTATTTCGTCGATAAAAAGAACGTCGTTGGGCTGTAGATTCGTTAGCAGACCAGCCAGATCGCTGGGCTTATCGAGTACAGGCCCGGAGGTCATTTTAATACCCGCATTAAGCTCGTTGGCAATAATGTGCGAGAGTGTTGTTTTGCCCAAACCCGGCGGGCCGTGCAGCAGCACATGGTCGAGGGCTTCGCCCCGCTGCATGGCCGCCCGAACAAACACTTCGAGGTTGTCGAGTATTTTGGATTGCCCCGTAAAGTCCTCAAACGAAAGCGGTCGAAGCGCCCGTTCAATTTCCTTATCGGTGGTTGTCATTCCGTCGCCAGAACCTTTCAAAAAGTCGTTTCGCATGGTTTTGATTCGTGCAGAACCGGCTAAAAAAGCACGTTTTCAGAGGCTCTTTTGACCGGGTCGTTTACGTCAAATTTACAAAAAAAACAGGAGAATTACTACCGAATCAGCAGCACAGAACCCCGTTTTATGACCCTGTCCCGCTCGGGGAAAAACTCACTTTTATAGATTACCACATACGGATAAATCATCGACGGATAGATGGCTCCGCGGTAGGTTCCATCCCATTTTTGTTCGGGATTGGTACTGGAAAAAATCACCTCACCCCACCGGTTATAAATTCTGAATTCATAGTCGGTAATGTAGGCAGTGAAGACCTGCAGGAGATCGTTCACACTGTCGTTATTTGGCGTAAATGCATCCGGCACATTCACTCGGGGTTCGCATAGGTTCAATACCCTGGCTACAGCCGTAGCGGTACATCCCAGTGGGTCAGTCACCCGAATGCTGTAGTCGCCAGCCCGCTGTACGGTGATGGTTTTTGTGGTATCGTTCCGGTTGAGCCAGAGGTACGACAAGCCCGCTGCGCCACTCGCCGAGAGTGTCGTGGTTCCCTGATCCCCTTCGCAAAGGGACGCCTGCTGGGTATACGAGAACCTTGGTGGCGGCCGATCCCCGACATTGATACTACTCCGGCCTACGCAGCCGGTTTGGGTGTTGCGTAATACCAGGCTGTAGGAACCCGGCTGCGATACCGAAATACTGGGTGTTGTAGCTCCCGTACTCCATTGATAGACGTTTCCCGTAAGATCGCCAACCAGGGGCTGAAGAGCAACGGCCAGTCCATTACACTTGAGCGTATCCGGCCCCAGTTTGGCAAAGCCCGTACTATCCAGGCCTACCCGGATACTGTCTTTTAATGCCTTACAGCCGTTAAGATCTACTACCTGCACGGCATATAAGCCCGGCGAAGCCTGACCGAAAACGGCCGTTGTCGACACAACGGTACCAGTCTGGTTCAGCCAGGAGTAGGTAGCCGGTGTTCCACCCGAAACCGTTAAGGTGATGGTACCGCTATTGGGTATACTACACAGCGCATCGGCGACCCTGGGCGTAAGCTGCAACTGGTTTGCCGGTGATTTTAAGGTGAATGCCGTATCAACTTTACATTCGTGCAGCGTATCCGTAACGCTGACTTTATATCCTCCCTCCGGCAAAGCGGTTTGCTGGCTTGTGCTGTCCTTGAGTACGGCCCCGCCAACGGTACTGCTCCAGGCATACTGGTAGTTTCCGGCGGGAGTAGGTGTCAGCACGATGGAGCCATCAGCCGATGTACATGCCTTTGGCCCCGTTAAGGCTGCCTGCACCTGAATTTTAGGCAGCTCCGTTACCCGGATCGAATCCGAGTTAACGCAGGTCGTGCCGTTAACGGTTGCCTGAGCGGTTACTGAATACACCCCGGCGGTTGACACATCAATACTTTTTGTTGTCCCGCCATTATTCCATTGGAACTCCGTCCAGGTTCGCTGGGGCACCGCCAGGGTGACTGTAGATCGGTAACAGAAAACGGTATCGGGCCCAAGGTCGAGGGAGGGTACGGGTTTTATCTGCACCTCGATGGTATCGCTCTTGAAACACTCTCCGTTGGCGGCTAAACCGACCGCTATGTAATAGCCGGGCCTGGTCAGGGTTAGGGTCCGTTGCCTACTGACAACGGCCCCATTAACCACCCAGACATATACCCTGGCCTGTACTTTTATGTCGAGGGTGATGCCTTTTTTGTTACAGATGGCCGTATCGGCCCCCAGCTTTATGTCGGGCGGGGTTTCCAGAATGGTCAGCGTATCTTTGATGAGGGTGTCTTTACAGATCCCTCCCGTGCTGGTTCGGGTAATGATCCGTAAGTTTACGTAATAAGCCCCCGGCTTTGTGTACGTATGGGTAATTGGCTGCGTAGAGGTAGTAGAGGTGGGGCGGCTGCCGTCGCCAAAATCCAGCGTATACGCTTCTTTTAGTTTAGGGCAGTTCGGACTTATCTGGAATACCGTTGGCTGATTTGCACACGTATCCGAATAGGTTAGCCCCGGCCCACTGGACTGGTCATTGAAATTGGCCACTAAGTTCGGCAAGCCCAACTGGCTCGTTTTTCCACCCAGCGACTGGCCGGATGGATTAAAGATCAGGCTATCCAGCAAACCACCGTTTGGATTTTCGATGGTTCCGAGGGAGGAGCTTCCCTTAATGGCTACATAGATCCGACCGTCGGGGCCAATCTGGAGTGACCCATATTGCCTCGTGGTACTGCTATCAACAACGGTTTTGGATTTTGTCAGTAACGAGTCTCGCTGGTTCAGATCATATTTTAGCAGGTATGAAGAACCCTTCAGGCTACCATCAGCGTTGGTATCCGCCAGCATGGTAACATAGAGACTTTTCCCATCGGGTGAGAACTCAACCCCATAAGCTTTGGGCGGGGCGGGGCCCAAATCGATCGTTCGATCAAATTTCATGACCCCGGTCGAGTCATTGAAGGTATAAAGATCGATAGAGTTTTTGGGCGGACCAGGAATGACGACTGCCATCGGGCGATTGCCCTGATTTCCGCCGGTTGTGTCGGCGGGTCCAATTTTTATATAGCCTTCGGCATTATTTAATGAGTCAATAGCCTGTCCTCCGCTGTATGTGGTAACGATGGGATCTTCAGCACGGGTAAGGTGTCGAATTTCAAACTGGTTTGTGCCGTATTTCCGGGTGATGACCCAGTACGTAGAATCGCGGGTGTTGGCAACGGAGGCCGACTGCTCGGTGCTTTGGTTGGATAAAGGAATATTTTTCTCAACGATAGCCCCTTTGCCTCCGTTCTGACGCATGTCGACAACACTATACGTCAGTATTTTCTGACCCCGGATTTCGGAAGTAGTATATACGTAATACAGGTATTCGCAACCCCGGCAGGTTGGCTTCGGTACGATCAGTGCCGACTGCGTCGAGTTCTTACTGCCATCTAACGGTTTTTGGGTGGTCAATGTATCACCCGGCACCAATGACTTCATAGGCTTACCATTCTTATCATAAATGGTAATACCGTCGGAGTAAAAGAGCAAAACGCCTTTGGTATTCGCAATGGACGATGAGCCTTCTATCGTACTCAGGCTACCATCAGTAATGGGTTTGGGGGTACCGCCCCCGCTGAAATCCAGTCCTGCATTCTGCCCGAAATACCACTTTACCCCCTGCGACTCTTTCTTTTCGCCACAAACATCGACGTTGATCCTGTCCTGATAGGAACAGCCATTGGGACTGATAGCTTCGACCGAATAACAGCCTGAACTATCGACCTGTATACTTTGGGTGGTGTCTCCCTTGGGGTACCAGATATACCTGTAACCTGACTGCACATTACCGGCATAGGGGTCCAGGGTAATTTTTTCCCCTTTACAAATGGTTGTGTCTGTTCGCCATTGCGAAAACGGCTGAGGGCGATTGTTAATCGTAATTCGGTACTGAGACGTTTGCGCTACTCCGGCCACGGTTCGGGTTAACACAATGGTATATGTACCCGCCTGCTGGTACACGTGACGCGCCACGGAGTCCCGTTGTTTGGTCACGGTTGTTCCATCGCCAAAATTCCAGACGCGCGTGGTTACTCCCGTTAGTAAACTATCGGTGAACGTAAGCGAATCGGCTTTACACTCCTGATCAGGTACACAGGCTTTACCACTGACTTTAAAGCCTGCGACTTGTGCCCAGGCCGCAGTTGACCCGGCCAGCAAAAACAGCACGACCCAAAGTCCAATTACCCGAATATGCTTATTAAAAATTAACATGAAGAAACGCTGAATAAAGCCCACCTACCAAATTCGATCCTCGACATAACAACATCAGGGGCATTACGTTAGTATAAACGATGTTGTTCAATTAAAATTTTATTGAATAACAGCCACAAAAGCGTCTAAAATCCAACTAATTTTAGAGGTTATTGTATAGCTGAATACTTCGTTTGCGCTGCTAACGTTGCAACAATAATATTGGCCCAGTCTTTGCCCTGTACTGCTATTATGCTCAATAAATACGTACTGACACTTTTGACGCTGGCTCTGACTCGAATGGCATTCGCTCAGGACCCGCAGTTTACTCAATTTTATGCAGCTCCTCTGTATCTGAACCCAGCTTTTGCCGGGTCGGCTCTGGCTCCGCGTATTACGGCCAACTACCGAAACCAATGGCCAGCCATCACAAATTATGTGACATCCATGGTTACGCTCGACCACTATATTGAAAAATATAACAGCGGTATCGGTTTACTGATCCAAAGTGATAACCAGGGTCAGGGGAGGATTCAATCGACAGACATTGGGTTGCAATATGCATACCAGTTTCAGGTCAGTGAATCCTCGTTTATCCGGCTGGGCTTACAGGGTTCTTACGTAAACCGTAGTATTAACTACTTTGGTTTAACAACGGGCGATCAGTTTACGGATCGCGGGTTCATTACGGGCAGCGTTTCCGGCGACCCGACCCTCCAGGGCGGCCTTCCTTCCGTAAAATACATGGATTTTTCGACAGGCGGTCTATTTTATTCCGACTGGTTTTGGCTCGGAGCTTCAGCTCACCACATAAACCGTCCGGATCAGGGATTCTTTGCCGGCCAACAGGAACGCCTGCCCATGAAAACCAGCATTCAGGCCGGACTACGCATTCCCCTCGGTGGCTTTACGGGTCTGGCTGATGAAGAGGATCGGGAAATCAGTATTTCTCCCGTGATCATGTACAAGCACCAGGGCAAATATGACCAATTGGACTTAGGGGCTTATCTGACCTACTCTCCGTTGACCATCGGCGCTTATTATCGCGGTATACCATTCAAAAAATACAACCAGACCTTAAATAACCACGATGCCGTAGCTGCGCTGGTTGGCTGGCGTATGGATAAGTTTTCGATTGGCTACAGCTACGATATGACCATCTCGACGCTGGGCAATAGTGGTGGATCGCACGAACTGTCATTGTCCTACATTTTCGACAAGCCCGAAGGCCGACGCGCCGGGGTAAAACGCCGGGACAAAAAGCTCCCCTGCCCGAAATTTTGATAAGGCTTACGATAAAACAAGAAAGGGCAGGTCTCACAACCTGTCCTTTCTTGTTTTATCGCTCTCTCCTCTACGCCAGCTTCTTGTACTTAATTCGGGTTGGCGTGGCGCGTTTGCGCCGGTTTTCTTCATATTTCCAGACGCTGGCTCACTAGATCTACTTCACGGATGAGTCTGTAAAAGCTCTTCTAAAACAGGCTTTAATTCAAGAGCCAGCAACGTGCTGTCTAATTTATCTAGCAAGTCTTTTTTTTGACTGGTTAGCTGCTGAAGCATAAAGTCATCCCAATTAGCGTCGACCGTCTTTATTGAAAACTGACGGATTTGCTCATTTATACGACGTACGTGGTCAAGTCGATAAACTAATTCGTCAAGTGTTGGTACCTCCTTTGCTGTCATGAGAAGTTTATCTTAATGATGCCTTTTAAATCATCGTTTTTCTCCACTGTCGAACCAAATGTGTCAAGCCAATAGGTATAATGTGCTTCGAACTTCACCTTGTCTGGATTAGAATCATTAGGTATTAGAGCAAAAAACGTGTGTAAGCCTGACTTATCACGAGAAAACTCATAACGCTCGAATAATGCTTTTAACGCTTCCTTCAAGTCATTATTCTCTGCAAAATATACGGCACAAATGTGACGATATCAATGTCTTGCGGATAAACCTTTCGTGTTACGAAACTCCCTCCAATCAGTTGAAAAAAAGGCTGGTTGACAATCTTGTGCAACTCATACAGATAACGTTTATACGAATTGAAGAGACCCCGCCTATGAGATTGATTATCTACCTTAGTAGAGATCTCTTCAAATTCGTCTAATGTCAGGCTATGTACACCGGGTGGTGTAATGGGCCCCTGCTCATTAAATTTAATCATCAAACTCGCCGTTGATACTAACTCTACGCCAGCTTCTTATACTTGATTCGGGTTGGCGTGGCGTCGGTGCCTAAGCGTTTGCGCCGGTTTTCTTCATATTCCGAGAAGTTTCCTTCAAACCAGTATACCTGGGAGTCGCCTTCAAACGCCAATATGTGCGTAGCGATCCGGTCCAAGAACCAGCGGTCGTGGCTGATGACCACCGCACAACCGGCGAAGTTTTCCAGACCTTCTTCCAGCGCCCGAAGGGTATTCACATCCAGGTCGTTGGTGGGCTCATCCAGCAGCAGCAGGTTGGCCCCTTCTTTCAGCGTCATGGCCAGATGAACCCGGTTCCGTTCGCCACCCGAAAGCGTGCCCACTTTCTTTTCCTGATCAGCTCCGGCAAAGTTGAATCGGCTCACATAAGCACGCGCGTTCGATTGCTTACCACCCATCATGATCCACTCGCTTCCCCCTGAAATAGTTTCAAAAACGGTTTTATTGGGATCCAGACCGTCGTGCTCCTGATCGACGTAGGCTACTTTTACCGTGTCGCCTACTTCAAATGTCCCGGCATCGGGTTTGTCGCGACCCGTAATGAGTTTGAAGAGCGTTGTTTTACCCGCTCCGTTTGGCCCGATAATACCGACAATACCGCCCTGCGGCAGCCGGAAACCCAGATGCTCAAACAGCAGCCGATCGCCGAATGCTTTGGCAACATCTTCGGCTTCAATGACTTTTGCCCCTAAACGAGGCCCGGCCGGAATGAAAATCTCAAGCTTCTCGTCGCGCTGTTTCGCGTCTTCGTTCAGCAGTTTTTCATAGGCTCCCAGTCGGGCTTTGGACTTTGCCTGCCGGGCTTTGGGGGCCATTTTCACCCATTCCAGTTCGCGCTGAAGGGTTTTCTGACGCTTCGATTCTGTTTTTTCTTCCTTCGCCAAGCGGTTTTGCTTCTGCTCCAGCCAGGAAGAATAGTTTCCTTTCCAGGGGATGCCTTCACCGCGGTCGAGTTCGAGAATCCAGCCCGCTACGTTATCCAGAAAGTAGCGGTCGTGGGTTACGGCAATCACCGTACCGGAATATTGACGGAGGTGTTCTTCGAGCCACAATACCGATTCAGCATCGAGGTGGTTGGTTGGCTCATCGAGCAGCAGGACGTCGGGCTGTTGAAGCAGCAGACGACACAGCGCCACCCGACGCTTTTCGCCACCCGAGAGGTTATCGATCAGGGCTTCGGAGGGTGGGCAGCGCAGCGCGTCCATGGCCCGTTCGAGTTTCTGATCCAGCTCCCAGCCGTTGAAATGGTCGATTTTTTCCTGCACTTCCCCCTGCCGGGCAATTAGCTTGTCGAAGTCAGCATCGGGGTCGCCGAAGGCTTCGTTGATCTCATCAAACTCTTTCAGCAGATTGACCACCTCCTGAACACCTTCTTCCACGATTTCGCGGACGGTTTTTCCGGCTTCGAACTGTGGTTCCTGCTCCAGCATACCAACCGAATAGCCGGGCGAGAAAACCACTTCGCCGGTATAATTCTTATCGATACCAGCTATGATGCGTAATAAAGTCGATTTGCCGGAGCCATTCAGCCCTAAAACGCCGATTTTAGCACCGTAAAAGAAGGAAAGGTATATGTTCTTTAGGATTTGTCGGTTAGGCGGAATATTTTTACTCACGCCGGCCATGGAGAAGATTATGGTTTCCTGACTCATTAAAATCTGATAGATTTGTGGTTGGCATTAATGTCCAAATTTAACCCACAGCGCAGCCTTAACCAAGCACAGTAATGGAAAACGCTTCACTGGTAGATGAATACGGTTACGTCAAAGACGGAAAGGTATTTTTGAAAGGCTACCTGAACTACGAAGACCGCCAGATCGGCGAAGTCAAACGCACCGAGCAGGAAGCGCTCGATTATTTCAAGAATCGCTTCATCATCGCAGAAAACAAAGTAAGCCAGCTTGAGAAAGATATTGAAGAGGCTCAGAACAAAGGCTCTTATCTGACCAAACTGGTTCAACTTCGCAAGAAGCTGCTTGGGTTCGACGCGTTAGGTGACTTCCCGCCCCTCCTCGACCGTTTAGATGCACAGGAAAAGCTATTGGCCGATTTGATTACGGTCAATCAGTTGAAGAACCTGGAAATCAAACGGGCGCTGATCGCTGAAGCCGAAGCCGTTGTTAACAGCACCGAATGGCGCGAAACGGCCGATGTCCTGCAGGAGATCAAAACCAAATGGATCAAAACCGGCCCCGTCGATAAAGCCGCCGAGGCAGAGGTGGAAGGACGGTTTCAGGAACTGCTGGATGGGTTCTTCACCCGTCGGCGTGAGTTCTTTAACGAGCAGAACAAAGTCATTCAGGAACGGCTCGACAAGTATGACGAGTTAATCCGTCTGGCTTTCCGGGCCAACCGCCTGGGCGATCTGGATGCGGCTTTTCAGGAAGTTCGCAAGCTCAACAATGCCTGGAAACTGGTGGGTGAAGTTCCGATCAAGAAGAGCGGAAAACTCTACAAGCAGTTTAAGAAGGCAACGACCATGTTCTACGCGAAGTACAACGACGCCAAAGGCATTGTGATCGTTCCGAAGATCGACCCACGTATTGAGCAGCAGATGAAGATGGCCGACGAAGTTGAAAAACTGTCGAAGTCGTCGGATATTTTTGCCGCTGCTGAACGGGCGAAGGTGTTGCTTAATAGCTGGAAAGAGATTCGGGTACCGTTTAAGCTACAGGACAAAGTGGTGAACGAACGATTCCGAGCCGCCTGCGACAAGATTTTCGAATTGAGCTACCTGGGCCGTGTGCTAACGCGCAAATACCCGGCGTTTGAACTCAAAAGCCAGTCGGAGCAGATTCGAACGAAGATCCGGGAGATGGAGTACCTTGTTAAGCGCGAGAAAAACGATCTGCAATTTGCCTTGCAGGACGCCGATGGCCTCGACCCGAACAAAGATGAAGACAAGCAGATTCTAAACAAGATCAATACCCAGAAGCGTAAAATCGCGATGAAAGAGACGATCCTCCGCGAATTGCAGAAGCAACTGGAAACGGCAGGCTACTGATTTTTCTTCGCCAGCCTAAAAAACGTGAAACGTGCCCCGATATTAATCGGGGCACGTTTCGTTTAAGGGGTTTGTTCTATGGGTATGGAAACGAACCTGATTAAATCTGATTTCATTGCCGACGAAACCGCCTTTCGGGCGGCTATCGTACCCGGCAAATTTGTCCGGCTTGAGTACCTGACCGATTTGAACGAGTTCATCAAAGCCGACGTGACCATTAAGCAATTACTGACGGAGAACGGCGAAGAATCGTTGGAATTGGCGACGGGTGATGTGGTCCCCCTGGACCGTGTGGTAAGTGTTTCGGGTAATTTGTCACCCCGCTATCCCGGTTATGGTAATTACTCCTGCGATTGTTAATTTGGCGGGGATTTACTGATTTAATCCCTGCCTTTATGAAAGTTCGTCCGTCTGCTCTTATCTGGCGTCAATTTGATGGCCAGACCCAGGTATTGCTTATGCGCTACTCCTACGGCGGACAGGATGTATATGCCTTACCCGGCGGCAACCCCGACCGGGGCGAAATCCTGACGGAAACGGTTATCCGGGAAATCCGGGAAGAGCTGGGAGTTTCGGTCGATATAGGTGAGATGATTCTGGCGGGTGAAATGCTGCTATCGGAGCGGAATGACGATGTACTCCACGTTGTCTTTGCAGCGCGCAATATGAACGGGGAGCCCGCTCTGAACCCCGACGAGACTACCGCGCTCAACCTCGTCTGGCTACCCGTTAATGAGTTAGACAAATTCAATCTTTACCCGAACATTGGCGCCCGGCTCCAGCCCTGGTTCAGTAGTGCTACCTATCTGGGCTATGTCGGCCGGATCGAGCAGCAATATTTCGGGTAAAAGCCATCCCACCGAACGACATGCTCATTCAAACACTAAAAAAACTCTTCCATCGTGACCTTGTGCGGTTACGGGAAGAGATCACGCTTTATCATAACGAAGAAACGCTCTGGCAGATTGAACAGGGCATTGCCAACTCGGCGGGTAACCTCTGCCTGCATTTGATCGGCAACCTGAACACCTATCTGGGGGCCGAACTTGGCAAGACGGGCTATATCCGGCACCGGGAACTGGAGTTTTCCCTAAAGGATATTCCCAGAACTGAACTGCTGGAGAAGATCGACGAAACTATCCTGGTTGTCGACAACGCGCTGAACAGCGTCACCGATAGTCAACTGGATGAAGAGTACCCTTTGCTGGTCTTTGACGAAAAAACTTCGACGGGTTATTTTCTGGTACACTTAGCCACACACCTTGGTTATCATCTGGGCCAGATCAACTATCATCGACGGCTGCTGGATACCAAGTAAGCATTAGCGGCTTTCCACAGGTTTCGCTTTAGTGATTAAACTCCCGACAATCATGGCTACGGTGCTCGCCAGCAAGCCCCAAAGCATGGGCGAGTATTCCGTACCCAGCCAGAGACAAGCTAGCCAGACGCCGAAGCCGACCAGCATTGAATACAGGCAACCGGTTAGATTGGCCCTTTTCCAGTAAATGCCAGCCGCCAGGGGCACAAACAAAGACACCAGACTAAACGCCGACGACTCCCCCACCAGGTCAAATATGTTGGCATCGCGGGTGGTGCTCATGCCTACACAGATAACGGTGATGACGACGACGACCCACCGAATCGTTTGCAACAACGCTTTGTCGCTGATATCGGGGCGGAAAAATTTCATTACGTTCTCCCCAAAAACCGTTGCCGGGGCCAGTATAGCCCCGCTCGATACGCTTAGAATGGCTGATGTTACAGCACCAAAGAATAACACCTGTAGCGGCAGACTGCCGTGACGCATAACCATATTAGGGATGATAAGCTGGTTATCCTTCGGCAGATCGGGGTGGAGCAGTTTGGCACTCAGCGCAATAAACAACGGCAGCATGGCAATAGTGAGGTACATTCCCGACGCCAGGAAAGAGGCACGAACCGCCGTTTTTTCTGTTTTTGCGGCCATCACGCGCTGAAAAACGTCCTGTTGCGGAATGGAGCCCAGGCCAATGGTTATCCAGGCCGCTATGTATGTCAGCCAGTCTTTTGTTGTTGATTGGGGCAGGAAGCGGAAGAAGCCTACCGGTGTTCGCTTCTCGATCGTTTCCCAGCCCCCAACGTCATTCCAGAGCATGACACCCAATACCGCCAACGCCAGAATGATTATGAGATTATGAAAAAAATCGGTGACGGAAATAGACCACATACCTCCCAGCAGGGTGTAAGCCATAACAATTGCCGCACTGCCGATAATGCAGTACTCACGAGGAACATCGGTCACGACACTCAACACGATACCAATGGCAACCAGCTGCGCCGAAATCCAGCTAAAATAGGATGGGATAACCATAATGGCCGACAGCAGCTCTGCCGACCGTCCAAATCGGATACGAAAGTAGTCGCAGAAGGTTGTGATATTGAGCCGGTAGAGTGGCCGGGCAAAGAAAGCACCAACCAGAAACAGGCATAACGCCGAGCCGAACGGTTCTTCAATAACCGCCAGAAATCCACCCTCCACGAACATGGCCGGGGCACCCATGATTGTCTCGGAACCGAACCAGGTGGCAAACGTCACCGAAGCAGCCAGCAGCAGAGGTAACCGCCGTCCAGCCAGCACAAAATCCTGCGATGTCGTTACCCGACGGGCCGCCCATGCGCCGACTGCCACATTGGAGAGTAAATACAGGGTAATAAAAAAAAGGAGCATTGGTGGGACGTTAATTAAGAAGGCACAATGTATACAAGTCTAGTTGCATACATTGTGCCTTCAAATGACAGGATAAACGCCTATTTACGGCAATTTTTCGTGCAGATAGGCGAGCACAAGCTGTAAGGTCTGTTTAATTGTCCCCACATCCAGCTTAAGTTCAGCCACGTCCTGCTTGAGTCCACTGACATCCAGCTTAAGTTCAGCGACATCCTGCTTGAGTCCACTGACATCTATCTTGAGTTCAGCGACATCCTGCTTGAGTACGCTAACATCTGCTTCCAGGTTATCAAGTCGGGTGTTGACCTGCTTAAATCCTTCGGTCATATCCCGGCGAATAGCCCGAACGTCAACAGTCAGGTCCGCAACGGCCCTGGAAGTTACCTCATTTTGTTTTTCAACCTGCTCAATGCGTTCTTCCAGATACATACAGCGTTAGTTACGGTGGCTATTTTTCTTTATACAAGGATAAAGAAAAATAGTTACAAACGCAATTTAGCAGGCAGGTACTTAGCGATCAAATCTTCGTAATAAGGCTTCAATTCGCTCACGACGGGTGGCTTTGGGCTCTTTGAGTACAGATCATACGGGTTAAATTTCCGTACCCATTTGAACATCTCATGGTCGTGCTCATCCATCAGGTGATTGTAGGCCTCCTCGCGGTGCTGCGAATAGAACGAGTGGTACCGCATCATGTACAGAGCCGGTTCGGGCATATAATCCTTCATGATCTGGTACAGATATTCATCGTGTCCCCACGACATATGCACGTTGCGGAGGCCGCAATTGGGCGCATAAACGCCATACTTCGTATTATATCGCTCGTCCTGTGAATCGGGGTTGTTGGCAAAATACTCTGGGTACACAATCTTATCTGAATGCTGGCAGCCCACCGGGAAGGTATCGCCTACCACGGCCCACTGAGGCTCTCCGAACAGGCAAAGCACTTTGCCCATGTCGTGTACGAAGCCCGTGAGGACGAACCAATCGGGATGACCGTCGGCGCGGATGGCTTCGGCGGTTTGCAGCAGGTGCTGGAGCTGGTCAAGATCAGTATCAGGATCGGAGTCGTCCACGAGGGTGTTCAGAAACTCCATGGCGCCCCAAACCGGCAATTCTTTTTTATCAAACTTCAGGAACTCGCGCTCCTTCTCCCGCACAAAATCGTAGGTCTGGTAGGTGTGATTTAACCGGTAAAACTCCCGTACGGTATCCCGCTCTGGTGAGTCATAATTCCGGTAATCTTCTTTCGATTTGTGTTCAGGCTCGGGGTAGCGACTGAGTATGTCGTCTTCCCACTGATCGAGGCTGGCAAGAGGGGCAGTTTCGCTGATCATGTCCAAGAATAGTTAAGGGCGCAAATTTAAAAGTTTATTGCTGTCAACCAGCAAGATAGACTAAAAGTTATGTCAAAATTTATCACTGTGTCAGATTATCCAAAACCAGTATATCCGCCAGCTTCTTATAACCTGATTCGGCCAATACATTCATAATGGACAGGGCATTCATTTTGTTATCTGCTTTATTCGAGAAGCAAACCATCAAAAATCCTTCCGACGGTATACTCACAACGTAATTATTGAAGCCACAGGTACTCCCGGAGTGAAATAGAATTGGCTTTTCGGGCTGCCGATAAAACCAGCCCGCTCCATAAAAACTGTCGGCCGTTTGCGGGATCGCCTTACCTGTTCGCGCCAGCACTGCATTCAAATCAAGCAGTTTACTGGTGGAAAGCGCATCACTCCATTTCTGATAGTCAATTAGAGACGTATACACGCCCCCATCACCCTTGGTCGCACTCGTTACACTTTGATCTGAAAAAACGAATTTTTCACCCTCCTTTCGATACCCCATCGCCCTATTTTTAATGGGTTTCCCGGCTTCGTAGACCGTTGACTGGTTCATGTGCAGGGGCAGAAAAATTCGTTGTCGGATAAACGACGCAAACGACTCCCCGGAAACCCGCTCAATGACCAGCGCCAGCAGACAATAGGCTGAATTACTGTATCGAAACTGTGTACCGGGTTCAAAATAAAGTGAATCCCGATTTTTGATCAGCGTTAGCACATCGGCATCCAGCAACTGTTCCCGTTGCTTCGGGTTCATGACGAATTCGTAATCAAGGATACCCGACGTGTGCGTTAGCAGGTGGCGTATTCGTACTTTTTGCCCCACGATTAGGTTAAAATCCGGGAAGAATCGGGTCAACGGGTCATCCAGCGATAGTTTTCCCTCTTTCTCCAGCAGCAGAATCCCCATAGCCGTAAACTGTTTGGAAACCGACGCCATCCTGAAGTTCGTCTCGGGCGTAATTCGTGCTTTCGTTTCGGTGCTGGCCAGTCCGTAACCGTTTTTATAGATCGTTTTTCCGTTCACCATAACCAGCAAGGCCGCTCCCGGCCCGGTCGGTGCGTTCATTGACCGCATCACGGAGTCTAGTCGCGCCGTCATTTGCCCCATTGCCGACAGGCTCATAAACAAACTTACCAATGGCAAAAGCGTCCTCATTGACTCTACCAGAACTTGGTGTACAAAACCGCCAGAATCGCCAGAATTCCAACCGACCCGATGATGAACGACGGCGTTACCCGGAACATCTGCTTGTCCACGACAATGCTTTTGCCCGTTTTGTATCCAGCTGGATCGGTGAGTGACACGACGACCATCAGAACCATGTCGATGCAGAAAACCAGCGTGGTTCGGTGCAGAAATGGAATGGTATCGACCTGTACATCGAACAGGCCCATTACTTCGGGCCAGAATTTGAGCAGGGTTGAAAATGGAATGGTCAGGATCGCCACCGTCATAGCGGCCCGGTTGGTGGCCCGTTTCCAGAAAAAGCCGAGGAGGAAAATGGCAAATACGCCGGGGGTAATAAAGTTGGTGTATTCCTGAATGTACTGATACACCTGATCGAGCGACCGCAGCATGGGAGCCAATAGGATTGCCACGGCAAAGGACGCGACAATGGCCCAGCGCCCCACATTGACCAGTTTCTGCTCCGACGCCGACTTATCAATGTATTTCTTGTACAGATCGAGGGTGAAAATCGTCGAGATTGAATTGCATTTGCCCGCCAGCGAGGCCACGACAGCCGCCGTCAGTGCGGCAAAAGCCAGCCCTTTCATACCGATTGGCAACAGATTCATCAATACCGGATAGGCATGGTCGGGCTTGACAACGCCCGACGCATCAGTCATGGCATCGTGGAAGGGGCCACTCTGGTACAAAACAAACGCAGCAATGCCGGGGATAACGACAATAACCGGAATAAACAGTTTCAGGAAAGCGGCAAACAGAATGCCCGAGCGAGCCGTTTTCAGATCGGCTCCCAGCGCCCGCTGAACGATGTACTGATTACACCCCCAGTAAGACAGGTTATTGATCCACATACCGCCTGTTACCAGAGCCATGCCCGGCAACACCTCATAATGTGGGTGCCCTTTCGGAAAAAACATATGAAAATGGCTATCGGCCTGTTGTTTTATTGTCACCAAACCATTCCAGACGCCCGAAATACCCGACTCCTGCGCCACAAGCTGCAAGGCCAGATAGGTAACGACCAGCCCGCCGAAAATCAGCACAACGACCTGAATAACATCGGTATACCCGATTACCTTCATCCCCCCCAGGGTAATAAAAATAGCAAACAGAGCCAGCCCAATGGTGCAGGTAGTGAATGAAATGCCTACCAGCGACTCGATGGCAATCGCACCGAGGTACAAAATGGACGTCAGGTTGACCAGCACGTAAACTACCAGCCAGAACATAGCCAGAATGGTACTAACGGTATCGCTATACCGCTGCGCCAGAAACTGCGGCATGGTATAAATATGATTTCGGAGATAGATCGGAATGAAGAATACAGCAACAATAATCAGGGTGGCTGCTGCAAACCATTCGTAAGATGAGATGGCCAGTCCCATGGCAAAACCGGAACCCGCCATGCCGATAAAGTGCTCTGCCGAGATGTTGGACGCAATTAACGAGGCCCCGATAGCCCACCAGGTCAACGACCCTTCGGCCAGAAAAAAGTCGGTCGTGTTCATCTGGGCCTGGCGTTTGCGCCGATAGACCCAGTAACCATACCCAACAACAATAATGAAGTAAACGAAGAAAACGATGTAATCGGCCGTAGCGAGGTGATTCATGCAGTAAGTACAAAAAAACGGGGTGTCCTGTCACTAAAGCAGGACACCCCGTTTTTTCTAATGTAAGACTCAAGTTTCCCCTACCCTTACGTTTATAATTTACTAAAATCAAACGTTTCCAGGAAGGCCGTCGTAAACTGACCCGACTGGAATTTAGGATCGTCCATTAGTCGGATGTGGAACGGTATCGTGGTTTTGATACCTTCAATCACAAACTCCTGCAACGCCCGCTTCATCCGCGTGATGACCTCTTCCCGCGACTGACCCGATACGATCAGCTTGGCGATCATAGAATCGTAATTGGGCGGAATGGTATAGCCGCTGTACACGTGGCTGTCAATGCGAACACCGTGCCCACCAGGGAAGTGCAGATTCGTGATCTTGCCGGGCGATGGCCGAAACCCGTTGGCAGGGTCTTCGGCATTGATCCGGCACTCCATGGCGTATAATTTCGGGGTGTAGTTTCGGCCCGAAATTTCGGCACCGGCGGCTACTTTTATTTGCTCCTTGATCAAGTCAAAATCCGTCACCTCTTCGGTAATGGGGTGCTCAACCTGAATCCGGGTATTCATTTCCATGAAGTAGAAATCCCCGTGCTTATCAACCAGGAACTCCACGGTTCCGGCACCTTCGTAACCAATAGCCTGAGCCCCTTTGATGGCGGCTTCGCCCATTCTCTCCCGAAGTTCGGAGGAAACGATAGGCGAAGGCGTTTCTTCAATCAGTTTCTGGTGGCGACGCTGAATCGAACAATCCCGCTCCGACAGGTGACACACCTTGCCGTATTGGTCGCCCACAATCTGAATTTCGATGTGACGAGGTTCTTCAACAAATTTCTCCAGATAGAGGCCATCGTTGCCAAAGGCCGCACCGGCTTCAGTACGGGCATCGTTCCAGGCTTTTTCAAAATCCTCTTCTGCCCGTACGATCCGCATACCGCGTCCACCACCACCGGCGGTTGCTTTCACGATAACCGGATAACCCATTTCGGCTGACAGTTTCTTGCCCTGCTCTACAGACTCCAGCAGTCCGTCAGAGCCGGGAATAACGGGAACACCGGCGGCTTTCATCGTGGCTTTAGCCGTCGACTTATCCCCCATACCGTTAATTTGCTCGGCGGTGGCACCAATGAATTTGATCCCATAGTCGGCGCAGATCTGAGAGAACTCAGCGTTTTCGGAGAGGAACCCGTAGCCGGGGTGAATGGCGTCGGCACCAGTTACTTCGGCCGCCGAAATAATGCTTGGAATACTTAAATACGATAATTTGCTAGTGGGCGGACCAATGCAAACAGCCTCATCAGCGAAACGCACGTGCAGGCTATCGCGGTCGGCGGTCGAGTAAACGGCCACTGTTTTGATACCCATTTCACGACACGTGCGGATAATCCGCAACGCGATCTCTCCCCGATTGGCGATTAATATTTTCTTGAACATAACTTAAAGAGCGAAAGAGTGAAAGAGCGAAAGAGCGAAGGTGCTAGAATCACTCTTTCGCTCTTTCGCTCTTTCACTCTTTAAATTAGATGGGTTCTACCAAAAACAGCGGCTGGTCGTATTCGACTGGCGTGGCGTTTTCAACAAGAATTTTCACAATGCGGCCCGAAACTTCCGACTCAATTTCGTTGAAGAGTTTCATGGCTTCGATGATACAGACCACTTTGCCTTCGCTTACCGTGTCGCCAACTTCAACGAACATCGGCGATTCGGGGTTAGCCGACCGGTAGAACGTTCCGATCATCGGCGACTTGATGGTGATGTAGTTTGAGGTATCTGCCTTAGGAGCGGCTGGTGCCGCAACAGGGGCCGCTGGAGCGGCTACCGCCTGTTGTACGGGGGCAGGTGCCGCGGCTACGGGTGCAGGTGCGGCTACCGGTGCGCCGGAGCCATACCGTTTGACGCTGATTTTCAGGTCAGTTGTTTCGATGTTAACCTCGTCTAAACCAGATTGCGAGATGAAGTCGATAAGTTGCTGTATGTCTTGTGTGCTCATAGTTCAGAAGTGAGAAGCGAGGAGTGAGGAGTGAGAAGCAGAGGCAGACATGGTGTCTTCTCACTCCTCGCTTCCCGCTCCTCACTCCTCGGTTATTTCACTCGTTCTACGTAATCCCGGGTACGGGTATCTACTCGAATTTTCTGACCTGACTCAATAAAGAGGGGAACCATGATCTTGGCCCCCGACTCCACTTCAACCCGCTTTTTGGGGCTGTTTGCGGTATCGCCTTTGATACCCGGCTCAGCGTAGGTCACTTCCAGTTCAACGAACGGAGGTAATTCGCACGAGAGTGGTGTATCGCTCTCAGCATTGATCAAAATTTCAACTTCCTGACCTTCTTTCATCAAGTCGGCTCCATCGATGAGTTTATCATCGATGTTAATCTGATCGAACGATTCCTGGTCCATAAAGTTAAACCCGGCTTCGTCTTTGTAAAGGTATTGGAATTTCCGACGCTCCACACGGACGGGATAAATTGTTGCCCCCGAGTTGAAGGTGTTATCAATTACCCGGCCTGTGGTGAGGCTTTTTAATTTCGTGCGAACGAAAGCGGCTCCTTTGCCTGGCTTTACGTGCTGAAATTCAGTTATTTGGAATAGATCGTTGTTGTAATTAAGAACCAATCCATTACGGATATCTGCGGTCGTTGCCATGTGTAATTTGTATGAAGTAAGCTATATGATGTATAATGTAGGCCGCAGGTTAAAGCATATATCCTATATCATACATCATACATAAAATTAATACGCCCATTTTACGTAAGCGGCTCCCCAGGTGAAGCCCCCGCCAAAAGCGGCCAGCACCAGATTATCACCTTTCTTCAACTGCGATTCATAGTCGAACAGGCAGAGCGGAATGGTAGCCGCCGTCGTGTTGCCATACTTATGGATATTCATCATAACCTTGTCGGTCTGAATACCCATTCGATGGGCTGTAGCGTCGATAATGCGTTTGTTAGCCTGGTGCGGCACGAGCCAGGCAACATCGTTGCCGGACAGGTGGTTACGCTCCATAATCTCCGCCGACACATCGGCCATGTTCTTGACGGCAAATTTAAATACCGATGGGCCATCCTGATACACATAATGCCATCGTTTTTCAACCGTCTCGTGGGTGGGTGGGTACCGGCTGCCGCCTGCTTTCTGGAACAGGTGGTTCTGCCCAACGCCATCCGATTTGATGATCGTGTCCAGAATACCGAAACCGTCGGTGTTGGGTTCGAGCATGACGGCCCCGGCGCCGTCGCCAAACAACACGCAGGTGGTTCGGTCGGTGTAGTCCGTAATAGCCGACATTTTATCAGCGCCTACGACAATCACTTTTTTGTACTTGCCCGACTCGATAAACTGCGAGCCGATGGTCAGGGCATACAGAAACCCGGAACAAGCTGCCTGAATATCGAAACTACCCACATTCCGAATGCCCACCATGTCGCAAATCAGGTTGGCGGTACATGGAAATACAAAATCGGGGGTTGTCGTTGCGCAGATCAGCAGTTCGACCTCTTCGGGTTTGGTATTTGTTTTTTCGAGCAAACCTGCCACGGCTTTTGCCCCCATGTGGGAGGAGCCCATGCCCTCACCTTTTAGAATGTGCCGTTCTTTGATACCCGTCCGGCTAGTAATCCATTCGTCATTTGTATCCACCATACGTTCCAATTCGGCATTGGTTAGCACGTAATCGGGAACATAGCCGTGGATTCCAGTTATGGCAGCTTTACTCATAAGATGATAGTACGCATAGTTATCAGTTAATGAAATCCGTGGTCAGGTATTTATGAATCAGCAAACAAAGTCTGCCGGCGATTTATAGATACCTGGCTGCGTCTAACTGAGGGCCTGTGCAATTTTAGTGTATGCGTCGGACTCAACCTGCCGAATGGCCAGATTAATCATATTTTTGATGGCTAACGGCGATGAGATCCCGTGGGCGATAATCACATTTCCGTTCACCCCCAGAATCGGACTGCCACCAACCGATTCATAGTTGGTTTTATCCAGAAATTCATCACTGATACCCCGTTGTGCGGCTACTTTATAAAATGACTCGCCCAACTTAAACATTGCGTTTCCGGTAAACCCATCCGTAATAATTACGTCAGCATGGCCGGCGAAGAAATCGCCCCCCTCCATGTTGCCAACAAAATTAATCCGGTTGTTATCTTTAAGAAGCTGGTGGGCAGCCTGCGCTACCAGCGACCCCTTTTGCTCTTCGGAGCCAATATTCATCAGCGCCACACGAGGCCTGGTGATATTAAAGGTCGACTGGGCATAGATAGAGCCTATTTCGCCAAACTGTGCCAGCATCTCGGGTTTACAATCGGCATTGGCACCAATATCGAGCATGACGGCATAGCCGCCCGTTAGCTGAGGGACAAATCCGGCGATGCATGGCCGCAAAACGCCCTCAATGGCTTTTATACTAAACAAGGCTCCTACGTGCATAGCTCCGGTATTACCAGCGCTGCAAAACGCATGCACCTTCTTTTCTTTCAAAAGTTTAAACCCAATCCCTATGCTGGAATTGGGCTTCTGAGAGAGCGCCTTGGTTGGGTGCTCACTCATGTTGATAACATCCTCTGCATTTACCAGTTCAATATTGGTAAATGCCTCATTACTATACTTTTGAATTAATTCCTCTACAATAGCCTGTTTGCCAATAAGCACAATAGCTACATGTTGCGGCAATTCAGCAGCGGCCATCAATACTCCCTCTACGATAGCTTCGGGAGCAAAATCGCCACCCATTGCGTCCACTGCAATTTTCATTGACTCCGTTCGTTCAATACCTCCCAGTTAAGCTGGCCTTTAAACTAAAATGCGCGTAAAAATAGGTAGGTGACAGGCAATAAAAAAGTATTTCGCGTTC
This sequence comes from Spirosoma aerophilum, assembly GCF_054782495.1. NCBI lineage: Bacteria > Pseudomonadati > Bacteroidota > Cytophagia > Cytophagales > Cytophagaceae > Spirosoma > Spirosoma aerophilum. The sequence continues at coordinate 107,422 of NZ_BAAGSJ010000017.1, read as the reverse complement.
ATCTTCGGAAAGACGTCAACGAAATACTTTTCAGAAATAGGTGAGATTTAAGCGGTTTTCGCGTAATTCTCAATGATCATTTGTCCTTTGTAGAACAGATTGCCTTCAAAAACGTGGGCGTGATGCCGCTCGTGTACTTCGCCGGTTTGGGCGTCGGTTGACAGCGCTACAGGTGTAGCCTTGTAGTGCGTTCTGCGCTTATCGCGCCGGGTGCTGGAGTGGCGTCGCTTGGGGTGTGCCATGTCAAATTAAAGTTGTCAGTTATCAGTTTGAAGGTACGGCCCTTAGACCGGAACCAGTTAATTATCACTCAATTTTCGCAAAGCGGCCCAGCGAGGATCAATGTCCGGCTGGTCGTTTGCATCGTCATTATTCGCGTCGGTGTCAGAACTGTAGATAAGCTTCACGTTCTGGTCGTCATCATCGTCGTCCTCATCCCGAAAACGGGGATGCAGACGCTTCATCGGCAGCGACAGGCTGATGAACTCAAAAATGTACCGCGCCACATTAATAGTCGACGTGTTCCGTTCAATGAGTTCAATCTCGTCGCTCAACTCTTCGTTATGGTCGCCAAATTTCAACAGCATTGTCTGCTGCGTATCAACAACCTCATCATATTCATCAAGACTACGGTCGCAAACCTGTTCGACCGTACCCACAATGTGAAAGTTCAGACGAATCATCGTTTCCGACTTTTCGAGAACTACATGGGTCCGAACATTGCCCGCTTTGATCAACTCCTGGTCAAGTGCGGCAAAAAACGCATTATCCGACGTAAAGTCGTATTCGTAGCGTTTGTTATCCAGCCCAACAATGTGGATGTCGTATGCGCGTAATGGGTTCACCTCGTATCTCCTCCCAAAAAATAAGACCGCAAAGGTACGAAACGTTTGTGAATCAGGAAAGTGATGGGCAAAAAAAGGTTTTTACTTATTAATTTATCCGTTGAAAGGCCGACTTTTAAGGGTCTCCCTATGCTGCTAACCATCGTTACCGTCACATCGTTTGCCGTTCTGACCCGTATTCTGGTCAATCCGCTTCAGAATGTCTTTCAGAAACAGTTGACGCAGCGACTGGCCAATCCGCTGTTTATTATGGCAGTCACCTATGGTGTGCTGACGCTGACCTGTCTGGCATTCTGGCCGCAGCTTCGTTTTGCCGATCTGCCGGATGCCTTCTGGCCCAATATGGTGTTCACCAGTTTATTTGCCATGTTCGGCAACGTTTTTCTGGTCAGGGCCATTGGCCTGGGCGATTTATCGGTGCTGGGGCCTATCAATGCCTATAAAGCGGTGGTCGGTATGCTGTTCAGCATGTTCCTGCTCCACGAAATTCCCGGCTGGTGGGGACTGATCGGCATGCTGTTGATCATTGCCGGCAGCTATGTGGTCCTGAACGATCGGCGAAGGGAAAGCTCCTCTGAGCAAACGAGCCTTGTACCCCTCTGGAAACGGCCGGAAATAAAGTTACGGCTGGCCGCGCTGGTCTTTTCGGCTATCGACGGCACATTCCTCAAAAAAGCGATTCTGCTTTCGACGCCAACCACGGCCTTCTTTTACTGGTGCCTGCTGGGTTTTGGCTTCACGTTTGTCTGGATTGCCCTGACAATGCGGGCAACCTGGTGGGCGCAGACGAGATTACTTTTTTCGCAGAAAACCACCTATCTCGCTTTGTGCATTACAGCGGGGATCTCGCAACTGGTAAGCAATGTAGCATTGGCCAATATGCCCGTCGGCTATGCGCTGGCCCTGTTCCAGATTTCAGCTTTGATCAGCGTTTTTTTCGGCTACCGTTTTTTTAATGAACAGGGAATTCTTCGAAAGCTGATTGGCGCAGTGATCATGGTAGGAGGAGCCGTATTAATTACACTCCTTGGATAACCATCCTTCCCGATTACGAGTTATCGTTACCAAACTATTCATCTACTATGGCACAGTACCAACTTGTTGAAAAACACGCAATTGAACATCATAATGAATATTATGAGGTTCGGACAACGCAGGATAATGACCAGTCGAAAAGCCTGTTCTTTACCACCAATGAAGAAAATCTGGAAGAAGTCGCCGGGGCAATCGTGGCCGATCATCTGCCCGGTGTGAAGCACTGGACCGTTATTCCGCACCGGAAAGACAGTTGATTGAGGATGGAAAAGGACCGGCCACGAAATTTTAATGAAGTATTGAACAAATATCATTGATTATAGTTGCGCCAAAGTTTATCTTCACGGAACAAATGCCGAGAAGCCCTATAGAGCTTCTTTGACCGTAACGTGAACGATGAAGATTAAAAAAACGCTAACTCTACTTGGTGTATTTATCAGCTTAGGTTTACAGCTTTCATTGGCCCAGGTGCTCACACCGGCCCAGACCCGTACCGATCTAAGTTATTTGAAACGAAAACTCGATTTGCTCCATCCGGGCATGGGTTATTACACTCCTCACGCCCGGATGGAGCAATTGTATGACTCGTTATACAATCGGCTAACCTCGCCCATCGACTACCTGGCCTTTTTTCATCATGTCAGCCCGCTGGTGTCTGCCATTAAGGATGGTCATACCAACCTGAACCACCGAAAAAATTACATCGGCAAATCCACGCGTTTTTTGCCCTTCTACATCCGGCCCGTCGAATCGCAGTATTATATCAGCCATAATGTATCGTCGGACTCTACACTCCAGCGCGGCACGGAACTGCTAACCATTAACGGGCGGTCCGTGGCCGACATACACCGGGAACTGATGGAAGCTGACCACTCGGGCTCCGATGGCGATAACCTGACCGGGCGTCGTCAGTGGAGTCTGGTCCAGTTTGCCGATTATTATGCCGCCTGGTTTGGTTCAGCCGATTCCGTTACGATCACTTGCCGACTTGCAGGTGACACGCTCGTTCAGCAAAAGCAGATCCGGTGCCTGAGTCTGGATACCTTCCGCACCCGGATGCAGCGCCGTTATGGAGCCGAAATTGACCGTCGGCCAAATCTCTCTGTGCGCATGGTCGATACCCTCACCCACACGGCCGTTCTGCGCATTTCTACCTTCATGGGTATTAAAAAGAAAGATCCGTTCCAGTGGGCGTTTAACCGTCGGCTGAAACGGGCGTTCAAGCAAATTCGGGAGGAAAATGTACAAAATCTGGTCATTGATATGCAGGGAAATGGAGGAGGAATTGTGGTCAACTCGGCCCGTTTGCTGCGGTACTGGATGCCAAAGCCGTTTCGGATCATGAATCAGGAAGAGATGAAGAAAGCGGCCCGTGCCGAACTCGTTACCCGCTGGAATCCTTTCTCGGCTCTTAACTTCAGTCTTCAGTACCGGGCCAACAGCCGGGGGGGCTTTGCCAGTCGTTCGAGCAACCGTCGGTATCGGCCACGGCATCGGGATGCTTTTTCCGGCAATCTGTACTTTCTGATGAATGGCGCGTCGTTTTCGGCAACGACATCGGTACTGGCCAAAACGCTTGATGCGGGCATGGGCACTTTTGTGGGCGAAGCCAGCGGCAGTGCCTACTGGGGTGATTTTGCGGGGCATTTCAAAACCGTTACCCTGCCTAATTCCAAACTTCAGGTGCGCATCCCCCTTAAGAAATTGACCCACGCCGTTGAGACGGACCGTGCCAACGGCTTTACGGTTGAACCGGACTTTATCGTGACCCGTAATTTTGATGACCTGATGAGCAACCGCGATTATGTGCTGGATTATGCCTTACGGCTCATTCGGGAAGGCGTTGTTGTACGGCCGGGGCACGACAAACAGCCTGTGCGGAACCGTTCATTGCAGGCTTCACGTTAAACATGTACCTTTATACTGTATTCGGTTCATTGTTTACGGAATTCGATGGTGATTTTAAGTCAGGTTGAGGCAGTTGCCCACCCCATCGAAGGTCATAAACTGCCGTAAACTATTCGTTTGTGTATTGTATCGTTGACGTTGAAACGACTGGAGGCATCAAAGGCCCCACTCGGCTTACCGAAATTGCCATCTTCCGCCACGACGGGCAGCAGGTGGTCGACTCATTCCACTCGCTGCTCAACCCGGGCTGTCCCATTCCGCCATTTATCCGCCATCTGACGGGTATCTCCAATGAAATGGTTGAGAATGCACCGACGTTTTCCGATGTGGCAAATGAGGTTCTTGACATCACTAAGGATGCCATTTTTGTGGCCCATAATGTGGGGTTTGATTTTGGGTTTATTCAGAAAGAGCTGAACTGGCTGGGGCATGACTTTTTTCGCCGGACGCTCTGCACCGTTCGTACGAGCCGCAAACTGCTTCCGGGCCATCCGTCCTACAGTTTGGGTAAGCTTTGCCGTTCACTGGAAATTCCGCTGAATGGCCGTCACCGGGCTCAGGGCGACGCGGCTGCTACCGTGCTGCTGTTCGAAATGCTGTTGCGTCATGATGCAAACGGCTTAATTCCGCGTATTACTCCCCGTATCGAGTATACTCCCTAATCAGGTAAGAAACTATTGGTTTGCAACTTGCCGGCTGGCCGCTTATCCGCAAAACGTACAGGCACCTCAATAGTGGCTTGAACACCCTGTCCGGGCTGTGTTTGCCAGGCAATTCGTCCACCCAGAATCGCCACTCTCGATTCAATATTTCCAATGCCCAGCCCGGAGGATTTCTTTTGGGTTTGTTCGTACTGAAAGCCGCGCCCGTTATCCTGATAAACGAGAATGATCCGGTCGGCTTGCCGAACCATGTGCAGTTCGATCTGATCGGCGTTGGCATGCTTGATTGAGTTACTGAGCAACTCCTGCGTTATTCGATACAACATCACTTCGGTATCGACCGCAAATCGGCTGCTCTGCTCGCTTAGCTCAATCGGTTCGAACAGCGCATTGACAACGCCACTGGCTGTTATCCGGGAAAACAATTCCTCTACAGCAGCTATATACCCATGTCGTTCCAGCGTTTGGGGGTTCAGTTTGCGAAGCAGATTCCGGACATCGCTGATGGTATCATTAATCAATTGAAAGATCGTTGTTTTGAGTGCCAGAATGGGCAGTGTTTCACCAGCCTGATGGGTGAGCTGCGTGGTGTATAGTTTTATAGTCGCCAGCCGGGTACCAATTTCATCGTGAATATCCCGGGCAATATCTTTTTTCACCTGTTCCTGAATGTCATAGGCCAGCCGGAGCTGGGCGGCCTGCTGCTTACGGATACTGTTCTCCCGCTCCCGTATCCATAACCAAACCGCAGCCACCAGCAAGAGCAGGACCAGCAAAATGAACGGCCATTTCAGCCAGAACGGCGGCTCAATATGAATGGCCAGGGTTTGGGTATGGGTGCTCCAGTGCCCATCCAGATTGGCGGCTTTTACCTGAAAGGTATAATTGCCGGGGGGCAGATTGGCATAGCGGACATAGTTGCGCTCGCCCGCCATTACCCAACGATCGTCGTAGTTTTTGAGCTGGTACTGGTAGGTGTTATGTCCGTTGCTGGCATAATCGAGGGCGGCAAATTCCAGCGAAATTGTGTTTTGCGTATGATCAAGCACGATCCGTCGGGCTTCGCCAACGTAGGTATCGCTCACAAAGGGCTCCTCATTGACACTTAACGAATAAATATGGACATACGGGTTAAATGAGCTACTTCGAAACGCATCGGGAAAACAGCGGTTAAACCCATTGACACCGCCAAAATACAGTTCGCCGGAGGCCGATTTCATAAACGCATTACCATTGTATTCGTACCCCTGCAGGCCATCATTGATTCTGAAATTTTTGATCGTTTGGGTCGATGGATCAAGGCGTGATATACCCCGGTTTGTGCTCATCCAGATGTTGTTCTGGGCATCGACCAGCGTTCCGTACACAAATGAATTGGCCAGCCCCTGCCGCTCGGTGTATAGCCGAAAGCGATTGGTCTGGTCAGTCAGTGCCACCAGCCCGCGGTCGCAGGAAAGCCAGATCGTTTGCTGACTGGTGTCGGGTCGAATATTCAATACAGTATATCCTTTCAACCCAGACTTGATGAACTTCCAGGCCTTCCCGCCGTTAGAAATTCCGTTCGCATCGGTTGGCTCGGGCAACTGGTAACAGTAATAGCCATTCAAGAAGGTGCCTACCCAAAGCTGATGCGCTACTGGATTATACGACAAACTGAAAATGTTTTCGTTGGCCAGCACCGGCACTTTCGTCCAGCTTCGTCGTTTTGTGTTAAGGGCATACACCCCGTTTTCGGTAGCCGCCAGCAGCACCGAGTCCGAAATGCTGACCATATTCCGAACAAAATTATCGCCGACCAGGCTCGTTGTGGACGAAGCGAACAGAATGGGCGTGAATGTTTTTGTATTCGGTTGGTAGCTCAGCACCCCGCCCGTCACCCCAACCCAGATGCGCCGTTGCGGATCGCGGTAAAGACTTTTGATGATGGTTCGGGAGAGACCCGTTTTTATCGGTGCCTTTGTCAGGTGACGTTCGATAATTCGATTGCTGCGCGGATCGATGACATTAATACCATTCTCAGTCAGTACCCAAAGCCGGTCAAATCGCTCCTCCAGAAAGCCCCGAATCGAGTAGTTGCTTAGTTTCTGAATGGCCGGCAGCGTATCCGTTACCTGACGCTTAACAAGCCCCCCAAACAGGAACGCATCGGGTAGAATGCGAGCCAGCCCATCAGGATCTGTGTTTGCCCAGATAATGCCCAAATTATCGACATAAACCTTACTGATCTTAAATTCTTTCAACCGTCGGCTATTGTTGGCAAAGTCGGCTACCCGCCCAAACAGCTGAGACCGTTTCTCGAAATTGACAACCCCGTCCTCCTGTGTGCCCAGCCAGAGCCGACCGCGCTGGTCGGATGCAATACTATAAATAGCACTGATGGGTTTTGTCCCTATTTTATCGTAGGCCTGGTAGGCCAGCCGGCGGTAATCAAAGCGAATGAGCCCGCCATTGGTACCGATCCAAGCGACATGATCTTTATCGATGAAAAAAGAAAATACGACCCTGGGTGGCCCAAATTTGTTCTGGGGATGGTTGCTGAAATAATGAAAAAGGGTCTTTTCACGAATGTTGTACCGCATGATGCCCATGGGGGCATGCAGCCATATGTCGCCCGAGGGCGTTCGGACGGTAGAGCTCTGCAGATCATATTCGCGGGTGGGGTGAAGCGAGGTCGACAGGATGGTCTTTTGCCCCTTTCGGTAGTCGAAACGAACCAGGCCTTCGGCATCGCTCAAATAGAGTAATTCGGTTTGGTTGACAAAAAACGGAAGTATGCGGCTAACGACTTTCTTCTTGTTCTTAGCCGATGTATTGGTAAAAAAACAATCGAACCGATCGCGCTGGCGGTCGTAGCGGTTGAGTCCCTCTTCGGTGCCAACCCATAGATTGCCATCGGTATCCTCAACAATACCAAAAACGTTGATACCCCGAATCGTACCCGGCAGAACGACCCCATTCTTACCCAACGAGGGGCGAAACGTACGAAAATGATGCCCGTCGTAACGGTTCAGGCCATCCTGCGTACCGAACCACATAAACCCCCGGCTATCCTTCAGCATGTAATAGACCGACCCCTGCGTCAGGCCATCGTTCACACCCGTATGGTCTATCCGGTATACGGGAGGAGGAATAGCTACGACCGGTTGCGACCGTCCTGTCTGTTGCCACAGGCAACAGATGAATAATTGAACACAGATGCAACATATAATTCGCATCACTCTCGCGTACAGCTATAGGAAGGTTACTGTAAATGAGCTATCTATTTACTAAATATCCAAACCAAGTGACGAAATAAATACGAGTGGGGCCGGTTCTGACGGGCGACCGAAGAATCCACCTCCTCCGGTTACTTATTTGTTTTTTTGGGCCAGCGGCTGTAACTAGTCATCCATTTCATCACCACACGAACAAATTTCTGTCTATGCGTTTTCATACCTTATCACGATTGCTCCTTATGTTGAGTTCGTCTGCAGTATTGGGCCAGACAACAAGCCCTATTACCTACCCCGTTGCCCGAAAAACCGATCAGGTCGATACCTACCATGGCACTCCGGTAGCGGATCCCTATCGATGGCTGGAAGACGATCGGTCAACGGAAACAGCCGACTGGGTAAAAGCCGAAAACAAAGTCACCTTCGACTATCTGTCCCAGATTCCCTACCGCAGGCAGCTACAGGACCGGCTGGAGCAGGTTTACAACTACCCAAAATATTCTGCACCGTTTGGCAAGGGAAACAGCAAGACGGAGCGGTGGTTTTATTTCTATAAAAACGACGGCCTTCAGAACCAGGCCGTATTATACCGGCAGAAAGGCCTCGGTGCCGGGGCAGACGCATCCGCGAAACCCGAACTCGTTATCGACCCAAACAAACTCTCGACCGACGGCACAACGCGCTTAGGCGCTTTTTCTCTCTCGGGAGATGGCAAATACGCCATCGTCGGCTTATCGAAAGGAGGCTCCGACTGGCAGGAATATCAGGTAATGGACCTAACGACCAAAACGTACTTACCCGACAAAATTGAATGGGTGAAAGTATCGGGAGCGGCCTGGCAGGGTGATGGCTTTTACTACAGCCGATATCCCAAACCGGAAGGCAGTGCCCTGGCCGCCAAAAACGAAAACCACCAGGTGTTCTTTCACAAACTAAATACGCCCCAGTCGGCCGACCGGCTGGTGTATGAAGATCCCAGCCACCCGCAGCGGTTCCATATTCTGAGTACAACCGACGACGAACGGTTCGCCATTTTATCCATCAGCGACCGTGGACAGGGGAAGGCGGGCAACTCACTCCTGTATCTCGACGCCAGGTCAGGTACTGCACAAAAAACGTTTCAACCCCTCGTGTCCGAGATCACCGATTTCAGCTACGATGTCATTGACAACGATGGCGACCGGCTCCTGATTCTAACCAACGAAAAAGCGCCCAACAACAAAGTGGTTGCTTTCGACACAAAAAAGAAGGCGTTTTCAACCCTCATCGGCGAGAAGCCGGAGCCCATTGCCGAAGGAAGTGTTCGTGCGGCTGGTCGAAAACTATTTGTCGAATACGCTAAAGACGTAACCTCTAAAGTCGAACAGTTCGACTATAATGGTAAGTCGGAAGGGGAAGTCAAACTGCCGGGCATTGGTTCGACGAGCGGCTTCGGGGGCGAAAAAGAGGATACGTTTGTGTTCTACACGTTTACATCCTTCACCTTTCCGCCAACGATTTACCGGTACGATATCGCGACCCGAAAAAGCACGGTGTTTCGTGCGCCCGAAGTTGACTTTACGCCCACCGATTACGAAACGAAACAGGTGTTTTACACCAGTAAAGACGGCACCAAAGTGCCTATGTTCCTGACTTACCGGAAAGGGCTGAAACTCGACGGTACAAACCCAACCCTGCTTTATGGCTACGGTGGTTTCAATGTGAGCCTGCCGCCGGGCTTCAGTCCGCTCCGAATTCCATTTCTGGAGCAGGGTGGCGTTTATGCGCAGGCCAACTTACGGGGTGGCAGTGAATATGGCGAGAAATGGCATGAGCAGGGGATGAAGCTAAAAAAACAAAACGTTTTTGATGATTTCATTGCCGCAGCCGAATACCTGATTGCTCAGAAATATACCAGCCCGGCCAAACTGGCCATTCAGGGCGGTTCGAACGGCGGCCTGCTGGTGGGCGCGGTCATGAATCAGCGGCCCGATCTTTTCCGGGTGGCCATTCCACAGGTGGGCGTGATGGACATGCTCCGGTTCCATAAGTTCACCATCGGCTGGAACTGGATCGCCGACTACGGCAGCAGCGACAATGCCGATGAGTTTAAGGCGCTGTATGCCTATTCGCCCATTCAGAACATCAAGCCGGGAATCAACTATCCCGCAACCCTGATCACCACCGCCGACCACGATGACCGGGTTGTACCGGCGCACTCGTTTAAATATGCGGCTACGTTACAGGAGACATATAAAGGAGCAAACCCGGTCTTGATCCGAATCGATACTAATTCGGGCCACGGTGCCAGCAACACGAAAAAGAACATCGAAACCACCGCCGATATTTATGCTTTCATCCTTTGGAATATGGGCGTAAAGACTCTGAAAGAAGTGGCGAGCAAGTAGATAACTGACAACGAAAAAAGGCCCTGACACGGATGGATGTCAGGGCCTTTTTTCGTTGTCGTCCATTTGATGTTATCATCTGACGGAGCAGTTGATTTTTTAACTGATCAGGCTGTCCAGGGCGGCAATAAGTCCTTCAACACCTGTCATGTGCCGCGGTCACTAAACGGAGACTTGGGCAAAAAAGCACCGTTCGTCAACTTATGCGTGCCGAAAATCAACTGCAAGTATTCATCCCTGTCAATAAACATATCTTTGGCCATTGACTCTGTTTCTGACGGAGCAGGCTGCTCTGGAACCATTTATCCCACCATATTCAATAATACCTGACATGCATACGTACCGGACAACTCGTTCTTTAGTTTTATCGAGATGGTTACTCCTATTGCTGATGGGTATCGGCTTTTCATTATCCATACAAGCACAATCTCTACCCATTCCGGACAATGTAACCAACGAATTTGTATTGAAGAGAGATACGACAAGAGGTATTCACCATCTATTTCGTGCCAGACGTATAGGTGGTGTCGTAAACATCGGTTTGGGTCTGTATGCACTTTCAGCCGGAATAAGATTGACAGACGCTGGTGTGATTGGAGGTAGTGCAAACAATGGGACTTATTCGTTTAACTCGCCAAGCCGTTCTCCATCATTCCCAACCTATGTCTTATCCAGTCTGCCAGGCAGCCTTATTGTAAGCGTAGGTATCTCTAAATTGATACGATTTGAGAAGAAAAAGGAAATTGACCTGCTTGCCGCCTATGAAAGGGGCACACCCCTACCGGCAGAAATTCAACGTCGGCTTAATGGAAGGCATCTTGTGTCGTCTGCTCAGCTTAAGCCAGCAACTATTCCAATTCTTTCGGACACATTAATCAATCCGTCTGCGGTTGCTGCAGAGTCCTTAGCAAGCGCGTCCGGGGTTGTACCAGATACCCTAAACACGCCTGTAAGCAAGCCAGTACTCATGACTGTCGCAGCAATCCTGCATAGCGATACAGTTCGGGCAATTCACCGTTTATTCAGCAGAAGACAGGGTGGCAGTGCCGGTAATATTGTGCTGGGGATTCTATCAATAGGTAGCGGCATCGTCATGGCGAAGTTAGTACGTGATGTGTCCAATGGATTTTTGGCTGCACTTGGCACAATTGGTTCATTTGGAAGTTCGACCCGTTATACACCGGCTACATCCCCGACGGGGCTTTCGTTTAGTTGGCCGGGAATTCTGATAGCTGGTCTTGGTATCGCTAAAGGAATACGATTTAGCCAGAACAGAGAATATATACTTATTGACGCTTATGAAAATGGAGTGCCGTTGCCAGCTAAAATTAAGCGGAATTTGGAGCCCAAATTTTTTAATCAACGAAAGACAACAGTAGCTTCAGGCTCACGATCGGCCTGCTATCGTTTCAAGGCTATTCCAGGCAATACGTTTACTAATACCTTACAACTGGAGGCAGGGTTGGGCCCATGTTCGAAGAAGGTATAATCTATGCCCGAGGATTGATAACGGACCCCAGCCCCATAGAAGAATTCGAATCGTGAGCGGTTGTTTCTAGCGATCTGAAAATCTGTGCCCATCTTCATGTTAACACAATTCACCCAATAACGGAGAGTGTACCTCCAGTGGTGTCCGACTTACTTTTAGTAGAAGCAAAAGCGATCAAGAGTAAATACTGCGCGTAGGAAAACGTGAAGTGAGTTACCGTATACCGTCGCCCGGGGAAAGCATCGCTCCGCGAATAGAATACTATCGAATTTCCCTGCTGTACTGGCCGGGGTGACCCTGTAGAAGAAAGCCAGTTAGTTGTTTGGGGAGACGTAAACAATCAACCACTGGCCGGACGTAAGAATTTCAGTAGCGGCAGGCTTTAACAAGGCCAGAAAACAAACAATCCCGGCCATTTGGTAGCCAGGATTGTGTGGGGGCACTGAAAAATAACTACTACTGGCCTCTCGAAGTGGCCGATTGAAGCTATTACAATTTAAGCGTCAAGCCTAACTTAAGCGTTGCCAGGCTGGAACCCAACTCAGCAAAACCACCTAATTTCTCAGAGAAGAAGTAACGGCCACCAATGTGAATAGGCAAATAAACGGTGCCATAACTATCAAGATAGCCACCATACGAAAAAGAGAAGTATGAAAGGCCAATCCCTGCATACAGGTCCGCTTTATCGGTGGTTAAATTAAGGAGATCATTGAAGTGATAAGAGCCCCGGGCACCAATATCAAATGAGTTATATTTATACGTTCCAACACTACCGTAGCTTCTGTAGCCCACTACACCACCTACAGTGATATTTTTAGCTACGCCAAAATCAGCGGCTGCGTTGAGGCCAATCCCCCCCCCACCGGAATAATATCCATATCCGCCAACACCAATACCAAGGTTAACAAACTTCGTTCCTTTGTCGATGGCAAGTTGAGCGAATGACTGAGTTCCTGCTAATAACCCGAGAACTAATAAAAAACAAAAGTTGAATTTTTTCATGAGACTGAACTGATTTATGTTAAAACCTGGGACAAAGTAAATGCGAATCGATTGGGGTACCAAGAGTAGAACCACCTCACTTATTAATCGGTCAAATAATATTGTAAGTATTTAAACAGTACATCTTATCTACCGTCTAAATACAATAAGTCAATTCTTTAAATTAAACAGAAACATTACAATATTTTATTCGGACGATACCACTATAGAGTCTTTTATAACCTATTGGTCACCTTATGGCACTATATATTTTTAAAGATAGAGGTTTGGACCGTTGATCTTTACCTGTGTATATAATTTTTGACATATTCCTTCCAAGACAAACACTGCTACTCAAGTAAGCCACTTTATTTCTATTTGAAGTCTGCTATACTCTATTTAAGCCAACTTGTATGAGAAGCTCCTTTGTTGCATTGAACTAGACAGACCAATCAAAACACGTTTTTATTCGATCATAATGTCCGCTGCAGCCCGCCCAAAAAGGGCATTTTTTATGTAGTGAAGCTGAATAGATAAATGACGGTTAATACCATACAGAACATTATAAATCGAATTAGGAGCAAAATCAACTAGCATTTGAAATCCGTGATATAAGGATAAAATATTATCCAATATTATATATATACTTTAGACCGCTACCTAGATACATAAAACATAGGATAATAGATCGAACTGATTATATTAATCGAAGAACTACGATGATAGCTAAACAGGCAATCGATATACTTATTGTGGAAGATGATCAGGCGGAGGCTTCCTTATTGAAACAATCTGTTGAGAATATTGGCTACGAAAAGCCGATGGTGGTGACAACAGTAGAAATGGCTCATAAAATAATCATCGACCATACCCCTGCTATTATACTTTGTAACCTCTTTCTGGACAATTCCCCAAAAGGGCTGGATTTACTTCGTGATTTCTCAGACCAGAGTAGCCGATTTATCATGGTCACGAACTGTACAGAAAAGACCTATTATGAACAGACAAAACGGATCGGTGTAGGTGGTCACATCATTAAACCGTTTCACTACCTCACCCTTCAGTCTATCATTGACCAACTCCTGGCAATACCCACTGCAACGGCCTCTCCTCTGACTAACTATCTATTTATCAGAGTAGCCAAAAACAGAAAGGTCCGTATCGATTTCGCGGATATTTTATACCTCTACTCCGAGCGAAACTATATGTTTATCAAGACGGCAGATAAACTTTACACCATCAAACGCTCCCTTGTCAGCATGCAGGAAGACCTCGATGAGCGCTTTGTCCGAATCCATAACAGCTACATCATTAATATAGACCACCTTCAATCTATCGCTTCGTCGACGGCACTCATCCATAAATACATCCTGCCCCTGGGACGAGCCTACCGGAAGAACCTAACCGGCAGGATTAAGGCGAAGTCCCAGAAAGAGGTTGCGGCATGACCCTGGCAGAGACGCTATAGATCTCCCTAAACAAATAAATCCGAAAGGATGGCTCCCTTCGGATTCAGTAACCCGTCCATTTCTGCAACGTCCTATTTGCTGAGTACTTGATCAGCAGGCTTCAGTTTCTCTTTGAATACCTTTTTGAATTTGTCCACTTTAGGCGCAATGACAAACGCGCAGTATCCCTGATTCGGGTTGTTGGCAAAGTAACTCTGGTGATACGCTTCGGCTTCGTAAAAGGTAACAGCAGGGCTGATTTCCGTTACGATTGGCCGGTCATAAGCACCCGCCTTGTCCAACTCCGTTTTCGCTGTTTCGGCCAGTTCTTTTTGCTCGTCGTTATGATAAAAGATCACCGACCGGTACTGTGTACCTACGTCTTCGCCCTGGCGGTTGAGTGACGTTGGATCATGGCTGCGGAAAAAGGCTTCCAGTAATTCCTGATACGTAATTTTAGCCGGGTCGTAGGTCACCTCTACACACTCGGCATGGCCCGTTGTGCCGGTGCAAACCTCTTTATAAGTTGGATTGGTCTTATGCCCCCCCTCGTAGCCGGATACGGCATCAATAACGCCGTCCAGCGATTCGTATAGGGCTTCCGTGCACCAGAAACAACCTGTTCCAAAGGTCGCTTTGGCCAGGTTTTCAGCTTGATTTGTCGTCATAAATGTTTGTTTTGCTTGCCGTACCGCTTGCGTGTTCCGGGTCAGCCCAAAGGCCGATGACAGCCACCTGGTCAATCCGGCAACTTGTTTACGAAGTGTAATGGCAACCATTCGTTAGGTTTGTGGTTGTAAAGTCAACTGAACAACATAACTGTCAAGCGTAAAGTTTACGCCCCCCGCCTGTGAAAGACTTCGACACCAGCCGTTTCCGTTACGACGGCGACAAATCCTTCAAACTAAAAAAAGCCCCCACCAAAGTAGACGATCTCTACGAAAACGATGAGCATTATGAACTCCTGCTTCGGCAACAGGCCGCCGAGATCGACAAATGGCAGGAGCGGATGTATTCCCATAACCGATATGGGCTGTTAGTGGTATTTCAGGCGCTGGATGCAGCCGGGAAAGACGGCACCATTCAGAACGTTTTTACGGGCACCAATCCAGCGGGCGTTCAGGTTTACTCGTTCAAACGACCCACAGATCAGGAACTTGACCATGATTTCCTGTGGCGGAGCTGGCGCGAACTGCCCGAGCGCGGCAAGATCGGCATTTTCAACCGGTCGTATTATGAAGAAGTCCTCGTTACGAAAGTCCACCCCGAAATTCTGACGCAAAACCAGCGGCTGCCCGAAAAAGTAACCGAAGACCTCGACAAACTTTTCAAACACCGGTATGAGGCTATCCGCGACATGGAGACCTTTTTATACCGCAATGGCTTCCCAACGGTTAAGTTTTATTTACACGTTTCCAAAGAGGAACAGGCCGACCGGCTGATTGCCCGCATTGAGGACCCGGAGAAAAACTGGAAGTTCGAGGAAGGCGATGTGAAAGAGCGCGACTTCTGGGATGCGTATCAGGATGCCTACGAAGCCTGCATCTCCGAAACCGCTACGGACAAAGCCCCCTGGTACGTTATTCCGGCCGACGACAAGAAGAACATGCGCCTGCTGGTAGGCAGTATCATTATTGATGAGCTAAAGAAGCTGCCCATCGAAAATCCCGAACCCGACGAAAAGCGGTTCAAAGAACTGCAAAAACTTATTGCCGTTATTAAGGCTCAATAATGTAAGGCGGCTTTCCAGCCGCCATCTGGCTACCGTATAATAGAACCAGGCGGCTTTCCAGCCGCTTTACTGTACGTCCATTTTTACCCAACGCTATGAAAAAGATAAACACAAAGGAATTCCGATACGATGAAAAACGGCCGTTTTTAAGCCAGGAAACGCCCACGCTCATCGACCCTTTTTATACCGATGAAGCAGACCAGAGTCGCCAGCTGGATGAACTGGCTGACCGCATGGATCAGGCACAGAATCGCATGCACGCCGATGAACATTACGGCTTGCTGGTTGTATTTCAGGCCATGGATGCTGCCGGAAAAGACAGCAGCATCCGTCGGGTATTTAAGGGTGTGAATCCCTCCCGCTTCAAGATCGCCCCGTTCAAAAAGCCGGAAGAAGGCGATTTGAAGCACGATTTCCTTTGGCGTTTCTGGCAGGAACTACCCGAAAGGGGCCACATTGGTGTATTTAACCGGTCGTATTACGAGGAAGTGCTGGCGCTGCGGGTACACCCCGAACGCTTACAGGAGCAGTATATTCCGGAAAACCTGTTGCCTACCGACGAAAAAACGCTCTGGAAACAACGGTTCGGCGACATTGTCCACTTTGAGGATTATCTGTTTCGCAACGGATTTCCCATCGTGAAGTTCTATTTGCACGTAGACAAAGAAGAGCAGGGAAAACGGCTCATTGCCCGCCTGGAAGATATCGAAAAACAGTGGAAACTGAGCGAAAACGATCTGGAAGAACGCGAATTCTGGCCCGACTACCTGAAGGCTTACGAAGATACCCTCAACGCAACAGCTACCCGGCAAAACCCCTGGTACGTGATACCCAGCGACGACCGCGTTAATCAGCAGCTTATCATCGCGCACATCCTGACTGAACTGCTGGAATCGCTGCCAACCCAGTTTCCGAAAACTGATGAAAAGGAAGCCCGGTCCTTAATCAGGAAAATAAAAAAGCAGGACAGTAAATGAGAGAATGACAGGGACTATTGGCCTGTCTGGCGGGTCATTACAAACGTTTTCCGAAGCAGCTTGATGCCTTTATAGATCGTCACCGTAATGGCGTGGGATTCCTGCATTTCTATTTCCACATTCAGTGAAATACCTGTTTTGGGATGAATTAACCGGCCGCCCGTCCAAAGCTCTCCATTGTACCCCAAGTCACGAATCAGGAGGGTATCTTTCACCAAACCATAGTTTTTTTCACCCGCCTGATCGACTTCGGCCACACGAGCAAAATAGCGGTTCCCTTTCCGGTAAACATCTACGCTGGAACCCTGGGATGGAAACAGCCACCGGCCCACAATTTGATCAGCGGGTGAGTCGGGCGTGGTGGCCGTTAACAGAAAAACGACCAAAACACCAATAAACAATCGGTACCGAGAGAAGACTACCAGCATAAGTAAATGAGTTTTTGGCCGTTAGGCCAGCATTGGCAAAATACACAAAAAGGCACAAATGACCAGCCTGGCAACGTGTTATAAGTACCCTCTTTATATAAGTCCGCTCAGGTCAAATTGTTATCAAAATACAGAATACATACTTTCTGAACGTTGACACAGATTAATCATTGAGCAGCCCCGCCAGGCTATTCTGCTCCGCTATCTTTGTTCCTTCCAGCACCTATACATCCGGGCCAACTTAAATTAAGAACTCGCCTGAACGGCCTGTCACTACGAGCAACGTATTAGTTTTATCCTATTGGCTCTGCCGTTCAGCCTGGTATTTAGATGCTTCATCTATTTTTTATCTGTCCTTAATAGAGCCGTACGTACTTTTGTGTCAGCAACCTGAAACCACTATCGTGTGGATAAGTCGCTTATAGAAATCGCAATGAAACACACTATACCTAGTTGGCTATGCGGCCTTCTGCTTTTTTTTATACCGCTGCAAGCCATTAAAGCCCAGACATCATCAGCAACAAATAGTATTGGCAACACACCGGAGAAGGGCGGTCGAGCAGCAGCCCTGACTGTTAGCGGTTACATAAAGGATGCCGGCAACGGCGAAGGACTCATTGGCGTGTCGGTCTATGTGAAAGAGACGGGCACCGGAGCCGTAACCAACAGCTACGGATTTTATGCCGTTACGCTGCCATCGGGAAATTACAATCTGGTCATTAGTTATGTTGGCTACGCACGACAGACGAAAACGGTAGAGCTGATCGATCGGAACGTACGCCTTGACCTCGAGCTGAGCCAGGAAGGCAAGCAGCTTCAGGAGGTAGTGGTATCGTCGAAGCGCGAAGACGATAACGTCAAAAACATTGAGATGAGTGTTAACCGCATCGATGTGAAAACGCTGCAACGGATTCCGGCTCTGCTGGGCGAAGTCGACGTGATTCGGAGCATCCAGCTGCTGCCCGGCGTATCGACCGTGGGCGAAGGCGCTACGGGTTTCAACGTACGCGGAGGAAGCATCGATCAGAACCTGGTGTTGCTGGACGAAGCGCCCGTCTACAACTCCTCACACCTGTTCGGTTTTTTCTCGGTATTCAATCCCGATGCCGTAAAAGATGTAAAGCTGATAAAAGGGGGTATTCCGGCCAATTACGGCGGACGTATTGCGTCTATTCTGGATGTACGCCTGAAAGAGGGCAACGCCAAGAAACCCGAATTAAACGGCGGCATTGGCCTTATATTCAGCCGGTTATCATACGAGCGACCGCTATTTAAGGGCAAAGGTTCATTCATTGTGGCGGCCCGCCGGTCGTATGCCGACGTGCTGGCCCAGCCGTTCCTGACCGGCGACCTGAAAGGGGCCAAGTTTTACTTCTACGACCTTACGGCGAAAGGTAATTACCGCATCAACGATAAAAACACCGTGTTTCTGTCGGGTTATCTGGGTCGCGATGTGTTCGGGTCCGACTTCGGTTTTAACTGGGGCAACACCACGCTGTCGGCCCGCTGGAACCACGTTTTCAGCGACCGTCTTTTCCTGAACACAACGGCGTATTACAGCAATTACGATTACTCCCTGAACTCCGATCTGAAAGGGAAACGCCCCAACGACTTTTTTCGGACCGATTCCCGTATTGTCGACTACAGCCTGAAGCCGGACTTCTCGCTATTTCTGGGCAAAAATACCATCACGTTTGGCGGTCAGGTCATCGCGCATGATTTTCAGCCCGGTACCGCAACAGCCGCCAGCTCGGGCAGCGTCCGGACGTTTGGTATAGCCAGCAAGCGGGCTATGGAAGCCGCTCTTTATGTGGGCAATGAGCAGCAGATTACCCCAAAACTCCAGCTGCAATACGGCCTTCGCTATTCGCTATTTAACTATGTTGGGCAGGGCGAAGCGTACACCTTCCGGACAGACGTGCCGCTAGGCAGCCGCCGTGAGGTGATTACTACCGTAGGGTATCGGGGCGGAGAGGTGATCAAGACCTATGGCAACTGGGAGCCCCGTTTTTCGACCAAACTGGATTTGTCGGATAATAGCTCCCTGAAATTGAGTTATAACCGAATGGCACAGTACATCCACCTGGTTTCCAACACAACCGCGTCGACACCACTGGACATCTGGACACCCTCGACCAACAACATCAAACCGCAGATTGCCGATCAGGTGGCCGGGGGGTATTTCAAGAACTTCGGCGGCACCAGCGGCAAGGGCAGCGAATACGAAGCCTCGGTAGAGGTCTATTACAAATGGCTGCAAAATCAGATCGACTACATCGACGGAGCCAGCCTGATCCTGAACAAGTACCTGGAAGGTGATTTGCTGAGCGGCAAAGGACGCGCTTACGGTGCTGAATTTTACGTGAAACGCAACACAGGCGTCGTAAACGGCTGGGTGAGCTACACACTGGCGAAGACCGAGCGGCAGGTAGACGGGATCAACAACAATAACTGGTATCCAACGCGCTTCGACAAGCGGCACACGCTGACAACGGTACTGCTGCTCGATCCACCCAACGCCAAACGCTGGAATTTCTCGGCCACCTTCACGCTGGCCAGTGGAACACCCGGCACCTTTCCCACCAATCGCTTTGAGTACCAGGGCTACGTAGTGCCGCAGAATACCGATAATGCCCGGAACAACTACCGCATTCCGGCCTACCACCGGCTCGATCTGGCCGCTACCTTACAGGGGCGCAAACGGCCGGGCAAGCGGAAAGACGATAACTGGGTATTCTCGGTTTATAACGTCTACGCCCGTAAGAACCCGTTTTCCGTGTATTTCCAACCGAACGCCGATAATCCGCGCGTAACGGAAGCCATTCGCTATTCAGTTTTCGCGACCGCCATTCCGTCTGTAACGTATAATTTCAAATTTTAGTCGTGCTGACCGTGCTGGTCGGCCGAGATACAGATATAGCTAAACACCCGACCGCTGCGGTCGGCACTACCTATGCAACGATACATTCTTCTTTTTCTATTTTTAGCGGGTATTATTGCCCTTAACGGGTGTACGACGGTGATCGATGCCAAGCTGGATACAGGTCCAACCCAGCTTTCGGTGGATGGTACCCTGACCGACTTGCCCGGCCCGCAAACCATCCGGCTCACTCAAACAGCGGCTTATTTCGACAATAGCCCGCCAACGCCCGCTACCAGTGCCACCGTCACGGTTTCGGATAATACCGGGAAGACGTATCCCTTTACGGACCCCGATAACGACGGGTACTATGTTTGGCAGCCTTCAGCTAAGGACACGCTGGGGCGTGTTGGCCGGACTTACCAGCTTACCATCGCTTATCAGGGAGAAACCTACCAGGCCAATACGAAAATGAACCGCGTACCACCCATCGACTCCATCATTTTCACCAAGCGGAAGTTAAGCCCCTTTTCCCAGACAGAAGGGTACCGGGCCGAACTTTATGCAACCGATATACCCGGAGCCACCGACTACTACCGAATCCGCTTCTCCCGAAACGGCGAGTTGCAGAATAAGCCGGGCAATATCATTACTTCGCAGGATGGTGGCTTCCGGGGAGCCGGTAACGTTACGGACGGGCTGGTATTTATAGCGCCCATCCGGCGATCTATCAATCCCGACAGTTTGTACAATATGAACGACGTCGTGAAAGTAGATCTTGAGTCGATTACGCTGGCGGACTTTGATTTTTGGCAGTCATTACGAACGCAGATCACCAATGGGGGCCTGTTTGCCACGCCTTCGGTCAATCTGCCTACCAACATCATCAATACCAAAGCAAACGGTCGAAAAGCAACCGGCTTCTTTATCACCTCGGCCGTTCGGAGTAAAACCGTGGCCGTTACCGATGCCAACATTCGGGTGCGGGCAGATTAATTATGGTTTATACCTGAATATTGACTGTATGTATGTTAAATTGAGGCTATTAAACAAGTTTAAAACTTTTTTTTAACCACAGAGACGGTCCGCCGTTGCGGCACAAAGCGCACAGAGGTTGATGAGGTAACTTTTTGCCCCATCAACCTCTGTGCGCTTTGTGCCGCAACGGCCTTTAGGTTTGTAGGCCAGTAAGATTCCAAGATTGGGTAGCTTACAGGAATGATAAACAGAGCGGGCTACCCTATCGCAGCGGCAAGGTTAGCGGCCTATGGTCCGATTTAGGACCCGCCCTGTCTTGACTTGCAAAGGTTCATATAGAAATGTGGGACACCAGGCCCGTTAGCAAGGTATTGAACTGCGATGCAAGCACTTCATTACTCACCCCTAAATTAATGTGGCTCATGCACATTCGCTATTTTATTGCGGGGCCGCCCGTGCGGTGTTGATATCGCCAAAGCTACTTTAGATTGGGCCGTGTATGATGGCCAAAAAATGGTACTTCAAACCAGCACCGCCAACTCGGTACTCGGCATCAAGACTGTTCTGCGGTTGCTTAAAAGCTTACCAGGCTGGCAACCTCAACAGGCTGTTTTCTGCATGGAGCACACGGGTATTTACAACGCTCACTTGCTTGATTTTCTACACAAACTTCATTTACCCATTTGGTTAGACGGGGCCGCCCGTGCGGTCCTCTTTGCAAATCAAAAAAGCGGGGGGGCTGCAACGAGGGAAGACTGACTCAATTGATGCCCAGCGTATTGCTGAGTATGCATTTCGCTTTCGCGATCAGCTTCGCCTATGGGAGCCGCCCCGTCATGTCATACAACAGTTAGCGTTGTTAAGTGCTGCTCGTCAGCGGCTTATCAGCGTTTACAATCAGTTGGCAGTTCCCTTACTCGAACAACAGAGTTTCATTGATCCCACTTTGCAAAAGCAAAGCCGCAAGACTTGTCACGCTTCGCTAATCGCCCTGGAAAAAGATGGCACCGGCCACCCGGCGCAAAGCGGTTGATAAGGCTATCGATGCTTTGATCAAAGCCGATCCATGTCTGAGTCAGCTCTTTGACCTGATCACCTCGGTTCCTGGTATCGGCACGGCTACGGCAACCGAAATCGTTCTTGCCACCGCACGGGCGGCCCCGCAACGAGATGAAGACCATTACTGACCCTAAAAAAATGGCATGCCATGCTGGAGTAGCCCCTTTCAGCTACCAGTCGGGTAGTAGTGTTCGCGGGAGGCCTGGCGTAAGTCATCACGCCCGTAAGCGTCTCAAAAGTTTATTTCACTTAGCGGCAATGACAGCTATTCGTCTAAAGGGTGAGTTGCAAGATTATTATCAACGCAAAGTAGCTGAGGGCAAAAACAAAATGCTCATTCTTAACGCGGTTCGCAATAAGCTAATCCACCGAATTTATGCTGTGGTGACGAGAGGTGAAAAATATGATAAAACTTATGTCTTATCCCTTGCATAGAACATAGAAATCGGACCGTCTCTGTGGTTAAAAAAATGATCAACTAGCTTACGTATAAGCTAAATTTTGATCAAGCTAGCCCATTATTCACGTGGTTTTAGAAACGATAAAGCCGTGCCACGATGACAACTGTAGCACGGCTTTATCCTATCTGAACACGGTACCTTATTTCATTAGCATTATCTTTCGGGTCAGCACGGCATCGCCAGCCGTCACTTGAAGAAAATACAGGCCCGATGCCAACTGGCCGAGGTCCAGCTGTTCGTTCAGGGTTTGGCCACTCACTTTTATCGCCTGCTGACGAAGTACTTGTCCTGTTGGCCCGAGTATCGTCAGTTGAGCCGAAGCAACACGGGTTGGCAGGCTGGCCTCCAGACGCATCAGCCCGTTTATCGCTGGGTTAGGATACACGTTGAGCGTTCCGGCGCTGGCGGGTTCCGTAGCCAGCACCAACGGGGCGGCAGGGGCCTGAATGCGCAGGTTATCAATTGCCCAACCCCAGCCATAGGCCAGTTGATCGGCCACCAGCCGGAAGCGAATCAACAGCTGATCACCCGCCCGAAACAGGGTTTTCTGATTCAGAAGCGGTATATCGCGATGCCGATACAAAGCCGGAACACCGGCCCGCGTTGAGTTTCGCTCACCAAAGGACCCGGCAGCGTACGTGCTGGCAAAAGCACTTTGCCAGTCGGGCTTATCGGCCGAACTGTAGGGATCGAGCAGCGGTTTCCAGGTCACTCCCTTATCGGCAGAGCCTTCTACTACCACATAATCATAGAAATTTCTATCGCCGAGCTTGCTGCCAGCCGCGCCCGGTTCAACCAGCACGATCTCATCGAATCGGACAACGGCGCTATCGGGATTTGCCTTGATTCGGATGGGCGACAGGAGAACGTACTCCGAACTGCGCTGACTCCGAAAATCAGCGCCATTGCGGTATGGGTGCTCCGAGTGAATGGCCGGGTCACTAAACCCAGTGGGAGTCGCTATCCCAAAGCCCGTACCGACAAAATCCGCTGCGGTTGTGCCATCACTGAACGTATTGATGTACTGATCGCGAACGGCCCGCTGCGCCACCACATTGAGTTCATAAAAACCGGACGATGGACTAATGGTCTGGTTTCTGGCTTTTGACGAATCACTGGCCACGATCCGGTAGGTGATCTTATCCCCCACAGCCAGCGAATTGGCCGGAAATTCAACCCGACCTACGAAGACGCTGTCATACGTAATGTTGTCGACTGTCTGGCGGCTGTAGCGCAAGGGCCGGTTGGGCTGTGCCACACCGTTTATCCGGTAATCCAGATAGGCGGCACTGAGGCTACTTCGGTCATCGATAATTCGGGCGTAAATAGGGAGGCTATCGGCCACTGCCGTTGAAAAAATCGTGTTTTTTATGGGGTTATACAGAATGAGCGGGGGCGTTCTGTCTGGCCCGATCGTTATGTGATGCCAGGTCTGGGCTCCATCCATCAGCTTTCCCGGATTGGTGAACGTACGTCCCGAAGCATCCTGAGCCTGAAAATAATACCAGACATCGCCCTGTGCCTGGGCCGCTGGCAGTACATATCGATAGGTGTCTGTTGACCCTATCCGGCTGGGCGACACGGCAGTAGCCGCCGTATCCTTGGCCGTTGGGGCTGTTTTCCGATAAAATAACCGGACTGAATTGGCCGTCAGGCTTGTATCGCTCATTACCCGAACGCTAAAGGCATAGTCGGTTACCTCTTCAACATTGCGAACGGGCTGATGGAGCATGGAGGTCGTTCGCCACTCCATATCCGACAGAAAGGCCAGCACCAGCGGGCCGGGGTCATGGATCGACTCACCCCTCGCCAGTTGGGGAGTCATGAGTGAGTTGATACTCCCGGCCGTATACAGATCCTCATCCAGGTGATAAATACTGGTGGCCCTGTTAAACTGAGCTTTGGCATGCAGCCTGATCTTTTGCAGCGTTGTCCGGTACAAAACGCTGCCATTTAAAAACAGGTCGCCCCCCGTTAACTGGCGGTTTAGCGGTATGGAATTATTGGGGTACTCAGCCTGAGACGTTACCAGCCGCTTTCGCTGGCCATTCTCAATAAAATGGTCGTAGACCGATGGCAGATCGGCCAGGTATTGACCATCGCTCTGATCGCCTTTATCACTCTTCACGTTGAAGAACCCGATGAACCCCAACCCATGCGCCAGTTCATGGAGAACGGCTGTCACCAGATCGGTTTGGTCTTTGGGCGTTTTTCCATCGGTGCCATAGTACCAGTCATTGTTTCGGTTGAAGTCAGCGATAATATCCGGGTCGTTGGCATTGTTCAGCTGGCGCCGGGCGATTTTTTCGGCCAGGGCTACCGGGTAAAAGGCCCGCGTCTTCTGGCAGCCGTCGAAGCTATACTGGTACGAAGCAGGCCCGGCCGAACCGAGTACGTTAGGCTCCTGCGAAACCCAGTTGGCCTGAATGCGGATAGGCACCGACGACACGATCAGCGTCGACCAGATATCGACCGCGTACTGAAATGCGCGTTGAGCTTCGGGCGTAAAGTTTTTATAGGTAACGATAAACTGGGCCGTAGGGGCCATGGGCCGGGCGTTGGGGAGCTTGCCTGCCAGAAAAACAGCAGGTGCGGCAATCCGCGACTCAACAGCAGAACCCGTTGCGTAATAACTAACTTTTGAGCCGGGCAATGATAGACTGGCCGGTTTTGTCAGGGAGTTGTCCGGTATAGCCAGTCCCGGTTGCTGTGCCAGTAGACCATTGGTGCATACAAACGTCATGGCCAGTGCCAACCTCAACCTATTCCAGTAATTCATATACGTGCCGACGTAGAGCCGTTGAATGAGCACAATCCCTTCATGATGGGCGAGCGCAATGTTTCAGGCCAAAGTGCTGGATGACCATACAAAAAGGCCGTTTTTTAGTAAAACGGCCTAAAATACGACAAGAAAACGATTGCCCGATGCGCTGTCTACCCAACAAAACAGAACTTATTCGGTGGCAGCAGCCCGCTTTAATACCAGCGAGACCGAGTTCAGGCAGTAGCGAAGGCCACCAGGAGGAGGTCCGTCGTTAAACACATGACCCAGGTGCGCATCACAAACGTTGCACAGTACTTCTACCCGCGTCATGCCGTAGCTATAATCTTTTTCGAGCCGGATACGCTCTTCCTCGATGGGCTCCGTAAAACTGGGCCAGCCCGTTCCCGACTCAAACTTGGTGGTCGACTCGAACAGCTCCGTACCACAGCATACACAGGCATACAGGCCGGGGTCGTGCGCTTCGCAGTACTCACCCGAAAACGCCCGCTCGGTTCCTTTACCGCGAGCCACCCGATATTGCTCGGGCGTGAGCAGCTGCCGCCACTCGTCATCCGACTTAATAACTTTCTGAATCATAGTCCTATTCGTTACTATTCACCTCTTTGTTTATAAAGGTAAACCCCATACTCAACCAATTTGTCTTTTCCCCGCCGTAAATTTGCAGCGTTGCGGGCTAATAGTTAGCCCAAACCTTTTATACATGAATTCTTAACCGTACCGAATCAACACATTGACCACCCGGCAGATTTTACAGCAGTTTTGGGGTTACAACACCTTCCGGCCCATGCAGGAAGATGTGGTCAATACGGTATTGGCCCGTCAGGATTGTCTTGTTCTAATGCCCACCGGCGGGGGCAAGTCGATCTGCTTTCAGGTGCCTACACTAGCCATGAAAGGGGTATGCATTGTGGTGACGCCCCTTATTGCGCTCATGAAAGATCAGGTGGAGCAACTGCGCAAACGGGGTATTCCGGCAGCAGCTATCTACTCCGGCATGCACCACCGCGAGATCGACACCGCCCTCGACAACTGCATTTACGGCAACACCAAATTCCTGTACGTCTCGCCCGAACGGCTGCGTACTGAAATCGTCATTGAGCGGGTGAAGCAGATGACCGTCTGCCTGATCGCCGTCGATGAAGCACACTGTATATCGGCCTGGGGATACGACTTCCGGCCGCCTTATCTGCAAATCGCCGAGTTTAGGGAGCTTATTCCCGACACGCCGGTGATTGCCCTGACCGCGTCGGCCACGCCCGACGTGCAAACCGATATTGTTGAGAAACTGGCCTTACGCAAGCCGGAAGTTTTCAGGCAATCCTTTGCGCGGGCCAACCTGTCGTATTCGGCGGTGTTGGAAGAGAACAAAGACGCGCGGCTCCTGCGGGTGCTGCAAAATGTGCCGGGCTGCGCCATTGTATACGTCCGAAGCCGTAAGCAAACCCAGAACATTGCCCAGTGGCTTGTTCGGCAGGGCATTTCGGCGGATTTCTACCACGCGGGTCTGACCACCCAGCAGCGGGCTGAGAAACAGGACGCCTGGATTCAGGATCGAACGCGGGTAGTGGTAGCAACCAATGCCTTCGGGATGGGCATCGACAAACCCGATGTTCGGGTGGTGGTGCATCTGGACGTGCCCGACTCGCTCGAAGCGTATTATCAGGAAGCGGGCCGGGCCGGGCGCGATGGGCAGAAAGCGTATGCCGTAATGTTTTACACCAACGGCGATCTGGAGAATTTACGCTTCCGAACCGAGCAGTTGTATCAGCCCGTCGAGATGCTGCGTCGGGTATATCAGGCCATTGCCAACTATACGGCGGTGCCAGTGGGCGGGGGCGAATTCGTCAGTTATGATTTTGACCTCGGCGCTTTCACCAATACTTTCAACCTCCCGGCGCAGGAAACCCATTACGCCCTCAAACAGCTTCAGCTGGAAGGATTCATTCAACTGAATGAGAATTATTACCATCCGTCCCGGCTGGCTATCGTGCTGGATAACCGTCAGTTGTATGAGTTTCAGGTGCTCAATCCTCGTTTCGACTCGTTCCTGAAACTGCTGCTGCGGATTTACGGGGGCGAACTATTCACCGACTTTATTACCATTTCGGAGTCGACACTGGCGCGGGCCTTCCTACTGAACCAACCCGAAATTGAGGAGTTACTGGAGCAGCTGCACCAGCGCAATGTAGTTATTTACGAAAAGCAGAAAGACAAGCCCCAGCTAACGTTTCTAACACCCCGGATGGATGCCCGTTCGCTGCCCGTCAACGTTCAGGAGCTGAACCGGCGCAAAGAGCTGGCCATGCGGAAAGTGCAGGCCGCCATCCTTTATACTGAACATCCCACCCAGTGCCGCACCCGGCTGCTGCAAGCGTATTTCGGCGAGAAGACCGACGAACGCTGCGGCATCTGCGATAACTGCATCAAGAAAAAGAAAACGGCCGAAGCGGCTTTGTCGGCCGTTCGCGAGCAGGTACGTGACTACGTCGCATTGGCCAACGGGCCGGGGGTGTCGCCCAAGCAGCTCTCGCATTATTTTGCGCAAACTGATGCCGACACCCTCGCCCAAACCGTCAAGCAGATGCTGGCCGAAGAAGAAATCCAGTATAACAAAAACGGCAACCTGACGCTAAAATAGCGGTCTTACTCCTCGTCCTCGTCGGCAAATTCGTACTCTTCATCAACGGCCCATTCGTTGCAGAACTCATCGAGCGCTTCCAGTAGCTCGTCTTCGTCATATTCGGAGTTGAGCTCCATGCCCGTCACGTACAGTAGCCCCTCATCCTCTTCGTCTTCCTCGTAGTCGAAATAGAAATTGTTTTCATCTCCAACCCACTCGACGCAGAATTCGGCCAGAGCAGTTGTGAACTCATCCACATCCTCCACCCGAATGGTCAGGTCAGCGACATAGAGGGTACCCTCTTCGGCAAATTCCGACTCTTCGCTGTCATCCCAAACACCCTCGCTGAAGTCGAGACTATCGACGCCTTTGATCACCCATGAATCATGGCCGTTAAAATCGTCGTGCATCACGTAGCTGTAGGGTATGTAGCAGTAGCCCTCCTGCCCCCACGCCGGCCCCCACGAATTGCGGACAATGAATCGCTCGTCGGGGTCGGAATAGCCAACACACAGCATGGCATGCCAGCCGTGGGTTTTCCGAACGTTATCGGATTTGCGGGGCATGGGCACCCGGCCTTTGTTGGTGGTAGCCTCATCAAACGAGTCGAAGGTGTTCAGGGCAAACGCGATGGGGTAGCCCTCGGCCAGCTTGTGTTTCCAGAGGTTAAGATCTGTTTCGACATATTCCGATTCAGTAATGCAGAAGTTGCCTGCCTGTTCGTAGGCATCGGAGTCAGGTTCGCTGGTTATGTTGTCCTCGTCGTTCGGCCAGAGGTCTTCGGCGCAGGCACCGTACTCGATCAGCCCCTGGATGGCATACTCCATCTCCGAACCGCAGTCGTCGTCGCAGCAATCGTCGTAATAGCGGGCGTTGTAATAGATGAACAACCGGCTCACATCGGCCGACTCCCCGAGTTCGCGCTTGGCCAGATATTCATACGCACCCGCCATCGCATTGGCCACGCAGCTATTACCAACCTGCTCTTCAACGTCGGTCAGGTGTTCGCGAAGGTCAACTTTGGAAGGGAGTTCTTTTTTGGAGAATCGGCCGACTTTGGCACGTTTCGCTTTGCCGGGGCCGCGACCGGGGCGATAGCCGCCGATGCGTTCGTTACGAGGCTTCATGAAAATTTTTAGTTACGGAAAGGTGGGTACAATATTAGAGGATTTACGGCAAACCGATGAAATGCTGATTCCCGTGACTTTCAGAAGCAATCGTGCCCTGGCGACCCCTTAAAATCATACGGCGGTCATATTGACTTTAAAAATCAGCGTTCTGTTTGCTTCCCAAACGCCCCAAAACAAGGCTCATTCGTCCCTGAGTTTGTCATTTGTACCACAGTTGTGCTGTTCGCCCCTTTCATTTGAGGAATGTAGAAAGTACCTCTATGTTTGTGCTGTCGAACAACCGGCAGCTACAAAAAACCTTAGCACAATACAACGATGAAAACGATCATTATTACCCTCCTGACCATCGCCTTATTTCTCGGAAACCTTGCCCGGCCCTGTTTGGCTCAACAGACTGCCCCCGCTACGACGACATCTGCAACCGGCGCTACGTATAAACTCACGATTGTGATTTCGGGAATAGAGAAACATAGCGGTAAGCTCTATGTGGGGCTGGCCAACAGCAGCGAAACGTTCAACGGTGAATCGGCAAAGACGTTAACTGCCGATGTACCCGCTTCGGGCGATGTCACCCTGACCTTCGAAGGGATGGCAGCAGGACGCTATGCCGTTCGGGTTTATCAGGACTTGAACGACAATAAGAAAATGGATTTTTCGGGACAGATGCCCGCCGAACCGTTTGGTTTCTCGAACGTGACCATGCTCATGGGCCCACCCACCTTCGACCAGTGCGCCTTTACCCTGGACGGGAACAAAACAATTCAAGTGGGTATGATGAGTTTGTAACCACATATTCATTACGCCCCATTCTTACCCGCCAAAAGCCTCCCGTTCAAGAGGCTTTTTTTTGTGGCTTAACAAAAACGGTAAACGTCCGTTTATTCCAACATGCCCAAGCCAGCCACCAACCTGGCAGAAAGCATCCGACTCAACGATCTTATGGAAACAACTGAATTTCGGCCGGACTCAAAAGAGATTCCCGGTCAGCAACTCCCCTACCCGGCCCGACAGTCGGACATGAACCCCGCCCCCGACAGCGATCTATCCAACTACAAACCCGCCGGTAAACTCACCGACAAAGTAGCCATCATCACCGGGGCCGACTCAGGCATTGGGCGGGCGGTGGCCATTGCCTTTGCCATGGAAGGAGCCGACGTCGCCATTGTTTACAACGAAAACACCGACGATGCCAAATACACGAAGCGCATGGTCGAGAGCAAAGGCCGCTCGTGTCTGGTCATTCAGGCCGATGTTCGCAGTTCAGCCGCCTGCAAAGACGCCGTTCAGCAAACAGTCGACAAATATGGCAAACTGAATATACTGGTCAACAACGCGGCTTTTCAGATGGCACAGGAAAAACTGGAAGACATCACTGAAGAGCAGCTCCGGCGCACCTTCGACACCAACATTCTGGCGTATTTTTTCATGGCGCAAGCCGCCCTGCCGCACCTGCACGAAGGCGATGCCATTGTCAATACGGGCAGCATTGTCGGGATTGTAGGCAACCCAATTCTGGTCGACTACACGGCAACAAAAGGCGCCATTCATGCCTTTACTAAGTCGCTGGCGATTCAGCTGGGCAAGCGTAATATACGGGTTAACTGCGTAGCGCCCGGCCCTGTCTGGACGCCCAACATTCCTGCCACCATGCCCGAAGACGAAGTCAAAAACTTTGGTCACGAAGTGGCCCTTGCTCGCCCCGGTCAACCCGAAGAACTGGCCCCCGCTTATGTGCTACTGGCCTCCGGTGAAGGCAGCTTCATGACAGGCAGCATTGTGGAAGTAACAGGGGGTAAATTAGGGTAAAACGTACCCACGGGCTTCAGCCCGTGTTTGCTCAATCTATAAAATAAACACGGGCTGAAGCCCGTGGGTACGTTCAGACACACTCACTGCGTCAGCGAATGCTGACTTATAAAAAGGCACGGGTAAATACCCGCGCCAACTCACATGATCCACTACCCACCCCGTACGGTGCGTGACCTGCTCAAGACCGATCAGGTCACGGAGGCCACGCGTCAGGTACTGACGGAGCGATTAGACGCCCCATCGCACCCGCCGACATTTTTTACGACTCAGGAATACAACTTCCTGCAGGCTATTTGCAGGCGGCTCATTCTCCAGGACGACAACGATCAACCAATTGACATTGCGGGCAATATTGACAAACGACTGAGCCAGCAAAAATCCGATGGCTGGCGCTATGATGTTATGCCCGCCGACGGTGATGCTTATAAGCTCGGACTGAAAGCCATCGACGAAAGTGCCGTGATATTGTTTCAGCAGCCCTTTCAAAGCCTATCAACCGATCAGCAGGACGATCTTCTTGGCGCCGTTCAAAAGAATGAGGCACCGGGCCCAATCTGGCAGCAACTCCCCGCCGACCGCTTTTTCGAGGAATTATTGACCGAAGCAACCGAGAATTATTACAGCCATCCCCTCGCTCAGGAAGAAATTGGCTATGTCGGCATGGCCGATGTGCCGGGCTGGCAACGCATTGGCTTAAATCAACTGGAAGACCGTGAACCCACGTTATGAAAACGTATTCAACTACAGAAACCGTTGACGCGGTCATTATTGGTACCGGAGCCGGTGGGGCCCCTCTGCTGGCCCGACTTGCCAAAGCAGGACTGAGCGTCGTGGCCCTCGAAGCGGGTAAACAATGGAATCCGGCACATGACTTCGCCACCGACGAAAAAGCGCAGGAGAAACTGTTCTGGAACGACGAACGGCTCAGCGCGGGCCACGACCCCCTGCCCTTCGGCAGCAACAACTCCGGCACCGGCGTAGGGGGTTCAACCCTGCATTACACAGCCTACACCCCCCGTGCTCAACCCGATGATTTTCAACTCCATACCGATTTCGGTGTTGGCGTCGACTGGCCGTTTGGCTTTGATCAGCTTGAGCCGTATTACGAAGAGGTCGAGCAGTTTCTGGGCGTTTCCGGCCCTTCCGCTTATCCCTGGGGGCCATCCCGCAAACGTTCCTATGCACTTGGACCCTTGCCTGTTAACGGGGCTGGTCAGTTGATGGAACGCGGCTGTAAATCATTGGGCATCAAAACATCTCCGGCGGCCAATGCGGCTCTGTCGGCGGGGTATTATCAGGAAGGCGTTGGGCACCGGCCCGCCTGTGCGAATCGGGGATTCTGTCAGGCGGGGTGCAACATCGGTGCGAAAGCCAGTATGGACGTTACCTACCTGCCACTAGCCGTTCATTACGGAGCCGAAATCCGCCCGGAATGCTTCGTTACGCAGTTGGTGAAATCATCGTCCGGCAAAATCAGTGAAGTCGTTTACATCCATAACGGGCAGGAAGTCCGGCAACGCTGCCGGTATGTGTTCCTTTGCGCAGGTACGATTGAAACCGCGCGTCTGCTGTTGTTGAACAAATTAGCCAACAGCAGCGGTCAGGTGGGCCGAAACGTAATGGCGCACCCCGGCCTGCAAATCTGGGGCGAATTTGAGGAGGATGTGCGCCCATACAAAGGCATACCCGGCGCGTTGATCTCAGAAGATACGCATCGTCCGAAAGACCATACCGGCGGGCCGGTCGATTTTGCGGGTGGCTATCTGCTTCAGTCCATCGGTGTGATGCCTGTTACGTACATGACCCAAATGGCACGGGGCCGGGGTTTGTGGGGGCAGGCCTTGAAGCAGGCGGCACTGGCTTACAACCATGTGGCGGGGATCAACATCCTCGGCGATTGCCTGCCTTACGACCACAATTATCTCGAATTATCGGACGAAAAAGACATCCGTGGCTTACCCAAACCACGTATCTACTTCACCAACGGCGAAAACGAGAAAAAGATGACCGCTCATGCCGACAAGATCATGCGTGACATCTGGACCGCTGCGGGCGCGAAAAACATTTGGGCTTTCCAGCGAAACGCCCACGTGATTGGCACCTGCCGCATGGGCAACGACCCCGAAACAGCCGTCGTCAACGCCAACGGTCAATCGTTCGATATTCCGAATCTATACATCAGTGACAACTCGACGTTTCCCAGTGCTTTGAGCGTAAACCCCGCTCTGACGATCATGGCGGTAGCGCTGAGAACGGCGGATATATTTTTAAAGAGTGAACGAGCGAAAGAGTAAACGTGCGGTTGGCTGGGCTAACTCACTGCCTGCCTGCTTATTCTATACTTTTCTCGCTCTTTTGCTCTTTCGCTCCGCTTCGGCGGTCTAATTTCACTCTTTGATACCTATGAGCTTTCTAAAAATAATAAAGAAAAAATACGGCGACGGCAATTATGACGGCGACCAGTTTGGTGGGGCCGGTGGTCACGACGGAAGCGGCCCACCGCAAAACAACCCCTCTAACTTCATGTTCGCTACGGGTATCGAATGCTCCTATCCCACGATTCAGAAGGGAAAAGTGCGCCGGGATCTGCTGCGCGAATGCGGCCATTACGACCGCTGGAAAGAAGACCTGGGGCTTGTGAAAGAGATGGGCCTGAACGTTCTCCGTTATGGTCTCCCTTACTACAGCATCCATCAGGCACCGGGAAAATTCGACTGGAGCTTTGCGGATGATGTCATGCGTGAAATCAAGCGGCTGAAAATTACGCCCATCCTGGACCTGATGCATTTCGGCGTTCCCGACTGGCTTGAGAACTTTCAGAATCCTGAGTTACCCATTCATTTTGCCGATTACGCGGCCGCCGTTGCCGACCGATACCCGTGGGTGCGCTTTTACACGCCGGTCAATGAGATTTATGTGACCGCTCGCATCAGCGCGAAAGATGGCGTCTGGAATGAGCAGCTCAAAACCGATAAAGGCTTTGTTACGGCCCTTAAACACTGTGCGGCTGCCAGCATTATGGCCAACCAGCAGATTGCCAAACGCCGGAACGACTGTGTGATTGTGCAGAGCGAGAGTGCTGAATATACCCACGAGCTGTGTGCCAAACCGTCGCCCCAGATTACCCTGGAAAATGAACTTCGCTTTCTGTCGCTGGACTTGCTGTATGCCAACGCACCATCGGCAACGGTGGGTATGTATCTGATGGACAACGGCATGAGCCGAGAAGAGTACAACTGGTTTATGGCGGGCAAACCGCCGGGCTACCAGATCATGGGGAACGACTATTACGGCCGGAATGAGCGCATCCGATTAGCGGATGGTACGATTCAGACATCCATGGATGTATTGGGCTGGTATGAAATCACGAAAGACTATTACGAGCGTTACCGCATGCCGGTCATGCACACCGAAACTAACGTATTCGAGGCTGACCAGGCCCCTATCTGGCTGAATAAACAGTGGGTTGGCGTGATGAAAATGCGTCGGGATGGTGTTCCGGTGCTGGGCTTTACGTGGTATAGCCTGATTGACCAGATTGACTGGGATTCGCAGTTGGGCGAGCTGAACAACAACGTGAACGAATGCGGTTTGTACGACCTCGACCGGAAACCACGACCCGTAGCGCAGGCCTATAAAAACCTGCTCAAGGAATTTGGTCAGATTACCATCGTCCCCCACGGCGAAGTACTTGAACTAACCGACCGGCCCGCCCGGCTTAAAGTTCAGGTCTGATGAAACACGCTGTCAACGGTATTTCCCTGAATGTGCTGGAACAGGGGAGCGGCTCGCTAACGCTGATTTTTTTACACTACTTCGGCGGGTCGGCGCTGGAATGGGCGTCGGTAATAAGCCAGCTTTCGGACCAGTACCGGTGTCTGGCCGTCGATCTGCGCGGGCATGGCGACTCAGATGCTCCGGCAGCAGGCTACTCGGTCGATACCATGGCCGACGATCTTTCGGCATTGATCGATTCACTTGATGTCCAGGAATTTGTGCTGGTCGGGCATTCGATGAGCGGCAAGGTGGCGCTGGCTTTGGCCGCCCGACAGCCCGCCGGACTTCGGGCGTTGGTGCTGGTTTCGCCCTCGCCCCCCGTGCCGGAGCCTATCCCCGACGATGAGCGCGAAAAGCTGCTGACGGGACATGGCAAGCGGTCATCGGCCGAAAAAACGCTGAAGAACATCACCGAAGCGCCTGTTTCGGAAGCCGTTCGGGAGCAGATCATCGCGGATGATCTTCGAACCGCCAAACCAGCCTGGGAGGCATGGTTGCAAGCGGGCAGTAAAGAAGATATTTCGGACAGAATGCAGTCGATCAACGTTCCGGTTCATATCATCGTTGGCCAGGAAGACCGGGCCTTACCGCCTGATGTGCAGGAGAGAATGGTTTTACCTGATCTGAAAAACGCTTCGTTCGATACAATAGCGAAAGCCGGGCACCTGCTGCCGTGGGAGGTACCAAACGAACTGGCAACTTTTATTCAGAAAAAAATACCCTAGTCTTGTTCGGGACAAAACAAAGGTTTTATATTTGTGGCCGCAAGGCGGGGTGTAGCGCAGCCTGGTAGCGCGCTACGTTCGGGACGTAGAGGTCGTGGGTTCGAATCCCGCCACCCCGACACCAAAATAAGTAAGGTAGTGCGCTGGGGTTAGGAAGTGGAGATCGTGGCCGGGTCGCCGTCGCGATTCGAATCCTGCGGGGCCGCCAAGGCCACCCCGACACAAGAAAGAAAAAGTAAAAGACATGAATACTTCGGTTAACAACATGATTTGGTGGTGGCACTCTTCTCAACAGGGATGAGGTTGCCGCTATTGTTGTTTACCAACACATATACAAAGGCTCACCGTCATCCCGGTGAGCCTTATTTTTTTGCCTATAACCACAGAAGCCAATGCCAACCCTCACAGCCCCAACCACCTACCGAGTTGTCAGCCGCCACAAGCGGATGCTGGCCGACATTATTACGCCCGTTAGCATTTACCTGCGCATCCGCGACCGGTTCCTGAACAGCATTTTGCTCGAAAGCTCGGATTACCACGGCAACGACAACAGCTTTTCGTACATCGCCTTCGATCCTGTCGCCAGCTTTTCGTACGATCTGGGCCAGTTGACGGTTCGGATGCCGGGCGAAGAAGAGCAGACGAGTCCGGTAGCGGAACCCGATATGCTCGATGCACTTCAGCAGTTCAAAGACAGCTTCCAGCACGAGAAAGCGCCGTTCCCGTTCATCACCAACGGGCTGTTCGGTTATTTTGGGTATCCGGCCGTACAAAGTTTCGAAGACATCTCGCTGCACGCACCCGTGCCGACGGAGAACCAGATTCCGGCCGCCGTTTTCACGGTCTACCGCTATGTATTGGCGATAAACCACTTCAAAGACGAGCTGTTTTTGTTTGAACACAGCTACTTGCGCGAGGGCGAAACCGAAGCCGACAGCACGCTGGAGTACATCAGCGATCTGATTACCGGCCGCAATTACCCCACCTACTCGTTCAACTCGGCCGGGGCGGAGCAGTCGAATTTCACGGATGATGAGTTCCGGGCGGTTATTCAGAAAGGGAAAGACCATTGCCAGCGGGGCGACGTGTTCCAGATCGTGTTATCCCGCCGGTTCTCCACGCCTTTCCTCGGCGACGAGTTCAATGTATACCGCGCCCTTCGCTCGTTGAATCCCTCCCCTTACCTGTTCTATTTCGATTACGGCAACTACAAACTCTTCGGCTCCTCGCCCGAATCGCAGATTGTTGTTAAAAATCGCAAAGCAACCATCTACCCCATTGCCGGAACCTTCCGACGTACCGGCGATGATATTCACGATGCCGAACTAGCCCAGAAGCTCTACGACGACCCCAAAGAATCGGCCGAACACGTAATGCTGGTCGACCTGGCCCGCAACGACCTGAGTCGCAACTGCGACGTGGTGAAGGTCGAGACCTTCAAGGAGGTGCAGTATTACTCACATGTCATCCACCTTGTTTCGAAAGTCGTGGGCGACCTGACCGAAACCGCCGACCCGCTCCAGATCGTGGCTGAAACCTTCCCGGCCGGAACGCTTTCGGGTGCCCCCAAGCACAACGCCATGCAGTTGATCGACCGGTACGAGAATATCAGCCGCAGTTTCTACGCGGGCAGCATCGGCTACATGGGTTTCGATGGTGAGTTTAACCACTGCATCATGATCCGGACGTTTATGAGTAAAGACAATACGCTTTATTATCAGGCCGGTGCCGGTGTGGTGGCCAAATCAGTCGTCGAAAGCGAATTACAGGAAGTACACAATAAACTGGCCGCGCTGAGAACGGCCATCGAACAAGCGAAAACCATTTAAAAAGGAGAATGGAGGAAAGGGACGAAGGGGAAAAGGGAGTGTATTCATTAGCACCCTTTCTCCCGTTCCTCCTTCCTCCCTCTCCTCCCCTTTTTATGAAACTCCTGGTATTAGATAACTACGATTCATTCACCTACAACCTCGTGTATATTCTGCGCGAGTTGGGGCACCGGCCTGATGTGATCCGGAATGATAAAATCGCCCTCGATGCCGTTGGGCAGTACGACAAAATTATGCTGTCGCCGGGGCCGGGTATCCCGTCCGAAGCAGGTATCATGCAGGATCTTGTCGCTGAATACGGGCCGACGAAGAGCATTCTGGGCATTTGCCTGGGGCATCAGGGCATCGGCGAAGTGTACGGCGCATCGCTGGAAAACCTGGGCGATGTACTGCATGGCGTTGGCCATAAAGCGACCGTTACGGACCGCTCGGAACGGCTCTTCGCGGGCATCCCCGACGAGCTGACCGTGGGCCGATACCACTCCTGGACCGTTGTTCCCGATTCGATGCCGGCCGATCTGCGCACCACGGCTGTCGACGAACAGGGCCGCGTCATGGGTTTGTCGCACATACGCTTCGATGTCAAAGGTCTGCAATTTCACCCCGAATCGGTACTGACCGAAAACGGCGTGAAGATGCTGGAGAATTGGTTGTCGATTTGATGTCTGGGCCAAGCTCCAGCTTGGCCACTGAATGGAAAATTTTACAAGGGCCAAGCTGGAGCTTGGCCCAGACAGAACCACAATGAAAGCCATTCTAAATCACTTATTTGAATACAAACACCTCACCAAGGACCAGGCGCGGGAGGTGTTGCTGGGCATTGGCCGGGGCGAGTACAACCTCGCGCAGATTGCCTCGTTCCTGACCGTATACATGATGCGGAGCCTGCGACTGGAAGAGCTGGAAGGTTTCCGCGACGCCATGCTGGAACTGTGCCTACCCGTCGACCTCGACGCCTACGACCCCATGGACCTTTGCGGCACCGGGGGCGATGGTAAGGATACGTTCAACATCTCGACGCTTTCCTCATTTGTGGTGGCTGGTGCCGGACAATGCGTGGCCAAGCACGGGAATCATGGTGTGTCGTCGCTGGTGGGTTCATCAACGGTGATGGAACGGCTCGGGTATCAGTTTACCAACGATGTGGGCGAGTTGCAGCGCAAGATGGAAACGGTGGGGATTTGC
Source organism: Spirosoma aerophilum (assembly GCF_054782495.1). Taxonomy (NCBI): domain Bacteria; kingdom Pseudomonadati; phylum Bacteroidota; class Cytophagia; order Cytophagales; family Cytophagaceae; genus Spirosoma; species Spirosoma aerophilum. The sequence continues at coordinate 69,100 of NZ_BAAGSJ010000017.1, read as the reverse complement.
TTTTTGCATGCTCCATTGTTTCACCCGGCCATGAAGAACGTAGCGCCTATCCGTCGGGATTTGGGTGTCAAAACATTTTTCAATGTGCTGGGGCCGATGATCAACCCCGCAAAGCCTGCCAAACAGCTCGTTGGCGTGTTTAATCTTGAATTGGCGCGATTATATGCGTACCTTTATCAGCAAACCGATAAGCGGTTTATGATTCTGCACGCCCTCGACGGGTACGATGAAATTTCGCTAACGGGCGCTTTCAAGGTCATCAGCAACAAGACCGAGCAAGTGCTTGAACCAGAAGACTTAGGCTTAGACATTCAAACGGCCGAATCACTGGCTGGCGGGCACACATTGGACGAGTCGGCGCAGATATTTTTGAACGTACTGAACAACGAATCCACGTCGGCACAAAAGCAGGCCGTGTTAGCCAACTCCGCGATGGCGCTGCTGGCCGCCGGTAAGGCCGACACCCGCGAAGACGCCGTTGCCATGGCACGCGAGTCGCTGGAGAGTAAACGGGCGTTGGCGTGTTTTAAGAAGTTAATAGCATGACCATTCTTGACCAGATAATTGCCCAGAAGCGCATCGAAGTAGACGAGCGCAAAGCCGCCACCACCATTCAGGCGCTGGAACAAATGCCCGACTTCAAACGGGAAACCCTGTCGGCACGGGATGCCATTCAGGAGTTGCGCTCGACGGGCATCATTGCCGAGTTCAAACGGAAGTCCCCCTCCAAAGGGATTATCAACGACCGGGCCGACGTAGCGACCACTACGCAGGGCTACGTAAAAGCCGGTGCTGCCGTGTTATCAGTGTTGACCGATGAACCCTTTTTTGGGGGCACGCTCAATGATCTACAAGCCGCTCGACTCGCCAACCCCGGCACGCCGATTCTGCGGAAGGATTTCATCGTTGACCGGTACCAGCTTCTCGAAGCCAAAGCCTGGGGAGCGGATGTTGTGTTGCTCATTGCGGCCTGCCTGACACCCGAAGAAATTACCGAACTCAGTATGCAGGCCCACGACCTGAGTCTGCAGGTGTTGCTGGAAGTACACGACGAGGAAGAGCTCGACCGCTCGCTGAACTACAACATCGACCTGGTGGGCGTCAATAACCGCGACCTCAAAACGTTTACGACCTCCATCGAAACGTCGCTGCGGCTGATTGAGAAAATTCCGGACACCTTTGCCAAGATCACCGAAAGCGGGCTGCACGATGCGGATACCATGCTGACGCTGTTCCGGGCGGGCTTCGACGGGTTCCTGATTGGCGAAGCTTTCATGAAAACGGACGACCCAGCCAAAGCCTTAGCCAACTTAGTAACCCAATACTCCATCAATAACACACTAACTCTTTAACTTGTACAACCATGAAAATCAAAGTGTGCGGTCTGCGTGATGCCGACAACCTGAAAGAGATTGCCGCCCTTGGTCCTGATTTTGTAGGCTTCATCTTCTACGACCAGTCCCCACGCTTTGTTGGCGAAGAGTTAGATGCTGATGTGGTCAAGTCGCTGCCCCGCTCGATTCGGAAGGTAGGCGTTTTCGTGAATGCCAGCCCGGATCTGATTCTGCGGTCGGTCAAGAAGTACGATTTTCAGTATGTACAACTGCATGGCAACGAAACGCCGGAATACTGCCGGAGCCTGCGTAACCGGGGCATCAACATCATCAAAGCGTTCCGGGTCGATGAGTCGTTCAACTTCTCCATGCTGAATAACTATAAAGCCCAGTGCGACTTTTTCCTGTTCGATGCCAAAGGCGAACAGCCCGGCGGCAACGGACACACCTTCGACTGGAGCATTTTGAGCCGCTACGACAACGAAAAACCGTTTTTCATCAGTGGCGGCATCGGCCTCGACAACCTCGACCAGTTAGCTGCGCTGAAAGGCATGAAGCTGTACGGCGTCGACGTAAACAGCCAGGTCGAAACATCGCCGGGGGTGAAAGACGTAGAAAAAGTGAAGGAACTCATTAACCGGTTGCGGCCTATTGAGGAAGAGGAAACGGCGTAAGGCAACTAATTTCATTCGCAGGTATATTTGCACCTATGAATGAGCCAGCCTATCCGTTTGATGTGTCCAACGATGCACTAAACTACCAGTTCACTAGCGTAGGTAAAGAGCATACCATTTCAAAGCGTATTCAATTTACGCCTTTTCCGGACAATGCCCTACTGTACAATCTAGCGTTGGGTGATGTAATGCCTGATGGTAATTTGGATGATTCAATTATTAGTAATAATCAAGATTTGAATCGAGTGATGGCAACGGTATTTCGGGCAATACTGTCTTTTTTTGACCGATACCCATCAAAATTGGTCTACTTTCAAGGAAGCGATGAAGCCGGAATTCGAACGCGACTTTATAGAGTATTAATTACGCGCGAACTTGATAAAGCAACTGAACTGTTCACGATTTATGGATGCGATGCAAGTAAATCCATTGAAGAGTTTACGCCTAATCGTGATTACACAGGATTTATCTTTCAACGAAGAACAAGTTGATCATGGAGCATACAAAGAAACAAGAGCGCAACAAAAAGAATGTAGCAACTAAAAGATCAGTTGGTCGATACCGCTCAATGGACGAATTGTCAGCCGCCAAAATGGAGTCGGCTAAAGATTTCGTTACCAACCTCGACATGACGCTTTTCAAGAAAAACGGGCACGTTGAATAACTCTTAGTACGCTTCAAACCGCGTCAAAAACTAATCATGCAAACCACTCTTGAACCACAAACCTCTTTCGAGGTATCAAATAAAGGCTTTTACGGCCACTTCGGTGGAGCGTTCATTCCTGAAATGCTCTACCCTAATGTCGAAGAGTTACGGCAGAACTACCTGAACATCATCGCCGATCCGGCGTTTCAGGCGGAGTTCTGGCAGTTGCTCGAAGAATATGTTGGTCGGCCAACACCCCTGTTTCTGGCGAAGCGTCTGTCGGCGCATATCGGGGCTACGATTTACCTCAAGCGCGAGGACCTTTGCCATACGGGTGCCCACAAGATCAACAATACCATTGGTCAGATTCTGGTGGCGCAGCGGCTGGGCAAGAAACGCATCGTGGCCGAAACGGGTGCCGGTCAGCATGGCGTGGCCACCGCTACGGTTTGCGCCCTGATGGGACTGGAGTGCATTGTGTACATGGGCAGCATCGACATGGAACGGCAGAAACCCAACGTTGACCGGATGCGGATGCTGGGGGCTAAGGTTGTACCAGCCACGTCGGGCAGCCAGACGCTCAAGGACGCCACCAACGAAGCCATGCGCCACTGGATCAATAACCCCGTCGACACGCACTATATCATCGGTTCGGTGGTGGGGCCTCACCCCTATCCGGATATGGTAGCGCGGTTCCAGTCGGTTATTTCCGAAGAAGTGAAAAAGCAGTTGTTCGCTAAAACAGGCAGCGAAAACCCCGATTACATGGTCGCCTGCGTAGGTGGTGGCAGCAATGCCGCCGGTGCCTTCTATCATTACCTGAATGAGCCAACCGTACGGCTGGTAGCGGCCGAAGCCGCTGGTCAGGGCATCAGCACGGGACACTCGGCCGCGACAACGGCGCTGGGTAAACCCGGTGTGTTGCACGGAAGCCGCACGATTCTGATGCAAACCGAAGATGGTCAGGTAACGGAGCCATATTCGATCTCGGCGGGTCTGGACTATCCGGGTATCGGACCGCTCCACGCGCACCTGTTCGAATCGGGCCGGGGCGACTTCTACGCCATTACCGACGACGAAGCCCTACAAGCTGGTTTCCAGCTCAGCAAACTCGAAGGAATCATTCCAGCACTGGAAACTGCTCACGCGCTGGCCGCTCTGGAAAAAATGAACCTCAACGCCGACGATGTAGTGGTGGTTTGCCTCTCCGGTCGTGGCGATAAAGATCTAAGCACGTATTCGAAATTTTTGTAGCCTGTACAACGGAAAGGTTTTCCGTTGTACAGGCTAACGTTTGTAGAGATAAATTAGCCTAACGGCTCAACGGAAAACCTTTTCGTTGTACATTAGAAATGACCCAGGAACTTACTCAGAACCGCATCACCAGCTTGTTCGCTCAAAAGAGCGAGCGGCTGCTGAACGTCTATTTTACGGCCGGATACCCGAGCCTGAACGATACCACGACTATTCTGCGAGGCTTGCAGACCGCAGGCGTGGACATTGTTGAGATTGGTATGCCCTACTCCGACCCCGTTGCCGATGGCGAAACCATTCAGCAAAGCAACGGTGTCGCGCTGGACAACGGCATGTCGATCAAAACGCTTTTCGCCCAACTGGCCGATTGCCGGAACGCTACCCACGGCGAACCCATTACGGTGCCCATCCTGCTGATGGGCTATATCAACCCCGTACTGCAATTTGGTGTCGAAAACTTCTGTCAGAAATGTCAGGAAGTGGGTGTCGATGGCGTGATTCTGCCCGATCTTCCGCTGGATTTATTCCTGGAAGAATACGCGCCGATTTTCCGTAAATACGGCATTCTGAACGTACACCTCATTACGCCCCAGACCACCGAAGAACGCATCCGATTTATTGATACCGAGTCCGATGGGTTTATCTATATGGTTTCGTCGGCCAGCATCACCGGCTCGGTGAAGGGGGTTAGCGATACGATGAAGACGTATTTTGAGCGTATTCAAGCCATGAACCTGCGCAATCCGCGCCTGATTGGCTTTGGCATTAACGACCACGAGACGTTCGATACGGCCAGTCAATTTGCCAACGGTGCCATTGTGGGTAGCGCGTTCATCCGGCACTTGTCCGAAAAAGGCACATCGCCCGAGAGCATTCGCGCGTTTGTAGAAACGATTCGGTCGTAACGACTACCTTTAGTCTATCTTCAACCAACCTTTCATGAACAAATCGAATGCTCCGGTACTTCGGCAATCGCTTTTCTGGGATGTTGACTTTGCCAACATTAAGTGGCAGGAAAACTATCGCTTTGTCATCGAGCGGGTTTTAGAGCGTGGTACGTTCGAAGAGTGGCGAGTGATAAAACAGTTTTATGGACTGGAAAAGATAAAGGAGACGGCCTTGCAAGCTCGCTGGTTAGATAATACAACGCTGGCCTTTTGTAGCAACTACTTCCACGTACCTAAAGAGCAGTTCAGATGCTACACACTGAAGTCCTTGAACCCGGCACTCTGGGTATTTTAAGGTCCATACTGGCAAATGAATCATTCGAGTCTTTCAATCTGGTTGGGGGTACAGCCTTAGCCTTACAGTTTGGCCATCGCCTGTCCATTGACCTCGATTTTTTCACAACGGAGCCGTTTGACAAGGAACTTGTAAAGGCTGAATTGAACGATATAGGTGAATGGACGACTGATAGCGAAAACAAAATTGGCCTTCGAGGTCAGCTCAACGGGGTAAAAATGGATTTTATCACCTATCGGTACCCACTTATAAGTCCTATTGTTGTTATTGATGACGTTCGTATGCTCTCACAATCCGACATATCAGCCATGAAATTGTCGGCTGTTACGAATCGAGGGGCGAAAAAAGACTTCTTTGACATTTACTTCTTGTTACGTCGTCATAGCTTTGCCCAACTTTGTGATTGGTACATGGAGAAGTTCAGAACCAATAATTTATTCATGCTATTAAAAAGTATAACGTATTTTGACGACGCTGAATTGAGCGAAATGCCGGTCATGCTAGCTGACAATGTTTCCTGGGAAACCGTCAAAAGTACGATCTTACTGGAAGTAGCAACGTATTCTTAATATAATGACAATTAACTTTGATAAGTCCCCCGACGGCCTCATTCCGGCGGTGATACAGGATGCCGAAACCGGTAAAGTCCTGATGCTGGGGTATATGAACCGCGAGGCTTACGACAAAACCGTTGCCGAAAATGTCGTGACGTTTTTCAGCCGGAGCAAACAGCGGCTCTGGACCAAGGGCGAAACCTCCAACAACTTCCTGCACGTCCGGGAAATATTGATCGACTGCGACGGCGATACCCTGCTCATAAAATCAGCACCCGCCGGTCCAACCTGCCATACCGGGGCCGATACCTGTTTCGATGAAGTCAATACAGGCAAGGGGCAATTTCTGAACTACCTACAAAGCATTATCCACGACCGGAAGGTAAATCCGTCCGACAAATCGTATACCGCTAGTCTGTTCGAACGGGGCGTCAATAAGATTGCGCAGAAAGTGGGCGAAGAAGCCGTTGAACTCGTTATCGAAGCCAAAGACGACAACGACGACCTCTTCAAGGGCGAAGCCGCCGACCTGTTATTTCATTTTCTGGTCCTGCTGGAACAGAAAAATATGAATTTAGACGATATTGTTGCCGTATTGCAGTCGCGCCACGTCAAACAATAGATTCGGGTTTCATGTTCAAGATTCCGTGTTCCTTGCTGACGGTATGCAAAACTGCTGTACGGAACCGTAATCGTTGAACTTAAAACTCCTATCATTCATGGGTCTGATTATTCGAATTCTGATTAGTGCCGTGGCCGTTTGGGTGGCCGCCTATTTTATTCCCGGTGTTTCTGTGACAGGTGGTGCCGGTACATACCTGATCGTGGCGATCGTGCTGGGCTTTCTGAACGCCTTCATCAAGCCTATTCTGACGGTATTGACCATTCCGATCACGATTGTTACACTCGGGCTGTTTCTGCTGGTACTGAACGTACTGATGGTGTATCTGACGGCATATTTAATCCCAAATTTTCACGTCAATGGCTTTATAGCCGCACTTCTGTTCAGTTTTGTCGTTTCCATTGTGACCTCATTGATTGACGCAATCGTTTAATTGCTTACATTTCCCAGTAACGGGTAATAGGATAAAACAAACGCCATATCTTCAAGATATGGCGTTTGTTTTATCCTATTACCTCATAGTACCTACCATTCTTTGTGTCTCAAACTACACTTAGTCGTCAACTTTTATGACCTTCATTGAAACCTCCAATGCCCCCGCACCGGGTGGCCATTACTCACAGGCCGTTGTCCATAACGGGCAGGTTTATGTATCGGGCATCCTGCCCATTACGCCCTCCGGCGAGAAGCTGACCAACGCCACCATAGCCGAACAAACCGAACAGATTCTGGCAAACCTCGACGCTATCCTGCAAGCCGCCGGCAGCCAGCGCAACAAGGTCTTAAAAGTAACCGTCTTTATTGCCGACATTAATGCCTGGGGAGTCGTTAACCAGATTTATGCCCGGTTCTTCGGCGATCACCGCCCGGCCCGTTCGGTAGTGCCGTGCAATCCGCTGCATTACGGCTTCGGCATCGAGCTGGAAGCCATTGCCATTCTTGAGTAGCTGATGTTTAGCCTAATACAGAAACGCTTTCACGATCAGGTCTTGCATTAAGGGTAACTCCTACTCATTTTGACTACAAACACCCTCAATTAGACTACAGATTACCACTAGCAGCGCCTGACCTTTGAGGTATCATTAAACAATAAGTTACACATGATACCTCAACATGAAACGGCTAGCCAGCCAATGGCGCTAACACCCGTAAAGGCTAATAAAGTATGGTTTATCACGGGTGCTTCCCGTGGATTTGGACGCGTTTGGGCTGAGGCCGCCTTAAAACGTGGCGACAAAGTGGCGGCCACTGCACGCAAGCTGGAAACTATTGCCGACCTGAATGAAAAATATGGTTCAAATGTGCTGACACTTGAGCTTGATGTAACACGGCCTGAACAGGCGAAGTCAGCCGTAGAGCAGGCTTATGCACACTTTAGCAGACTTGATATAGTGTTCAATAATGCGGGATATTCACTGGTTGGCACCATTGAGGAAGCCAGCGCGGATGATATTCGTGCCCTTTACGAAACCAATGTTATTGGTCCGGTTTCCGTCATTCAGGCGGCCCTGCCTCTGCTAAGAAAGCAGGGGGGTGGGCACATTGTGGGTACATCGAGCAATCTTGGTCATGTGACCTTACCCGTAATCGGGTACTACTGCTCGTCAAAATGGGCGTTTGAAGCCATCCACGAAAGTCTGGCGGCAGAAGTCAAGCCGTTCGGCATCAACGTAACCATTATCGAACCGGGTGCCTATGCCACCGAGTTTGGCAGCCAGGAGTCCCTGAAGTTCGCTCAGGGACTCGACATTTACGCTGCCTACAAACAGGAGTTTTTTGGTGGTCTGGCAACCACGGAGCGTGGAGATCCCAATGCCACGCCGGAGGCTCTTTTTCAGGTTGTAGATGACCCACAACCGCCATTACGGTTCTTCTTAGGCAGCCACTGTTTACCCTTGATGCGGGCGACTTATGCGGATCGACTGGCCACATGGGAAGCCTGGGAGGAGGTTTCTAATTCAGCCCAAGGCTCTTCCAAATAAGGAACCCGAAGACAACAAAATTAATTGATAAGGTATTCATGATAACCGATAGCTGACAGGCCATCGGTTATCAATTTTTGCCTACTGAGCGATGAAAAAAGAAGAACATAGCCCCCTGAAAATTGAATCGCTGGCCGATGCGCACCGGGCCTTTGGCTTGCTCAAGCCGCAGCATCCGCTCGTCAGTCTGATCAACGGCACACACACACAGGTTGATGAGACCAAAATCGCTCACTATCATGTATTGGGCTTTTATAAAATAGCGTACAAACCAAAGTTGAACGGCAAGTTGAAATACGGCCAGAGTTATTATGACTTTGATGAAGGTGGATTATTATTCGCTTCTCCGGGTCAGCTCATTGGTAGCTATGACAACGAAGTAAGTTCGTGTTCGGAGTATACATTGCTCATTCATCCGGATTTCTTTTTGGGGTACCCGATGGCCAAAACTATAAAGCAGTATGGCTTCTTTTCATATTCAACCAGGGAAACACTGCACCTGTCGGAAGAGGAAAAAAGAACGATTTTCGAAATCTTCAAAATGATTGAAAAAGAACTGGCTAGCCGGATCGACGAGTTTAGCCAGGACGTAGTCATTTCGCAAATCGAGTTGTTACTGAACTATGCCAATCGTTTTTACAAACGTCAGTTCATCACCCGCAAGGCAGTAAACCATGATCTTCTCCAAAAGCTGGAAGACGTACTAGATCAGTATTTTAACAATCACATATCCGTGAACCAGGGAGTACCGACGGTGGGCTATCTGGCCGACCATGTGAACCTGTCACCAAGCTATCTGAGTGATATGCTGCGAACCCTGATCGGGCAAAATGCCCAGCAGTATATCCACAATAAGCTCATAGAAACAGCAAAAGAAAAGTTATCCACCACTACGTTATCGGTCAGTGAAGTCGCTTATGCTCTGGGATTTGAACATTCCCAGTCGTTTAGTAAGCTATTTAAATCAAAAACCAACCTGTCGCCCCTGGCATTCCGACGTTCATTTAATTGACTACTTATCCACGATTGTTTCAATGTTACTTCACCTTCACCCGCTCACCGGCCGAATGGGCGGAGAACTCGGGGGCGTAGAAGCATTGAACCGTGGCGACGCCCGCCGAGAAATCACCGGACTGGGACACGCGCAGATCGTACTCGAATACGTGCGTGCCTACGGTCAGGTAACTCATGAAGAAATCGGTGCTGGCATCGCGGGGGGATTCGTAGTAGCCGAGGCCGTTCTGGTATTTGTAGCCCGATAGTGCCGCTACCGGCTCGAAGCCCGAGGCCCGGCCGTCTTTCAAGTGTACATACTCCATCGGCCGGTCGGTTTTGAGTACGAGCCGCACTTTGACCAGATCGCCCGGTTTTAAAGCCGACTGCGATGCCACCGTTGAAATAACCGGACCACTGGGTGAATCGCGTTGCACATAGAGTGTTTTCTGGACCGATAACCCCGCACTGCCCGGCATCACCTGATCGAGGGGTTCGAAGTGCTGCCAGTATAGAGCGCCCCAGGCCGGGCCATCGCTGGTTTTCGTGATCTGAACCGCACCCATCTCGGGCTTGATCTCCGATGCCGCGTAAGTCACTTTTTCGTATCCCGTAATAGCATCAGCCTTCGACACGCGGTTTTGGATCGACTTCCCGCCCAAACTCACCTGAGTGTTCACGCCCGTTCCGAGCCAGTCACTGCCCCGTAGCAGAAGCGCGTAAACCGCTTCTGTCGTGGCTTTTGTAGACGACCACGACTGAGTTTGTTTCTGCCGAAGGAGCCAGCGTTTCATTTCGTCGACGATAATTTGAGGGCCTAGCGTCCGCTTCGATTGCTGGCCCATCCACTCGAAACAGGCCTGTCCCTGGGGCGTGTGACCCACCTCGTCGATCATCTCGATCAGATACGCCTGCGTTTCGATGGGCGTCTGATACCAGTACAACCCGGCGGTATTATCGGGCCAGTACAGCCCCATTTCTTCCGACATTTTCGAACGCTCCAGCAGGGATTGCAAAATACCGGCTGCCGTTTTAGTATCGCCAAAGCGGTTGAGTGCCATCGCCGACAGTGCCTGCCCCTGTAAACTTTGGGCGAGCCAGTTAATGGCCATATGCTGCTTCAGGTAAGCCAATACGTCTTTATCAATAGGCTTATCGAGGTAAAAGCTTCGTGCGTACAGGTACTGCGTAGCCGAGAAATACCAACCGCCACTTACCTTCCCTTTCTGCTGCGCATCTATCTTTTTCTGTTCGATATACCATTGCTTCATGTCAGCATCGGCGTACTGAATGGCGCGGGTTTGCATATCGGCTATGTTGTCTTTAAAGTCGGCCGGGAACTGAACGCCCAGCTTCTGCAAATGCCCCAGACCGCTTAGAATGTGCAGGGTCATCGACAAATTGGGCTCCATACCACCAAACCAACGGAAACCACCGCCCTCGGTTTGCAACTGTTTTAGTTTGTCGAACGTCTGCCTCTGCTCGCTCTCCATCCGATTGGCATCCAGCAACTGGCCCAGTTTTGCCTGCCGTTCGCTTTCGGAGCGGGCGTCGGCCAGCCAGGGTGAGTTTTCGAGCGTCACGGCTTTCAATTCCTCGTTTGATTGAAGGGGGCTTTTTACAGGATTTTTCTGCCACTCCGCAATCACCTGCTTGAACGCGGGTTTGCTATTGACAATATGGGCAGCCAGACTATTGGCATACAAACGACTGAAAAGCTGCTCGGCACATTCGTAGCGGTATTCCATCAGGTACGGCAGCGATTGCAGGGCATACCAGCTCGGGTTGCTGGTCACCTCCACCGTTAGCCGCTCGTGCTGAACGGGTAGCTCCGGATTCAGATTGACCAACGGCTTCAGGGTGAACGTTTTTGTTTCCTTACCATTCACCCAAAACGGCTTCGTATCCGTGACAAGCATCCGGTTGGGTAGCACAGGAACGGTGAACTCTTCGCCATCGGTGAAGCTCCCCGATTGGGCCGTCAGGCGGCAGATGACGGCATCCAGATTGGCCGGAACCACCAGCGTCCAGCCAACGGCCTGCCCCTGTCCGGCGGCCACAGAAGCGCTCGTTTGAGGATTGGTGAGTTTGAGCTTCTGATGAATCGGTTCGCCGGTGAGGGCGTCCAACAAGGCCAGACTGGCTGTTACGGGCAGAGTTTTATCGCTCAGGTTGTTGATACGAGCCGTCACGCGGATGGTATCGCCTTCGCGGAAGAACCGGGGCGCGTTGGCCGTAATCATCAACTCCTTTTGGGTAATAATTTCCCGTTCCAATGTGCCGGTTTTCATGTCTTTCGTGTGCGCAAAGGCCAATAGCCGCCAGCGGGTCAGGGCTTCGGGCATGGTGAATTTGAGCACGACCCGCCCGGCTTTATCCGTTTGCATCTGCGGGATGAAAAACGCCGTTTCGTTGAAATTTTTGCGGGGATTGATGGTTGGAACCACCGGTGCGCCAACTGGTGACGCATCAGTCATCGCAACGCCCGATACCTTCGATGCCATCATTCCATCGGCCGCCATCCTCGGAGCTGCCATGGCTACGGCTCCCGATATCTCCTTCCTTCTCTGCGTACCGTATCCGGTCACGACGACTTCGCTCAGTGCCATGGCATCGGGCAACAACTGGATCGACTTTAGTTTCTGACCAAGCACTACTTCCTGCGTTTTGTAGCCAACCCAGGAAAAAATAAGGGTAACCTCTTTACTGGCCGGAGCCGTATTGATTGAAAACTTCCCTTTTGCATCCGTACTGGCTTCAATAGTTGTTCCTTTTATCAACACACGAATTCCCGCTACGGCTGCCCCATCTTTACGTTTTGCTGTTCCGGTAATCGTTTTTTCCGTCCGGCTGACGTTCACCCGAATGGCATCGTTGGCTATCTGTAATGGACTCAGCCCAAACGGGTGACTTCCGTAAACACTGAACTGATACCCCAGCCAGCCTAGCTGGTCATACCGACGCACAGGCACAGACGGCTGCGGGCGATACCGGTAGGCGATCACCTGACTACCCTGCACCCCAAAAGCCTTTGTTTCCCAATTACCGAAAGCCAGAGAGTAAGGCTGGTAAAACGATGTCGGCCAGTTGAGCCGGTCGAATACATCCAGTGAGGCATCATAAAGCGTGGCCACAAGCTCGGCTGCTGACTTACCCAGACCACTGATTTTTAAGGTCCATTCCTCTCGCTCACCGGGCTTAAGTTTATTCCGGAAAGTCTGCGTTTCAATCTTCAGCTCTTTATTCGTAAACGGCACCGCAATCGTCTGCGATTTTTCGGATAAACGTCCGTTTTGTATCATGGCGAAGTGTACGGCAAAACCACCCCGGTGTTTTTCCGTCACGGGCAGAGCAATACGGCGGGGCTGGCCATCGATTTTCAGCCACTCGTTCCGCACAATCGTCTGATTTTCTTCAATACTCATCAAAATCCAGGACGGCCGGCCATTACCTACCCAGAAAACGGCTTCCTCCCCGGGTTCGGCGGTGGCTTTGCGTACCTGTACCCAATTCTCCGGCCGGGCCGATGCCGTTGGCTGATTATCGTTGACAACGGCGAAAAAAGCTCGCTCTTTGGCGGTTTCCCCATTGGCATCCGTAACGGTGATCTCAGCCACGTATTCACCGGGGGTGTATCGGCTAAGGTCTGCTTTTATCAATGAATCGGCCGGGCTGGTAATAGCCTGCTGCTGCACGATATCGCCCTTCGGCCAAACGCGAGGATCATTTTCGTTGGCGTACAAATCGTTGGGGAACAGCCGTTGAAACTCATCCCGGCTCAGAAATTGCCGGTCGGGGCGGCTCCACAACCGATTTCGCAACGGCCGGGCTGGGGGTTGCAACCGAAATACGGTCAACTGCCCTTTTGCCGCCACTTTCTCGCCGGATTGGTTCGTAATGTTTACCGGAAAAGTCGCTGGGGCATTGCTTTCAATCTGGGGCGGAACGGCCAGACTGACCTGTATGGCCGAATAACCAATACGCAATGTTTTTGTGGCCGTTCGCGTTTCGCCCGCCCGGTCGGTAACATCAATCGTTACTTCGAAATCGAAGACAGGGTTGCTCTCGCGGGCCTGCTCCCGATCGGGCGTGGCGGGGAAGGCGATCCGCACATTACCCTGGGCGTCGGTTTGTGCTACGCCACTGGCAATTTCAGCCTGGCTCACTGGTCGGCCACCAATGCGGTAGCCATACCACCACTCCCAGCGTGGCCGCAGGCTCCGTACCACCCGATACCGCACCTCGGCCCCATCGACCACCGCGCCCGAAAACGTTTTGGCCGATGCTGTAAACGTAACCGTCTGCTCCAGTTTAAACGACTCTTTTACGGGATCGACCTTCACCTCGAAGGTTGGGCGTTTGTACTCTTCAACCCGGATGCTGGTGCTGCCGTCACTCGTCCGAATAGTCATGTTTCCGGTAAGTCGCCCTACAGGAGCCATAAACGAGGCCTCGAACGTGCCGAATTCGTTGGTTTTAAGCGTCTTTTCGGCTATCCGTTCACCGTTCTGGTCGAGAAATTCTACCTCCACTTCTTCACCGGCCAGCACGGCATATTGGTTCGTCTTGCCGTTATAGAGCAACCCTTTCACATAAATGGGCTGACCCGGCCGGTAGATGGCGCGATCGGTGAACAATCGGGCGTAGGTCTCTTCCCGCTCCTGCTGCGGTGGGTTGTTGTAGTTGTAGAGTGTACCGGAAAGCAGGGTGTCGCGGCCCGAGGCAATCAGATATCCGAACCGCTGGGCCGTAGGGGCTTGGCTTTCGGGTAAGGCAAGCAGGCCAGCCGCATCAGTCATAAATGACTTTTTCGTGTTTGTCAGCCTGAAATTTTCCACATCGATCAGCGTTACCGACGCGTTGGCTATGGGCTCGCCCGTAAGCCGGTTCATGACGAACAACGTTTGCGTTTTGTCACTTTTATTGTCCTGCCGGGCCAGATAGCTCAGCGCCGATACCGTAAAAAGCGATAGCTGCAAATTGTCCGAGGTTTCGCTAAAGCTGTTTTCCGAAGTAAGCAACAGCACATACTGACCAAGGGGTAAACCGTCTATCGGTATTTCAACAGAATGACTGTTCAGGTCGCCATCATCGGGGAGGGTCACGGACTTTTCAGCAACAGTTGGTCGCTTAAGCCATTTGGCGAGTCGCTTTCGTCGTTGTTCTTCCCTGTTGTCATAGGGGTCCAGCGGTTGTTGAACTTCCGCCACCGATAACCGGACAACCCGATAGGTAAGCGTTGGCGTATTCTGGTAATTGACCAATGCCCGAAACGGTTTTTCCGGCGCGTTCACCTGTTCCAGTTGTAGCGAAAAGGAACCCAGCAGCAACTGGGCCAGCAAGACATCTGCCTGTTTGCGGGCGAGGGTGTTCGGAAAACGTTTGATCAGATCCCGGCAGAGGTCAGCGGCTCGTTTGCGGTTCCAGCGAGATGGATTCGGCTTACCGGAGCCCGGATCATCCATATCATCCAACGGGCGAACCATACCGCCCTGATTGGTTAGAAACTCCGCCAGCTGATAGGCATAAATCGCTTCGGCGGGTTTGCCTTTATAAGTTGTTATCTGTTTTTCGAGCGTCTGCTGAAACAAGGCATCTTTGTTAGGCAACACACTATGCCGATGCACAAATGCCAGCCGAAGCGCATCAACGTCCGCCAGCGCGTCGGGATTTGCGTCCGATAAATGAAAAGTGAGTAGTTGCTGATAGAGCAGCAACGCCTGATAACGGCCCGACAATGAATCCTGACTCTGGATCGATAATCGTGCAAACTCTGCTGGCCCCGTCAGATAACCAGGCTGGTTCAGTTCGAATTTGAAGACTGGCTTTAACAGGTCAGGCTCGGTATTCTGGAAGAAATCAATGGCGCGGTGAGCCAGCAGATCATACAGAGTGGGCCGAAGCGGACGGGCATCGACATCGCCTTTGTCGATGAGCACATCATAATCGGCGGTGGGCGTTTTCTGTAACAATGCCTTGTCCTGAACGGAAGCCCGATAAGTCGATGTGATGACCTCCATCAGATGCGAGGCATCCCAGGTTGTGAAATCGGTAGCGGTTGAATCGTCGGGTTTAGATGTCGTTTTAGACACACCCTTATCTGTTGTGTTCCGGCCTGGATTGGTCCGGCCTACCGTGGCCCGGCCTACCGTGGCCCGATCATAAAATTTGTAGCGGTTTTGCTGGAAATACTGCCAATAGATATCAGCCAGTACCGATTGCAGCACTGATTTGGCGGGTTCGGGGGTATCCTGAACATCCGTTTGCAGTGAACGCACCAGTTCAACATAAGAATCCTCATCGGAATAACTTCTAAAAACCTGCCGGGCCATGGCTGCTCTGGCTACCTGCGGGTAGTTTTTCTGGACTTTGGCCTCCTTGTAAATCCGGTTGGCAATATCGAGAGCGGATTTCGGCAAGCCTTTGGCCACCAGCGAGTCTGCCCGTTTCCAGTCGCGGGTATAATTAGGCTGCGGACGGTTTTGTGCGGATGCCGCCATAGCGACCAGCATGAAAAAGAGAGTCAAATAGGCGTTCATGGCAAGTAGCGATGGCAGGTTGTTGGGATGGATGAATGTAAATGTATTTTTCCACAACCCTTACCGCTATGATTCCGATTTAGGGGTAAGGGTTTAACGAGCGGTTGATTTAAGGCATGGACGCTGTCTGGAAAAATATTGTTGAACAGAGCGAGTGCTTTGTGCTGTAAGCCGGGGTCGCTAACCGGCCGTAGTTGCGCGGCACCTCTTGCTGTGGGGTCAGTTTTATGAAACTGACCCCACAGCACACGACAGTTTTTATTGAGTGCATCCATTTTCTGTGTTCTCTGTGCCTCTGTGTTCAATATACCTACTGCTCAGATAAAATAGTTTACGGTAAAGAATTAGATAAGACCCGCCAATAGGCTTTGTTAACTAATACGGTCGTCAACTTACAGCAGCCGACCCAAACGTTTTCTCATCAGACAAATCATATTACTTCCTGTATGCAGCCGTTCCGCTACACATCTTTCGCAGTGCTTTGTCGGCTTATTGTTTTTTCAGTATCCATAACCCTGCCCAATGCGTCTTCTATTGCTCAGGACATACGTACCGGCGAAAAACTCTTCGACGCTAATTGTGCCGGTTGCCATAATTTCAAGCAGGATGGCATTGGCCCTCAACTGGGTGGATTGAAAGATGTTGTCGATCGACATTACCTGACCGAGTTTATTAAAAGCCCCAAAGCTCAGATCGATGCCCGCGTGGCGCGGGCACTCGACAAAGCCAAAAAATTCGGCACCGTTATGCCGGATTTCAAGCACCTGTCGGCTACTGAACTCAACGATCTGGTTGCCTACATTCTTGAAAAACCCGCCCCGGCCGCGCCTGTTTCTTCCGGGAAAACGGCACTGGAAAACCCGATTGTTCCTACAATAGCTCTGTCACCGATTGCGCTGAACCTGCAGAAAGTTCTTCAGTTTCCGTTTACGAACAAAACGCAGCCCCGCACCCGGGTCAACAAGATGGGTGTTCATCCGATCACGAAGGAAACGATGGTGGCCGATCTGCAGGGCAAAATCTACATCCTGACGGCCAGCAACCAGCCCGATGTGTATTTTGATGTTACGGAACATTTCAAGAACTTCATCAATACGCCCGGTCTGGCAACGGGCCTGGGTAGTTTCGCCTTCCACCCGGATTATGCCAAAAATGGGCTCGTTTATACCACCCACACCGAACCCAAAAACTCCGCAAAGGCCGACTTTGCCTATGCCGACAGCATTCCCGTCCGCTTGCAATGGGTGGTTAACGAGTGGACAGTCACAGACCCCCGGTCGCGCGTATTGACCGGGAAGCCACGCGAACTGCTCCGGGTCAACGTGGTCGATCAGATTCATGGTATGCAGGAAATTGCGTTCAATCCGTATGCAACGCCCAACAGTCCCGACTATGGGTTGCTCTACATTGGCATAGGCGATGGCGGGGCCGTTGAGAAAGGCTATCCGTTCATTGCCCGAAACAAAAACCACGTCTGGGGGAAAGTCCTCCGCATAAACCCCACCGGCCGAACGAGTAAAAACGGGCAGTACGGCATTCCCAAAACCAATCCGTTTGTCGGTAAAGATGGGCTGGACGAAGTGTATGCGGCCGGTTTTCGCAATCCCAATCGAATTTCGTGGACTTCAGACGGAAAAATGCTGGTTTCCAATATCGGTCAGCGGCAGATCGAATCGTTGTATCTGGTCAAGCCGGGCAAAAACTACGGGTGGCCCGACCGGGAAGGCACTTTTCTGATTGACTCGACCGCTAATGTCAACAGCGTATATCCTTTACCCCAACATGACGCCCGCTATGGTTACACCTATCCAGCAGCTCAGTTCGACCACGACGAGGGCAACGCGATTATGGGTGGGTTCGAATACCGGGGAAAGCAACTTCCACAATTGAGAGGAAAATACATTTTCGGCGAAATCGTTCGGGGTCGGGTCTTCTACGTCAATCTGAACGAGATTAAAGAAGGCTCACAGGCCACCATTCATGAGTTTCCGCTCAGGCTGGATGGTCAGCCCACCACTCTGAAAGAACTGAGCCAAGCCAGTAAAGTCGATTTCCGAATTGGCCAGGATGCCGCTGGTGAACTTTACCTGATGACCAAATCAGATGGCATGATGTATAAAGTGGTTCAGTAATCCGTATCTTATCAATGGCTTGATTCTCATCACTTACACAACCTAAACAGTTACCTTCTTCAATCATGCCTACACTGCTTCTGCTGCTAGCATTTCTTACTTCTTTTTCTACACCACCTGCACCGACCAAAACCTACCCCGTCGGGCAGATAAAAACGCCTAAAGGCGAGATTCTTTTCTGGCTCTATGACGAAACGCCGACCCATAAGGCCAGCTTCATGAAACTGGCGAAGGCCAATTACTGGGATACACTAACCTTCAATCGGGTCATCAACAATTTTGTGGCGCAGGGCGGCTGCCCCGATACACCAGCCGGGTTTTCGGATTCTCCTTATCTGCTAAAACCGGAATTTGTGCCGACGATACGGCACGTATATGGAGCGGTGGGCGCCGGGCGGGATGATAACCCGCAAATGCTGTCGGCAGGGTGCCAGTTTTATATTGTGCAGAACAAAAAAGGGCTGGCTCGCCTGGACGATAAATACACCGTGTTCGGGCAGGTGTTTAAGGGTATGGACGTGGTGGACGCCATTGTGGCCGTCAAGACCGATAAAACCGATACGCCCCTAGAGCCGATTAAGCTGGATGTGAATATTATTAACCTCACAGCCGCTGAGTTGAAGAAGGCAGGGTATGTCGTGAAATAAATAGAACGCAGATGTTTATGATTACTAAGATTGCTTGTGACTTCAGTCGATAAACCGCCTGGTTTCCCTTAATTCAATCATAAGCAATCTTACCAACCATAAACATCTGCGTTCTATTCTACTGCTTCAGCAGGAAGGCCGCTAAGTCAGCCAGTTGCTGGTTGTTTAGTCCCATGGCAACCGGGTCGGGCATGAGGCTGGTTTTATACTGACGACGCGAGAATACCTGGTCAGCGGGAATCGTATGCTTGGGCCCTTTGATGCCCCGGATCACAACGGCCTGATCGTTATCGCTCACCAGAAAGCCATAGAAGGTCTGTCCTTTTTTGGTCGTGATCAGCCACGGCTCGTACCCGAAGGCAATACCCGCGCTGGGGTGCACAATGGCGTCGATCAGGCCATTCTTATCGAACTTCTGGTGAATCTGCGTCAATTCCGGCCCTACGTCACTTCCTTGCTGCCCGTGCTTATGGCAGGTCGCACAGTTCGCCTGGAAAACCGAACGTCCGGACTTTTCGCTGCCCGTCAACATAGCAATTTGCGCAACGGCAGGGTCAGAGCTGGTGCTTGCCATAACTTCAGCGGGTTTCGCCACGGCTGGTTCGGCGGCAGCGGCCTGCATGGGTTTTTCGACAACAGAGGCCGTTTCGACAGGAGGGGAGACTTCCTGTTTAACGGAGAAATATTCTTTCGCCATAGTGCGAACGGTCTGGTCCGGATTTTTCAGAATCGTTGGTGTAACGGCTTTTATCAGCTTTTCTGAGAGCTTTTTATCAGCGGCCAGCCCAACCAGAATCTGACCGCCTTCTGGGTCACGGGCCATTTCCAGGGCGATTTTTCGTTTTTCGGCGTCGGTTTTATATTCATCCAGCAGAATCTGCCGATTAGCCAACATCTTCTGTTCGACAGCCGACACTTTTGTGGGCATGATCTCTTCCCAGTTCAGGAATTTGGCCCAGTCGTTCCCGCGTCGGAAACCCATCCAGTACATCGCCTGGTCGGCTATTTCTTTATCCGCCGATTTCGATAAATCAACCATAGCCGTGGCCGCTTGCGGAGTCTTGATAAAGCCTAATGCAACGATGGCCTGCTTGCGGGCCTCCGCAGAAAGCGAGGCACTTTCGGCGCGTTTTTTCAGGAGAGAAACGGCAGCGGGTGGATGCAGTTCCCAAACGATATTGGCGGTTCGCTGATCCCACTGGAGCGGATCGATGGGAATAGTTTTCTGGAGTTCAGCAAAAACGGGCGTTTCTTTACCCTCGGCGGCCTCGCCAAGCGCATTCAGATACCAGCGGTCCTGCCCATCGTAGCCTTTTACGAGATTCATGAGCATAAACCGGCAGTCGTCATAAGGCACATCCCGTAGCGCAATGGCGACTTCCCGCCGAACTGCCGGGCTGCGATCCAGCGACAGGTTGCCCAGGATTGGCAGGAGCGTCCGCTGTCCGGCGGTCAGGGCCGGAATGGATTTAGAATTTTCGGGCGTGATACTTCGCAATGCCCGCAACGCCACGATCCGAACCGGTGCATCGACAGCTTTCAACAAACGCGTCACTTCATATTGCCCTTCGGCACCGAGTTGAGCCAGTAGAAAAATCGCCCGCGACCGGTGATATGGATTTGTGGACGTGAGTAAGGCCATAACCGGCTCAACAGCTTTTTCGCCCTGCTTAACCAGTGCGGCAAAGCCCTGCATCCGAACGTTAACGGCCGGGTTTAGCAGAGCCGCAATTTGACCATCGGTCGTGCGGAGATCTATTTTGGGTGTTTTCAGCTTTTTACCCCTGGGCGTAATTCGGTAAATACGGCCATACCCTTTAGCATCCTTCATCTGGTGCCCACCCACTACGGGATCATACCAGTCAGCAATGTAAATAGCACCATCCGTACCAACGGTCACGTCGCTGGGGCGAAACCACTTGCGGGTATCGGCTGTAGCGGCATCCCATTTATAATTGGGGTCTACTTCGGGAAATGTGCTGATGAAATCGCTGCGGACCAGTTGATAGCCAGCCCCCTGCGGCTCCGTTTTATAGCCAAAAATTACGTTGCGTCCGGCTTCGGCGCTTAACAGCATACCCCGGTATTTTGGGCCCAGTTCATCGCCTTCATAAACGACCATGCCGGTGGGGGAGCCTGCGCCGGAAATATCACCAGCGGGCATCACACCGGGGTCTTCCTGATGCCAGTGGGCAACCGGAATGGTTTGACCAGGGCGTTGGTCGCCCTGCCAGTAGCGTGTACCGTCGCTGCTGAAATACCCGGCATTGGCGCCTTCCATCAGAAAACTGGTACGACACGCCACCACCTGATCGTCGTTGTCGTTCTGCCACATGTTTCCGTACGAATCCAGCGCCGTTTCGTAGTTGTTGCGGAAATTATGCGCCATCACCTTCAGGTTTCCGCCATCCGGATCGATGCGCAGCGCCATTCCACCGGTCCAGACACGCCCGTCGTCGCTAACCTGATTGCCCTGATTGGCTTTGTTGTAGGGGGTTCCGCCAACGTACAAACTTCCTGACCGAAGCGTCCACCCATCTTTATCCGTCACGGTGTGCGGACCCGCGTTGCCGGTGTTGAAATAGTATTTGCCGTCGGGTCCGGCCACCACTGCGTGGAGCGCGTGGTCGTGGTCTAAGCCGCCGAAGCCCGTTAGCATCACTTCTTTCTTGTCGGCTTTGTCATCGCCATTTTCGTCGGTGTACACGACCAGGTTAGGCGAGCAGGAGACGATAACTTTGTTGCCAATAACGGCAATACCCAGGGGCGATACCAGATCAGGATCCGTTACGAACACCTTGGTATCATCCGCTTTGCCATCGCCGTTGGTATCTTCCAAAATCACAATGCGTTCACCTTCAGGGTGGTCGAGCCGGGTGTCCGGTTTATTATTGAACTTCCGGTAGTTGACCGCTTCCGTAATCCAGACCCGCCCTTTGGCGTCGATATCCATGTTGGTTGGATTATAGAACATGGGAGCCTCTGCCCAGAGGGTCGCTTCCAGATCGTCGGGCAGGTAGAGCGTATTGGAATCGGCTCCAACAACCAGGCTATGCTGTCGCAACGGGTCGGCACCGGGTGCTGACGTACTAAGTGGTATATCAGGGCGAAAAGTCTGCCCGGCCAGGTATAGAAAACCAAGCGTTGTCAGAACGACTGGAACAGGGTTCAGCGAAAAAGTTGCCTTCATAATTTAAGTCAAACGTCAAATGCGTTCTGGCGCGGGCATTCGCCCGTGTCTGTACTCTACATGCGAGCCTATGCTCGCTACATTGATGGGCACGGGCGAATGCCCGCGCCAGTTTAGCGAATTAAACAAATAGTGATCGCACGGTTTTGTTGTTCTCTATATAACTTTCCAACATTGGTTTTCCTTTCGGCACGGCACCTTCCATATGCAGCCAGCCAGTATAGCCAATGTCGTCCAGAGCTTGTTTAACTTTAAGTAAGTCGACCTTCCCCTGACCGAGCAGGTAGCCGTTTTCCTTTAGGTGGACTTCGCAAATTCGATCTTTACCCAAAGATCGAATTTCGCTGAAAATATCGTAGCCCATGTCGGATGAGTTGCAAACATCGTAATATACTTTCACGGCGGGCGAGCCAACGGCATCCAGAATCGTCAGATGCTCGGGTGCCGACAGCCACGATTCGATACCCAGCACCACACCCGCCTTTTCGGCTTTGGGTGCCACTGCTTTCAGGCGGTCGATAACGACTTTTGTGCCCTTCGGATCGTTTTTCAAATCGTTATTGGAGAAAAAGGCGAGGAGCACGTGTTTAACCCCAAGGGCTTTGGCCACGTCTACGCTGTCCTGCACCCAGGCTTCGGTGCGCGAATCGGACTTATAGGGGATCTGATTCAGCATACCAATGGCCAGGCCGCCAATCTGAACCCCCGATTGGCGAGCCGCTTCTTTCACCGCCTGCTGAACATCCGGTTTACGCAGGTGTTCATAGTCAGATGCTGTGTTGAGGCTTACCTGCAGACCATCCAGACCAATCGTTTTGGCAACGGCAAAGGCGTTTATATCGCCCGCCGGACCAATTGACCAGTCGCAGGCACCAATCCTGAATCGGGAGGAGTTTGATTTTGTTTCTGCAAATATCGGGTAGGTCAGTGCTGTCAGGCCAGCTCCGAAGGAAACCCGCAACGCATCACGACGATTCATAGTTGGTTATTGATTAGGTTACCAAAGATACATATCTGCGAAATATCCAACATTAACTAACTTAAAACTAGTGTCGGGAACGCTATATCAGGGATACACCCTTACGCGTTACGTATGCAGTCATGGGCAAATATGGTGTTGAGGTATAAATAAGATTTTTTTTTCATGGCTTACAACCCTTTGTCGGTCAATGAGGTCATGGTGTTGTCAACGTAGTTATGCGGGATGAATACGAATTAGTTGAAGGGTGCCGACGGCAGGACCGAATTGTGCAGCGACAGCTCTATGAGCGGTTTGCCGGGAAGCTCTTTGTCATCTGTAAGCGGTACATACGTGATCCCGACGAAGCAGAAGATGTTTTACAGGATGCCTTTGTCAAGATCTATAAGCATATAGACAGCTTCCGGTTCGAATGCCCGCTGGAAGCCTGGTTGAAACGAATTGTCATTAATACCGCCCTGAAAGCTATACGCAAGCAGAAGCCGTGGGAAAACACCGCCGATGTGCAGGATCTGGCACCAATGCTGCCGCAGGCCGATGAAAGCTTGCCCGCCTTGAACTACCAGTACCTGCTGCAACTGATTCAGGAACTCCCCCCCGGTTGCCGAATGGTGTTTAATCTTTACGCTATTGAAGGGTATAACCACCCGGAAATAGCCGAAATGCTCGACATAGCCGAGGGTACATCCAAATCCCAATATTCACGCGCAAGAACTTTACTACAACAAAAGATACAAACGGACAAGCGGCTTGCCGATGGATACCCACCTGAGGCAACCCACGTTGAATAATGCTACTAAAATGGACGAATTAGATAAAAACTTACCGGACGATTTCTGGCGAAAGACCTTTGAGGAGGCCTCCGAAATGCCTCCTCAACGCGTCTGGGCGTCTATAGAACAGCGATTGGATGAGTCTGACAGCCCGAAGATTCTCCCGCTTTGGGGAACGGGTCTGGCTTCATCACGTCCGTTGAGGTGGGGGATAGGTCTGGCTGCCGCCATGGCCCTGCTGCTCGTTGGCTGGTGGATAACCACCGGCGATGCCGACGCGCCGTCGATAGCGCAGGGGCCACAGGCGACCCAGACTCAGCCGATGGCGGATACGCACCCGGTCGACAAACCCACCACGCAGCAACCATTGCCATCGACCGGCGTTGTGGAGCCCGCACCCGGTGATGCGGTGGCTTTGACGACCAGCCCGCAAAAGAAAGCCATGCTGCCAATGAAGCCGTCGCAACAGATGCTGAAACCAGCAGACCAGAACGCTACGAAATCACTCAACCCAATCGACCTGATGGATAGCCAAACGGCAATGAACCAACTGGCGTTGTCGCAGTCGGCAGCGTCGTCGCGCTCGTCGGCGTCCTTCGCGTCCGCCAGTCCGACCAGCGCAAAAGCCACTTTTCTGGCTGATGGCCCGGCTTTCCGGCAGATCGATGAAGCCAACGGGCAGCTTGCGTATACTTTACTTTCGGGAAAGCCGCTTCGTCTGCGTCGCCCCGGTACGATTCAGCGCATTGTATGGGCCCGACCCGCCGAGTTGGACCAACAGCCGGAAAACACGAAGTCTAAACGCCAGTCCCGCGAAATGTGGGCGTCGGTCAGTATGATGCCGACCTCATTTAACCCGTCCGTTTCGTTACGGTCTGCGCAGCCCGCCGTCATGGCGAATACCATTACGTCGCTGGTTGCCGGCACGAAGCAGGCATCGGTCAATAGTCAGGCGAACTTCTCGGTGGCCTATCAGGCGAGTGCGGGGGTTCAGCTTTCAGAACGCTGGTCGATAGAATCGGGAGTTGGGTACCTGTCAGGGCGTTCGACGGTAGAAGCACCGGGCTATGCAACGGCTTCGATATCGGGTCAGATGGATTTCCTGACAAACCGTAATTCGTCTGCAACGAATGCCTACGTTGACGCCCTGCGAAACAGCATGCATTCCCGGAATCTGGCAAACAGTGTTCCCCAGATGAGCTACGCTAATGTATCTGCTGGTTCGAATCAGCTGGCCACCTACGACAATCAACCCACGCAGGCTATCAGCAATAATTTTCAGTTTGTGCAGGTTCCCGTTCAGGTAGGCTACCAGCTGCGCCCACGCAAAAAGCTCAGTGTAGCCGTTTTAGGTGGTTTATTGGCCAATGTGTTTGTTCGAAACACGGTTGGTGAGTCGCTTGTTGTTACCAGCAAAGACGGTGTGTACCGACCCGTTGCCCTGGCCGCAACCATGGGAGCCCGGCTACGGTATAGGCCCACGCGCCAATGGTCAGCCTCGCTGGCGGGTGTTTATCAGCCAGCACTGGAATCGGGCACCCAGGCCGACACGCAGGTACAAAGTCGCCCGACATCAACGGGCATGAGTGTCGGCGTTGATTATCACTTTTAGTCGATTAAAGTCATGAAAATAGTAGGCATTTTCCTGTTCGTTCTGGCGGTTCTGGGTCGTTGCACACCCGGTGCTGTTTCGGGCGAACGCCTGCCGGATGGGGCTATTATCCGAACGGGCACGTCCTTTGGTATGTGCGCCGGTTACTGTCAGAAAGATTATGTGCTTACCGGCGTTGACCTGACGCTTACAACCACCAGCAACAACAACCCAACACAGTACCCGACGAAAACCTGCCAGACGACCATTAGTCAGGAAAGCTGGAATTCGCTGAGAGATCTTGTGAATCCGGACGCCTTCAAAAAAATTCCCGAGCGTCTGGGTTGCCCCGATTGTGCCGATGGGGGAGCAGAGTACATCGAATTAGAATCCGGCGATCAACGGCATCGCGTTACGTTTGAATATGGTAAGACGATTCCGGGTTTTGAATCGCTGGTTAG
Source organism: Spirosoma aerophilum (assembly GCF_054782495.1). Lineage (NCBI taxonomy): Bacteria > Pseudomonadati > Bacteroidota > Cytophagia > Cytophagales > Cytophagaceae > Spirosoma > Spirosoma aerophilum. Next base: position 43,487 of record NZ_BAAGSJ010000017.1, on the reverse strand, counting down.
TGCGCTGCGTAGCCAGCGGGAACGCTTTGACGAGTGTAAATAACCAAACGAGTCTATGGACCGTGTGAATTCGGGCCATAGACCGGCATATACAAATCAGGATGTTTATGAAAACGACTCTTTTTTCCATAACGACCGCAACTCTGGCCGGACTCCTGCTCACCGCTGTTAGTTGCCAGACCTCAACCGTTACCCCTCCGCCCGGATCGGCGGGTGATTTACGGATTTCCGCTCCTTTTACCGATCAAACGACACAGTTCGCCTTTGATCTGGCCAAACAGGTAAACACACAGGAAGGCCCCGCCAGAAACATATTTATCTCTCCGCTGAGTCTGCATATGGCGCTGGGCATGATCCTGAACGGCGCCAATGGCCCGACGGCTCAGGAGATCCAAAAAACGCTGAAACTCGACAGCCAGACACTGGACGAGGCCAACGCCACCTATCAGAACCTGATGACAAACTTGCCGGCGGTTGATCCGAAGGTAACCCTGACCCTGGCGAACTCGGTCTGGTACAGGAATTCATTTCCGGTTGAAAGCGCGTTCCAGGACTTGCTCAAACAAACGTTTCAAGCCGAAATTTCAGCTCAGGACTTTAACAACCCGGCAACCGTTGGCACAATTAACAGTTGGGCCAGCCAGAAAACGAATGGAAAGATTCCGAAGGTCATCGACCAGATACAGCCCGACAACGTGATGTTTCTGCTGAATGCGCTCTATTTCAAGGGCGACTGGAAAACCCAGTTTGATGCCGCAAAAACCATCGATGCCCCGTTCCGACTCGTAACCGACGCCACTACGTCCGTCCGTATGATGCGGCTCAATACAGAACTGAACCAGGCAAACCGACCAACTTTTCAGGCGTTTGAACTGCCATACGGCTCCGGCAACTACGCCATGACGGTGTTATTGCCCAATGCCAACACCACAGCCGACAATCTGCTTAATTCACTGACCAGTACCGACTGGGTGCAATTGCAGAAAGACATGACCAAAGGAAAACTGGATATTGGGTTACCAAAATTCACGCTGAATTACGAAATCAAACTAAACAACGTGCTGAATACGCTGGGTATGCCAACGGCATTCACAAACCGCGCTGACTTTACAAAGATCAATGCACAGGGCGGTCTTACCTTGAGTTTCATCAAGCAAAATACCTTTGTGGCGGTGGATGAAAAAGGGACCGAAGCAGCCGCGGTTACCAGCTCAGGCATTTCCGTAACCTCGGTCCAGATGCCCACGCTTTGCGACCGTCCTTTTGTCTTTGTCATTCATGAGAAGACATCCGGAACCGTGTTGTTCGTTGGCAAAATCGCCGACCCAACTAAGACAAATTCATGATGACCAGAACGAAAGCACCCTTTGTGACAATGGCACTCCGAAAAACTAACCTCATTATTGCCCTGACCATCGGTCTGATCCTCGGCTGTGAACACAAAGATTGTGGCTGCGTTTTTCCGCCATCACCCATTGCCGGTGACTGGCTCTTAACGAAGATCACGTACGGCCTGTCGCAAAAAACCGTTACAGCTGCCGAAGCCGGATATACTGAATCCCTGACATTTGGCGCTTATGCCGACATGAGTGGCAACTACCGGCAAGTACGCAACGGGATACCCATAAAAACCAGCCCGTATTCCATCTCTTTCCCAAACGGTGGTAGTCATGAAGGCTTGATCTTTTTCAAGGCCGACTCGACTCAGCAAAACTTCCGTCTGGCCGATAACAAGTTATTCTTATCCGAGCGAACGCCCATCGGAGCGGTCATTGCCGATGGATCGACCTACGAATATCAACGTTAATAATTGCTAGAATTTTGTGTAAGATCAATATTGCCCGGCCGTAATCAGGACAGCCGGGCAATTTTTTTTACCTGACTTACAACGCTTTATTAGGCTAACGAATCATATAGGCAAACCTTACCATTTTTGCCTATGAAACCGAACCGTCTACTTCTCCTTCTTGTCTTACCCTTGCTTTCCCTCACGGGTTGCACGGACCAATGCAAAGAAACCCGCACTTTTCGTCGTTACTCGCCCGTTACGTTTACCGTTACACAGCTCCGGCAGGGCATTCAGACGGAGCCAGCACGTGCGTTGACAAACCCCGGTAAAATTTATGCCAAAGATCAGTTTCTATTCATAAACGAGCTGAAGGAGGGCATTCACATCATCGATAACCGCAACCCGGCAGCGCCAAAACCCGTTGCGTTTGTCCGGATTCCGGGCAATGGTGATATAGCCATTCGCAACAACATTCTATATGCCGATAGCTACATGGATCTGGTTGCGTTCGACATCAGCAATCCATCGGCGGTTCAGGTTGTTAATCGGGTGCCGAACGTATTCCCAAATGGGTCGTTTGAAGGAGGCTGGTGGAGTTTCGATGCCGGCAATCAGATTGTCTATGACCAGAAGGTCAGCTACGTTACCGAAACGATTGACACTAATTGCGAAGAAAATGTGAGTCCTGTCAACAACTGGGTAATGAGCGTTTTCTTTAATGCCCAGGCTTCTTTAAGTTCCGACAAATCTGGCAGCGCAACGACAAACGGCGTGGCTGGTTCCATGGCGCGGTTTGCCCTGTATAACAATTACCTGTACACCGTTAATCAAACGGCTATGCAGTTGTTCGATATTAAGAACCCGGCAGCGCCAAAACTGGGCAACAACGTACAACTGGGCTGGGGCATTGAAACCATATTTCCGTATAACGACAAGCTGTTTATCGGCTCACAGTCGGGTATGCACATTTATGACAATGCCAACCCGGAAAAGCCAACGCTACTGTCTGTTTTCGAGCATGCCCGCGTGTGCGACCCGGTGGTCGTTCATAACGACATTGCCTACGTAACCCTTCGCTCGGGCAATCAGTGTGGCGGTTTTACCAACCAACTGGATGTAGTGGATGTGTCGAATCTGTTAAGACCACGGCTGCTTAAAAGTTACCCCATGCGCAACCCGCACGGTCTGGGGGTGTCTTACCCTAATCTTTTCATTTGCGAAGGCGCTTACGGCCTCAAATCATTCGATATAGCCGATGTGATGAACATTGACCGAAACTTATTACAGCACATCGAGAATTTAAACGCGTACGATGTTATTCCGCTGGAGAAATCGTTGCTGCTCATTGGTAAGGATGGGTTTTATCAATTCGACACCACGAACCCGCGTCAGTTGCGCCAGCTCAGCCATATTCCGATCAGCCGTCCAACCTATTATTAAGCATCGATATGAACCGACTTTTTCTCATCGCTGCGAGCGTGTTCGTTTTTTCAGGGGTATGTGCTCAATCCAGCTTACACAAACGAACGTATGTTAATTACACGGAGTTTGGCGGTTTGTTTGGACGTGTGGCTTTTGGTACGGCAGCCGCACAAACAGTCGAAAACCGGCTCAGCTTTACGGCCCAGACATTCAATGGCGTACAGCTAAATCGGCAGTTGGCTGTGGGTGGATTGGTGGGCATCGATTGGTACAAGGCTGCACTGGTTATGCCCGTTGGTGCCGGACTTCGTTATGATCTGATTAGTGACTTAAATAAGAATGTGCGTCTACTAGCTATAGCTGATGTTGGATACGGTCTTACTTTTCTACACAAAAGCTCTACCGGTTACGAAATAAATGGTGGCTGGATGCTTAATCCCGGAGTAGCTTTACGCATAGGAAAGCCGACATCAAATGCCTTCGTTATGTCTGTAAGCTATAAAAGGCAGGCTCTGGACGTCGAAAAGCCACTTTTTTGGAGTGATGTTCAACGAGATGAGCACCGAATCTATAACAGAATGTGTTTCCGGGTAGGAATCGCTTTCTAAAACAATCGGCGGCTAACCAATGTTCATAATATAATTCATACACCATTCATACTTAACTAGTACTCAATTGACTATGAAAAAATTTGTTCTCCCACTTATTGGCGGCTCGCTGTTTATAGCTGGATATTACCATGTTCATCAACAGGCAGCTACGTTAGGACCCAAACCGCAACAAACAGGTTTTGCGGCTCCCAATACACCCGCTTCGCCAGCATCATTGTTTTCGTTCAAAACGCTGCCAGCGTTTGCTTTCTCTAATTAGTATTTTTCAACTTCAGTCGATTGCCTTCGCCATTCGACTGCCAGATTAGAGATTCGCTCAACCATACTCGTTCATTTTTGCTGTAGTTGCAAGATTGGCAGCATACAAGTTGATCCGTTTTTGACATTACATCAACACAAAAAATCCCCTTCGACCAGGTCGAAGGGGATTTTTTGTGTCAAAGCTATCAGGGGGTTGTGAACTGGTTTATTACTTCACCAGTCACGACTCCACCAAATACTAATTAAGCCATAGCAAACTTATTCTGGTTGCGTTTCCGCTCGTTCTCGTCGAGGTAGATCTTACGAATACGCATCGACTTCGGCGTTACTTCCAGGTACTCATCCTTCTGGATGTATTCCATATTCTCTTCAAGTGAGAACGAGATTTTCGGCGCAATTTTCACGTTGTTGTCCGAACCCGAAGCCCGCATGTTTGTCAGCTGCTTGGCGGTAATTACATTGACAACAATATCGTTCTGACGGTTGTGTTCGCCAATAACCTGACCCGTGTAAATTTCGTCTCCCGGCTCAATGAAAAACGATCCACGATCCTGAAGCTTGTCAATCGAGTAAGCCGTTGCCTGACCACTGGTCATCGAGATCAATGAACCGTTGATCCGCTCGGGGATTGGTCCTTTGTATTCCTGATACTCTTTAAAGCGGTGGCTCATGACAGCCTCACCGAAAGTAGCCGTCAGGACGTTGGAACGCAGACCGATCAGACCACGCGATGGAATATCGAATTCCAGGTGTTGCAGATCGCCTTTCGGCTCCATGATCAGCAATTCCCCTTTACGCTGGGTTGCCAACTCAATTACCTTACCGGCCGTTTCTTCCGGAACGTCGACCACGAGGGTTTCGATTGGCTCCAGTTTGTGGCCATTATCATCTTCTTTGTACAGCACCTGAGGCTGACCAACCTGCAATTCGTAACCTTCACGACGCATGGTCTCGATCAGCACAGAAAGGTGAAGAATACCCCGGCCATAGACCAGGAAGCGATCTTCGCTATCTGTCGTTTCTACACGCAGGGCCAGGTTCTTTTCAATCTCTTTGTACAGACGGTCACGCAGGTGACGCGACGTGACAAATTTACCTTCCTTGCCAAAAAACGGGGAGTTGTTGATGGTAAACAACATGTTCATTGTTGGCTCATCCACCGAAATGCGGGGTAGTGCTTCCGGGGTTTCAAGATCGGTCAGTGTATCGCCAATCTCAAACTCTTCCAAACCCGTAACGGCGCAGATATCACCACATTGTACTTCGGCTACCTTAACTTTTCCAAGACCTTCGAATGACTGAAGTTCTTTAATTTTCACCCGTTTTACCGTACCGTCTGCCTTGATAAGGCCCATATTAGCCCCTTCTTTCAGCGTACCGCGATGCACGCGACCGATGGCGATCCGACCAACGAAGGCCGAATAATCCAGCGATGTGATCTGCATTTGTGGTAAGCCTTCGTTTATTGGCGACGGCTTGATGTTCTCAACAATGGTATCGAGCAAATACGTGATGTTGTCGGTTGGGGTTTTCCAATCCGGACCCATCCAGCCCTGCTTCGACGAACCGTAGACAGTTGGAAAATCCAGCTGATCTTCGGTAGCGCCCAGGTTGAACATCAGGTCAAATACCTGTTCGTGTACTTCGTCGGGCCGGCAGTTTTCTTTGTCGACCTTGTTCACAATTACGATTGGCTTCAAACCCAGTTGAAGGGCTTTGCCTAATACGAAGCGTGTTTGCGGCATGGCCCCTTCAAAGGCGTCGACCAGCAGACACACACCGTCAGCCATTTTCAGAACGCGTTCAACTTCACCGCCGAAGTCACTGTGGCCCGGTGTATCGATGATGTTGATTTTAACGTCTTTGTAGCGTACCGATACGTTTTTAGAAACGATGGTAATGCCCCGCTCACGCTCGAGGTCATTGTTGTCCAGAATCAGGTCGCCAAACTCCTGATTGTCCCGAAAGAGCTTCGATGCGTGGATGATCTTGTCAACCAGAGTCGTTTTGCCGTGGTCAACGTGGGCGATGATTGCTATATTGCGAATTGATTGCATACAAATGTTGTCTGAACCCGGATTTTCCTGATTCGTTTGACTTTCATGATTTGGTTGTATTTCCCTGAACCCGTTTATAAGTCGTCATGAAAACCATGAAAAATCAAATAAATTCTACCGGGTAACCGGACGGTTCAGCTATTTCAAGCCGCAAAGGTACGAAATTTTACGCTGAAACACAGATTTTTACAACTAATTTAACGAAAAAAGGCCCATGTAAGGGCCTGACTCTGTTATAAGTACAATTTCTTAACAATTGCTTAATGATTCGGGCAGCCACAGCCGTTTTTCTTGCGGAAAAGTCCGGTGTTAAACAGACCTCCACGCTTTTGTTTATAGCCCTTTCGCTTACGACCAATGGCCGTTGATTCTGTGGTATGTTTAGCTGCCATTGTCTCCAGCGGAGCGGTCGTTAAAACCAGTGAGGCAGCCATGAGCAGGAGGATTTTTGTCTTTTTCATGACCCGGCAATTTCATATGTAACGTCAAAAAGCCTATTTTCGTCGCGCTGCTCTATTATTTTTATTAGATGACCCATACACCTGACTTCCTGATCGTTTACGGGACCCTCCGCCCTCCTTTCGATAACACGTTTTCGCAGTACCTCCGGCAACGCGGTCGTTATGTAGGTGAAGGCTCGTTTACCGGCCAGTCGTTCGATATGGGCAGTTACCCCGGCGCTGTTTACCAGCCAGATAGCCAAAGTCTTGTGCACGGTTCCGTGTTTGACATCAGCAACCAGAAAGCCGCCATTTTAACCTACCTCGATTACTACGAAGGGGTTGGCGAAGGCTTCGAACAACCTACCGAATACATTCGGGCCATTATTCCTGTTCAGTTCAACCACCAAACCGCCGACTGCTGGATCTATCTCTACAACCTATCGACCGACGATAAACCCCTGATCGAATCCGGCGATTATTCCATTCACATTGGCAAGCCTTTCTCCTGGCCGGCTTAATTGGTTATTGACGGGTTAGTAGAATAAGTGAAATGAGTGGAGTCGTTAAGTGGTAGCATAGTTGACATTACAGTCCTTACTCCACCACTTGACGACTCCACTCATTTCACTCACGCCATTACTTACCAAAAATTACCTTGGTCCGCGTGAACGGTTGCCGCCACTATAGGCTCCTCCACTTCGACCCCCATTGTACCCACCGCGTGGGCTACCGCCGTAATAACGGGGTGACGGTGAATAATACCGTGGACGAACCACCACCGGCGGACGAACCACTACAGGTGGGCGGTAATAGCCATATGGATTGTACCCGTAGCCGCCGTAATAGGGGCGGGCGCCATAATAACCAGGGTTGCCGTAGCCAACACCTGTACTAACATAAGAAGGCCCACAACTGGTCATCAGAACAGCCAATAAACCAGCCACAAACAAGGGCAATACTTTTATCGTTTTCATGATCTTCTCTTTGATTATTAATGTATTGAACCAATCTACCAATTGACTTGAGCAGTTGCAAAACTGCTCCTTACCAACGGCGACCGTAGCCGCCCCGGCCGCCCCGATGGCCGTAACCGTATCCTCCATAACCGCCATACGGCCGCACAATAACCGGAGGAGCATACACAACCCGTGGTGGTGGAACGATCACTACCCTGGGCGGTACAATCACTACGGGCGGCTGCACCGGATAAGGCCGACCATACTGGTCATAAGCGTAGCCATTTGGGTATGCCTGCCCATAACCATTCGGATAAGGCTGGCCGTAGCCGTTATTGTATCCATTTGGGTAAGACTGGTTCGGATAATTCTGACCGTTGCCATACCCGTTGGGGTAATTTGGGTTGTACCCGTTATCGTTTGGATATGATTGACGATTGCCGTTGCCGGGTCCGTAAACCTGTCCGAAACTAATACTGGCTACACCTAAAAGCAGACCAGCCATAACTCCACTCCACTTGATCGTTTTCATCGCTGAGGCAGGTTTTCACCCGATTTGTGAGTTAGACAAAGCAGACCAGCCATCGTTTAATGAAAACGTAAAGAATCTTCTTAAAGTTTAATTAAAAAGCCTGACCACTAGGTAGTAGTCAGGCTTTCCACTCAAAATAAAGAGGTAAACTAATTACGCTTTCAGTTTATCTTTCAGGTAATTCAGCGCCAGCTTGTAGGCATCGGCTGCGGCTTCCTTGTTATAAACCGGGTTGCTTGGGTTGGCAAAGCCGTGACCGGCATCGTACATCTTCACGGTCACTTTCTCACCAGCTTTCGCCATGTTCTCTTCAAACGTTTTAACTGACTCCGGCGTGATGCCTTTGTCCTGGCTGCCAAAAATGCCCAGTACGTCGGTGTCGAGGGTTTTCAGCTTCTCCACATCCTGCTCCGGCCGACCGTAGTACATCACGCAGCCTTTGGCTTTTTTGCCTTCCAGCATAGCCGACTGCAACGACAGCATGCCACCAAAGCACCAGCCAACACTGGCAAATTCAGCCTTAGGACCGGCATATTCGATAGCCCCTTTCATGATGCTGGCCAGCCGCTCTTTGTTGGCACCCTGCATGAGTTTGCCTGCTTCCGATGGCTCAGTCGCCACTTTGCCGTCATACATGTCAACGGCCAGTACGTTCACATCCTTCAGGTCGTTGTAAAACGTTTCGGCTTGTTGCTTGATGTTATCGTTCAGACCCCACCACTCCTGATAGACGAGCAGCCATTTGTTGGAATTCTTTTTCGACTTCAGCAGAAACCCGTTTGCCGACTGACCGTCGGGTGTCGAGAACTTGATCATCTCGCCCGCGCCAACGTAGGTGAAGGGTAGGGGAGCTTCGTGCAGTCGCTGGAAAGCCGGGTCAGCGGCCATGGCCGACATGTCGTTGCCTTCGCCGTCGGTAGCCGGTGCATGGCAAAGCGGAATCGCCGTTTCCTGCGGTTGTGCTGGCTTGATGTTCAGCAACGACAGCAGCGACATGAAAAAGGAAAGTCCGGTAATGAATACGATTTTCATATAGTATGTGATGGTTAATTGATAGGGGTAACTGAATGAGCAGGGAATAAGTTAACCGATACTCCATAAGCTACGGCAAGTTAACACAAGCTTTCAACTAATTCATGTTGATACATGTGATTGTCCCGCTTATCACGCTTTCACCAGCTCAAAAATCGTTATTTCGGGGAGGATGCCGACGCGGCCGGGATAGCCGATGTAGCCGTAGCCCCGATTCACATACAATCGCTGATTGCCCTCCTGATACAAGCCTGCCCATTGTTTGTAGAAGTATTGCGCCGGACTCCAGCGCACATCGCCCAGGTCGACGCCAAACTGAGCGCCGTGCGTGTGACCGCTGAACTGAACGTCGATATCCGGGTACTTCGGCCGAACTTCGGCATCCCAGTGGGTCGGGTCGTGGGAGAGGAGCAGCTTGACGGGATAATCCTGCGTGCCTTCGTAAGCTTTGGCCAGATTACCCGCCCGCAAGGCCGCCGGACCGAAGCCAAGATTCTGAACCCCAATCAGGGCAATTTTATCGCCGTTCAGCTCCAGAATTTTGTTTTCATCCATCATAATGTTCCATCCCATCTGCTTGTGAGCCGCCACTACGTTCATCACGTTCTGCCGTTCGGCCTGAACGCTCGGCCATTGCACGTATTTCCCGTAATCGTGGTTTCCCAGGGTCGAGTATACCCCCAGCGGGGCCTTTACTTTATTGAAAATGTCGATGTAGCTATTCACTTCTTCGGCATGGCTGTTGACCAGATCGCCGGTGAAGAATACCATATCGGGCTTCTGGCCGAGGAGCATGTCGACGCCCCCTTTCACCGCTGTTTTGTTAAAAAAGCTACCCGAGTGAATATCCGAGATCTGGGCGATGGTCATGCCGTTGAAACCGGAAGGCAGGTTTTTCAGCGGGAGCTTGATCCGCCGGATTCGGTAATCATGCGCGCCCGAGACAATCCCCCACGTAAAACCAACCAGCGGCACCGCACTGACAACCAGCGCCGTTTTCATCAGAAAATCGGAACGGGTGATGGTGTCCGTCGCGGGTATGCTTTGGCGGTTTGTATCGACAACCGCTTCCCGAACTTCGGGCTTGTAGAAGAGCGAAACAATCCACCGGAAGAACCGGCCGATGTCATCAATGAAAATGATCAGTACGGCGAAGATTTTCGAGAAGTAAGGAATGGCAATGGCGGCCCACAAAAACGTCCGGGTGTTGCGACTGATGGAATCGGGGGGGAGCAGCTGCATGATGACGTACAGCACCAACGATAACGCTGTAAACCCCCAAAACGCAATGGTAATAATCCGTTGGGTGCTTTCTGTAGCTGAACGGCTAAGGGTCTTCACGGCCTGAAAAACGTACCAGTCGATCAGCAGCAGGATAGCGGGAAGAATGAAAAATAAGGCAGTACGATTCATGAATGTTTAGTTAGTGCTCTTGCTGAACTCAAGGATGTATTCGGACAGGTATTCGCTTTTTTCGGGCTTGATGTTCTTGACAAACAGCCGCGCCCGCTGCCCTAACCGCAGGCAGGTATGTTTGTTGGCAATATCATCGGGTGTGTTCATGGGTTGCAGGGATGGATACCACAGGAAAAACCCCGGTTTATCGAGCAGTAACTTCGGTTTCGACCAGGCCTGCGATTGAAGGGCTTCGCCCAGATCGAGGTTTTGGTTAAACGAAATATGAATGCTGCTTCCCGCCCACGACTGCCCTACGACTTTGCCCATGAGCATAACCCAACAATTAAGGTAGGTGTTCCAACTCACCGACGGCCCCCAGTGAAAGCCGCCCGTTGGCGAGGATGCGGCCCCACCGCCTTCGCTTTCCGGAATTTGCAGGGACGCAATGGGGGCACCTACACCGTTGTAAGGTGCGTTGAAACCTTTACCATCCCACCGTCGGGCTTTACCAACGGGATTATCCAGATCGCTCAGTTTAATGCGGGCTACACTAATACATTGGCCGCTCCATTCTTTTTTCCGGTCATAACCCGCTTCGTCGTATTGGCCGGGATAGCCATACTCTCCATAAAACAGATACAGGTAGTCGCCACTGGCTACGGCAGAGGGATCGCCGACGCCCCCGGCAAAGGTCTTGGACGTGTTGTGCGGTTTGAGAATCATCCGGGGTTGAAGGTCTTCAATAAAGAGTCCTTTGTTCTCCCACGCCTTTCCACCGTTAGTTGATTTCATGATACCGATCCGGCAAACGGCAGCGGGCGACTTCGGACCGGTTAGTCCCTGCGGCCATTTTTTGTCGATGTATCCTTCGCCGGTTTTCGGGTCGTAGGGGAGGGTGGCCGGGTAGTTTTCGTTGTGGTAAACAGCGTAAAGTGTTTTGCCGGAGGTATCGGTGGTGTCCTGATAAACGGTCTCAAACCAAACGGCCCCGTGCAAGCCAGCCTGACCAATCGGTACGTTCAGTGGCATTTTAGGTTCGGTAAATTCCTTTCCCTGCCGGGCAAAGGCTTCTTCGGCGTTTTTACCGTCGGCATATTTCAGGTCGCGGGCATTACCCCAGAGCGGGTCTTCGCCGTACTTGCCCGGAAAAATCCGGAACGTATCACCCACCCAGGCTTCGGCCATGTTGCAGTCAACGAAAGAGTTGAATAACACCCGTTTGGCGGGAATGAGTTTATACGTGGGCACGTCGGCCAGTTGTTGATCGGCTTCTTTTTTGCCGGAGCAGCCAACGAACAGCAGAGTCGCTAATGCCCCGACAATCAGCGTAGTAACCGTATGATTTTGTGTCTCCATGATACTCAATAAAGGTCGGCAGCAGTTTGAATTACTCAGTTGCCAACAGGTAGTGATAGGCCATCTTCGCTACATATGAGTATAATCTAGAAACCATTAGGTTTACACTGTAAGCCCTCTAACTCTATATGGATTCATATACCGCTACCAAAATAAAGGAGACAATAACAGTCGATGGAGACCTGACGAAACCCATCTGGCAACAGGCCGTCTGGAGCCCCCGCTTTGTGGACATGGCTTCGGGCGCGCCGGGCATGTACGATACCAAAACGGCTATCGTCTGGAACGACACGCACCTGTACGTTGCCTTTCAGGCTGAAGAACCTTTCGTAGAAGCGCACCTGACCGAACGGGATTCCATCATCTTTCTGGAAAGCGACCTCGAACTCTTCATCGACGGGGGCGACTGTTATTACGAACTGGAAGTGAATGCCCGTAATACGGTGTATGAGGTATTTTTTATCTGGAAAGATGCCTACCAGCGCGGCAGCCGCTTTGATATTCCTCAGTTCGATGTATTTGGGCCGCAGGCGCTCACCTTCGGCGGTGACCTCGATCGCAGCGGTCCCTCGTTCTGGTACGGCACACACCCGCGCGGTCTGCGCTGGGCGTTCCTGAACTACGACATGCCGGGTCTGGAAACGGCCGTTCAGATTGACGGCACTCTGAACGACAACAGCGACATTGACAAAGGCTGGTCGCTGGAAATCGCTATTCCATGGTCGAGTTTGACGCACCTGGCTAACGGTCGTAACCTGCCTCCTCAACCCGGTGATGAATGGCGGATGTTCCTGGGCCGCTTCCAGAAATTAATGTCGTCGGGACAGGAAGTACAGCCGCACCCAGCCATGGTCATGACATCCCACGGCGTATACGACACCCATCGGCCGGAGAAATGGAGCCGGGTGGTGTTTAAATAAAGAGCGAGTGATGCTGTGCTGGCGGGTCCCAGACCCGCCACAGCGAGGACGGTTCGCCGTTGCGATTCTCAAAACCTCGTTCGGCTGGCTAGTGTTCGGTGATGCGTTTTCCTTAAATCCCGTTCAGCCGCTAGTTAATCAACGAGGTTTTGAGAATCGCAACGGCGAACCGTCCTCGCTATGTCAGTTTTAAGAAACTGACACCACAAAAAGAGTGAATGAGCGAAGTGTCCCACCGGACTCATCGCTCATTCACTCTTTCACTCTTTAAAAATCTAAACTAACTCTTCTTCCAACTCCTCCTTACGCTCAAGCGCCGGATCTTTTTTGCCGAACCATTTCATCCGGATACGCTCGTTGATCCAGTACATACACGGCACAATGACCAGTGTCAATACAGTCGAGAACGTTAGGCCGAAGATGATGGTCCAGGCCAGGATGTTCCAGAATACGGAGCTATCGCCACCTACGATGATGTGCGGATCGAAGTCGCGGAACAGGCCCACGAAATCGACGGTGATGCCCAAGGCCAGCGGAATCAGACCTAGTACGGCCGCCGAAGCGGTTAACAATACCGGCGTCAGACGAATGCCGCCCGCTTCGATGATGGCTTCACGAAGGGGAACGCCCCGTCCACGCAACTCTTCGATGAATTCGATCAGCAGAATCCCGTTTTTCACCACAATACCGGCGAGGGCAATGATCCCCACACCCGACATGATGACGGAGAATTCCTTATTGAATATCACGAACCCAAGCAGGACGCCAATCAATGAGAAGAGGATCGTCACGAAGATGATCAGCGGCTTCACCACCGAGTTGAACTGCGTTGCCATAATCAGGTAAATGAGCATCATAGCAATCCCAAAAGCCGATATCAGGAAGCTCATCGACTCCTGCTGGTCTTCCTGCTCGCCACCCATTTTGAGCGTATAGCCATTCGGGACGTCAATCTCTTTGATGACCTCCTGAATCTGTGCCACAATCTGGTTGGCGTTATAACCCGGCACCACATCGGAACTTAACGTAACGAGCCGCTGCTGATTTTTCCGGTTGATCTGACTAAAAGTTGTCGAATAGCTGATGTTGGCGACCGATGTAATGGGTACCTGACGCAGTTGCCCGCCCATGACCATGTCCCGATACACCACATTCAGACTTAACAGCTTGTCGATCTGGCTCCGGTCGTCGGATTTCAGACGGACCATGATCGGGTATTCATCCTTCGCATCGCGGAACTTCGACACTTCTAAACCGAACAGGGCGGTCCGGATGGCCAGGGCCACCTGACCCGACGAAATCCCTTCACGCTCGGCTTTTTCGCGGTCGATGTTGATAACAATTTCCGGCTTGTTCGTGATCAGGTCCGACTTAAGCTGGTCGATGCCTTTGATACCCGCCTGAGAAATCTTTTGCCGAACCTGTTTTTCGAGCTTCTGAAGTTCACCGAACTCCTCACCGGCAATTTCAATGGCAATCGGTTTACCCGTTGGCGGTCCGTTCGATTCCCGTTCTACAGACAGCTCCGTACCCGGCAAACCACTCACTGCCACCCGTACTTTAGCCAGGAGCGAGTCGGTCGAAATACCGTTCCGTTCTTCGTTTGGCTTGAAGGCAATCGTCACTTTCGACTTTTGCGGTGTGGCCGACCGGTCGGGGTTCATCGGGTCACCGGCGTTCTTACCCACGTTCGAAATAACGGAGTTAACAATGTCAGTTGCTTTGTTGTCTTCCAGTACCTTAAATACACGCTTCTCAATAACTCTGGTTATGGAATCGGTTACGCGGGCATCGGTACCAATCGGCATGACGTTGTACACGTAAATGTAATCGGGCTCGCCACTGGGGAAGAACAACACTTTAGGTTTGGCGATACCGACGATAATGAAGGTCAGAATCAGCAAACCGAAGGCTCCGCCGATGGCACCCACCGGACGCCATCCCGTCAATATCCACGAAATCAACCGGCGATACCCATTCTTAAGGGCGGGTAGTAACCGCTCCTGGAAAGGCACGATCAGCTTCGGCGTTAGCACGTAATGGTTGAACACATACAGGATAATAAACAACACGAACAGGTTGCCAATACCCCGGTCAACGACGTAGCCAACACCCGCCAGCACCGTCATAATGATCAGCGGCCGCTTGATCTCCTGGAAGCTCTGTTTGTCTTCGTGGTTATCATCGTCGTGCCGTTTCATGAACGTTACGGCAAATACCGGGTTGATCACGTAGGCAACGAAGAGGGAAGCGAACAGCGTTAGTATAAGCGTCAGGGGCAGGAATTTCATGAACTCGCCCACGATACCCGGCCAGAACAGCAGCGGGAAGAACGGCGCAATGGTCGTTAGCGTTCCAGATAAAACCGGTACGAATACCTCACCCGCAGCCGCTTTTACGGCCTGTTTGATATCCCAGTCTTTGTTCTCGTTAAACAGGCGGTGCGAGTTTTCGATTACCACGATGGCATCATCCACCACAAGTCCCAAACCGAGCAGGAAGGCAAAGAGTACCATCGTGTTCAGCGTAAACGAAGCACCAACAGCAGGTCCTAAAACCGGCATCAGCACGAAAGCCACCAGGGCCGACAACGGTACCGACAGCCCCACGAAGATGGCATCCCGAACGCCCATAAAGAACATCAGGATCAACACCACGAAAATGAATCCCAACACAACGGTGTTGATCAGGTCATTGACGTTTTCACGGGTCCGCTCCGACTGGTCGGCGGTGATTTTCACTTCCAGACCTTCAGGAAAACGGGTTTCCTTGTAGTCTTCAATCGTTTTTTCAATCCGGTCGGCGGCCGAGATCAGGTTGGCACCGGCGCGTTTGATTACGTTCAGGGTAACAACCGATTTGTTATTCAACCGGGCAAAGTTCTGTTGCTCTTCGAAGTTATCACGCACATCAGCAATTTCACCGAGCCGAACGGTAGCCCCCGTAGCGGTCCGAATCTGCAAGTTCTGAAGCTGGGTAACATCGGTAAATTCACCTTTTACCCGCACCGTCCGGCGAACGCCATCAATGGGCAGTTCCCCACCCGACACGTTTACGTTTTCGCCCTGAATTGCCTGTTGAATATCCGAGAAAGCCAGCCCTGCCGACTGCATCCGGGGAAGGTCGACGTTGATCTGAATCTCACGATCCAGTGCCCCAACGATGTCGACCCGACGAATTTCGGGCATTCCTTCAATGACGTCCTGTAAATCCTCGGCGTACTCTTTCAGTTGTTTCAGTGAGAAATTACCGGCCATGTTGATGTTCATGATCGCCATTTCGGAGAAGTCAACATCCTGCGCCGTTGGACCGGCATCCAGCTTTTGCGGCAGATCGGGCTTCGCTTTGTCAATGGCATCGCGAACCCGTTGCAGCGCTTCGGCCGAATTCACATCCGGGTTGAATTCGATCAGAATAACCGATACATCCTGCAAAGCATTCGATTTGATGCGCTTTACGCCCGAGATGGACTTGAGCTGCTTTTCGATCTGCTTGTTGATGGTGTTTTCAATATCGGCCGGGGCCGTTCCCACATACACCGTATTAATGTACACCTGCGGAACCTTGATGTCCGGAAACTGCTCTTTCGGCAGGTTGTTATAAACGAACAGCCCACCTATGGTAATCAGGAAGGTGAAGATGTAAATCGCCGTTCGGTTCTCCACGCACCAGTTGGTGAATCCGAGGGTTTTGTACTGTTCAAATTTCATAAAGAAGGAGTTTGTCGTTTTTGGCGGCTGGTTTCGGGTGTTTCACCAATTGGAAACAAACCGGATCCAGCCGCCAAAAACCTGATTAAAAATTGATCGCCTGTCCGTCAACCAAATCCTGATAGCCCGTGGTAACGATCTGGTCACCGGCCTGTAATCCCTGTGTGATGGCGATCTGCCCTCCGTATGACGGACCTGTTTTGATAGTCCGTGCTTTGGCTACTTTCTTGCCGCCTTCGCTCACCGCTACGTACACCAGTTGCCCGTTCTCAGTGCTCTGGATAAGGTTTTGGTTGATCACAATGGCATTCGCTTTTGTCTCGTCGTTGATCTTGATGCGCGCCAGCATATTTGGTTTCAGCGCGTTGTCGGATGGGAGAGGGGCCTCAATGGTGAACGTCCGGGTCAGCGGGTCTACCGTTGTTGCCACAAACGAGATGCGCGAGTTCATGCTTTTCTGCAGGTCCGGAAATTCGATCATCACGGCATCACCTTTGCGAACGCTGCCCGAATAGGTATCAGACACTTTGGCCACCACTTTCAGCTGGGCTAAGTTCACGACCCGAACCAGTCCCATGCCCGGTGCTGCCGACTGTCCAATTTTGACCATTACCTGATCCACAACCCCGGAAATCGGCGCTGTTACCGTTGACTGGCTCAGTTGAGCATTGAGGGTGGCCAGTCGGCGTTCGAGCGATTCTTTGTTGTTCTTCGCCTGTAGGTACTGGATTTCCGTACCGATCTGCTGGTTCCACAAAGCCGCCTGTTTTTCATAAACCGTATTTACCAGTGACAGCTGGGTTCTCACCTCGGCCATCGACTCCCGCAGCAGTTGATCGTCAATTTTCGCAATCGCCTGCCCGGCCCGTACCTGATCACCTTCTTTCACATAAACCGCCGTAACAACACCGCCCGATTTAGGCGATACCTGTACGTTGTTTTTCGCGTCGATCGTGCCCTGTAATTCGACAAAGTGCTTGAACGTCGTGGCCGCCACCGGCGATACTGTTACATCCTTAACGCGTACATCTTCCTGCTTTTTCGGCTCAAGTTTGGCCAGTTCGGCCTCCAGCGTCTTTATCTTGGTGGTCAACTCCGTTTGCTGCGATTTCAGTTCGGTCAGCTCCTCCCGTTTACCCTGTACATCTGTTTTCTTTTCTCCCGAGCAGGCCGCTAATAAGCTCACCAGGGCAATTGCGTAGTATGGTTTCATTTGTAATCGTTTGCAGTTTTAAAATTCGTTCAGGTTGCTTCCATACATTGGTTAACAGTGTATGGATTGCCATTTAGTTACCGATATAGAGCTTTCCGTTCGCTTTATCGGCATCCACTTTGGTTTGCAGGAAGTTGTACAGCGAAGCGAAGTAATTCGCCTGCGCCTGCCGAAACGAGTTCTCAGCATCCAGCACTTCGATGTTCGACCCTACACCTTCCTGATACTTGATCTTGGTTACGCGGGCTACTTCCTGGGCCAGTTCAACGTTGCGCTTCTGTGTTCGGAGCGTTTGCAGACTATTCCCCAGCGTGATGGTTGACTGACGGATTTGCAGATCGATGGAGTTTTTCAGCAGTTGTCCGTTGTTCTGCGCTTTCTGCAGCGTGAATCGCTTTTGCTGCGCCTGGTATTTCTTCTGAAAACCATCGAAAACGGGTACCGACAAGTTGATACCAACCGTTGCCGAATTGAACCAGGGGTCGGTGAAGAGACTACTGAATTTGTTGCGTCCCGTATTGTATCCGTAGTTGGCAATAGCGCTCAGCCGTGGATAGTATTGCTTTGCCGTGCTTTGTAGATCCAGATCGGCCAGTTGAATCTGCGATTGCAGCGTCGAAAATTCGATGCGCTGGTTATAGTCGAATTCAGCCGCTGACTGAGCCGTAGTACGTTCCATCGCATCCAGATCAATATCCTGAATTTGCTCCGTCAGTGTTATGTTGTCATTGATACCCAGTCCCATCTGAAACTTCAGCAGGTAATAGCTCAGATCCACCAGATTTTTCACGTTCTGCCGCTCTGCTTTCAGGTTATTCACCTGAACTTCCAGACGACTCACATCAATCTTTTCGGCAAAGCCCTGTTTGTTAAGCGCCTGCGTATTTTTGAATAACGTATCAACGCGGGCAATATTCAGATCGAGCAACTTGATCTGCTGTTCGTTCACCAGCACACCGTAGTAGGCTTTCGCCACCTGCTCGGCCACGGTAATCTTCGAAGCCGTTATGTTCTTCTGCGCCAGTTGGCGGTAGGTTTCAGCCGCTTTCAGCCCTAGCCGATACGACGCATCAAACAAAAGCTGATTGAGCGTACCGGAAAAACCACCCGAGTAAGCTACCCCAAACTGAACCGGTACAGCAGGCGCATCAGGAGAGGCATTTTGATCGAAAAAAATGGCTGGCAAAAACACCCGCTGAATAATCAGGTTGTCCGTTACTTGTCCTGCTATCGATACCTGTGGTAAGGCAACCCCTTTGATCTCCTGAATCCGAGACTCGGAGCTTAACGCATCCAGCCCTGAATTCCTAACGTTGATGTTGTTCTCAATGGCAAACTTGATTGCTTCGTTGAGTGAGAACTCCTGTTTGTTCTGAGCAAGCAAAGACCCTGTACTACTCAGCAAGGCGAGCAGCCAGATCATTGCTGTCTTTCTTGTAAACTTTAACCTCATGGTTGTATTGATTAACGTACTGGTTGTAAATGGTAAAGCCTTTTTCGGTAAGCATACCGCGCACGAAGTGGTGAATCAGTTCGTACTGAATCTCATGCATGGAATACGTGTCGGTGGGGAAAATCTCATTGTCGAAAGCCAGCTCTATCTGTTCGACCCGTAACCGGGCTAAAATAGCCGGACTTATATCGTCTCGGTATAGTCCTTGAGAAATACCTTTTTGGATATTTTCAAGAATAGATCGCATTATCGCATCTTCTTTATACTTACTGAAGAGTGTGAACGCCTGTGGATAGTATCGTTTTACATCAATAAGCAGGTTTGGGCTAACATGGTCGGCGTTACGCTGCATCATGTTCAGAACGCTAAGAAGTTCCTCCACAGGATTTGCCGTTTCAACCACCATACAGTTCATTTCTGAAAGATTTCTGCCAATTTTACTCTCAATTACCTGATACAGAATCTGTTCTTTATCAGAAAAATGCTGGTAAATTGTCTTCTTGGATATACCCAGATTTCGGGCAATATCTTCCATCGTTACCGACCGAACGCCATACTTCCAAAACAACCGTTCAGCCTCTTCCAGAATCCTCTCTTTCATCAATGAATAGCACTTTTACTAGATGAACTCCGGAAACTCAAATATAGTTCGTAGTTTCCAATCTAAGTTTGGAGAATATGATGAACGGCCGAAATGGCGGAGTGAAGCAACCGAAAAGCCCGACGAACCTATCCGGCGCCGGGCTTTTTTTATACCAAACAGCTTCCAGCTGTCAGCGTAATTCAACCTAAACAATGAGCGCGCAACAACGCTTGATCATTATTTACACTTGATTAACCTGGTATGAATTTGCGTACTATGGACTAATCAGGACCCAATCTCAAAAAACTTCACATCGGCCTTTACGTTGGTGAGCAATTCCCTCGTGCGTTCCGGGCGGGCATCCGAAATAAACAACTGGCCAAACACACCTTCATCCATCTGCTGAATGAGTTTACCAATACGGCGGTCATCCAGCTTATCGAAAATATCGTCCAGGAGCAGAATGGGTTTTACTCCCTTCTCCGTCTTTAGCTGATCGAACTGGGCCAGCTTCAGGGCAATGACGAACGTTTTCTGCTGCCCCTGCGAGCCAAACTTTTTTAAGGGCACCGCTGGCTGGTCAGCCTGGCCACCAATCAAAAACGAGTAATCATCTTTATGAACGCCCATAGTGGTGCGCTGCAGGACCGTATCCCGCCGACGGAAATGCCGGAACTCATCGGCAAAAGCGGGGTTGCTCACCTCCGACTCGTAAACGATATTCACCTCTTCGCGATCATCGCTCAGGTAAGCGTAATGAATTCGGAAACTGGGCAGAAACTCTTCAACGAATTGTTTTCGGCGATTATGAATTTTTTGACCCAGGTCGAGGAGAGGCTCGTCGTAGGTATCCAGCAGATCGTTGTCGACCTGACTACGTTCGGCAAAGAGTTTGAGTAGACTGTTTCGCTGCTTAAGCACCTGCTGATACATCAGGTAGTCGCGCAGGTAATTGGGATCGAGTTGGGAGAGCACCCCATCAAAAAAATGCCGACGCTCTTCGCTATGGTCTCGCACCAGATCGGTATCATTAGGCGCTACGAGCACGACCGGAAACCGCCCAATGTGTTCACTAATGCGTTCATACGGCTTTTTATCGGCCATCAGTACCTTCCGCTGACCCCGTTGCAGACTAATTGTAATTTGAACCCGGCCTGGATTGGTCCGACCTGGAGGGGTCCGACCTGGAAAGGCATTCTGGTCGTCGTGCTCGTCAAAAATACCGTCGATGATAAAATAATCCGCATCATGCAAAATACTTAAGGCGTCCTGCGTCTGAAAGGCGCTTTTGCTGAGCGACAGGAAATAAACAGCGTCCAGGAGGTTTGTTTTGCCGCTTCCATTCGGTCCTACGATCACGTTCACCTGTTGCCCAAACACATAGCGGGCGTCTTCATAGTTCTTAAAATTGGTCAGGCTAAGCTTTTCGAGGTGCATAGGTGTAGCGTATAACGCGATAATGCGTAATTTCGCAGGAATTAATTGCTCACCTGGTCATAATGACTGTTTGAGCAATCAACATTGGCAACAAAGATACGGTCGGTTTGTTAGGTAAACAGACCTCTAGCTTACTGGCTCCGTACGGCATAGCGCCAACGATAGCTCATTTTATCGAACACATTCCTCATGGCAAGCGTCAAAGAGAAACCCAAACAGAATGGTAAGGCTTCGGAAGCCCAATCGGCCGTTGCCACGAAAGTACAGCATCCCAAGGAGCGGTATATGTATTGGTATGAGTCCATGCAGTTGCAGCGGAAGTTTGAAGAAAAAGCCGGGCAACTTTATGGTCAACAAAAAATCCGGGGATTCTGCCATCTATATATTGGTCAGGAAGCCTGTTCGTCAGGATCGTATACAGCCCTGACAAAAGACGACAAATGGATTACGGCCTATCGGGATCACGGTATCCCGCTGGCCCTGGGTTCTGACCCAAAAGCCATCATGGCTGAGTTGTTTGCCAAACAAACTGGCTCGTCAAAAGGCAAAGGCGGTTCGATGCACATCTTCGACAAGTCGGTCAATTTTGTTGGTGGTCACGGTATCGTAGGCGCGCAGATCCCAATGGGTGCGGGCATTGCCTTCTCCGAAAAATATAACAAGACCGGCAACCTCTGCATCACCTTCATGGGCGATGGTGCCGTTCGTCAAGGTGCCCTGCACGAGGCCTTCAACATGGCCATGCTGTGGAAACTGCCCGTCATTTTTGTAGTTGAGAACAATGGCTATGCCATGGGAACTTCTGTTGCGCGGACATCAAACGTAACCGATCTGTATACCCTGGCTGAAGCCTATGACATGCCTTCTGAACCCGTCGACGCTATGAGCGTTGAGGCCGTTCACGAAGCTGTTAGCCGTGCCGCCGACCGTGCCCGCGCTGGCGAAGGCCCGACCTTCCTTGAGTTCCGTACCTATCGTTACCGGGGTCACTCCATGTCGGATCCGCAGAAATACCGGAAGAAAGAGGAAGTAGAAGAATACAAACTCCGCGACCCAATCGAGCAGGTGAAAGCCGCTATCCTCGAAAAAGGCATTGCTACCGAAGATGACCTGAACGCGATTGACCAGAAAATAAAGGTGATCGTTGATGAGTCCGTCAAGTTTGCGGAAGAGTCTCCTTACCCGGCTCCTGAAGAAGCCTTCAAAGATGTTTACATGCAGCAGGATTATCCGTTCCTGATGGAATAATCAGTAACCGGCCTACTGTTTTAGAAAGCGTTCGTACGTATAGTGCGGACGCTTTTTTTGTCCTTATCCGTTTAAAAGCGCTTTTTTTGACTTGCCAATAAATCGGTTCTCGACTTTTGAACATTTTCTTAAAATTAAATGTATATACATCAAATGTAGAAACATTTAAAACCTTTTCACTCGATAAAAACTTTCAACACATATGGAAACGCTCATAAACGGCCTGCACCACGTTACGACATTAGCCGGTGATACACAACGGAATGTTGACTACTATACGGATATTCTTGGTTTACGTTTGGTCAAGAAAACTGTGAACTTCGATGCTCCGGATGTCTACCATTTATACTACGGCAACGAAACGGGTTCGCCCGGAACCATTTTAACTTTTTTCCCATACGGAAAACTGCCCCGTGGCCGTAAAGGTGTTGGTCAGTTGACCTACACTGCCTTTTCAGCGCCCACAGCTTCGCTTAGTTTCTGGATGGATCGCCTGCACGAGCGCAACATTCCGTACGCTGGCCCTTACAAACGGTTCTCCGAATCGTATGTGCGGTTTGAAGACTACGATGGTATGGGTATTGAGCTTGTCTTCACCGATGAAGATCAACGTACCGGTTGGGACAATGGTCGCATTCCCGCCGAATACGCCGTTCGTGGTTTTCATACCGTTACCCTGAATGAACTCAACCCCGATCGGACCGTGAAGCTTTTGACCGAAACGATGCAGCATACGCTGGTAGGAGAGGAGGAGGGTCGATTCCGGTTCAAGGCCGGTGCTGGTGGCCCCGGCAACTATGTGGATGTGCTGCATTCGCCCAAAGATGTCCATGCCCTACAGGGTGCGGGCTCGGTACACCACGTTGCCTTTTCGACGGACTCCGACGAAACCCAGTTGATCCTGCAACAGCAGTTGTCGGAATCAGGGTATCATGTGACCCCCGTTCAGGACCGTAACTATTTCAACAGTATTTATTTCCGCGAACCGGGTGGCATCTTATTCGAAATTGCGACCAACCCGCCCGGATTCACCGTCGATGAGCCGCTTGCCGAACTGGGAACTGCCTTGAAACTGCCTCCTCAATACGAACCCCGCCGGGCGAAAATTGAAGCAGAATTGCCTTTAATCAGTCTGAAATAATTTTTAAACACAGAGGCCCAGAGAATACAAAGAATCGATTTCTGCACAAACTTTGTGCTCTCTGTGCCTGTGCGTTCATCCACGTATGATACACAACCCTAATAACATCCGAACAGCTGGCAAACCACTTGAGGAAGCCTCGAAGGTGATGGTCATGGTTCACGGCCGGGGTGGCTCAGCGCAGGACATATTGTCGCTTTCCAACTATATCCAGGATAAAGATTTTGCGTTTGTAGCTCCCGAGGCTCAGGGCAACACCTGGTATCCATATTCGTTTTTGCGGCCTGAAAGTGAAAATGAGCCGTACTTGTCTTCAGCCCTGGAGGTTCTGGCCAGTTTACGCGGTCGACTGCAGGCTGACTTTAATTTCAAATTACCGCAGATCTATTGGCTTGGTTTCTCACAAGGTGCTTGCCTGATGCTGGAATTCGTTGCCCGAAATGCGTCTGAGTACGGCGGAGTTTTTGGCTTAAGTGGCGGGTTGATCGGACCGGATGGTACAACTCGTGCTTATGAAGGGTCGTTAGATAAAACGCCGGTTTTTTTAGGCTGTAGCGACACGGATTCTCATATCCCTAAAAAGCGGGTTCTGGAATCTGAAGCCGTATTTCGGCAGATGGGCGCTGACGTGACGACGAAATTGTATCCAAATTTTCCACACTCGATTAACGAAGATGAGCTAAACGTTGTTAATTTGCTACTAGCTGGAGACCGACAAACTCCGGCTGTCATCTAACAATACAGCCTATGAGCCAATACATGGTTGAATTTGATCTTCCGGCCGTTCTGGATGAAGGGTTCGAAAACCGGATACCAGCCCAACGGCTCAAAGTAGACGAGTTAATGGAGAAGGGCTTTCTGTTGTCATACTCTCTTTCGGCCGATCGACAGAAACTTTGGTGCATTTGTAAAGCCGATTCAGAGTTGGAAGTAATGGAATCCATTTCCGAATTTCCGCTCATAAAATACATGACACCCATGATTACCGAGCTGATGTTTCATAACATGGTTGCCGCTCGAATACCTCTCTTTTCATTGAACTGAATCCGTGAAAAACCCTCTAAAAAAGAGGGTTTTTTTGTGCCTGCAAATTGTACTTTTGCAAGCCGGTTACAACCAAAATCGCTTAAGTAACCAGGGTTTAACTGGTTACATACGTTTACAACTTGCTGATTATCAGTTTTCACGTGAAACTTTTTTTAACAGCAAAACGACCTCTAAATTATACAAAACACATGACGCCAAACATCCTCATCTGCCAGTCTGAACGCGAACTTGAAGCCCGATATGCCACTGACTTCATTGCTCACATAGACGGAAAACATGCCACAACACTGCGGCATTTTTATGAAGAAATGGCCGACATTCTGGAGATTCCGAACTTCAGTTTCACCCTTGAAGCACTCAATGATTCGCTCAATGATTTGCAATGGCTAGAGGATGAACGAGTGGTTCTTTATTTAACAAATACGAACGAATTAATCGGAAAAGAGCGCGACCCGGCTAAGCTTGGAAGCGTCCTGAACATACTCGACGCCACCGCTGAAGACTGGAAATGGATCGACGAAACCGAACCCATTGACAAAAAAGAACTGGTCGTCGTATTTGAAGATAGCCCCCGTATCCGAAAGATGCTGGAAAAGGAAAGCATCGATTATGCGCTCATGTCGGAGTTGAAATAATACCCCGACGCAACAAATTTCCTCAAGCTACTGTTACCTTAGCGTGCCGCCGGAATGTCCTTCCAGCGGCTTTTCGTGCTTGACATACAACCTGACTTTCGCTTGAAACCTGAAGAATTGATCGGTATTTATACCGACGATAGTTTTATCAAATTGCTCACTGAACCGTTTAACCGGAAACCGTCCAGTGATCCTCAACGCTTACAGATTAAAGGACTGTCCGGTAGTTTGGATGCCGTTTTTGCTTCGGCAGTTTTCAATATGGTAGGGGGAAATCACCTCTACATACTGACCGACCGCGATGAAGCCGCGTACTTCTTCAACGATCTGCAGAACCTGCTTGGCCGGGAAGTGCTGCTGTTCCCAATGTCCTATAAAAAGCCGTATCAGTACGAAGAGGTAGAAAACGCCAACGTACTCATGCGGGCTGAGGTGCTGAACAAGCTGAATCCGGCGCCAAAAGATGGGCTTTTGATGGTTACCTATCCGGAAGCCATTTCGGAGAAAGTAATCAACAAGCGGTCTTTACAAGCCAATACGTTAACCATCCGGGTAGGAGAGAAGCTGGATACCCACTTCGTATCAGAACTGCTCCAAACGTATGAGTTTGAAAAAACAGACTTTGTGTATGAAGCTGGCCAGTTTTCGGTACGTGGTGGCATCATTGATGTGTTTTCGTTTGCCAGCGAGTTTCCTTTCCGTATCGATTTGTTTGGTGATGATGTCGAAAGCATCCGAAAATTTAACCCGGAGTCCCAGCTCTCGACCGACCCAGTTGAGTTCATTAATATCATACCGAATATTCAGACTAAGCTTACCCAGGAAAGCCGCGAACCCTTCTTCGACTTCCTGCCCGAAGCCACCACCGTCTGGGCAAAAGACGTAGAATTCACGCTGGAGATAATCGAAAAATGCTACGAAAAAGCCGAGCAGAGCTTTGCAACAGTGCTTGCCAATAGCGGGGGTATTCAGATCGTTTCGGATCCGAATGCATTGTTCGAGACTCGCCGAACCTTTCTGAATGAAATTAAGAAGTTTCGAACGGTGGAATTCGGTCGAAAGTTTTATTTTAAAACCGAAGGCCGCCAACAATACAACTCCAAACCACAGCCCTCCTTCAACAAGGATTTTAAGCGGTTGATCGACACACTCGGCGACAACCAGGCGAAAGGATTTACCAATATCATTGCAGGCGAATCATACAAACAGCTGGACCGTTTACGAACTATCTTCGAAGAACTGGACCCGTTTGTCAAGTTTCAACCCATGAACATTGGCCTCCGGGAAGGTTTCATGGACGAAGCGCTGAAAATCGCCTGCTTCACCGATCACCAGATTTTTGATCGCTACTATAAATACCGCGTTCAGGACAAGTTTTCCAAATCGAAGGCGCTCACGCTTCGGGAATTAAAAACGCTGCAGCCCGGCGATTACGTGACACACGTCGACTATGGTATTGGTCGGTTCGCAGGGCTAGAAAAGGTCGATCATGGAGGCAATGAGCAGGAAGCCATCCGACTGATTTATCGGGACAATGACATCCTGCTGGTAAGCATCCACAGCCTTCATAAAATAGCCAAATACAGCGGGCGCGAAGGTGGTCCACCCACCATGAGCAAACTTGGCTCGCAGGAGTGGGAGCAGAAGAAGTCACGCATCAGGAAACAGGTAAAAGACATTGCCCGTGAACTGATCGCGTTGTATGCCAAACGCCGGACAGCACCGGGTTTTGCCTACAGCCGGGATAGTTTTCTTCAGGCTGAACTGGAATCTTCATTTATTTATGAAGACACACCTGATCAGGCGAAAGCGACTAACGACGTGAAAGACGACATGGAGCGTCCGCACCCAATGGATCGGCTGGTTTGTGGCGATGTGGGCTTTGGCAAAACTGAGATTGCCATTCGAGCGGCTTTCAAAGCTGTTACGGATAATAAGCAGGTTGCCGTTCTGGTGCCCACAACCATTTTGGCCATGCAGCATTTCAAGACCTTTTCGGAGCGCATGGCCGATTTTCCGGTTAAGATCGAATACATCAATCGTTTCCGGACGGCGGCTCAGATAAAAGAAATCCTGAAAGGTGTGGCATCGGGAGAAATTGGTATTCTGATCGGGACGCATCGAATTGTCAATAAAGATATCAAGTTCAAAGACCTGGGATTACTGGTCATTGATGAAGAGCAGAAATTTGGCGTTAAAACGAAAGACCGACTCAAGGAAATGCGGGTTGAAGTCGATGTGTTAACATTGACGGCAACACCGATTCCCAGAACCCTGCATTTCTCATTGATGGGTGCCCGCGACTTATCGGTCATTGCCACACCCCCACCAAACCGCCAACCCGTTACGACCGAAGTGCATCCCTTTAATGAAGCGACCATTCGGGATGCTGTCAGCAATGAAATCCGCCGGGGTGGTCAGGTCTTTTTTGTTCATAACCGGGTAAACGACATTGAGTCGATAGGCAACTTGATTATGCGACTCGTGCCGGAAGCACGCATTGGCGTGGCTCACGGTCAAATGGAGGGCGATCGTTTAGAGCGTATCATGACGCGTTTTATAGAAGGCGATTACGATGTGCTGATTTCCACAAACATCATCGAATCGGGTCTGGATATACCCAATGCGAACACGATTCTGATCAACAACGCCCACTACTTTGGCTTATCCGACTTGCATCAAATGCGGGGTAGGGTAGGCCGCTCGAATCGGAAAGCATTCTGTTATCTGTTAACGCCACCGCCCTCGGTCCTGACAGCCGATGCCCGCAAACGACTCCAGACGCTCGAAGATTTCTCTGACCTGGGCGAAGGTTTCAAAATCGCCATGCGCGATCTGGATATTCGGGGAGCTGGTAATTTATTAGGGGCAGAGCAAAGCGGATTTGTGAACGACCTGGGCTTCGAGATGTATCACAAAGTGCTGGACGAAGCCGTTCAGGAACTTCGGGAAAATGAATTTAAAGACCTGTTCGAAACCAAACCAGGAGATCTGAAACTGTCCCTGCCGGATACCGTGATCGAAACTGATTTACAGGTCGTTATTCCCGAAAAATACGTTTCTAATATTTCGGAACGATTGGCGTTATATACTCGTCTGGATAGTCTTCAGAATGACGAAGAGTTACAGGCGTTCAGGCAGGAAGTAATCGATCGCTTCGGCCCAATGCCGGAAGAAGTCGAAAACCTGATCAAAATGGTGAACGTTCGCTGGAAAGCTGAGCAATTATACCTCGAAAAACTGACGCTCAAGAATAATATCATGAAAGGATACTTCGTTTCTAACGGGAACGACGAGTTCTTTAAATCAGACCAGTTTGGCAAGGTAATTGAGTACATCAAGCGGAACCCGACCAAAGGTTCGTTGAAAGAATCGAAAGGACGTCCAATTATTACACACTCAGACGTTTATTCTGTCGAGCAATTAGACGAAATAATGGGGTCGTTGACAAATTAATTACGATTTTTGCACCTACGTTTTACACAAAATAGAGCAATGATTCAAAAGTATCACCTGCAACGAGCGCTTTATGTGCTGCTGGCTACGGCGGCACTGGCATCTTGTAAGTCCAAGCACCCGACCAGTGTGCAGCCCGGCAAGAAGAGTACGGCGACGGGAATTGCTTACAACCAGAAGGACGGTTTCCAGGTAAAGAAATTTGCAGGACAAAAAGCTGGTCCAAACCTCGTGTTTATTGAAGGGGGTCGTTTTACAATGGGCGCCCTGGAAGAGGATGTAATGAACAGCCGCGATAACCGGGAACGGACCGTTTCGATTCAGTCATTCTATATGGATGAAACAGAAATGGCTAACGTTCACTATCTCGAATATTTGAACGCCATTTCCCGCGATTCATCCGAAGAGGTAGTGAAGGCGGCTTTGCCAGATACAACGGTTTGGGCAAACCCCTTATCTTTCAACGATTCGTACGTAACACAATACCTGCGGTATCCGGCCTTCCGCTACTATCCAGTAGTAGGTGTGTCTTGGGTACAGGCTAGTGATTATGCGGTATGGCGCTCTAATGCTGTCAATAATGAACTGGCAAAAGGAGGAGCACCCAAGGAAAAGAAAAAGGGGGGTGGTTTTTCGCTGAAGCGTAAATCGAAAACAGTTGAAGCACCGGCAATGGCCGAAGCAACAGCTTCTACAGCGGCAGGCCCGCCAAAGCCAAGCCTCGAAAGCGGACTTGTTTTGCCCGATTATCGTCTACCAACCGAAGCCGAATGGGAATACGCTGCTAAAGCACTCATAGGAACGCAATACATGGACGAGAATCAAATAAATCAGCGGATCTATCCTTGGGATGGTTCTTCGGTTCGAAATCCTAAGAAGGGCCGCAAACAGGGCCAAATGCTGGCTAACTTCAAACGGGGTCGTGGTGACTACGCAGGTATAGCCGGCCGTTCGAACGATGGCGCTATTATTACCGCAGAAATTTACGCCTATCCGGCTAATGATTTCGGTTTATATAACATGGCCGGAAACGTAAACGAGTGGGTGTATGACGTGTACCGTCCGCTTTCTTACCAGGATGTGAATGACTTGAACCCAATTCGTCGGAACGGTTATTTGGATGAATCCAAAAACTACGATACCAAGAATAAGCAGTCTTTAATTGACGATAAACTGCGGGTTTATAAAGGTGGTTCCTGGAATGATGTAGCCTACTGGCTGTCGCCCGGTACCCGTCGATTCCTGGATCAGGATTCTGCTACCGCAATGATTGGTTTCCGTTGTGCCATGATTGGCGTAGGTCGGAACAAGTAAGAACATAAGCTTTAGACATAATAAAAGCGGTCATTCAGAAATGGATGACCGCTTTTATTATGTCTAAGAAAATTCAACCAGGTTGGTTGTTAAAAATCTGAATGTATAGAAAAGAGTTGCAGAGTGCTTTTTGACTGCCCGTTTTTTGTAAAGTTGGAAGCAAACGAAAGAGGCTCCAGTTTATCGGTGTGCTGCGGCCAGAGTAAGGACACTAACTGATTTACAACCCGCTCGTAAAAGCTCAATAGCACAAGCTTCAATGGTGGCTCCAGTCGTTAAAACATCATCAACAACCGCCACATTTTTTCCAATTATTGGATTCTGATTGAGCACCGAAAATACGGTTTTCACATTCTCCCAACGTTCCAGTCGGTTCTTACGCGTTTGTGAGGCATAAAATCGGTTTCGGATCAGAACATCCGTGCGCATCGGAACGTTAAGTGCGTCAGACAGACCCTCTGCGATCCAGTCGGCCTGATTATAACCGCGCTGTTGCAGACGGCTCTTGTGCAACGGAACGCCAATTATCACGTCTATTTGCTCAGGTAATTTGCTTTCCGAGAGAAGCTGGTAGCCGTACCATTTTGCTAATTCTCTGGCTGCTTCCTTTTGTCCCTTGTACTTAATACCATGAATGAGTTTTTGTACAATTCCCCCTTTCGAAAAAAATACATAAGACGCTAAAAAGTGTATCGGCACTTTTCCGGCAAACTTATTGAGGAGATTCGTGTCATAAGGGTCCCGATGCTGGTTTGTTTCAGGTAATTGAATCCGGCATTTTGTGCATAAAACTTTTTCGTTTGCCCCCAATGACTGACTACAACCCAAGCAGAGGAAGGGGAAAAGCAAGTCGATAAAATCAGCTACTAATTTTTGTACTTGTTGAAAGAGCAAACGCATTCGTTCGATAAGATAAAACGTTGTAATTTAGGGAGAAGAATAAAATATGAGCATCGTCAACGAAAATACTACTGATAAATCCTGGGAAGAATTGCTTGACCAGTTGCAACAACTGGTAGGCAAACGCCCGGCCGATCTCAACGCCGTTCTGTTTCTGATAGGTGTGCAGGAATTAGGCACCGGACCTAAACGATTTTCTAAAGAAGCCAAACAGGATTTAATGCACATTGCTGTTTGCCGGGTACTCAGTTTAGAGGGCTATTATACGTTTGATGGACTCGACAAAGATGGCTGGCCTCAATGGACACTAGCGAAACCGATTCCGCATGGCGACTTGCTCGCACAGGAGAATTTCTTGAAAGCACACGTTATTAAGTACTTTGAGTCTCTACTAGTTTAACTACTCAATCTGAAATTTTATGCAATCAACTGCTGCTTATTCCACGTTGCTACAACGCATCGACGAGTATAAAAAACGGTATTTTCAGAATCAGTTAGTAAAGGGTAGTTTGTTCTTCATTGCCTTACTGGGGACCGGCTATCTATTTGTCAATACAGCCGAGTTTATTGGCCGCTTCAATTCTGTTGGTCGGGGAGCGCTCTTTTTTGGCTTTCTGTTAACGGTCCTTATTGGCCTATATATGTTGGTCTTGCGTCCCTTGCTGCAACTTTACGGATTGAGTAAACCGCTCTCGAACGATGAAGCTGCCCGCCAGATAGGCACCTTCTTTCCTGAGGTAGGGGATAAGTTGCTGAACACACTACAACTCCAGCGCATCTCATCGGACCAGAGTGATTTGCTACAAGCAAGTTTGAATCAACGGTCGCAGCAACTGCTGATCAATCGGTTTGCCAATGCGATTCAGATTAGCCGCAATCGGCAATTCCTTAAATATGCCATTCCACCCCTGGCATTGATCTTACTCATTCTGGTACTTAATCCCTCATTCTTTACCAAGTCGTCGACTCGGCTTGTCAATTACAATAAAGAGTTTGTGGAGGAAGCGCCCTTTCAATTTGTTGTTCAGAACAAAGACATGAAGGCTTTTCGGAATGAAGATTTTCCACTGTCCGTCAAGTTGAGTGGTGATGCGATACCTCAGGCTGTCTACGTAGTAGCCAACGGTACTCGCTTTAAAATGGATCAATCGGGAAGCCAGTTCAACTATAATTTTGATAACCTGCAACGGGATGTTGACTTCCATCTAGAGGCTTCCGGCTATAATTCGCCTACTTATAAAGTTTCATTAATCGATCGGCCGGCAGTGCTTTCGTTTAATGTTAAACTTGACTATCCCGCTTATCTGAATAAGCCATCCGAGCAACTTTCCAACGTTGGCAACTTGCTCGTACCACAGGGAACGATAGTCAACTGGGAGTTTGCTTCTGACCATACCGATTCTCTTTTGTTCCGATTCAATACCGATCCAAAGCCAACACCAGCCCGTCTTGTGGATGACAATACATTCGTGCTGAATCGTCGGTTAATGCAAAATTCAGCCTACACAGTTTCTTTGAAAAATGGGCAGGTTTCTTCTCCATCAACCATACAGTACAATGTTCAGGTAATCCCGGACCGGTTTCCGCAAATATCTGTTGATCGAATTCAGGACACGGTCACCTATAACTACATTGCGTTATCAGGCTTAATTTCAGACGATTACGGATTCTCAAAATTACGGTTGAATTATAAAATAAATCGTAACGGAAAAGCATCACAGTTATACGTTAAAGATATTCCGGTCAACAAATCGACAACATCGCAGAACTTTGTTTATAACTGGTCGCTGGATAGTTTGAAACTCGGTCAGGAAGATAAACTAGAGTATTTCGTTCAGGTTTGGGACAACGACGGGGTCAACGGAGCAAAATCGAGCCGCTCGAATCAGCTAAATTTCACGATCCCATCGAACGCAGAAATTCAAAAACAGGTCGACAAATCGGCGGAGAAAACCGAGGAGCAGATTGATAATGCCCTAAGCAAAACGCAGGCCATCAAGAAGGAACTCCAAACCATGGAGGACCGGATGCGTACCAAAAAATCGTCCGATTTTCAGGACAAAAAACAGCTTCAGGAAATTCTGCAAAAGCGGGAGGAGTTGATGAAAGAGGTTCAGAAACTGCAGGAACAGATGCAGAAAACGAACGATACGCAACAACGATTCGCGGAAAAAAACCAGGCCATGCAGGATAAAATGGAGCAATTACAAAAGCTTTTTAAAGATCTACTCGATCCGGAATCGAAGCAACTGTATGAACAACTGAAGCAACTTCTGGAGCGGAAACAGGACGAAAAAGCCTCAGACATGCTTGACCGTTTAACCCGGAAGGAAAAGAATATGGAACGCGATCTGGACCGTGCCCTTAAGCTTTTCAAGCAGATGCAACTGGAACAGAAGGTGAACAACATTGCCGAAAATCTGGAAAAGCAGGCTGAGCAGTTAGAGAAGCAGGCCGAAGAAAGCGCGAAGAAAAATGAGACGACACAGGAGCAGCAGAAGCAGCAGGAAAAGGCTCAGGAAGATTTCAAAAACACAAAGGAGCAGTTAAAGGAAATTGAGAAGCAGGCCGAGAAAGATGATTTAAACAAGCCTGAATCTTCTGAAAAAGAACAGCAGGAGATTGATAAGGACATGGAAGACGCGGCCAAGGATATGAAGAGCAACCAAGGTAAACAAGCCTCTTCAAAACAAAAGAAATCGGCTAAGTCTATGAAAGCCATGAGCAAAGCCATGAAAGAATCTATGCAGTCCTCTGAGATGGAAGAGATGCAGGAAAACATGGACGACCTCCGCAACATTCTTGACAACCTCATTACGCTATCCTTCGGACAAGAGCGTGTTATGAAAGATTTTCGGGGTATGAACTTGCAGGATCCACGGGTTACCAAGCTTTCGCAAGAGCAGCTAAAGCTTCAGGATGACGCTAAGATTATTGAAGACAGTCTTAATGCGTTGGCTAGCCGTGTTGTACAAATTCAGTCATTTGTAACGCGAGAGTTAACGAATATGAAATTTTATATGGATGAAAGCGTCCAGCAGTTAAAGGATCGCCGTTTAAGTATGGCATCTTCAAAGCAGCAATTCGCCATGACTTCCATTAATAACTTAGCGCTAATGCTCAGTGATGTATTGAAAAATATGCAGCAGCAGATGAACGCTATGGCTATGCCCGGTAAAGGAAAAGGTGGTAAGAAGGGCCAGAATCCAAGCGGGATGGGGGAAATGCAAAAGCAGTTAAATGCAAAAATGAATCAAATGCAGAAAGGGGGTAAGTCGGGAAGGGGCCTTTCTGAAGAACTTTCGCAAATGGCAGCTGAGCAGGCTATGATTCGGAGTATGCTTAAAAAGCTGGAAGAAAGTGCAAAGGGTACCGAAGCCGGTAAGCAACAGGAAAAACAGATAAAGGAATTGATGGAAAAAATGGATGAAACCGAAACCGACCTGGTTAACAAACGGGTAAATCCAAACACAATTAATCGGCAGAACGAAATCTTAACCCGTCTTCTTGAATCTGAGAAAGCGTTAAAGCAGCAGGAGGAAGATCCGAAACGGCAGGCAGAAGCCGCTAAGACAACGAAAAAGAGTACGCCAGCTTTTTTCGATTCAACAAATTTTCAGCAAAAAACGAAACAAGTTGAAGTTTTGCGGTCAGTTACGCCGAATTATAATCTTTTTTACAAAAAGGAAGCAAATCAGTATTTACAGAAAGTAAGTAAATAATCCTCTTTTTTTTTAAACCGCCGACTTTGCACTAAGGTCGGCGGTTTT
This sequence comes from Spirosoma aerophilum, assembly GCF_054782495.1. Taxonomy (NCBI): domain Bacteria; kingdom Pseudomonadati; phylum Bacteroidota; class Cytophagia; order Cytophagales; family Cytophagaceae; genus Spirosoma; species Spirosoma aerophilum. The sequence goes on along the minus strand of NZ_BAAGSJ010000017.1, from coordinate 8,803 downwards.
TTGTTGCTTTTCTATCAATTCATAATCACGTTTTACCTTTTCAACAACTTTCAACAATTTTGTGAAAAGTTTCCACGTGAAACATTTTTCAAAAAGTTTCAAAAATGTATTCTTCATACGATGTCATTGTAGTTGGCGCAGGCCATGCCGGATGCGAAGCAGCAAACGCAGCAGCCACCATGGGTTCTAAAGTTTTGCTGATTACAATGAATATGCAAACCATTGCACAGATGTCCTGCAATCCCGCCATGGGTGGAGTTGCCAAAGGGCAAATTGTACGCGAAGTGGATGCACTCGGTGGTCTTTCGGGAATTATCAGCGATAAAAGCATGATACAATTTCGAATGCTGAACCGTTCGAAAGGTCCTGCCATGTGGAGCCCACGCTGCCAGAGCGATCGGAATGTATTTGCCTGGGAATGGCGAAAAGCATTGGAAGAAAATCAAAATGTAGATTTCTGGCAGGATACAGTCAATCAAGTCCTTGTTAAAGATGGCCGGGTTAAAGGCGTCAAAACAAGCTTAGGCGTTGAATTTACCGCCAAAGCCGTTGTTTTGACAAACGGTACATTCCTGAACGGCCAGATGTTTATCGGTGAAAAAGTGTTTGGTGGCGGACGAACCGCTGAACGTTCGGCTACCGGGTTAACGGAACAATTAGTCCAACTGGGCTTTGAAGCGGGCCGGATGAAAACCGGAACCCCACCCCGTGTGGATGGACGAAGCCTCAATTATGCCTTAATGGAAGAGCAGCTTGGCGACGAAAACCCAGGTAAATTTTCCTACACAAATACGGCGGCCCTTACCAGGCAGCGCAGTTGCTGGATTACCTATACGAATCAGGGAGTCCATGATGAATTGAAAACCGGCTTCGATAAATCACCGATGTTCACGGGTAGGATAAAAGGGTTAGGGCCTCGCTATTGTCCATCGGTAGAAGATAAGATCAATCGATTTGCGGATAAAGATCGTCACCAGATTTTCGTTGAACCAGAGGGTTGGGATACAGTGGAGGTCTATGTGAATGGCTTTTCAACGTCTCTTCCTGAGACCGTTCAGTATAATGCTCTTCGTAAAATACAGGGTTTTGAGAACGTACGAATGTTCCGGCCGGGCTATGCGGTTGAGTATGATTTCTTTCCGCCAACCCAATTAAAGCCAACGCTCGAAACGCAATTAGTTAATAATCTATTCTTCGCGGGCCAAATAAACGGGACAACCGGATACGAAGAAGCGGCTTGCCAGGGCTTGATGGCGGGTATTAATGCCCACCGCAACAGCAATGAAGAAGCCGAATTTACCATCAAACGATCGGAAGGCTATATAGGGGTTTTGATCGATGACTTAATCACAAAAGGTACCGAAGAGCCTTACCGAATGTTCACATCCCGTGCAGAATATCGGACTTTGCTACGGCAGGACAATGCGGATTTAAGGCTAACTGAAAAAGGGTATGCCATCGGTTTGGCCTCTCAGGAACGTTATGAAACAATGGTCACCAAGCGGGAAGGAATTGCCAAACTGACGGAAGCCATCCGGGCCACTAAAGTAAAGCCGGAAGAGATCAATGCATTCCTGGAGTCAAAAGGAAGTGCACCTCTCCGGGAAAAAGGTAGCTTGTATACCTTGTTAAAGCGTCCTGAAATCGATCAATCCAACGTAAAAGGCATTCTAAGCAATTTGCCGGATATGCCCAGTGGGGTAGGAGAGGAGACAATTGAACAAACGGTAATCGAAATTAAGTACGAGGATTACCTGAATCGGGAAAAGCAAAACGCCGATAAACTCGATAAATGGGAGAATCTTTCCATCAACCCGACCTTCGATTATGACCGGTTGAAAGCTCTTTCCTTCGAAGGTAAAGAAAAACTTAAACGTCTTCGGCCATCAACAATCGGACAGGCTTCGCGTATTAGCGGAGTGAGTCCATCCGACGTTTCTATTCTATTGGTCTACATGGGCCGTTAAAAATGAAAGGGTGTCAGCTTATTTCAGAAAGTTGACACCCTTATTGTATTCACTCAATTCTGACAACTGTTTTGGAAACCGTAACACAATGCCCAGTCTGTGGCAACCGCACGTTCAGCCCTTTTTTAGTTTGCGAGGACTACCTGGTTAGCAACCAAAAATTCACCATCCAGCAGTGTCAACAATGTAGCTTCCGATTAACCAATCCACGGCCAGATAATGAGTCGATAGGCGCTTATTACAAATCTGATCAGTATGTTTCACATAACGATAGTGGGGGTGGCGTAATTAATACAGCCTACCGTATGGTCAGAAATTATACGTTACGATCGAAACTAAATCTGATCAATAAGCTAACAAGTAAGCCCGGAAAAATTCTCGACGTGGGTTGCGGAACAGGTGCCTTTCTGGAAAGCTGCCGAAAGGGTGGCTGGTCAGTAACCGGTATGGAACCCGATCCTGATGCAAGGGCTATTGCCAAAGAAAGATTAAAGGCAGAAATTAAACCCGATCTGAAAGCGCTGACAGGAGCAGAACCCTTTGATATTATTTCGCTCTGGCATGTACTCGAACATATCCCGAACCTGAGTGAAACCATAAACCAACTCCGTGATTTATTAACTGGACAGGGGACCTTGCTGATAGCCGTACCCAATTCAGACTCGTACGATGCACAGCTATTCAAAGAATATTGGGCCGCCTATGATGTGCCGCGCCACTTGCATCATTTTACTCCCTCAACAATAGAGTCGCTCTTCAACAAACTTGGCTTCAAATTAGTTAAGCAATTACCCATGGTATTCGATGCCTTTTACATCGCCATGCTGAGCACCCGCTATCAGACTGGAAAAACAGATTATATAAAAAGTCTACAAGTGGGATTGTCGTCAAATGCACAGGCTCAAAAGACCGGTAACTCGTCCAGCTTAATCTACCTCTTTAACAAGGCATAGTTATTGCCTTATCAACACCATAAGTGTGGGATTTTAGACCAATCAGGTAAAGGTCTATTCTAAATTAAAAAAGTTAAACTTTTGTGTGAATAACTGTGTGAATAACTGGCTTACCCGGGTGGATAATTTGTTTACAAGCCGTGTGATGGCTGTGGATGAGTAGGGCAGTAATCCACATCGGTCAAAAAGAAGATGTGAATTGTGGAGAAACCCCAACATATACCGATTAGCTCCACAAATTTTCCCCAGCTCATGTTGTGCATTAAGTTTATAAACAAATCCACAAGATGTTAACACACAAAATGTGGATAAAATGTTATTTACCTTATTATAAGTAAATTAGGCGTGGATAATTAAAGCAGAACTTGTGGATATGTTGTGGTTCTTATCCACAATGAGTATCTTGAAGAGTGGACAACTTATTTATACACATTTCCACATGGCTAATAGTTGAAACAACGTTCTTTTTAAAAAAGCTTTTATATAAAATGTTAATAAGGTCAAAAGTCATTATTGCGCTAGTGTGGGTCTTGTCCGCTGGACTGGCCTTGGCTCAAGTCGGACCCACATCGGGCGGAGCGACCTTGGCCGAGGAGTATTATAAAGCCGGCGATTTTGAAAAAGCCGCGAATGAATATGCCAAGCTGTTGAAAACAGATGTGAACTGGACAAAGCTGTTGAGGTACGTCAATAGCTTGCAAAAAAGTAACAAGACCGAGGATGCGGTAAAATTCCTTCGCAAACAGCAGCGAAGCGACGAAGCCAACCGATCTTATTACGAACTACTCAGTGGGCAGTTGGCCACCCAGCAGGGCGACACCACACAGGCGAAAGTTCAGTTTACAGCCGCATTGCAATCGAGCCGGTCGTCAATTGCCAAACTCGAAAAGCTAGCTGCAGCCTTCAGTGAAGTCGGAGAGAGCCGCTGGGCCATCAAAACGCTCGAAACGGCCCGTGAGGTCAGCAAAGAGCAAACGGCCTACAGCGAGGAATTAATGACGCTGTATCGATCGACAGGGCAAACGGAGAAAGCAATCGACGAGATTATTTTGACGGGTAAGCAACCCGAGAAGAAAGAAACTGTTCTGGCCGCGCTTCAAGGGTTTATCAACACAAAAGACGAACCTCTTGTGGAAAAAGCCCTTTACTCCAAAATTCAGCAGGAACCGAACGAGTTGTCGTATAATGAACTTCTGATCTGGTATTTTGTCCAGAAGCAAAAATTTAGCCGTGCACTCCTGCAGGAGAAAGCAACCGATAAGCGCTTAAAGTTAAACGGCAGCCGGGTGTATGATCTGGGGATGTTGGCCATGAATAACAAAGAATATAAAACGGCTGCTGAATCATTCGAGTATGTATCCACAACTTATCCACAAGGTCAGCTATATCCATTCGCCCGCCGATTGGTCATCAGTGCCAGAGAAGAACAGGTCAAGAATACGTATCCGGTTGATAAGGTTGAAATCAGAAAATTGATCACCGATTACCAGAAAATGCTTCAGGAAATCGGCACAAATGGAAAAACGCTTGAAGCTTTACGTAGTACAGCAAATCTGTATGGCAACTACCTGGATAGCAAAGACACGGCTTTAACAGTCTTGGACTTGGCAATTGACCTGGGCAAAACAGATAAGAACTTTGTGGACCGCTGCAAACTCGATAAAGGTGATATCTACCTGTTGAAAGGGGAGCCCTGGGAATCGACACTGCTGTACTCTCAGGTAGAAAAGTCACAAAAGGAAGAGTTATTGGGTTATGAAGCGAAATTGAAAAACGCCAAGCTTCAGTATTACCGGGGAAATATGGCCGTGGCGAAAGATTTGCTGGACGTGCTTAAGCTGGCAACATCCCGCGAAATTGCCAATGATGCCGAACAGTTAAGTTTGTTAATTGTGGATAACACGGGTATGGATAGTACGGAAGCTGCCATGCGCCATTATGCGGATATCGATCTGATGTTATTCCAGAATAAAACAGAAGAAGCCGTTCAGGAATTGAATAAAATGTTGAAAACTTATCCAGAACATAGTCTCGTCGATGAAATCCTATGGCTGCGGGCAAATACGTATCTGAAGCAAGGTAAGGTAACAGAAGCCCTGGAAGACATGAAAAAGATCGTCGCTTCCTATCCAAATGATATACTTGGCGATGATGCTCAGTTTATGCTGGGGAAAATATACGAGGATAGACTGAAGGACAAGCAGGCGGCCATGGAAGCCTATCAAAAAGTATTGACCCAGTACCCTGGCAGTATCCACGGGGCAGAAGCACGAAAACGTTTTCGGGTGTTACGGGGAGATACGGTGAATTAGCTGTTGAAAAGAAACAGCTTTAATCAACAGAGTTATCCACAAAAAAGGCCCTATTCACAAGAATGGGGCCTTTTTTGTGGATAACTCTGCTAAACTGTTGTTAAAAACGATTCTTTGAATGCAGAATAGTCAGCTGTAATATGAATACTTTTTTTCGTTCGATGCGCTAATTCAGCCAGTCGTTCAGGAACCTCAACAGGTTCGTTAAGTACTTCTTCAACTAAAGGCTTAAATTTTGACGGATGGGCAGTGGCCAGCGCGACGCCGGTAAATTCTCGTTTGGCTTCAGCGGCATACTTTTCTAAGCCCATAATCCCAATAGCCGTGTGAGGACAGGAGACATAGTTATAAGAATCGAAAATTCGCTTCATCCCAACGCGAGTCTCTTCGTCATCAAAAAAGTAACCAGACACATTTGTCTTGAACTGTTCATAGTTGTCATTATACAAATGAGCAAGCCGGACAAAATTGCTCGGACTACCGACATCCATTGCATTGGATATGGTAGCGATAGATGCTTTAGGGACGTAATCACCTGTTTTAAGGTAATTCGGGACAACATGGTTGAGATTGGTAGCGGCTATAAAGTGGTTTACGGGTAGCCCCATTTTCTGAACGAGCGCACCAGCACTTAAATTACCGAAGTTGCCGCTAGGGGTGGAGAACACAACTGGTTTGCCATGGTGTTTTACCTGACCAAAAGCACTCACATAATAAAAGCCCTGAGGAATAAGCCGAAAGATGTTGATTGAATTAGCCGAGGAGAGGGAGAGATGCGCATTCAACTCGGCATCCACAAAAGCTTGTTTCACGATGGCCTGACAATCATCGAAGGACCCATCCACTTCAAAGGCCTGAATATTTCCACCAAGCGTTGTCAGTTGCTTTTCCTGCAATTCACTCACCCGGCCACTAGGATAAAGAATAGAAACCCGTACGCCCGGAACATTGTGAAAACCCATAGCTACAGCACCACCTGTATCCCCGGAGGTTGCAACCAGAATATTTACTTCTTTCTCTGTCTGTTTAGAAAAGTAAGACATCAAAGCCGCCATATAACGCGCACCGACATCTTTAAACGCCAGTGAAGGGCCGTGAAATAATTCCAGTACACCAACCTTGCCTTGCTCCAATTCAACAACCGGCGTAGAGAAAGGGAACGCACGATGCGTCAATTCTTCAAGATCTGCCTTGCTGATTTCGTCGCCAAACAAGGCTTGGCTTATGGCAAACCCAATATCGGCTAAGGATTGATTGGCAATAGACGAAAAAAAATCAGCGCCCAGATAAGGCAAAGAATTGGGCATATAAAGGCCCTTATCAGCTGGCATACTTTGAAAAAGTGCCTGCTCCGTAGAGACAGTTGCCGTAGGACTATTTGTACTGTAAAAACGCATGGACAATGTGAAAGTAGAAATACAAAGTACGCTAAATCAGATCAATGAATTGAAAAACGCGCATAAAATGTGGAAAACTCATGTGGATTAGTGGATAAGTAAGGCAATCCGTAAATTTGTAAAAATTCAAACACTTCATTATGTCATTTGGAACGTTCAATGTGCCAACGCCGGTAAACGAACCGGTAAAAGAATATCGTCCTGGCTCTCCGGAACGGGAAGCACTAAAAAAAGCATTAGCGGAATTCCGATCGCAGGAAACGGATATTCCAATGTATATAGGTGGCGAAGAAGTAAGAACGGATCAAAAACTTCGTATCGCTCCTCCCCATGATCATCAGCATACACTAGGCTACTTCTACGAAGGAGAGGCTAAACATGTCCAAAACGCAATTGATGCAGCGTTGTTAGCCAAAGAAGAGTGGGCTAACTTATCGTGGGAGCATAGAGCAGCTATTTTTCTCAAAGCAGCCGAGTTGATTGCCGGACCTTATCGAGCCAGAATCAATGCCGCTACTATGTTGGGTCAATCGAAAAATGCCTATCAGGCCGAAATTGACTCCGCCTGTGAACTGATCGACTTCCTGCGGTTCAATGTGCATTACGCAACAGAAATATATAAACAGCAACCCAGTTCAGCGCCGGGAGTATGGAACCGATTAGAGTACCGTCCGCTCGAAGGGTTCGTTTTTGCCTTGACGCCATTCAATTTCACAGCTATTGCCGGAAACCTGCCAACCTCGGCTGCACTGATGGGCAACACGGTTGTTTGGAAACCCGCATACACACAGGTGTTGTCGGCGAAAGTTATAATGGAGGTCCTGATTGAAGCAGGCTTACCAGCTGGTGTAATTAATTTGATCTATGTAGATGGACCCGTAGCAGGGGAGATCATTTTTAGTCATCCTGACTTTGCAGGTATCCATTTTACGGGAAGCACAGGTGTATTCCAGCAGATATGGGGGACTATCGGCGCAAACATTCACAAGTACAAGACGTACCCTCGTATTGTTGGTGAAACCGGCGGAAAAGACTTCGTAATGGTACACGAATCAGCTGATGCCGATGAGGTCGCTACAGGTTTGGTACGGGGAGCCTTCGAATACCAGGGCCAAAAATGCTCAGCTGCTTCAAGAGCATATATACCAACTACCCTATGGCCGGCAGTCGAAGCGAAGATGAAGCAATTTCTAAGCGAGATCAAAATAGGCGTAACAGAGGATTTTTCAAACTTTGTCAACGCTGTTATCGATGAAAGAGCTTTCAAAAAAATTACTGCTTATATAGAAGAGGCAAAAAAAACGGATAAAGTAAGAATAGTAGCGGGGGGTAATTTTGATGGAAGCAAGGGTTACTTCATAGAGCCAACCATACTGCAGGTAGAAGACCCGACTTACCGAACCATGTGCGAAGAAATCTTTGGGCCGGTGTTATCAATATATGTATACGAGCCGTCCGAATTCGAAAAAATGCTTGAAGTAGTCAATACAACTTCGCCCTATGCGTTGACAGGATCGATCTTTTCGAAGGACAGATACATCATTGAGAAGGCCGCCAAAGCCCTTCAAAACGCTGCCGGTAACTTTTATATCAACGATAAGCCGACTGGAGCCGTAGTAGGACAGCAACCTTTTGGTGGGGCGAGAGCATCAGGTACAAACGATAAAGCCGGTTCAGCCTTGAACTTATACCGTTGGGTATCAGCACGTACCATAAAGGAGACGTTTTCTCCACCCAAGTCTTACGAATATCCTTTTTTACAGGCCGAATAAATTTTTAGAAAAAGTTTTAAACATTACTTGCGTAAAGGATTTTAAACACCTAATTTTGCACTCCCAAACGACGAAAGAACAGGCGGACTAACAATCTAAATGCTTTTAAGTCAATTAGTTATAATTGGGAAATGAAAAAGTTGACAAAAAATATTTTCAACTTTTTCTTGACAAGAAAGAAAGAGTGTTGTACCTTTGCACTCCCAAATATAAGGAAGACCAACAACGGTTGGTCTTACAATCAGGCCGAAAGGTTTGAGACAGTTCTTTGACGTATTGACATCAATAGGTTAGCACTATTTAAGGCTATAAACATCGTGGTTCTTTAGCGAACCACAAACATATTTACGATGGAGAGTTTGATCCTGGCTCAGGATGAACGCTAGCGGCAGGCCTAATACA
>NZ_BAAGSJ010000016.1:0-25089 GCF_054782495.1 Spirosoma aerophilum | reverse complement strand
GTTGGCTTTCGCGGCTTGTTTACTGGGTAGGCTGAGTTGGCTGGCTTATCTACAAACCCTCCTCGAACTGAGACGAATCATCATTTTCTTAAATAGAATAGTTTATTAAAGAAGTTTGGAGTTACACCCAAACTGTAACGAGTGCTCAGGACGGTTTCTAAAACTAGAGTTTGTTTACGAACTAAACGACCGTTTGCGCCCCGAGCCAGCATATTTCATATCTTTGAGTAACGCTCAGGCCCATTCGCCTGACCGCTCACCATGGCTCAAACAACACCCTCTACCGCCCCAACATTGCCTGAACTGATCAAGCAATACCAAGCCCTCACCACCGGGGTAATCAACTTCGAGCTGTATAACCAAATGGTGCACACCCACCATTCCACCGCTATTGAAGGCTCTACCCTGACGCTGCTGGAGACCCAGACCTTGTTAGAAAAAGGGCTTACGGCGGGGGGGAAACCGCTAGAGCACCATTTAATGGTCGTTGACCATCAGTCAGCTCAACAACTGGTCCTCGACTGGGCCACCCAACACGAGCCCCTCAACCGAGCCCGGCTACAGGCCATTGCTGCAGCTGTCATGCGCCAGACAGGTAGGCCCACCAACACTCTGCTGGGCACGTTTGATTCGAGTCAGGGTCAATTCCGTACGGTTAGCGCCATGGCCGGTAGCCGCATGTTTCTGGATGCCAAGAAGGTGCCAGCCGCCGTCGATACTTTGCTTAAAGAGATGAACACGCTGTTGCCGGCGGCTAAGACGGTTCGGCAGGTCTATGACCTTTCCTTTCAGGTACACTTTCAATTGGTCAGCATTCATCCCTTTGGCGACGGCAACGGGCGCACCTCTCGGCTGCTGATGAATTACGTTCAGCAGTATCATGGCTTGCCCTTGAGCTTAGTGTATGCCCAGGATCGGATGGCTTATATTGCCGCTCTTGAAGAGTCCCGTCGGCAGGAAGCCACTAAACCGATAACGGAATTTATGTACGGTCAGCTCACTCAGTTTTTAAGCCAAGAGATTGGCCGATTAACCAAGCAGCAAGTTACCAAGCCAGGAAACGTATTGAAAAATAAAGGGGGGCTGACTTTGCTTTTTTAGAAGATTACGGGCCAACGAGAAGTTGATGTAACGGTTTTTGTTTATGGCAAGCTACCATTCATCTATATGCTTTAAAGATGGGGCGTTTCGTGAGAGGACCTTAATGGAGTAAAGTCATCCGCTTTAAAATCCAGTAGGTTCACTCGTTCCCAACCAGGCAAGTTAGTTTCGATGCGTATCCTGACGGACCCATCTTTATAGTCTCTTTCACCCCATTCGCGCGTGGCCGTCCTAGTTGGGCACAAATACCACCGGTCATCAACGGGGTAGCCCATCAAACCGGGGGCTACCCCGACAGCGGGGCCGATAGGGCCTTCAGCTAGCCAAAAGAAGGCTGACAGGGTAGCCCGCTAAGACCAGAACCGGCTGATGGGCTGATCAAATAGGGTAACCTAAACAAGCCAGGACGTTGGGGTCCTGGCTTGTTGGTAGGGTAGACGTTTGCCGCAGCTGCCCGGCAAATTAGTAGCGAACTTACCCACCCGAGCGGGCGGCTAGCCGGGTGATGTCCGCCACCTGCACGACGTTTTTCTCAAACCCGTGCCGGGCGACCTCGATCATGGCCAGCACGATCTGGTGACGGGTGTTGATGAGTTGGGGCAGCACCCGCTGGATAACGGGAAACAGCCAGGAGACGTACGAGTAACTTTTGGGAATGTGCCGCTGCCCATCAGTGCCGGCAATAAACCCGATGCGGAAGCCAAACACCTGGTTGAAAGGCATCTTCATCAGGTCGTTTTCCGTTTTGCCTTTCACCCTGGCCCACCGCTGCCACCCCTTTTCGCTGCTGTCGGTACCGCCCCCGCTGAAGTACACAAAACGCATACCGGGGTTGGGGTGGACGGCTTTGGCAAAGGTGATCGGCGTATCATAATTGATCCGTTTATAGTCCTCCGCACTCATCCCTACGCTACCCCCACCTGCGCAGTAAAAGCAGGCGTCATACCCAATCAGCCTGGGGTCATTCTCGGCCAGCGCCAAAAAATCAGGGACGATGTATTCAGTTAGTTTGGGATGGGAAAGGCCGGTCGGTTTTCGGCTCACACTCAACACGGAGGTAATTTGGGGGTTCGCAAAACAGTCCAGCAGCATCTCTTCGCCGACCATGCCTGTCGTACCGGTGATGATCACGTTCATAAGCCGTTCAGTTGGGTAAAGCGGGGCCGGTCGGTTGCCCCGATTGGCTAATCAATCCGGGCTCCGGTCAGCCCCTCGCAGCGTTGCCATAATCGGCCCGCCGTTACGGGATCTTTCACCGTGGGGGAAGCGCCATTCATCGTCAGGGACTCGGCATCATCAGCGGCCAGGGGTTCGATGTTGCAATCGGCGCAGTAAACGCCCCCTTTGCCGTCCAACAAGGGACTCGTCGCGGTCCAGACAATCGCACCGGCTCCCTGCTGGGGCGTTTTCCAGCCCTTTTCGGGGTCGATGATCGGATTGCCCGCTTCATCGATCATGCCGACCGCTTTGGCGATCCCGAGGTCCATATGGCGGGCCAGTCCGGTATCGAAGATACCGCCCGGATGCACCGCATAGGCGTGAATCCCACTCGACTGACCGATATGATCCAGAGCCAGGGCCAGCAGGATGTTGGCTCCCTTCGAGTTGGCGTAGGCTTTCCAGGGGTCATAGGGGATCCGCTCAAAATTGGGATCATGCAGCAGGTCGGCTGCGACCAGGCGGTGGTTGGCCGAGCTGAGCATAACCACCCGCGCCCCGTTAGCCGCTACCAGGGCGGGCCAAAGGCGGCAGGTAAGCTGGAAATGGCCCAGTACGTTGGTGGAAAACTGGCTTTCGTAGCCTCGGGCATCCCGGCTTAGCGGTGCCGCCATCGTAGCCGCGTTATTGATCAGGATGTCGAGTGTTCCATGCTCGTCCATAAAGCGCTTCGCAAAGGCATCAATCGAAGCGGGGTCCATCAAATCCATCTCCTCCAGGAGGATACCCGGTAGGTGAGCCAGGTTTTGGTGGGCTTTTTCTCGGTTGCGGGCGGGGACGATGACGGTCGCCCCGGCAGACAGCAGCACGCGGGCCGCTTCCAGGCCCAGGCCGGAATACCCGCCGGTCACGATAACGGTCTTGCCCGTTAAATCGATGCCTTGCAGAACGTCTTCCGCGGTGCTGAAGGCGTTAAAGGGCGAATCCAGGGGTGTTTGTTGGGTAAACATACTCAGTTGAGTTAATTGATTGATTGATAAACTATTGTTGTTGGGTGGGGCTTTTGGCGAAGGCGGTAAAACGTCACGAGCCGATTAGCCGGTTACCGACTTAGTTCAGCCCTTCCCACCAGGGACTAAATCGCTGGGTGCTATCGCGCAGGTTGACGGCCTGGCCAATCAGGGGGGTGATCAGGGGCACCTGCTTTTGCCGGGCCAGCTTGCTCAACCGGATCAGGGGTTCGTCCCAGGGATGGCGGTTCAAAACGAACTTGGCCGAATGCACCGGCAGCACCCGGTTGGCCCTTAAGTCCAGGGCGGCCTGGAGCGTTTCTTCGGGCATCATGTGGATGAAGGGGCTCACCACATCATACTGCCCGTTTTCCAGGATGGCCAGATCGAAGGGGCCGTATTGCCGCCCGATTTGGGCAAAATGCGTATCGTAGCCGCTGTCCCCGCCCAGAAAGAGCTTCTGGGAAGGCGCTTCCAGGATGAAGGACACCCACAGGGTTTTGTCGCTGCGTAGCGTGCGGCCCGAACCATGCCGGGCCATGACGGCCCGGAGCGAAAATCCATCGGCCAGCGTTAGGCTCTCCTCCCAGTCCAGTTCACGGATCCGCTCGGCGGGGTAACCCCAGTGTTCGAAGTGCGCCCCCACGCCCAGTCCACAAATAACCTGCTGCACGTTGGGCCGCAAGGCCAGCACCGTCTTGTAATCCAGGTGATCGTAGTGATCGTGGGTGATCAGCAGGTAGTCGATAAGCGGCAGATCAGCCACCGTGTACACGTCGGTCCCCTTAAACGCTCGGGCGCCCCCCGGAAAGGGCGAGGCATTACCACTAAATACGGGATCGATTAGAAACCGCTTGCCGCCAAGTTGCAGGTAGTACGAGGAGTGGCCAAACCAGACCAGTACGTCGCGGTCGAGCGGTATAGCCCGCAAATCGGTCTTTTCCGAAGGAATGACATCGACCGGCGTTTTGCGGGGATTAGGCTTGATCATCACTTCGTACACCGCTTTGGCCATGTTGTAGCCCGGAGCAAAGACCGGAGTGGGGTGGAGATTCTGAAATTTGCATTCTTTATAGTGAGGGGACCGCTGAATACGGTCCAGGCGGGGCCCACTGGGGGCTTTGCCAAATTGGGGCGAAATCATCATACTAAAACTGGCAATACTCGTTAGTAGGACCACGCTGGCCAGCCAGAGCAGGGTTGTTTTGGGCGACCTCCCCCGTTTAAGGAGTCGGGCCGGGTTGGTGGAGGAAATCATGGATACCTCGTTTTTGAGTCAGCCAACAAGCGGATGACCCGCGTATCGGACGGCTTGGTTGACTCATCAGGAATTTTAGTCGGCCTCCCTCTTAGTGGAAAGACTGCCGAAATTCCAACGGGGACAGGTTGGCCTTCTTTTTAAATAGTTTGTTGAACGACTGGGGGTAATCGAAGCCTAGCTGGTAGGCAATCTCGGCTACCGACAGCTGCGTCGTACTCAGCAGCTCCTTAGCCCGCTCGATCAGCTTCTCATGAATATGCTGCTGGGTGTTTTGCCCGGTCATCGAGCGGAGCATATCGCTCAGGTAGTTGGGCGATAGGTTGAGTTTCTCGGAGATGGCGTGAACCGTGGGCAAGCCCCGCTCGGCCAGCTTTTCATCCCCAAACCAGGCCGACAGCAAGGCTTCCAGGCGCACCAGGATTTCATCGGTGGCCGGTTTACGGGTGATGAACTGTCGGTTATAGAAGCGGTCGCTGTATTGGAGCAGCAGTTCGATCAGGGCAATCATCACGTTCTGGCTGAAACGGTCGATGTTGTTTTGATACTCCGCTTCAATGTCGTTCATGATGCGCAGAATCGCTTCCTCTTCGGGGTCGGATAAATGCAAGGCTTCGGAAAGCTCATAGGAAAAGAAGCCGTAGTCCCGGATGGTCTTAGCCAGTGGATAGCCCACAAAAAAGTCGGGATGGATATTCAGACAGATGCCTTCCCCGGCGGGGTTTTCTTCGGACCCACTGGCCCGGCCAATTAGCTGATTAGGGGCCATGAAGGTCATGATCCCGGCATCAAAATCAAAGTGTCGCTGGCCGTAGCGAATTTTACCGGTTACATTCTTTTTGATGGAAATGCTGTAAAAGTCGAAGAGAAACCGCTCCGGGAAGGCTTCCTGCAGGCTGGCGTCCTCAAACCGCAGGACGCTGATCATCGGGTGGCGGGGCCGAGGGAGCCCTAAAATCCGGTGCTCGTCTTTGATGGAGAGCGTGACGATGTCGTTTTCTTTTTTCATGGGATTGATCGGCTTTGCTGGGCATTCGACTCATTTACGGCCCCCTGACGTGGGCAAGGGCGATTTGCCGTGCCCCCCCACGGAGCTGGTGCCTAGTATTGCCCCCGTATCGCTTAGGTCGAGCACCTGACGGGGGAATCGTTCGCCTTGCAGGTGAATCTTGGCAAAGCCCGCGTCAATCTCTTCGACATCGGCGGGGGTTAGCGGAAGGCGGGCCGCGCCCAGATTCTCGGCTACGTGCTTGATCTGGGTGGTGCCTGGGATCGGCACGATCCAGGGCTTACGGGCGTGCAACCAGGCCAAATCGACTTGTCCCGGCGTGGCGTGGTAGCGTTTGCCAATCCGCCCCAGGAGCTCGACCAGGGGATAGTTGGCCCGAATGGCCTGGGGTGTAAAGCGGGGAAAATGAAACGAGGCCCGCAGATCATGGTTGGGATTTAACGAGGTAGCAGGGGTGATGGTTCCGGTCAGAAACCCGGTGCCGAGCGGACTCCAGGGCACCAGCCCAATGCCCAACGCTTCGCAGGTGGGGATCACTTCCGCTTCGGGATCGCGCGTCCAGACGGAGTATTCATTGGTGACGGCCCTCAGGGGTTGCACAGCATGGGCCCGACGTATGGTAGCCGCCCCCGCCTCGGACAAGCCAAAGTGCAGCACTTTGCCTTCGTTAATGAGGTCCTGCACCGCGCCCGCCACGTCTTCGATGGGCACCTGGGGATCGATGCGATGTTGGTATAACAGGTCAATCCGGTCCGTTTTGAGCCGTTTCAGACTCCCCTCCACCGACCGTTTCAAATACTCCGGGCGCGAGTTCAATCCGCCACTTTTTCGGGTAAGGGGATCGATTTGGTAGCCAAATTTGGTCGCTATAACGACCTGAGAACGAACCGGTTCTAGGGCCTTGCCGACAATTTCCTCGCTGTAAAAAGGGCCATAGCTTTGTGCGGTATCAAAAAAGGTAACCCCCTGTTCATACGCGCTGCGAACGAGTTTGATCGCTTGTTGCTCGTCCAGCCGGGGGGTGTAGGTACCCGCCAGATTCATGCAGCCCAGGCCAATAGCCGATACCTCCAGCGATCCTAACCGACGCGTCGGCAGGGGAACCGGTTGGCCGAGCGTTGTGGTCAAGGGTACTGACTGGGCGAAAGCGGATGCGCCCCCTGTTGACCTACCGGTTGTTGCTACCGCCCCGCCAACGAGGGTTGCAGAACGGATTATAAAGTCTCGGCGGTTCACCTGATTCGTTGCCATGATCAATCGCTTATTTTGCTAGGCAAAGTTGCGACGTTGAACCGACAGCCGATTGTCCAAATCTCGGAAAGGTGTGTCCAAAAAAGGGAGACATGCTCGTGGTCATTGCCCAAGCGCAATTCTCAAAAAACGCTCCTACTTGAGACTAATTCGCCTTTATTGATCTGCTTCAATATCAGGGCGTTTAGTTGGACGGTCACTTTTTTAATCCAAAAGAAAGAAAGATCTTAGCTATTTGCTACCCAGAGCTGAAACAGCCCTCTTAACGTTGACTCGATTTGCCTATGAATAAGCCGGTACTGGACGTCATTGTGGTTGGCGCGGGGCATGCTGGTATTTGCGTCAGCTATTATCTAGCCAAACAGGGTATGCCCCATCTGGTCTTTGAGCAGGGACGAATCGGGGAAACCTGGCGTTCCCAGCGGTGGGATTCCTTTAAGATGAACTCGGCTAACAAACTAAATCTACTTCCCCAACAGGCCCCCTATTTTGAAGACCCCGATGACTTTGCTGGGGCGACTGAATTTGCCCTGGCGCTGGAAACCTACGTCCACCAGGAAAATTTACCCGTTAAAGAAAACTGTCCGGTAGTAGCTGTATGTACCCACCCGGAACGAGCTGTTTTTCGAATTACCGTTTCGGAGGAGGGAAATGAGACTGCCTATTTCAGCCGACGGCTCGTTATCGCGTCGGGTAGTCAAAATAGGATTTTGGTCCCTGACTTCGCCAATCACTTGGACAAGTCGGTGGTGCAACTACACGCCAGTGAATACAAAAATGCCCATCAACTCCCCGCTGGAAATGTTTTGGTGGTTGGGAGTGGCCAATCCGGAACGCAAATCGCCCAGGATTTGCTGCGTTCAGGGCGACACGTTTTTCTGTCGACGGCCCGGGTTGGTCGGATACCCAGACGCTACCGGGGCAAAGATATTTTTGACTGGCTGGTTAAGATTGGGTTTTACAATACGCCAACTGAGGCGGTCACTGACCCCTCTTTGTTTACCGTCAAAAACCCACAGGTGTCGGGGGCGGGGCAGCGAGGGAAAACCACGAGCTTACAGTCGCTGGCCAAAAGTGGAGCCGTCATACTGGGTCGGGCGGAGAGAGCCCAAGCCGATACTCTTTTTTTTCAGCCCAATGCCTCTTCGAACGTCAGGTACGCTGACGAATTTTCCCAGCATGTGAAACAGCTCATCGATGAGTACATTCAAACCCATCAGGTGTTGGCTCCACTGGCCGACATTGATCTGGATGATATGCCCGACGAAGAAGCCGCCTGCGCCTCTGATTTGACGCAACTGAATCTTGTCCAGAAGGCAATCACCTCCATCATTTGGACGACCGGGTTTAGCGGTGATTTCAGCTACCTGCCCCTGCTCAATGACGAGCAGTTACCTAAACATCAAAATGGGATTGGCCCCGTCGAGGGACTTTATTTTATCGGGCTCCCCTGGTTGAGGAAACGGCAATCGGGCATACTACTTGGAATTAAGGAAGATGCCGAATTTATTGTTAATCACATCGTAAACAGTAGCTTATCCGGCAGTAGGTAAATGAACCGTCCAGCTGAATTCTATCCTTGTTAGTTAAGAGTTTGGATCGTGTTATAAGCGCTGATTCAGCGTTAAATTCTGACTATCCGAACTAGTAATGGCCTAATCGTATGCGACTAATGACGTTCGACAGTAATCAAAACCAAATGACTCCAATAATACTCCTTCTTGAGACAAAGAAACGTTCATGATAATGCGTAGTCAATTGGCGGCTTATCAATTCACTACTAACCGCGCCGTGAAGGATCATATAGCCGCGTATCAATCTCGAATACCTCTGACTTGATGACTTGACAACGAGGAAATAGCTCATGGCGGGGGTTGATCAAGTAGTTCGCCATGACGGGTACCACCGAACTGGGCACCTGGACGAGTAAGCGGTCCGGCCTTTGCAACCAATCCATTAGAAAAGTTTGAGAGGACAGGGGGCCACTACCCGTGGCTCGCCAATCGGGGGGCAAGTCCTGCTCCTGAAACGAACGGATTGAATCCGGAACCTCAATGGTGACTAAGTAGTACTGAGGTATGTGTTTAGGATTAAGATGCACCAGTACTTCCAGCAAGCTTAAAGCGGGCGATTCAGTGGTATACAGCAGCGATAACCCTTTAGGGTTCCAACGGCCGCCATACAAGGCAGCTCCTTGTCCAGACAGGGGCTCATGACGAAAAGCAGCCTTTAATAAACGATAAACCAGCATGTAATCAGGTGGGTAATCCGAGGGGCGTGTTAGTAGAAGATGCCGTGCTCAATGCGGCCTAACACATCATTAACTTGGGTAAAACCGGCAATGGTCGTTAGCGTTTGCAGTGGTGTACGACCATCCAACTCGCCGAGCGGGTAGCGCAGCCACTCGTGCCAAGCCTGCTCATCGCCAGCGTATACCCGCAAGCCATGCTGAATGGCTTGCTGCAATAACTCTACTCGTTCGGCCGTGGATCCGCTCAAAGCATTTTGGCGCCTTAATCGATGCAGGGTACTTTCCGAGAGCTGCAATAGAGGAGCTAATTCTTTGAGGGTAACGCCGAGTTGTTGAGCTAGCTGATTAAGCCTTGCATCGAGTCCGTTGAGTTTAATTTGAACCGGTCGTTTGGCCCGCCGTCCCGTTAGCTGGGAGTCTGAGTGCTGCTTAATTTTCATGATTACAATTATCAGTTGACAATTATATAACAATCATCTGACAATTGCAAGTTCACCTTTGTTAGCGTAAGGATATTAATTAAGCGATTCAGGCATAGTCAAACCGTATACGACAAACTGAGCCGCGGTAACAGGCCACTTGCGAGTTAATAAACTAGAAGTGTCTCCTTAAACGCATCTAGTTGAGACGAAGAAGCATTCATGAGTATACTCTTGAATGAGATGAAGAAGCTTTCATATAACTGTTTCTTTAAACGGGCGTGGCTGTTGCACAACTCTGGCTATGCATAAAATGGCTAGTGGTTTGAGTTTTTGTATCTTCAACCATGCAAGGCAGAAAACGCGATCACGAAAAAGTCGTCACCCATTTCCAACTTTCCAGCCGCATTCCAAAGGATAATTTCTATCGTCGGTTGAAGGAGACGCTCGACCTGACGTTCCTCTATGAACACACCAAAGACTGCTATGGCTCAACAGGCAATCCCTCGATTGACCCCATGGTCTTCTTCAAGTTTATGCTCATTGGCTATCTGGAGAATATCAATTCTGATAGAAAGTTAATTGAGCATTGCTCCATGCGCATGGATATGCTGTATTTCCTAGGCTATAACATTGACGAGCCGCTTCCTTGGCACTCTACCCTGAGTCGGACCCGCCAGCTTTATCCAGAAGCACTTTTTGAGTTACTATTTGATAAAGTATTCAGCCTATGTGTGGCCCACAACATGACCGTCCGCGGCTGCGGTGGCTGGCCGGCGGGTCGCTATCGATTCGGCTCCTGTCAAAGCGAACGCGTCGATGGAAACACTCTTAGAAAAACAGCCTCAGCGACCTGGGCCCAAGTTACTACCCCAAGTTGAAGATCGAAATGAGTCAGTAGATCCGCCCCCGAAACTCAGCCCCCGTCAAGCAGCCTCGGTAATCACGGCTGCTGATCATCAGCTGAGAAGACTAGCCAAGCGCCAGCAGAATTTGCAAAGTGCGCCAACCACCCTAGGAGCCAGCAATGAAAAAGCCCAACTGCTGAGCAACAAAACTCATTACAGCCCTACCGACCCCGATGCGCGCATCTCAATCAAGCCGGGCAAAGCCCGTAAACTCAACTATAATTGTAGCCTGGCAGTAGACACAGCCGAAGGGGTTATAAGCCATGTACAGGCCGATTTTGCTGATGGCCGGGACAGCCAGTCCCTACCCGACATTACCCTAAAGCTTCGGCAGCGATTGGCCCACAATGAGTTGCGCTTAGAAGAAATACTGGCCGATACTGGCTACTCGAACGGCAGCAACTACGCCTTGCTGGAGGGGTGGAACATCACCGGATGGATACCCGTGTTCGGCAAGTATAAGCCACAGATTGACGGCTTCCCTTATGATCCAGTAGCTGACCAGTTCAGCTGTGCTGCTGGCAAGATACTGCCATTTAAGAATTTTGATTCGCAGGCCGATGGCGGTTTGCTGAAAATCTACCGAGCTGCTTATCAGGACTGCCAACAGTGCCCACTTAAACCCACGTGTATTCCTAACAGTAAATGCCGACAGATTACCCGAACGGCCTATGATCCCTTCTACCGTCGAGCCCTGGAGCGCCAGCAAAGTCGGCGGGGCAAACGCATGAAGCGGCTTCGCCAACAGACGGTAGAACCGGTCTTAGGCAGTTTGGTAGAGTACAATGGATTACGAAAGATCAATGTGCGGGGTAAAGCAGGAGCTCATAAGGTGATGTTGATGGCGGCCGTTGCCTTCAATCTGAAGAAATACATGAAGTTCACCACCAAATTCACTCTCAATCAGGCCATAGCTCTAAAAGTGGAATGGTCATTGGCCTCTCAAGGCCCTTTTATTGGCTTTACCACACTTTTTCTCAACTGAGGAGAGAGGACAATGGTAAAAAATCCCATTAGCTTACTAGGCTATGACAAATCAACGTAGAAAGCGGAGTTGTGCAACAGCCACGAGCGTTTTAAGAGACGGCTTATTTTTACTAGCTGTCCAAGGCCATCAGTCACATACGAGTAAGCCAATCCAGTTTTTATAGAAGGTACTTCTCTCCCAAAGAAGTCGGTTAACTAGCCACCTTAGCGGCCTGACGGCTTCCCGATTGCTGTGCATTAGCTGCATTGTATGATTTTACTCAGTCCACTCTCTGACATCCATCATGCCTCAAAGACGCTAGCCGAACTACTTTTGATAAGAAATCAATGACCAGGCTCATGCCCGCTGCTATTCCTTATCATGGGACCTGTGAAGCAAGCTTAGTCATTGATTACTAGAAAGACACACCCCATAAGGTCTAGTCAACCATACTTGTTCAACCTTTTCGGCTTTAGCCCTACACAAAGATGTTAGCTTTAACTACCCCTCCTTCCGCAGGCTATTTTGAGTACTCCTATCCAACCTTTGACGATAAGCCACAGCAGATTCACGTCCACTTCATTACGCCCGATCAGCAGCGAGCCTTTGTCACATTTCCTCGCCACCGTTTCTCGAAAACAGCTCAGTTCATACCGGTGAGCTGGTTTGATACCGTCAACCTGGTTCAACTAGAAGGCCACTCACCGCTAATGCACTTTCTGGAGTCTATGCTACCCCACTTGGTCAATCCCAATAAGCCAAAACACGCACCCGTCGATTATCAATTTGCTCCCGTTAAGGCGCCTAGGGTTGGTCTGAAACTGGCCGCTTAAGCATGAAGTTTGCAGGGGTAACTCATCGCTTTATAGGTTCACAGATAACCCATTGACAGACGGTCCATCCTGTCTTTACGATGAGCATTTTTGCCCAATAATGCTTTGTCGTCTCGCTTCAGCGGGGCGCTATCCACGGGGCATGCCAACCGACTGATGTGGCTCCATCAGAGGCGTATTCTTGATGATGGCTTCCCGTTGACCACTTAAATGATACATTGTTCATGTGTTGTTAGGCATGTAGCTATACGTACTTTCGTTCACTAACCAGGCAAACGCAATGCCCTTTTCTTTTCCCATTCTATTGATTGACGATAACCCTCATATGGTTGACATTCTGAATCGAGTCGCCAGCCTTTTATTTGTCGAAGCCGAGTTTATTGCGGTTCACAGTTTTGCCCAGGCAGCGGCTTACCTGGAGGGCTTGCACGGTCGGGGACCTCGATTGATCTTACTGGACGTAGACTTGCAAAGTGCGTTAAACGGATTTGATTTCCTATCCCTTCTCAGAGGCCACCCACAGGTTTGTTCAGTGCCCGTGGTAGTTCTCTCGGCCAATCAATCTACCAACGTTGCCAATGACGCTTACCAGTTGAGGGCCAACGTATTTACCCGCAAACCCGACAGCTACGAAGGCTGGAAGGCGTATGTCAGCCAGCTGCGGGCTTATTGGTATGCGACGGCGGCTGTGCCTAAGCTTTGGTTTGATAAAACGGCCGAGTAACCGGACAAACGCCGCCCTACTTAAAGTCGGGGTTCCCTCTATCCAAGCCCATAGGCTCATCTTAAGATGAGCCTATGATCGCGGCAAAAGACAACAGGAACCGATTAATAAAGCCGGGCTGGCGGCAACTACCTCCTTGTTAGTACGTACTGGTCAAAGTAGGCTACTAATCGACTAATTAGCTGTGTTTCATACCCTGATAAAATCAGCGATTTGTAAGATACTTACTTTTTAATACCTGTCATACACAGTCCGTACAAACAAACCTTCTTCGTTTTAAGGAGAACGATGTGGCTGAACCTTTCTAGGTTCAAGTACTGCCTAGTCTGGATGGTAGGCATATGGCCAGCTAATTGTCAATTAAAGTGCGTCGAGACGGGCCAATAACTTGTTGTTTCTGTAATACTCATCTTGTTGCTGTTATTTGACAGCTTCGTTAACTATTTTTGCCCATAATAACAACGTGTAGCCACTATTGGTATAAAATACTGAAATAAAGTAGCTAAGGCTGGTGTTGTCTAAATATTTGTTAAAAAGACCTTGCTGTTGTGTAACTCAATTCACTTAAGCTGCATCATCCGTATCGTTAACCCGGTCTACATAAGCATACAGCGGAAAACAAATGGGCTGAGGATAAACTACACCCGTTAAACCATCTCCGGTAGGGGAGTAGCCCCCTTCAGAGCAGGCAAATAAAGTCACAACCCCGTTTGGCTGTTTTTTTGATGAGCATTAACCGATGGATAACCCGGCTACCGCTGATGGGCTTAGGGGGGCTGACGGGTTGGGGCCTGGTGTGGTGGCAAAGCCGCCAACGCCAGGTGCAAGCCAGGGCGTTGAGCAATCAGCAGACCACCTTACTGGGGCAGCAGCGCCAACAGCAGGCGTATGTAGAAGCCATCCTGAACGGCTCCCAGAATGGCCTGTTGAGCTGCTCGCCGGTTTACAGCTCGGATAACCAGCTTGTCGATCTTCGCATTGAAATGGCCAATCTGGCCGCTTCCCTGATCAATGGCCGAACGGTGGACCAACTCATCGGCACCACCTTGTTGACGGCCTTTCCGGCCTTGGCGGGGAGTCCCTTGATGGCCGCTTATTTGACCACGGCCCGCAGCGGCCAGCCACAACGCCTGGAAGCGTTCTATCAGGATGCTACCCTCAAGGGCTGGTATGAAGTGATCGTCTCCCCCCTGCCCCAGGGCCACATCCTCATCTCCTTTTTGGATTGCACCGATCGCCACCAGGCGGAAACCGCTCACCTGCACCAGGCCAACTTACTCCAACGCATCAGCGAGTCGGGCCATATTGGCATTATGACCCACCAGCCGATCCGCGATCCCAGCGGCCACATTCAGGACTTTCGCTACGCCTATGTCAATGAACAAGCCCAGTTGTGGTTGGCCGTGGACTTGCGCCAGGTCGTTACCCATAGCCTGCGCACCCTAACCTTCGGGGAGGATGGCGAGGAGACGATCCGCCAAATGGCTAAAGTGGTCCAGACGGGGGAGTCCACTCAACTCGAGATAAAGCTGTCGGACGGCCGGGTGATGTTCATGGTTATTTCCGCCCTGGGGGAGGGCACAGTCTCCACATTTATGGACGTGACCCCCCAACGCCAGGCCCAGCAACGAGTCCGTTACCAGGCGGAGTTGGAACAGCAGGTGGTGGAGCGCACCCAGGCGCTGGCCAAAACGCTCCGGGCCCTGGAGGAGTCCCGGGAAGAGTTACAGCGGGCCCTGGCTTACGAGAAGGAGTTGAGTGAGTTAAAAGGGCGTTTCGTCTCGATGGCCTCCCACGAGTTTCGCACGCCCCTGACGGCCGTATTGAGCTCGGCTAACTTGATCGAGAAGTACCCAGGCGCTGAGCAGCAGGACAAGCGGCTAAAACACATCCGGCGCATTCGGCTCGCGGTCAAACAACTCACGAGCATTCTAGAAGAATTTCTCTCGTTGGATCGGCTGGAGGCGGGCCAGTTGACGGTACAGGTGGTTGAGATTGAGCTATCCCAACTGATCAACGAGGTAGTCTCGGATCTACAGGATAGCTTAAAAGCCCACCAGACGATTCGCCCCCAGCTGGCCGGTCAGGGCGTGCTGCGGCAGGATGAGTCGCTGCTGCGAAAGATTTTGATCAACCTGCTCTCCAATGCCATCAAGTACTCCGGCCCCGGCTCGGTGGTCAGCCTGCAGGCGGAGTGGGGGCCAGACCAGTTCACCCTGCGGGTGCAGGACGAGGGAATCGGCATTTCGGAGGCCGATCAGGTACATTTATTCGAGCGGTTCTACCGGGCCAGCAATGCCCTCAACATCGGCGGCACCGGCCTGGGGCTGCACATTGTGCGTCGGTACGTGGAGCTGCTGGGCGGGCAGCTGCGCCTACACAGTGAGTTGAACAAAGGAACCCTGATGACGGTGGTGCTGCCTATCCAGGGGACCGACGGGGCCGAGATTCCGATGGGTCCGGACGAACGGGATTAGTCCGCTCCTGGCGGGTTCTAAGCATAGTTTAGGAGGAAAGATTATCCACGAGGGCATTCACTCGAGCCGGATGCCGAGGGCAAAAGGTTTTTTTCTCACTTGGACTACCGCAAACCCAACCGAAGAGCCCTCCTCCCCAGGCTCTCCCGATTATTCCTTTTGCTCGTCCGGGAGCGAAGGGGACGGAAAGCTGAGGGTGACCTGCGTCCCTTCGCCTAACTGGCTGTCTAACGCCAGACTACCGCTCAGCAGAGCTACGTACTGGGCGGCCAGGTACAGGCCCAGCCCGGTGCCGCCGATGTTGAGGGCGTTTTTGGCCCGAAAAAACTGGTCAAACAGCTGGGCCTGGTCCTCAGGCGAAATGCCCATCCCGGTGTCACGGACCACCACCTGAAAGCCTGCCCCTTGCTGACGAACCTTTACCTCGATAGACTGATGTGGGGGCGAAAATTTACTGGCGTTGGATAAAAGAGCGGCTAAAATTTTACCCAGCAGGGCGGGGTCGGTCAGC
Organism: Spirosoma aerophilum; assembly: GCF_054782495.1. Taxonomy (NCBI): domain Bacteria; kingdom Pseudomonadati; phylum Bacteroidota; class Cytophagia; order Cytophagales; family Cytophagaceae; genus Spirosoma; species Spirosoma aerophilum. The sequence goes on along the minus strand of NZ_BAAGSJ010000016.1, from coordinate 9,212 downwards.
ACCGGCTCGGGGCAGTCAAGGTGGGTGGCTATGTACTGTCCCGCTTTGAGGTGGGGTTGCATACCCATCACCACCTCCTGGACCACCTCCGTAACCTGGATCCGCGACCAAGTCGCTTGTAGGCCTCCCTGCTGGAGCTGACCCACTAGCAGGAACTCCCCCAGCAGACTATTCAGCTGGTTGATGGACGTCTTAATACGCTCCATATGGCGTAGGCGTTGGGCCTGCTGCTCAGCGCCATTGTACTTCTCCAGCAGGGAGACCGAGCTGAGCATGGCCGTCAGGGGCGTGCGAAACTCATGGGAGGCCATGGTCACAAACCGGGATTTTAACTCGCCCACTTGCTGCTCGGCGGCCAGGGCCCGGCTCAGTTCGTCCCTGGAGGCCCGAAGTTGGTGCAGGGTATCCTGCAGGGCGTGGGTGCGGTCGGCTACTTTTTGCTCCAGCTCGGCATTGAGCTGCTCGATGTGAGCTTTCTGAGCCAACAGGGTCTGCTGGGCCTGGTGCTGGGCGGTCGTATCGATGAGATAGCCGATCGTTAGCAGCGCTTGCTGGCGGTAGAAGTAGCTCAGACTGATTTCGGCGGGAAAGACCGACCCGTCTTTCCGTTTGGCATAGAGCTCCCGGCCGTGGCCAATGGCCCGTACCTGGGGGTTGTGGTTGAAGGCGTCTCGTAACTGGTGGTGGTGGGGCGCCACTGAATCGGGTACCAGGGTATCCACCGATAAGCCGATGAGTTCCTCGGCACGGTAGCCCAGTAAGGCGCAGGCATGGTGATTGGCGGCCAGCAAACGCCCCTGCTGGTCAATAATGATGATGCCGATGGTGGCATGGGCAAAAACGGCTTCAAAAGAATCGTCCAACATAGACTTGACTCGGGTCCAGAACAGGGATGAGACGGCTGTCAAGCTCGGGAAGAGCCGGCTGGGCAAACCAAGACAGCCCATTTACGGCCATCGGCCTCCGCTTATTCTAGGTAACAACAAAATGGTGAAATGGATTAACTCCGGCCACCACGGTGGGATTTGTAGGCAAGCTAAAGACTGGGGTTAAGCCGTCCGTAATCGAGCCGGGTGATCGGTTACCGCCGGAACTTGGGGGGCCGCCAGCGGCTTTGTGGTTGGTCCAAGGAGGTTCGTCACCGGTAGGATGCGGTTAAGAAAGTCCATCAGCGGGGAGTAGCCTACTAGCGGCACCAAACGAACGGTGTCAAACCAGCTCAGGGGCACTAATTGAGCGGCTTTGGCACAGGGGTGAAAGGGGAAGGTGACAAAGGCCAGTTGGCCATCAGGGGTCAGAAAGTGAACATACACCCATTGTGGCTTGTCGGTAAACGTTGGATAGGTGTACTGATAGAAGCTGGCTGGCGAGATCGTGGTCATCCGTTGAGGGGGTTTTAGTTTTTAAGCGGCACGCTGTCCTCGTTAGTCAACCTAATCGGCCAATGTAATTTAAGCCACCCGCGTCGCTGGTTTTCGGGCTGGCTCTTTTAGGATGAACAGGTAACCCCCCTGTGAGGTCGTGCGCTTAGTACCGGGTAAAACTAGCATTGGATTTAAACTCAGGGGCTGACCAAAATCAGGCAATCCCCTGAGATTACTCAGGTGCCAGACGTAGGGGTTTACTTAAGCCTTTCCAACGACTATGATTAGGTTGTTATTTTGGCTCAGTATCGAGGAGTGAATAGGCTGGCTACTCATCGCTTGTGCTGGGTTCCTGCTCAGGTAGTCCTTGTCTGTATTATGGTTGTGGCTTAGCTGCTAGCGCGGGTAATCCTGCTGGAAGCCTTATTTTATTTACATGGACACGCTTTGTCAATGGGCAGTAACTTTTGGTAAGCAGCCGCTTGGCTTGACGAATCAAACACCATACCGGTGCCATCAGACAGTAAGTTGGGGTTCGTCGTTGAAGGGTAGTAAACTAAGCCGTTTGATCACTACTTTCTTTAAGCAAACACCATATAGTTCATGCATCTCACGTGGGAGCCTTTTACCTGCTATGGCTATCTTGACGTACAGGTTTCGGAATTAACGGTTTGTGGTAGTAAAATTGCGTTGAACAAAAAAGAAGCCCGAAAAGGGGCTTCTTTTTTGTTTATAAATGGGTTTAACTAAACATCTAATTCAGGTAGTAATTACTTTATCCGGCCCAAGACCTTATCCAATTCGACCGCAGCCGTGAGGTAATCATACACGGCCTGGAGATAGTTTGATTTAGCCTGAGTGAGCGACAGCTCAGCATCGGTCAGGTCTAAGCGGGACGCAATACCCTGTTTCCAGCGGTCGCGGGTGATGCGGTATCCCAACTCGGCAACGGAAATCGTCTGTCGCTGGGTTAGTATGCGCAACCGGGCTTCCTGCACATTGGCCAGACCTATTTTCACCTGTGCCCGCACGATTTCCTTTAGATTAGTCAATTGCGTTTCACTCTGCTGACGGGTTATCTGCGCCTGGTGAATACGCGATTGCGTTCGAAAACCAGTGAAAATGGGTACACTAAGCTGCAAACCCAGATACGAGCTTACGGGCCACTGATAAGTATCCAGTCGAAAATTATTGGCTTGTGACTGGGATTGTACCAGGCCGATCGCGGCTAACTTCGGCTGCTTTTCAGCCGCCTGTAGCGCAATCTGCTCCTGATTTAACTGGTCAACCAGCTCCAGCCGACGTACCTCAGGTCGAGCCTGCACCGCATCGAGAAAGGCATCCGTCCCCGGTGCGACGACTAAAGCATCGTCGTACCGGAGCGAATCCTGTAGCTCAACCTCCTCCCGCTCGTCCAATCCAACGGTACGCTTCAATACCGTTTTTGTAATACCGATGCGGTTCGTCAATTGAATGAGCGTTGGCCGCAGGTTTTCGAGGGTTACAAAAGCCCGTAACGTATCCACCCGCGAAGCCCTCCCCTGTGCCAGCAACGAACGGGCATCTTTCAGGGCCTGCTCGTTGCGGGCGATACTCTGTTGTTGTAACCGAAGTTGTTCCTGCGTGATCAGTACGTCGAGGTAGGCTTTCTTCACGTCGGTAACGACGATGGAACGAGTCTCAGCCAGAGCCTGATCGGTGGCTAACCCATCGATCAGGGCTACTTTAATACCCGAGCGAACGCTGGCCTGAAACAAGGGTTGCGATACCGCCACACCACCCAGGAACGCATTGGAACCCCCAACCCGAAACATTGCTAGCTGATTGTCGCCTAAGCCGACAAAGCTGCCGGGCAGAAACGAAACCTGTTTGTTAAAATAGTACAGATACTGCGCCGAAGCCGCTACCGTTGGCAGGGCATAGCCCCGGGCTTCCTGCACTTTTTGAGCCGCCTTTGCGGTTTCCAGGGTAGCTACCTGCAAGTCACGATTTTTGTCGATGGCCAGCTGAACGGCATTTTCCATCGTCAACTGACGAACCTGGGCTTTGAGTGATTGTGGACTCAGGAAAGCAAATGCCACCCACAATACGACCCGTTTAATTGAGTATTTCATAAACATGTGGTGAGAAAAGAAAACGACATCACGCGACCAGTTCCAACTCTTCAGCTTGTTTTTTGGGCACCCGCGAGAAGTAAGAGTACACTGCCGGGATGATGTAGAGTGTGAGCAGACCTGCGAATAATAGGCCGCCGACAATGACCGTTCCGAGCGAGTTTCTGCTGTTAACCGTAAGTGCAATTGGAATCGTACCAAAGATCATCGCCAGGCTGGTCATCAGGATGGGCCGGAAGCGGGAGGCCGCTGCTACTTTAGCGGCTTCGAAAGGGCTCAATCCGGCTTCTTTCTGCTGGTTGGCAAACTCCACAATCAGAATACCATTTTTGGTGATCAGACCAATAAGGGTAATGATACCAATCTGGCTGAAAATATTCAGCGTCTGGCCAAACAGCCACAAACTCAGCAGAGCCCCGGTCATTGCCATTGGTACGGTCAGCAAGATAATAAACGGATCAACCAGGCTTTCGAACTGGGCGGCCAGTACCAGGTAGATCAGCACCAGCGCGAATACAAATGCGAATAGCAAACTCGATGAGCTTTCGGAATAATCACGCGATTCGCCCGCCAGTGAGGTTTTAATCGTCGGCGGCAGGACTTCTTTGGCGATCCGGTTCATTTCCGCCACGCCGTCACCAATGGTTTTGTCCGGTGCCAGCCCCGCTGAAACGGTTGCTGAAATGGATTGATCGTACCGGTAAATGGCCGCCGGACTGATGCTTTCCTTAAACGAAACCAGATTATCCAGTGAAACAACGTCCCCGGTTCGGGTCCGCACGAACATCGATTTCAGGTCATACGGCGTATCGCGATCCTGTTTTTGCAACTGGCCGATTACTTCGTACTGACGATCATTGAAAATGAAATAGCCGTACCGCTGACCACTCAGCGCCAGTTGTAAACCACGCGCAATCTCGGCCACAGATATACCTAACTCAGCCGCCTTGTCGCGGTTAATTTGAAGGACCAGTTCAGGTTTATTGACTTTCAAATCTGAATCCGCAAACTTTAGAATCGGGCTTTTCCGCGCTTCATCCAGAAACTTCGGTAACACGGCGTTAATAGCCGCCAGATTGGTACCCTGCAAGACGTACTGAACGGGCTGGGCCTGTCCGAATCGGCTCCCGATGGTCGGCGGCTGCACCGGAAAGACCATCACCCCCCGGAAGTTCTGAATGTTTCGGGCGTAAGTCGCAAACACGTCGGCCTGGGTAGTTGTCCGTTGGTCAGCTTTTTTGAGGAAGGTATTCTGGATGGCAATATTCACCGGCGCTGGTGGCCCAAAGGTTAGGGCCAGGATCGAATACGTCTGGAATAGGCCCGGCGTCGAATCGACCGAGAACTTGGCGATCTCGTTCATGTATTTCTCCGTGTACTCGTACGACGACCCTTCCGGCGCGATGACGGCCAGACTGATTTGCGAGCGGTCTTCCAGCGGAGCCAGCTCCGAGGGGAGTTGCTTACCAATGACATAGATGAGTCCGAACGTAATGATCAGCGTCGGGAAGGCCACCCAGCGGTAGTGCATGAACCATCCCAGCGACCGTTCGTAACCACGGTTCAGGGCCACGAAGTAAGGCTCCGTCTTCCGGTACAGCCAGTTAGGTTTGTCATGCCGTTTCAGCAGGTACGCGCTCATCATTGGCGAGAGCGTCAGGGCCACAAACGCCGACACCAGCACCGATCCGGCAACGACAACGGCAAACTCCTGAAAAAGCTTACCCGTAATACCCGGCAGGAACAGGATCGGCAGGAAAACGGCGGCTAACGTAATGGTCGTCGAAATAACGGCAAAGTAGATTTCCGACGACCCTTTGATGGCGGCCTGAACCGGCGACATGCCTTCTTCTACTTTGGCATAAATATTTTCCAGTACTACGATGGCATCATCCACGACCAGGCCAATGGCCAGCACCAAAGCGAGCAGTGTCAGGATATTGATCGAGTACCCCGCGATGTACATGATGAAGAAAGCCGACACAATGGACACCGGAATGGCCACGACCGGAATGATCGTCGACCGCCAGTCGCGCAGGAATAGAAACAGAATCAGAATGACCAGACCAAACGCCACAAACAGCGTTTCTTCGACTTCAGAAATAGAGTCCCGGATCGGCTCGGTGAAGTCTTTCCCGATGGTCAGCTCGTAGTCGGCCGGTATTTCTTTACGCAATTCTTTCAGTCGCTTGTAAAACTCGTCGGCAATGGCAACGGCGTTGGCTCCCCGTTGCGGCTCCACAAAGACCCCGATCACCGGCGAGTTGTCTTTCAGGCTGTTCAGAATGGCTGTTCGTTCATTCTCGGCCCCCAGTTCAGCGTAGCCGATATCTTTGAAACGGATAATACTGCCACCGGCCTGCTTGAGGATCATGTTGTTGAAATCGGCCTCTTTAGTCAGTCGGCCCAGCGTTCGAACCGTCAGTTCGTTGCGGTCACCTTCAATCCGGCCGGAGGGCAGGTCCACATTTTCTTTCCGTAGCGCCTGCTCAATATCCGAAGGCGTCAGTTGATAGGCCGCCAGTTTGGCCGGGTCGATTCGTAGCCGCATGGCGTACTTTTTCTCACCGGCGATACCGACCCGTTTTACGCCCGGAATAGTCTGCATTCGCTCTTTAATGACGCTGGAGGCTAGGTTGCTTACTTCCAGAATGCTGCGGGTTTTGCTTTCCACCGCCATGAAGATGACAATATCGCCACTATTGGCTTTTTCCACGATGGGCGCATCCACGTCACCGGGCAGCAAACGCCGGGCTTTGGTTACCTTATCCCGCACGTCATTGGCAGCTGCTTCCAGATTAGCGTTGAGGTTAAATTCAACCGTGATCACACTGGCCGCTTCCTGCGATGTCGACGAGATGGTCCGGATGCCGTTGGCTTCGCCAATGGCCTCTTCCAGCGGTTTGGTAATCTGATAGGCGATTACATCGGGGCTGGCCCCCGGATAGGACGTGGTGACCGTAACAATCGGTGAATCCGTGACGGGATATTCGCGAATACCGAGGTAGGTCAGCCCGACGAAGCCAAAAAGTATAATCAATACAGAGAGTACCCCGGCCAGCACTGGCCGCTGAATACTAATTCCTGATAAACTCATGGTAAAGTATGTTGAAATAAACTGTAGGCAAACAAAGAGGGGGGGGTTATTCGATAGTCGCTGTCGTCACCGGAACGCCCGTATCCAGGCGAAGCAAATTGGTCGTCAGTACGGTATCGCCGATCGACAATCCTTTCAGAATTTGCACAGTTCCTTTGGTCCGGCTTCCGGTCGTCACCTCCCGGCGCTCGGCTTTTCCATTTTTGATTCTGAACAGGGAGTATCCTCTGGCGTTTGGGATTAGTGCTTGCGTAGGAATCAGAATGCCGTCCTGGGCCACATGCAGGGCAAACGCAATCTTGGCCGAAGAGCCGGGCACCAGGTTGCCGCCTTTGTTGTCGCTAACGGCCTTAACCAACAAGCTCCGGGTATTGGCTTCCATCTTTGGTTCGGTAGCCGTAACCTTCGCCAGAAACGGGCGGCGGCTGTTCTCGGTCGTAAAGCGAATAGCCTGACCCGGTCGCACCTCCGAGGCATATTTTTCGGGAATCGTGAAGTTAACTGCTACCCGGCTAATGTCGTCAATGGAACTGAGCACCGTTGAGGGCGTCACGTAGGCGCCAACGTCGACGCGTTTAAGTCCCAGTTTACCTGCAAACGGAGCCCGAATCTCGGTTTTAGCCAACTCTACATCTATCATGGCTATTTCGGCTTGTAACACACGGAGATTGGTCAGCACTTTATCGTATTCCTGCTGATTGACGGCTTCACTCGCCAACAGTTCCCGGAAGCGTTTTTCATCCAGCCGGGCCAGTTTTTCCTGTAGCGCTGTCCTGTGTTTCTTAGCGAGCAGATCGGCGTCGTCTAACTTGTAGAGCAACGTACCCTGGCTCACGTAGCTACCCTCCCGAGCATACACCCGGACCAGCTTCCGGGCCACTTCACTAACCAGTTCGACCTCCTGATTTGCCTGAATGGTTCCGGTCGTTTGTAGTTCGTCGGTGATGGTTTCGTGTTTGACCACAAACGCATCGGTGGCTACCTTGTTTTCTGGTGGTGTAGAAGCGGAAAGCTTCCTGTTAGAGGATGACGTCGGTTGGTTAGATAATAATTTTGGGGTAACAAAAAGTAGCGCGATTGCCAAGACGATCAGACCGGCAATCAGAGACTGTGTACGAAAGTTGAGCGTTTTCATGTTGTCCGTGGTTGTATTGTTTTATTGTTCTACAATTATCGAACTTTTATTGTTTGATGGATGTCGAACAATAGGCTCACACAGATGGTTTCTTAAGTCTGAAAAAAACTATTGAATTTTTTTAATCAGCTCCTTTGTTGTATTAGCAACCACTGTAGTTACAGCTATCTTATTTATCAGCAGTCTTAATGGATCGGCAATTAGCAGGCATTATCCCATGAAACAGTACAAGCATCCCACCACTGACCAGATCACATTGACGGGTATACTCCACGCGCTGAGTGACCCAGTACGCTTAGATTATGTGAAATGTCTGGCCCAGTCGGAACGCGAGAAGGCTTGTGGCACCATTCCGACTACCGTTGCCAAGTCAACTATGTCACATCATATCAGGGTATTGCGGGAGGCAGGCATTATTCATTTGAGACCGTATGGTACCCAAAGCTTGATTTCATTACGGTCCGACGAACTGGAGGAAAAATTTCCGGGCGTATTGAATTCAGTACTGAATTCAGTTAGAATCAATGATGTTGTCGAGCATGAAGCCCTGTAAATTAATGGTTTTACCAAGGCCGTATGCTACGAACTGTAGTTAACAGTTATTAAGATAAGGCGTCTAATTAAACGCCCGAATTAAGGAGCAAATACATGAACACTTCGACGTCTCAGGCGGGAGCCCATTCATAAACGTTTCCTCGTCTCAATTATGAGGGTTTAACGAGATGGCTCCTTAAGACTTAAGTTATCGTAGATGAGCTATCTTAGAAATGACTATAGAAGGGATGGGCTTAACTAGAACAATTTGTCCGCAAGATGCATCATGCCCCCCCTCAGCCAGAGTTTGAGGCATCGCCTCGTCCTCTTGCTGATGACGCAAGCGCATGGCAATGCGGGCAGCCCGGTGAAGAGTCGTCAGGTCCCGAATCGCCTGGAGATGGTTGGTCGCTAAGCAAGCCCGACCCACATAATTAATCTCATCCGAGTAAGCCCAGGTGTGCTCTTCCTGGTGCTTGTTGTCCAGGGCGATTCGGGCCTGCACTTCCCCGGCTAACAGGGCGTTCCATTCGGCAACATGCTGGCGAAGTAAGGCCAATCGCTGATCATTGTTTTGGTTGTCTATCCCCATATCCTATACCTAACTCGATTGGAAGCGGAATGGGCATTTTATCATCAAGAAAACCGCTTAGCCCCTACCGTTTACTACCGACAGCGTTGGGCCGATAGTCAACCAAGCTATTGACTGGCTGCCCATTTCTGAAATAAATCAAGTAGGTTGCTTAATCTCAGGCGGGAGCGAATTATGAGACATAAATTTTAACATCTGTCTAACTCTATCAGTCGCATACGATGTCGATAGATGCCGGGTTTCGGCGCAGTACGAGAGCTTCTGGGGTGCGGGCAAACTAGGGGTCAAGTGGCTAATTCAGAAAGGGACCCGGTACGAAACCGACCACTAGCCAGCGGTAAGCAGCTTGGTTAAGCACAGGACACAGCTAACAAGT
>NZ_BAAGSJ010000015.1:112113-127583 GCF_054782495.1 Spirosoma aerophilum | reverse complement strand
AGCTCAGGTCAAGCGTCTCCTTCAGCCGACGGTAGAAAGTGTGCTTAGGGACGCGGCTGGAGAGCTGAAAACAAGTGATTTGCTTTTCGGTATATTCTTTTCTGCCTTGCATACCTTAAGATACAGAAAAGGCCACTTAAATCCCTAAGTAGAGTTGTGCAACAGCCACGGGCGTTAATTGGGACACCCTCCTTTAGTAACTGTCAACGACTATCCGTAGCATACGACCTGGCAAAGCGAAGGGAATTTATCGAATCAGCAAGTCGCATCCTTTCCGGACAATTGATTCCCTTCGCTTTGTTCAACATCACCAGCCTCAAAGCCCCTCTTTGAGGCTGCTTCGTTTCCTAGCCTTTACTCGTGTCCAATGATCAACCGTTTACTGGCTTTGAGAATGCCGTCCTCAAATAAGCTGTAAAAATAGATGCCCTCCCCTAGCTCCTCCCGGCTTAGCTCATACCGCCCTTCCTGATGGGCCGTTACGTCAATATAGCGGACCAGCTTACCCTGGAGGGTATAAATGTGAATTACCGATTGGCGAGCCCACAAAGATGCCCGAAACCTCAGCGTTGTTTTCTGACTAAATGGGTTGGGATAATTCCCCAGGCTCCGGTCCGCCAATTCCCGGACTTCTCCATCGGGAGCGGCCTGACGAACGCCCGCCTTATTCAGGAACTTCCAGCGCTGGTTGGCTCCCCCGGTTGCCGACCAGATGATAACATCCGTACCGGCAGAGGCAGACGCATTGAACCCGTCGAGCCGCTTGTCGGGGGCGCACTGCGGCCGCCTGGCTTACATACTGTACTGTTCAGCATGCCGTTTAGTAAACATTAAATTAAATTAGTTACTACGTAGATATATATACAGTCATAACATTGATCCATCTAAACAGTCACCCCCTTTGTGATGATGGCTTAATCTAGTGTAGACCTATGACCTGAAAAGCTATGGGATTCTTTGTTAATTGGCCAATTTCCTACCTTCCTTATTTGTATTATGGTTGCTTACTGGGACTGATTGTTACGTTAAGTCTTCATGTTACGCCAAAGGCTGGTTCTTGGCTGGCCAGGGATCGCTGGTTTGTTGCCCTTTCCATGCTGGGACTGCTCATCGCCCGCCTGCCCAGCATTTTCTTTGCCGAGTGGTTGAACGTCGACGAAACCCAGATGATTGCCGAGGCGCTCACCCTGCTGCAGGATCCGGTTTACTGGCGCTCGGTCGACGGCACAACCATTGGCCCCCTCAATAGCTATCTGCTGGCCTGGCCGGGGCTGCTGCACTGGCCCATTACCTATGTGACCTGCCGCTTGACCGCTACCTGCCTGGTAGGCCTAACTAGTTGGCTCCTGTTTGCCGCCATGCGGGAGTTGCTATCGCCCCTGGCCAGTCGGGTAAGCCTACTGGTCTTGATGCTGTTTCTGTGGTTTACCACCTATTTTGATTATTTACATTGCAGCAGTGAACTGCCTGCTTTGCCCATCCTCGCTTATTGCTGGCGGATCCTGGTCCGACTCTATAAACGGCCAGCCTCTTTTACCGGCCAGCATATGGTTTGGCTCATCACCGGAGGATTAGCGGGCCTGATTCCGTTCATTAAACTACAGGCTGTACCCAGCATCGCCATCATAGTCACCGCCCTGTTGGTTAACCTGACGGCCCGTCGAGAAACGAAGCGGTATCTTCCTACCGCCAAAAAGGCACTAAGGTGGCTACTGATAGGGGGGCTATTGCCCAGCCTGCTGATCATTGGCTTATGTACGCTGTGGGGGGTAAGCGAGCGTATGTATGTGTTTTACTTTAAGTCGAACCTGCTGAATTATAGAGAGTACTACAAAGATCTATATCCTAATACCCAGTTGCCGCTTTGGGAAAAACTGGCCCGTCTTCCCGGATTTTTCACCGCTGAACCTACCTTCGGCCACTACGTCTGGCTATTCCTGCTGGCAACATCGCTGGCCATTGGGGGACGGATTTACCGCCGGAAACGCCTACCAGCGGGCCAGCAGTGGCTACTGGGTTGGTCTTTGGGCTGGCTGGCAATGGCCTGTTATTCAGTCGCCATGCCCGCCACCGAATACGGCCATCACTTATGGCTGGTCTTACTGCCACTCACCTGGCTATTGAGCGTAGCGACGCAGGAACTGCTGACCAGCTGGCCTATCTTGAGGGTAAACCGGCTTCGGTTAGCCGCTCTAACGATTGTACCAAGCCTGATTCAACTCAGTGCAGTGCAACACGCGGGCCTGCAAAAGGCCCATTATTACCTTTACTGCCTGGCCCACCCGCAAGCCGTAGAGGTGAATCCGGTTTCTTCGGCGATCAGCGCCTGGGCGTTACCCGGTGATCGGTTAGTGATTTGGGGCTGGCAAAACCGCTACCACGTCGATACCCAGCTACCGCAGGGTACCAGCGAGAATACTAGCTTTCGGAGTATGTATCCCCACTCGCTACGCCCGGCCTACCAGCATAAATACCTGAAGGATATTATGACCAGCCGACCCACCTTTTTTCTGGATGCGACGGGTCCCAACAGTCTGTTTATGAGCGATACCGCTCGCTACCGGTTTGAGCAGTTTCCCCCCCTTGCTCGCTACATTGTCCGGCATTACCGGTTGGTCAGTCAGGTGGACCATGTGCGTATTTACCTGCGCACCGAGCGAGTCCGGGCTTCTTCCCTCCTGGTAGGCACTAACTAGCCTTAGGTTGCGCTGGTTATGGCAGACTACCCTGTTGCGGGCTCGATTGAAACGAATCGGAATACTCTGTCTACTCCCGCAGGTACAGCATTGTGAACTTCCTGTATGGCTATCCTGAAGGATATAAATAGTTCCTATACTAGTTCCAGGCCAATCACCATAGGGGTTTTTTAATAATTTTTGATTGAGCCGCTCTTTATTGAGCGCAGTATCAACACCTACCTGCCGGATGACGCCCTATCCTTCCGCGTTTATCAGCAACTACTGGCCTAGCTTAACCAACTGAGTATTCGCGGCAATCGCCACAAAATGACCGTGTAGGTCGATCTGAATCCAGTTCAACGCTCAAGCGATGAGCCCTCCCCTTATCAAACAGTCGGCTCAGAATACGTAGTAGCCTTCCATATCATGTTTGAGCGTAACAACCGCGACTCTGAATGGCGCCTGGTGACTCCCTTACGGTTTACCGATTAATTATCGTTCAAGTCCCCAGGGGCCGATGTTGTTTATTCCGCCCTAGTTGATCAGTTGATTTGGGGCAAACTGCTCTAATGGTCAGTTTGCCCCAAATCAACTGATCAACTAGGGCGGAATAAACAGTCATCTCCACTTGAATTTCTTTACCTCGCTCAGACTGCGTAGGGCAGTATCCATTTTTTCAAATGTAATTTTGTTCAAGACTTCCAGGAAAGGTGTGAATTTGTGTTTCGCACCGCCCGGCGGCCCGGCTCAATTTTCGCCCTTCTTTGGAAATCTAGTGCATTAGCCTGAACAGCTTCTACTTGTGCTTCAACTCATAACCAATATAAGAAGTTACTTTTTTACCGGTGCCTGTCTCTTCGGCATCGCCACGCTGCATTCGGTAATCAATCACCGTTTTCTGGCCCGATACGTTACCATAATAGCCAATCAACTGCCAGTACCGACCCGAACCCGTCAATGACGTAACAGGATTGTTTTTTCCGTTCGTAGTTATAGTCCATCCGGCCTTGGTCATCGTTACTGGTTTGTCAAACGTCAGATTCATCACTCGTGTATTCGACGTTGACTTTATGACGGAGGTAAGCTGGGGCGGAGTCTCGGTGTCAGCTGGGTTTGCGAAACCACTTGTCTTTTTCTTATAGATGTTGATCAAGCCGGTTGAGGCATTGAAACTAAAGTCATCCGCTCCATTAACGCTTACGCTTTCAATGGTGCCTCCTTGTACCAGCAACGATACATCGCGCCACATCAGATCCTCACTAAGTTGACTATAGTCCAGCTTGATCGTTATGCCATTGCCCGTAACCGACTCTGATTTTACCAGCCCTTTTTTTACTTCCAGGTATTCAGCAAACTCCTGCAGACCCGAAATCCAGGTTCGATCCTGATTTTTGCTATGGTTCTGAATATATTCCAGGAACCCTTTGTAGTTAGTAAACTGCGAGGCATCGAGGAACGGATAATTCAAGCCGTGGGAAAAGGCCTGGTAAACAAACTTGGTATCAGCCGATGTACCCGTTGAGGCTTCGAAGGCATCATCTACCCATCGTTTAGCCTTAGCGGTTTCCGTGGCTGTCCAGTAATCACCCCACCAGCGTCGGGTGGTAATGAGTCGCCGGGTTTCATTGCTCTTTACCCGTTCGCCCCACAGCACATTAAACTTTTCAGGGCCATTGTTATCATCCGATGCATCCCCGTTGGGCCCATACCCCTGGCTAGCCGTGAGGATATACCCCTGGGCAAAACTTGACTCGACAAAACCTTCATAATCCGTGGGTATGGTAAACGTCCGTGTTTTAATCCCAATTTGATCGTAAAGATTAATCTCGTTTTGTTTAAGATCATAATAGCGGCTGTAGTAAGCCGCGTGGGTCAGGCTGTGGTTAGAGAAATCGATGGCTCCTGAAGCAAACATGGTGCGCGCCTGGGCCCAGTTTGTCACGGAGGCATATGAATTATGGGTGTCATTGGCATTCCAGGCAAATGTATAATGCCATTTCACGGATTTGCCCGCCCCGTCGGTGTAGGTTAATCCGGGATAGGAACTGCCATCACCCGCTTGGCCACCCACGACAAAGGGATAGACAACGTTAAAATCACCGATTCCCCCATCATCTTTCACGGGAATGAAACCAATGGATTTGTCATACTTTAAGTCGGCATAAGTAGTTGTCGGTGAGCTGGGTTTATCCGTAAACTTTACCCGAATGGTTATGTCTTCTCGGGCCGCCGCTCTTGGTGATCCCGACTGACCTGAGTCAGGATCTGGCTCGATACGAGTACAATTAGTAACAGCCAAACAAATGGCCAATGCATAGGTGAGACGGGATAAATAGGTTAATCTCATAAGTAGTTGATAGTTGAGAATACAAACATAGTCAAAGTCAATTAAATTTATTATTTGGTGGCGTTCTCTAGCGCTCGCCTCCGCTGATTCTATGAGCAATTGTTGTACCTAAGCACTTTATCAGTTTGTTAGCGTAATAGGGCTGCGTCTTGGTTGAGACAACCCCTATACAACCCTTATAGGCTTGTTATTATTTACTGGATAGTAGTTCGAGCAACGCAAGTGTGGACTTGCTACAGTTGACTGGAAGAATTTTCAGGCAGATTAGATCATATTCTTAAATATGAATCTTATGAAAAGACGTGTTTTTGATAAAACCTTCAGTTGTCCAGTCAGGCCTAGCTACGCTGAATTACTAGAGTAATTCTATCTGTTAGCTTGATTGCTAAAATTTAAAACTTCTTCCTCTACTTTCATGAAAAAATGTAGCTCTATTGGTTACTGGTTATCTTGGTCGGGTTAGCTCCAAGTGCTCATTACTGTATTGGATGATGAGCAGAGTTTACTGGCTACCTGCCTGAATTACTACCCATTGAAACTGAACAGTTTTAATGGGTAGTTGAGTTATGGATATAAAAAATAAAATGTTATAATTGAATACAGTATATCTTACCACTTTGGCCTTCGATTGTGTACATACTTATTATTAATAGTTGGAATTTTTAACCCCTTCTAGTCTTGCTGGAAGGGGTTTTTGTTTAAGGCCATCGCTATCTGGTAAACAGTACTGGTTGTTGATAGTAGAGTTGAGCAACAATCTGGTAGGGAACATAAGGGTAAACTGTATACGTGGTACAATACTTTCGTGTGAAATTATAATTCATTGATAATTAGCTGTTTATATTAAATTTTTAGAACATCTGTGTCCACTTTACTTATAAAATTTACCGCCCGGCGGCCCGGTTGATTTCAGAAAACTCGTTATCTCATGAGCTAAAATGAATCGGAGCCGCACCGGCGGACCGGCCGAAGCGATTTGATATCGCAAACGGCATTATGAAACGATCTTGAAGGTTTCAAAGAAGGAAGTCTACAGAATCTTTTTCTTTTCAATTAATCGACCGTTAAAATGAAATTCTAGTTGTAACTAGGTGATATTAAGTCAATTGATACCCTTGTGCGAAAGTATTGCAGACTACTGGACAAAATACCATTTGACCCTTGGCCGCGCGTCAAACCAGACCTTAACTTGTTTTAAAAATCGCTTGAAGTCTAAAATACGAGCGCTCACTTCCTGAAGACCTCGTTTGAAAAACGACTGTGCTGGACCTGTCACTCCTGAGCGGTAGCGTTTAGTGGCGATTTGCTTCCGGTGCTTGAGACCTTCCAATAAGCAAAGCACATAGGCAAAAACAATGATGGCCATCAGCAGGCTAATCTTCAACGGATTTTAGAACCGGGACGCCGGAGCGTTTCATTTGTTGAAGATTGAATCCGTTGGTCTTGCAACACTTAAAGCAAACCGCGCGGGCGGCCCCGTTTTATTTTCCACCGCTTACGATACAACTCTGTGGCAACAACTACGTTGGGCAAGCTGGTAATCCAGTATAAAATCGGCTCATCCTTACAAGCATCCGGATTTTACCGCTTCGGCGGTCCGATTCATCACCAATCGAAACTCGTAACCCTCCCATAGAATTGGCGTGGATACGGCTCGTTTACGCCGGAGCGCTTTCCGCTCCAAGCTATAGTAATTGTTGACCTGTTTCTTATAGCACTTAATCGGTAGTCGCACTACAAAGTCAATTCTTAAGTCCCCCAGGAATCGCAACCAGTCATCGCCCACGTACCGCCCGGGCGGCCCCGTCCCGATCAGCTAATAAGGTCTTGCCTTTTAAATTAAAGAGCCGGGCTGCATCACGCATTAACTCTTGATGTTCCAAGCCATTACTATGCCCATCATGGTCTAACTCACGCCAAAAGATGGGTATTGCAACCTGCTGATAGACGACGCACAGTACTTGTAAGTGTACCGCACAGGCGGCCCTGCCATTTTTGGCCAATCTCCCAATTGGTCGAATCTAAAATCAAATAGTCGACTCGACCGCTCAACAGCCGAAACGTAAATCAGGGTCCGCCCCCGCGGCTGGATGCACTCGGTTAGTAGTGCTGCTTGAGGGCACCGGAAGAAGCGGATCATCGGACCGCCGAAGCGGCCGTTTATAATGACTGGCCGGTCGACGATCTGCCTTTCCCAGCAATGTACCGATGCGGTCCTTGACGGTGTTTAGATTGGTACTACGACTGGCCAATAGAGCTTGGGCGAGTAATAGGAAATTCTTAACGATACCTCGACTGAACTGCGGGAAATAGCTGCTAAATGGCTGGTAGAGTGAGTAGTCCATGATCGTAACAGATAGAAGTTTAGCCACTCCTAAGTTACCGGCTACTCACTCACTTTGTAAAATGTCCAGTAGTCTGAAAGTATTGTACCACTTATACAGGATACCCGAAAACTAGAAAAATTTATCGGCGAGGCGCTGGGTGGGAATCACACCCCAAGGGGATAAGCGTCCTACTGACGCGCCCCCTCAAAAAGCCCTTTCCAACGGCAATCCAAGAGACCCGGAGCCTGAATCAACGGGTTGATTCGCTAATCCGCCGGCCTGAGTTACTTAAACGAGGCCGTAACGGGCCCGGTTAGCCGATAAGGAGCCGAAAGAAGGCTGTCCATTAATCCAGCCGGCTGGCCTGACCTCAGGGGGTTGCCCGAGTTTATACCGACTGAAGCGCCCAACCGATACGGGATACCGCTTCTCCAGGGCCTCCCCTTCCCTACTTTCCAGCCTTTTACAGGTAGTGTACCGGTTGGCCAAGCGGGCATACCCCGGAGCGATGCCCAGACCCGCTTTTGAGTAGGACCCATCAGGCCGACAAACCAACGACCGGGTTGCCACCCGATCGAAATGAGAACGCCTTCGCTGCCTGGCGTACCGGTTGTCGCGGGCCAACAGGAGCAACCGGTACGCCGGTCTATTCCCTTAAGCGGACTAAGGGAAGGGGGTGAGAGACCAACTAAGGACTACCCTCCTGGTTAATTTCAGCGAGATTCATGGACCAGTTGTTACCCGGTTAACCAATCGACGTCCAAAGACTAGCCCCCTGAACTTAGGGAAGTCGCCATTCACTACTGAACAAAATCGTATGCCAACCAACCTGAACATTAGTGATCGGGTGATCACCGTGAGTGATTCATTTCAACCCGTCAAGGTCGGCATCCTCCTCCAGTACATCCGTTCATTTCTTACCCGCTTAGTCGTTAGTTCTGTTTGTAACCCATTCATGCCATTCATGCCAGCGATCTTCACGCCTCCTCTATCGATAACTACCCGGCTGGGTGATTCGTTATTCTGGCCCCAAGCCAGGGCGGTAACCAGTCTTTCATCCCAGGAAATTACTCAGTTCACCCGGAAAGGCTGGGTTGGTGCTTTTCCCTTACTGACACCCGCCGGCGTGGAGCGAGCCACGGACGTTCATTATCAGGTTGAGCATCAGTTTATGCCTGAACCCCTGATGCCCACCCTGCACCGAAAAGATGCCTTTGAGCAGCGGCCCTGGGTCAAGAGCAAACATGTTTATGTAGCCGAGTACAATGCCATTGTGCGGCATCCGGCCATTGTCAATCGGGTAGCTTCCATTTTAGGACCTGATCTCATCGCCTGGGGGTTATCGGTCGCCGTGCGTCAGCCGGGCCAGAAACACCGCTGGCACGTCGACATTGAACACCACCGCTGGCCGGGCCTAACGGTCTTTATTGGCCTGAGGGGCAGTTCGGCCAACTCCTCGCTTAACGTCATCAGCGGCTCGCATCATACCAAGGCGATCCCCTAACAGTTTAATCTGACAAGTAACCGGGCGGCCCTGGCTAAGGCAAGCCGCTTGGAAGCTAGCAGTCAGCTGGAGACGGTCGTTACCCAGGAAGGCGAATTTTTCATGTTTGACGGCCTGCTGTGGCACGGATCGGCCAATTTGAATGCCTTTCCCCGAGTGGCTTTGATTGCCCAGTATGCCCGTCCCGACGCGCGGATTGAAGTGCCCCTGACCTGGAATGACCCTATTCGCTGGCTAGCGGCTTCGCCCCCCTGCGTGTTGGTCCGTGGGCAGGATCGGTTCGGCATTAATCGACTTGCTGGGTAGGCTCCTTAAAAAAAGCTTTATTATGAGGGGGCTCAAAAACACCCTGCCCGTCACGATTGGGATATTGATAACCGCCTAATTTGTGTTTGTTCGGTCGAGGAAGCGGGAACCAATCAACCCATTACCCTTAGGATAGTTTAGGGTTTAGGGGCCAAAGGCGGGCTATGCCTCTCTGATAGAACGGCCGAGAGTAGTCTTTTGCCATTAGTAGGTTCTTCAAGAGCTCCTGAACAACTCGTCGAGTGAACCGATTGGGCGAACGTATATTTAAACATGGCTTGGCGTTAACTAGCTATTCAGACACTCTATTGGGCTTATTATTCTCTTACTAGGGATTATTAATTTTATGATCCTTTACCTACTCCTGGTTACCCTGCTTCTTGGTTTTTCCATCTACCGAGTAGGCGAAAAGTTGCGCAGAAAAGACCCAATCACGCGCTGGACAGAAAGTTCAGATTGAACGCTGGCGTTGTGATTTACCAAAACACGCTGGTTAACGAGGGCGTATTGAGACTAGTTCGTCTCAGCCATCCGTCAGGCGTACTCTATGAGCACTGGGTTTACCTATCAGGAGCGGATGATCGTATTTTCAATCTGGCTAAACGTTTCCTGCATCTGCTGATGGTAATCTTTCTCAAACAGGGTCATTGACAACCGTTGGTCATCCTGAACCGACCGACGCTGCAAGTCCGGTTTGGATACGGTCAGGAACCGGTATTCCTGGCGTTCTTCGTCCTGAATAATTCGGCATAAAAGGGGCAGATCCCCGGCCCAAAGCGTTTTTATACCAATCACGAATTGACGCTTATAAAAGGGTTTCTTCGCCACCGGATAAAACGGAGGCGTTGGCGGGGCTTCATCCTCGACAAAGACGACGGCCGTCTCCAGCCACCACAGACCACCTTCCTTGCGGGCAAAAAAAGCCGAAACAAACTGGCCGGGTAACCCTTCGGCGCCCCGTAAGGGAACCTCGACCACGATGGACGAAGTGGTGTACTTGCCTCCATTGAGTTGGTACATCATTCGATTATACGTACTTCGTAACAGAGCGGGTTGGCCGCTTTTAGTAGCCGACTCAGGCACGTTCGGTTGTTTTTGATTGGTTTCATGGATGACAATAGCCAGCCTGAGCCACCGGGGAAATTCTCGCTGGGTCGCATTGACCACTTGTCTTATAACCGCAACCCTGTGCCCGGTAATAGCCGCCACATCCGCATCGGTCAATTTGTAATGCTTCTTCAGGGCGTCGTAGCGTTGTTTCCAGGTAAGTTCTATCATGTCAATTCCGTAGTTGTATGAGATTGGCTTGCCAACAGGCGGTAACGTAGGGGTTCGATTGAATGGATCACCGGGTCTTTACCTAAGCCCGGTACCGCCAGGTTACACGTTTTTAGTTGGTATACCAATTATAGAGTAGGCATGTTATACTTATCAACCTTTTTGATGGATGGAGGGCCCAGGTTGGGCAGTGCCACCAGGCCACACGGTGAAGAACCTGGTAACACAGGTTCAGCCATTCGTCGAAGCCCTCGTTCAGCCCTGGACGAGATGAATCGTAGCAAGAGTAGCCTACCGTCTGGTAAATAATCAATACAAAATGGGACATTACCGGTTCCAGTTGCTTTGTTTGCCCACAAATTACGACGTGCTAAGGCCGCTCAGTACCATGAAAGTATACGCAATTACCGAGCCAGATGGGAGCGAACGCCCTGGTCACCCCCGGCCCGCTCACCGAAAAAAATACGACCTGCCAAGCTTGCGCTTACTGTTTGATGACCAGACGGCTATGTGGACAGACTCCATACCCGTCGTATTCACCCCCTCACCCATTGTTATCTACACCGGTCAGAAACCGATAACCACCAGCCTCAAATGGGCATCTGTCATCCTGCTTACACTCCTGGCGGCTCTCCTTCACCCGTCGGTAACCAGCATTGATACCACGGAGATAAAGCGTTTAAACGACATGTTTTCGACCTTTAAGCGCCCTGCCTCAGCCCCCCTGCCAGCCGATCCGAAGTGGACCTATTTCACGAGGACAAACCAGGCAAGCGGTCCGGTTCGGTGGGCCGAACTACCCTCGACCAATACACTCAATTTTGAACTTCCTTATAACAGTGGCTTAAGGGGGTACTTTGCCCTATCAAAAAAGCCTACAGGAGTCGGGATGATGTTACGCCTTGAAAAAGGCCTTTTTCAGGCAAAAGCCATCGTCGGCCATAGTGTACGTTTGGTCCTGGATGAGGATCTGGTGCAAACATTGCCCATTGAGCCGGCCTCCGTTTTTCAGCAGAATGTAGTCAACATTCAGGCCAGGCCTGCCTTGGTAGCCAGCCTGAAGAGGGCCAAAACGATGCGGATTGAGGTTCAGTTTTACCATGAGCGTAACAAGCAGTTGGAATTTAATGTACAGGGATTAAAAAGAGATTTCTAAGTAGGGTTGACCGGGCCAGTGCCCTGCCTGTCGATGGAGGGGCTTAGTTCACCTTGAAGTTGGCGTGTCGACTGGAACAACTCAAAGCGTATGGCATCGAATTACGCCCGGCAAGTCCCCTCAAAATGCGTGTATTGAACGGGGCGGGACTGCCTGTGCGGTGGAGGTCTGGATTAGCCGAATATACTACGGAACGTCCCCGTCAGGCCTTGATGCATGACACAGGCCCACTAGCAGCAAGTCGCTTAAAGGCCAGTCAAAACCGGCTCACTAAGGGGGTAAGGACAGCATAAACGGGTCGATACGGTCCAAAGTGGCCCCTTATCGGTTACGGTTCGTTCTTCCGCGTAGGGTTTGCTCAGTTTCCTGGATGTGAACCCAGGCAAAACCAGCATGAAACATGAGTGGCCCCGCTTCGATCGGATCACGTGTGGCCGGGGTGGGTCAGATTTCACCACCGGCACGCACCGGATAGCCTACTGTCCGTCATGAGTATCTCCACCAGCCAAGAGGAAGTCCCTAATGGGGTAAAAATGAAGGGCTGTTATCTAGGTAGCCGCGACACTCGACCAACTACTGAGGTACTGAGGTTTACAGGGCACTTCAACATCGCTATGAAAATTACTTGTTTCTACACCTGTATGGTATTTTAAAGAGAAAAACTTGTAAAGTTTTTGTGACGGTTAGATTTTTCTGGCGTCCAAACAGAGTTCACTAAGCCAAGCCATTTGCTATGCCTTCTTTATTTAAAATCGGGGATTCGGTCATTGTCATGACGACGGATTCTCAGCTCATAAACCTTGAGGTAATTGATATAGACATGCGACGGGAGAGTAAACAGAATCTTACAGCGATATACTGGCTAAGCGATGGCAGGGCTTACCAGCGAGCTGATTTATTCGTCAATGCAGAAGAAGCCAAAGGGGCTAACAGGCCCCCGGTACCATCCTATTAGCGCATCTGAATCGCCAGTTTGATGACAAAAGCATCCGTTCATTAGCTGGCTGCCTCCAATTGCCGGGTCGTGTCTCAGGTTGATGGTATAATTCTTCTATCCGATTGATGGCCTTTTGTTGGAACGCTCGGACCGACTGTACCCTAGGTTTATGGGTAGTAAGTTACGCTACTTAACCAGCGCAGCCCAGTTAATTGCCGGGCTGCGCTGGTTAAGTAGCTGTCATTTCATGGATTTCTCAGCTTTCCATCGGTCGTTTGGCTAATCCCGCTTCTAAGGCTGGCGTTACCCGTAAGGTCTTGTGCACCCAAACGGACCCGTAACAAAAAAAAGGCAGCTTTATCGAGATTACACAACTTATGCAGCTCGCAGGTAGCCGATCACTTTACTCCGAAAACGTACTTCATTTTTAGGATCCAGTCGTTGAAAAATTTAGGTTTTCGTATTAGAAAAAGGGCACTCATACTATAGGTCATCTGGCATGATGGCCACTCTACCTGATAGTAATGGGTCTCTAGGGGAAACAAAATCAGTATATATACTGGTGTTGATGGGCTAGTCAGTAAACCATTACAGGTAGGAGAAATTATAGAAAATGGAGCTGCCCAAAGGGCGATTGGGGGCGCTAAAATAATAGTAATCAGTGGAGATAAGCCCGTAGACGACGAATCACGTTTGACCGATAATGTAAGTTAGTGGCTTTTAAACGCTGCCTCTTGAGATAAAGTGATTATCCATCGATTTGTTGCAGAACCAAGCCGTTTTGAAAGCGGGTTGTAGATGCTTTATATAAATTCCTTTCGGTTAACTAATCAACTGCTTAACTAACAAAACGTCCGATCTCCCTTGAGATCGGACGTTTTGTCACCTGAACGAATTACTCTACTGAAACGAATCGTTTCGGCCATCGATCAACCTGGTTAGAGTTTTTGAACCGAGTTGTCCATTACGGACAGTGGTGCCACCTCCGGCAGTAGCTCACCTTGCGTACGCCCCAAAATAAAGGGAAGGTACCGGGTTATGACCAAAATAAAGGGTATCTGGAGGGCCAGAATGGCACTGGCAAAGCCCAGATTAATCCAGTGAGGAGCCGTAAAGCTTTCTTTCGGCCACGACAGGTACCCAAGCGCCATAACTTTCAGCATGGTGGTGGCGATGGGCTGAAAAAACAGGGTGATTAGTGTATTTCGCCCAATTAGCTCCACCCAATAACGTCCCCCGAAAACATTGGCTGCTATCCGACTGAGCCCCATCAGCATCAGTGAACCGGTGAGACCACCCAGTAAAAACAAGGGATACTGATGGCCGTAGAGTAGATCCCGCATATCTACCTTGCCGTTGCTGGTGGCTAAAGCGAACGTAAAGCCCGCTAAGGCAATGACCATCCAAAGCAAGGTAGGGGTTGGATTCGTCAGAAAACTCTTGATCGCCGTTTTGCCCTGATGGCCTGCCCAGTAAAACAGAACACCGGTAAACGCAATGTCCAGGCCAAAGGGTAAACGAGTCGGCTGGATCAAGGCTATGCAAAGCGCTAAGCTGATCAAACCGCCCAGCTTAAGCAGGGGGTAGACCGGACGGCGAAACAGAAAATAAAACAGGATCTCGACCATGAACAAGCAGGGCAAAAACCAGCTGAGCACCGCATGTGACAGCCAGCCGCCCGTGCCCACCCCGTAGACCATACCTACCAGGGGTTTCCAGTACGGGATAGGGTCATGTCCCCCAAAGCGCTGGGCAATCAAGGCCCAGTAGCCATACAGGAGTAGCCCCAGGGAAGCATAAGGGAGCAAGATGGTTTTAGCCCGGTGACGCACAAACAAGCGGGCCACCGGGTGCTTTTGAAAAGAAAACAGATACCCACTGATCAAAAAGAAAAAGGGCATGTGAAAACTATAGATGAATTGAAAAGCGGGCCAGGGTAATTTTTGATGACCAATAACGACGAGTAGTATGGCGATGGCTTTAGCATAGTCAGCCCATACGGTCCGTAAACCCGGTAGCGGTTTCCCCATAAACGAGTGGTGGATAGAAGTTTATTTTTAGGGCAAATGACTATACTAATTGGGCCACTATTATATTAAAAGTGGTTTATCTACTTAAGTATAATCAACAAGGCTGTTTCTATAATTGTTACTTTACCGAATGGAGTGATTATATATAGATTGTCAATTATAGCTGGATAGGATAAACTACCGATAAGCCGTCTATCGTAGAGGTGTTCATGGGTCATTGACAGCCCTCTACGACTAGCTGACGTTGACAAGTATGCGCCCATCATCGACTAACTGAGCCTTTTTGGGGAATCATCCGTTAACAAAAAAGGCGATAGCAGGTTTGATCAGAAACTAGTTGTTATGCTGGCGAACCGAGTCATCTGTATTGTCGATGGGGCGATCGATTTTCGACTCGTCCTGGAGGAAGTCTTCTTTCGGCATCTCTCTTACTACTCGGTTCGCTTTTTTAGCACCGAAAAAGCCTTCCTCGATGAATTGCCCCACATGCGGCCTGGCCCGGCGCTCCTTCTGCTCGATCAGGCGCTGGCCCGGTTAGGTGGTCATCAGATTGAGCAGGCGTTGCAGGACCATCCCGTTTATCAATCCCTACCGGTGGTGCGGTTGGTTGAGCCGACCGATGAAGACCCACTGGCTCTGCCTGCTCTATCTCCACCAACCTGTCTTGGTAAACAACTGGATGGGGACTCTTTGCGGGAAACGCTGTCCCGGCTTTGTTTCACCTGGCTGGAAGCTCCTTCTATCACGGGGGAACGCCTGTCGCCATCAACCATGTTAACTACTTTCAATCGGCTGACCAGATCCCCCCGCCAAGTAAGTAGACGTCCCCCCTTACGGGTGAGTTGGCTACCGGTTATCCTAAGCGCTCTGATTGTGGGGAGAGCGAGCGTTTGGCTAAGCCGTTCAC
>NZ_BAAGSJ010000015.1:27270-112059 GCF_054782495.1 Spirosoma aerophilum | reverse complement strand
CGGATCTATGTAGCCATCATCCTGAGCATAACGGGGGAGTACGAACATACCTGTTTTGACCAGCTTGCCCAGGCCCATACGTTTTTGATAACCTATTGGCTGGGCCAGGGCAGCCAACGGGTATCCGCAGGGCAGCCCCTGGGCATCTATCATCTGGTCGAACGCAAAGTCCTGCCCTTCCTGGTCGACATCGTCGATCAACCGGATGCTGCCGCCCGGATCCAGGCGAGAAAAAACCACTTAGCCCAGCACATGACCCGCTACTAACGGTTGCACTCCTATTGATCTACTCGTCAGGGGTATCCTGGCGAAAACAGCCTATAGTGTCAGCTATTGATTGGGCTTGGTGGCCTAGATGAGGTACCGGAAAGATAGTGCCTCCAAGCGGAATGGTTCGTGTAAACGCTACCGACTTTATGGATGCCCGAAGTGGCTGGTGTGCATTTTGTGATTAATAGTAGCCGTCTTAAATGATAGGTTACATTGGACAGCTATTAAAACCAGTGTTCTATAAAAACGCTCCCGATTGTGACGAAGTGACTTGCCTATATCGGCTTCTTACATAGGGCGTTTAATTAATAACTGTCATATTCTATCAGTCGCAGATGCCAAGGCGTTCAATTGGATAATTTGTCGTAACAGTTCGTTCCTTTTCAACACGGGCTGTTTCATTTATAGGAGGCTGGCTATAAAAAAGCAGCAGGTCAGCCTTATTTATAACCAATACCTTGTGGGAATGGCATCATCTTTGATCGGGGTCTTTTTCACTGATCCCCTCGTAAACTACTAGCAGCCCTATGAACGCCCTGTCATTACGCGTTTATCAACAAATACTGGCCCAGCTCAACCAAATGAGTGTACGCAGTAATCGTCATAAAATGACCGTGTACGTTGATTTAAATCCAACTCAACGATCAGTCGATGAGTCTTCCCCTCCCGAAACAGCCGACTTAGAAAAAGTAGTGGCTTTCCATATCATGTTTGAGCGCAAAAACCACGACTCCAAGTGGCAATTAGTGACCCCATTACGGTTTACCGATTAACTTCCTTTCACGGCCCTAAGGGCTGATTGGCTTAATGGAACGGTTCACTACAACAGGCTTAGGGGAAAGCAGTCCGTGGGCGGGTCCATACCCATGGCTTGAGGGAGCTGCCCGTGTCGCTTGCCTGACACCGGCCAGTTTTCGATAAGGCGTCACGCCCCCGATGGGGGGAAGGAAACGAGCCGCCCGGAGCCGCTCCGCTAACCGTTTGGAAACCGTGCGCCCTTTGATGTAGCGCTCGGCCACCAGGGCGGCAATCGGAGAAGCCACATCGCCCCCCCAGCCCGCGTTTTCCACAAAGACGGCTACCGCAATCTTGGGATCGTTCATGGGAGCAAAGCCCACAAAGATCGAGTGATCAAACTTGGCCCCGTGTTTGGCATTTTGCGATGTCCCCGTTTTCCCACACATATCCAGCCCCGGCAAATTGGCCGATTTGGCGCTGCCACTCACAATCGCCCGGCGCATACCATCAATGACCGGCAGATAGTACTGCCGATCGATGCCGGTCGAGTGCCGCTGGCGGTAGTGATCCGGCAGTTGAGCCCCCGCCTGACCAAACCCTCTTAGAAAATGAGGGGTGATGAACCAACCTCGATTGGCAATGGCAGCGGCCAGGTTGGCTAGTTTCAGGGGGGTAATGAGTAGCTCCCCCTCCCCGATACTCAACGAAGAGACATACGAAAACTTCCAACGATTAGCCCCTTTGTACATCTTATCATAGTACGGTACGTCAGGCAGGTTACCCCGCCGCTCGCTGGGTAAATCCACCCCCAGCGCCTGGCCAATGCCAAACTTTTCCACCCGCTCATGCCACCGGGCCAGGCCCACCGCTGAAGCTTTGAAGGTATTGGTTTCGGCATTGTGATAGATCATGTGCCGAAAGACCTGGTAAAAGTAGGGGTTACAGGAATTACCGATGGCCCACCGTAAGGCGTTGCCTCCCCGGCAGTGACAACGCATGGGTGAGCCGGCGTGGCCGTACACCGTAGCAGGAGAAAGCGTCCCCTCTTGTTGGGCCACCAGGGCCTGGACCAGCTTAAAGGTTGAGCCGGGGCGGTAACTGGCCATGATCGGACGGTTAAACAGGGGCTTATACGGATGTTTCAGTAGGGCACCATATTGGTTGGCCAGGTTTTTGGCCGACAGCTGGTCGGGATCAAAGGTGGGGGCCGATACTGAGGCCAGGATCTCCCCGGTGGCCGGTTCGATGGCCACGATGGCGCCCACTTTATTGAGCATCACACTGTCGGCAAACCGCTGCAAGTCGGCATCCACACTGGTGATCAGGTTTTTGCCGGCTACGGCCAGGGTATCAAAGGTCCCATTTTGCCAGGATCCTTTGGGCGTGCCGCGCACATCCTGCATAACAAACTTGACGCCCCGCTGACCCCGTAGCTGTTGTTCGTAGTAGCCCTCCAATCCGCTCTGACCAATGTAGTTTCCCGGTTGATAGTAGGGATAGTCCTGCTCATCGAGCTTTTTACGGCTGATCTCGCTGACATAGCCCAATGTATGAGCTAGTGTATGGCCCGGATAGGTTCGGACCGAACTGATTCGGGCCTGAAACCCCCGGTAGTCGACCAGCGCATCCTGCAGGTGGGCGAATTCCTCCTTAGTCAATCGACGCAGGAAAAGCGAGGGTTTGACCATCGAGTAGGCTTTGGCCGCTGTCATGAGGCTGTCGAATGCGGCTGGTGAGAGCTTCATTAAGTGGCAGAACGCAGCGGTATCGGCTATCGTAACTTTTTTGGGGGTTACATACAGGTCATAGACCGGGACGTTGTCAACCAGCAGCTTGAGGTTACGGTCATAAATTTGTCCCCGATGGGGTGTCTGGTAGACTCGGGTAATGGAGTTCTTCGAAGCTCCCAAAGAGTAGGTATCATCGACGACCTGCAAATAGAACAGCCGGGCTACATATACCAGGGCCACGCAACAGAAAGTCCCCAGCACCACCCACTTACGATCTTCGAACATGAATTAGACGACTATTTATCTCCCGTTACTGTCCTATTTAAGCAATCCCTGGCGAAGCTTGACTTGTTGGCGAGGGCCGTGCTGTCATTGGCCTTCAGCGAGTTGATTCTGCTCATAGCGCGCTTGGCAACTATTCTAAGCGGCCCCTTAAGGGCTATCCCTAGGAGAGTGCCAATATTTCGTTTATATAGCAAGCAATCGGCCTCGTTGACCGAGCACTAAACGGCAGGGTATCATCAAATTTACGAAGAAGTTTGTGCTGGTGAAAGCAATCGTGCTAAATGATCGCGTATAGTAGGAGTCTAAAACGAATGCCTATCGTTGCTTGGTGGGAGATCAACAAAAGGGACGTTTCATTCAACCGCCCACCAATGATTAGCGCCTGTTTTGCTCAACGACAAGAAGGCTCCTTGCGGGTTTACTAATTAATTTTTTGCAACGCCGCTAGGCTTCAAGGGAAAAATACGTAAATAGTGGTGTATGTGGTGTTTGCCACTGATTGAGCCGCCGTGGTCGGCTAGAAGTCCGTGCAATCACCGATGCGGGACCACTGGGTAGTCATAAAAAAAATTAATATTTCGCAAAACGCTCCTCTCTAAGACGAATCAGTCTTTTCATTGCATCCCGTAGAAGGCGAATGTACAAATCTTCATTCGAGTAGAGAGGCGCGATTGCACTGAATGTAAGCGCTCTTTATCTACAACTTTAACCATCAACTATACCGTTGAGCTTAGGGCAATCAAGGGCGGTTGGCTGCCGAGCAAAAGTTCTTCGTAAAAAGTCAGTCGATCTTCGTCATTCGTCAGCTAAGCAGCCACTCAGCTACCTTACTTTTGCTGCATACGTTCACTCATCTACCAACGCCCATGTTTCTAGGTCATTTTGGGGTCGCACTGGCCACCAAGCCCCTTCAACCACGTGTCTCGTTAGGGATCCTGTTTCTGGCTACCCAACTCGCCGATCTGCTTTGGCCGACCCTGTTACTGCTAGGCGTAGAGCGAGTCCAAATCCGCCCCGGTCTAATGGCCGCTTCACCTTTTGACTTCATCTATTATCCCTTCTCCCATAGCCTGCTAGCCCAACTAGTATTGGGCTTGCTACTGGGCACTACGTATGGCCTCATCCAGCGTAATTGGTCAGGAGCATTGCTGGTGGGCTTAATCGTGCCCTCTCACTGGTTACTAGACTTGGTGGTCCACCGTCCCGATCTACCGCTCTACCTGGGATCATCCCCTAAAGTGGGGCTAGGCCTGTGGAACAACCTACCTGCTACGGTAGCCCTCGAAGTAGGTTTGCTCGCCCTAGGTCTGTGGCAGTATACTCGCGCCACCCGACCCCGTAACCATACCGGCCGCTTTGCGCTGTGGGGGCTGGTTGTGTTTTTAGTGGTGATCTATTTAGGGGCGGCCTTTGGCCCACCGCCGACCGATGTGTCCGCCTTAGCCTGGAGTAGTCAAGCCCTATGGCTAATCGTAGTGCTGGGCTATTGGGTTGATAAGAATCGAGCGCCAGCGGGGACCATAAGATAATTAAGAACGTAGGCTAGGGATTGAACGAGACAGTAACGTATTGAACAACAATCCTAAAAGGAGTATTCTCAAGAAGTGCTCCCAAGTGAGACGTGTAGGAATTGTCGATGTTTGCTATTTAAACTGGGCGTTTTGTTGTTTAATACCTGTCAGCGACTACCCCTAGCATACGCTTTTGCAAAAGCCACATGAGTTATACCAATGCTCTCCAAAGAATACCAGTAATGAGGTGCTGCTTCACGATGGCTATTTTGTCCTTGGCGTACAGTGGTCCTACTTGTGGAAGGCAAGTAGGAAGTAGAGACCAGAGGAGTCGGCTGCTTCATGAACCGGAAGCCATCCTTGCGAATAATAAAACTGTAACGCTGACTGGTTGGCTGATTTGCATTTGAGGGTGGCCGGTCGTCCAATCTCCCTTAAACACGCTTGTAAAAGCGATTTACCGACGCCTTTTCCCATAAAGGAGGGATCGACAAACAGAGAATGAATGAAATTGTCCAGTGGCCACCAGGCAATAAAACCAACCGGAAGCTGTTGGCTGGTAGCGACTAACACCTGTTCGTCTTGAGTAACTTGATCAAAGTCCAGTAGCTTAAACGTAGCAGGGTCTACCCAGGGAAACGCCACTTGACGAGCTTGCCGATAGATACGTCTTAGGTCTGAAATATGTTGGGGATGCTGTTTTACAATTGGCCACATCATAAGTTGTCCGGGAAGTGAATGCGTTGAAATAATTTAGCCCTCGTCAAGCTCCCTCGATAGATAACTTTACTAGTACTTTAACGCGATAGGCGACTAGTACGAGTTGAAGAACAGTAGAAAATCATTGTCTCGCAAAACACTCCCTCTTGAGACAAAGGGGATTTTGCTGTTCGTAAAATGGACATTGACTAGACAGCTAGTTCTACCAACTGGTATCGACTAGCCTTAGCCTGCGAAAACCTTGCTGAATTCTTTTTAATTGGACCTGAACGATTAGTCCTGGATTTTTAAGCCGTCCAATGCTTTGGCCACTTTCTTATTCGCTCCGTAGATGATGATCCCGACCAGGTCTAAGTCTTTAACCAGAGAGAAGCTATTTCCTGCACATTTATCTTCTCCAGATTTTATCGCAAAACGAGGGCTGGTGTGAATACCGATGGTAAGATCTCGATCTCTGGCTCGTCGAAAAGCCCGTGGCAGTTTTTCCGATGTATCGGCCTTGTGAACCAGGATTGGATGCTTAATAAATGGAAAGAATTTTACCTGATCCGATGTGGGTGTGCCGATAAACACGTACCGGCACGTTGGATCGCGGCCAACCTAAGCTTGGCTGCGGGGAATTTATAACTAGCCTCTTGCTCCTAATTGAGTACTATTTTTAAACGTACCCAATTGGGGTATGTCATTTTGTCAAACGGGACACGCGTAGCCGTCTGACGCTTTCATGTACGAAGCGAGTTGCTCGATGAAGGTGATGGTATAGGGCGGCAACTGTTTGGTTTTGAGAGTAGCTGCGTACCAGGTTCGCAAAACCCGTTTCTCAGTAATGCGGACGGCAACCAACTGACCCGATTGCAGATAGGGTTTCACCACCCAGTTGGGCAACACGGCCACCCCTAGCCCCGCCTTCACCATCTCCAGAATAGCCTCGGTTAGGGTTATTTTATACACTTTTGGTGGGCGCCGATTCTTGAAAAGCATTGTAAAATTGGAGCTTTCTTCATCTGGAATGTTATACATAACATAATTCTGCTCCGCAAACTCATCGATTTCTACCCAGTTACGCCCTACCCAGGCATGGTCGGGAGCAACAATGGCTACGAACTCATCCTGGAAAAGCGCGGTATACATAAACTTCGGATTGTCGTCGCCTTCAGTGATGGCCACGTCGATTTTATTGGCTAACAGATGATGGTCGGCATCCTGGGTAGCCGCTTCCAGCTCGACCTTAACATCCACCTTTGGATAAATACGCTGGAATTCCCGTAAAAAACCGGCCAGCCAATGGTAAGACGTGTAACACTGGGTACACAGGCGTACTTCACCGGCTTCCTGATCGGTAAGACACCGAACCTTAGCCCGTGTTTCGGCTACTTCCCGCAGAATTGTTTCCGCTGCCTGTAACACCACCTCGCCCGCCGGGGTCAGCAACATCTGTTTTTTATCGCGGATGAATAATTGGGTGTTGAAATCGCTCTCCAGCTCTTTCAACTGGTGACTCAGGGCGGACTGCGTCAGAAACAGCCGGTCGGCCGCTTTGGTCAGATTCCCCCAAGTGGCCACTTCTTTTACCATTTGAAAATGCCGTATTTCCATGATGAATATTATTCATGATTTCGACAAAAATAATTCGTTTTGCTCATATATAAAAACCATTCACCTTTGCAGAGGTCAATCAATTCCCCAGGGTGGGAGCCACAAAAAAGATGAAAACACTACTACACCACAGCAAGCAATGGCTGCTCTTGAGTTTGCTTTTTGCCACGACAGTTGCCACTGCTCAGGCTACTGATAGTCAAGAGGATAATTCGCGATTACAAGCCCGTACATTTGATGTTGGTATGTTCATGGGCGCAGACTGGACAATCAATCTAATGCTGGATGTGCATGAGCCAAAACAGGTCAGCGTCCTATTGCGGAATGCCCGGAACACCGTACTCCACCAGGTGCATTTGAGACGAGTGCCCATGAAATACCGGCTAAAGTTCAAGTTTGGCGAGTCGGAATTTGGCGAATACCAGCTCGAAATCAGCGATGGTCAACAGACCATTGTGCGCCGGGTCGAGGTTGTGAAGACACCGACTATCGAATCCCAACGGTACATTACGTATGGGCCGCAAACGAACCCGGAATGAGCCTGATGACGTGGAGTTTAGTTTACCGTATGTTACTGATAGCGTTGGGCAGATATTAAAATGACTGTCTCACAATTCACTCCTTGTCGAGACGAGGTGGATTGCCTAATCTGGGGCCCTTGAAGGCGAACTAGTAGTGTCGGGGATTGCTTTGGCTCACTTAGTCGCAAAGAGTCTTTGCCGCCTTTTCACAAAACAACCGCTTCCTTTTAGCAGGAAGCGGTTGTTTTGTGAAACACCTCTTTTATTTCAACTGCCAATGATTCGTGACAGCTAACAAAGAAGAAGTCCACAGAAAAATAAAAAGCGGTTGCTTTACTAACGAATCAAATCAATGAGAATTAATGCTAATCCCACAATTAAGGCAATCAGACCCAGCGGAGAAGCTACATTTAAAATCAGCAGCAGTAGCCCCACAATTCCCACGATCACACCGATGGTTAGCATTGACTTGGCCATGGTCCGATCGGGTGACAGATGATGTTTAATTTTCTTGTCCATTTGCTTGAGCATAACCCGCTTCAAAAGCGTTGTTTTGGGGGTCGAGACGTTTTTGCTGGAAACGTCCGCGGCAGCAGGAGTGGACAATACTTCCCGAATACGGGCTATCCGCTTGGTCACCTTTCTATTGGTGGCGAATCGAGTATCCTTGTGAACATAGGCATCCAGTTGGTCAATAGCTTGCTTAGACTCGGAGATTACCTCAGGGGCCGAAGCTAGTTGCCCTCGGTTCATTGGTTCTGCTGGTTGCTGAGCCTGCCTTGAGGGTAGTAATGCCAACGCTGCAGGGGTAGTACCTACGGCCTTTGGGGAGTTGAACGGTTCTCTAGCCGTGGGCTGAAAATAAGCCACGGGTCGGCTACAGGAGGAAAGGACGGCGACACTCAAAAGTGCGCCAATGAAGAACTTGGATAACTGACTCATAATTAAAATTTTAGTGGTTTACTCGACTAGGTAAACTCAGAGGCAATCAATTTGTTAGTTTCGTACAACAATTACTTAATAAAGTCTTGCTGGCGGTTAGTTTTGCGACTAAAAAAAACGCTTAAAGATCGATTCAGTAACCCATTAAGATTCCCCGAACTTAATGGATAAAGCAATGGGGGAAATAGTATGCTGGACAGGTAGAGTTGGACAGGCAGTAAAAACAGCGTTTTGTAGAAAGCTGATAGTATCTTTTTTGAACACTATCAGCAGCCTTAAGATGACAGCCAATCCGCCACCTAACACGTTGGTGGCGGATTGATGGTTTGTCAAGCAACTACTGAAAGGATTACACGCTGCGACCCTGAATTAATCGAAAAATGATGGCAATCACGGCGATGACCAGCAGAATGTGAATTAACCCACTGCCCGCAATACCGGCTCCCAGCACACCCAGGAAACCCAGCAGCCAAATGATAATGAGCACTACAGCGATGGTATACAACAGATTACCCATGAGTGAAAATGTAGTTAATGATTCGTACCCTTAACCAGCCTGGCTAGCAATTGTTGTTGCGTCAGCCTGCCCATGCCCGACTTCCGGTCCGCTCAACGGGCTACTGGGTAACCCACAACAGAGTGGTAAACCCATTTGTGACCAAAGGCAACCATATTAACCTAAATGTTCATGGAAGAGCTGAAACGGCTTTCGCTGAATAATAGGCTATTAAAAAAAGATTAAACCCATTAACTGGTTTCTCCAGCGGTATGTTTAGGGGCGAAGTTTGCGGATATACGCAGGCTACTGACCACTCACCAGGACCATGAAAGACAAGCCACCTTCGACTTCTCCGAGTAGTATCTTCGAACGCTTTGCCTCGGAGGTCACCAAGGCTACCGGCAGCTCGACCGCCTTTATCATCGCGCTCACAGCGGTACTCCTATGGGCTGTTACCGGACCAATCTTCGGCTTTTCAGAAACCTGGTAGTTGGTCATCAATACGGGCACGACCATCATTACCTTTTTGATGGTCTTTTTAATTCAAGAAGCGCAGAACACGGACTCAATGTCGGTGCAACTCAAACTCAATGAGCTGATTGCCGCTACGAAAGGGGCCAGCAATCGGCTGGTGTCGGTCGAAACCTAACCGAAGAGGAGCTATGTGTCTTGCAGCAGCACGATCAAACCATGGCCGAGCTCACTCAGAAAGCTTCTGACCTCCGCCAGTCCCACTCGGTCGAGGAGGCGATTAAGGTAGTGTCCCAAAAATTAGAACAACAGGATGATGCCGGCCATCCGCAGTACATTAGCGTTACGAGCTCGAATTATTTTCACAGCCGTGTTTATCGGATAACGTAGAATGAAGCTATTACTTTGC
This sequence comes from Spirosoma aerophilum, assembly GCF_054782495.1. NCBI lineage: Bacteria > Pseudomonadati > Bacteroidota > Cytophagia > Cytophagales > Cytophagaceae > Spirosoma > Spirosoma aerophilum. Next base: position 102,367 of record NZ_BAAGSJ010000015.1, on the reverse strand, counting down.
CGACTCAATCAGTACTGGGCAGCTTACCGGTTCATCTGGCTCATTGCTAAGCTATATTTCTGGGATTGACCCCATTTTCGTCATGCCCTAATCCAGCTTTAGGCCCAGTGAATCCTGAATCATATGCTGTTGGTTTAAGTAGCTTATATAAGTTGCTTCGGCAGGCTTTTGCGGTAGTGAAGTTCGATGAGGATTTTGATCCGAATTATAAGCCAATTTTTACGCTCGATCGCTTGACTTTTAACACAGTTCATAAGAATGCATATGCAACTTGCCTAAGAATTATACAAATACCAAGCCGTGTTCCAAATGAATTGACACTTCAAAGTGATTGATAGTATACGAAAGTGATATTCATTCCTGTTCTCAAAATACGCTCCCCATGAGACGAAGGAACTATCATGCATGTGTTTCTTTATTTGGGCATTTAAACAAACGGATTTTAAAAAGTAGTTAGCCTCAAATTTTATACGTTGACTTCCCATTTAGCGTTCCAGGCGACCGAGTAAACACCCCGCACGTTCGACTTTTGGTGGTTATAGACCCGTGAATTAGTCCGTGAAAAAAGCAACTTCCTTCTTGCGAAAAAAGCAACGGATGCGTTTGCGATCAGCCTGTAAATAATCAACCGTTTCCAACACGGCGGCTTGAAGTGATTCCAGGCTTGTAAAAATTCGATGTTTCAGCGATCGCTTGAGTTGGCTCCAGACTAACTCGACTGGATTGAGCATTGGACTGTAAGCCGGTAAACGCTCTAGAGACACTCGACCAGGTCGATGGTGAAGCCAATCTTTGACGGTCTGCGAACGATGGATGGCCGCTCCATCCGCACAGGCGGCCCGGCCAAATAACCAGCAAGTTTTGATATCGGTAATGCCAACAAAGCTTGCCTAAAAACCAGCTAATCGCTTCGCTGTCAAAAGGCTGATCTTGACCCGCCAGATACAAGCGACCATTTATTTTGTAACACTCATCTGATCTCATCGTGCTTGATTAAAATAGTTAGAGATCCCGAATGAATAACGACCCGATCCGCCCCTGCTTCAATCATCCCTTGTATATCACCCGGCACCTTCGACAGCAGATCATAGCCCGTTAGCTGCTCGATCCCCACTACTAATGGAACAAGCGGGGCGGGCTCATTTGAACGGTCGTATCTATGTAACCGGGCAAGATCAGTCCTTCACCAGTAAGCATTCTTCATCGGACCGTAAATAGGTAAAGTGAGGTTTAAACACAAAAAGGGTGAGTTGTTAACTCACCCTTTTTGTGTTTAAACCTCATACAAGCGGTTAATACGTAACGAGTGTGGGTAATTGCGCTTCAAAAAGGGCGGTAAAATTCTGACTGGTTAGTATATGGCCTTGCTTCTGGGCAGCGTCCGCCACACTGTATCCCCACTCAGCCGCCGCCATTCGTTGCGTGGGTGTTCCGTGGTGGCCATTACTGGTAAACCCACAGTCCCCGATGTTGAAAAATACTTGTAAGAATTGTTTAACCCGTTTCCACTGCATAGACGCTCCCCGTGAATGGGAGAGATAATAAGCCGAGTAGGCATCGGCCATTAATTCGGTTCTACGGGTCGCTTCCGGACTGTCTACCGCCTCGAAAAGGTTCAGTTGAAATTGAATTTGATGACCATACTCATGCGCCAGTATTGCCTGCGACGCGACATCACCGTACCCAATGGCGTAGTAGGCGTCCACGATTCCATCACCCATGATAATCTTGGGAGGAATTACACCCACCGGGGGGAAGTTGAAACTTGGCTGTGCAAAGGCGTTGAACGTAAAGATGGGATGGTTCCCCCGTCGGTATTGCGGCACTTCGTCCAGTAAGGTGATGATCAGATCGGCGTAAAACTCCGCGACAGGTTGGCTATCGCCGTAGATAATCTTGTCAATTCGGATAACTTTCTCTCTGTCAAGCAGCATACTGCCGTGCATGGCAGCCAGCACCATATTATCCGATTGAATATTCCAGAAACGGCGTAAGTCCTTGAAGCCTGTCGTCGTGCGTTGGGAGTACTCGCTACTCACCCCAAAGTATTGATTAGCAGAACTGTTCTCGAATAACAACGCATCATACGTCGGGAAGTCCAGCATGCCCGTAATGGCCGCGAAAAAAAAGACTTCGTCGTCCCAGTCGGCAAGTTGCTGACCCAGCCATTGATTAAGCGGGGTGTTATCGTTACAGGGTGTCGGCGTGATAGCCCGGCTCACCATCTCCCGATACTGCGGGTCGATTTTTGATAAAAGCGGTGTGTTTCGCTGGAGTCGTTTCTCGTAGCCAGCGGGCAACGAAGAACGCAACTTAACAAGCTTTTCTTTTAAGCCAGCTGAAAGTCGGGCAGACCGACTTGTTGACGGGGGCTGGGTAAGACGGCTATCGGTTAGGGTATCCTTTTCGCAACCGGTCATCAGGATAAAGGAAAAAACGAAGACTGTAATAGAGAGTTTAAGGTTTTTCATGAGCAGTAGTTTAGGATTGACTGACTAAGTTTGCTTACTGAGACAAGGTATTTTATTTGTAAGCGCGGGGCTGCTTCTAATCCTGTTAATAACGATACTTTTTATCAAACGGTCAGTTTTCAGCAACCCTACCCTTGATAATCAGGAATGGCTGAATAGCTTTGTCAGGCCAGCGGGTAATTAAACAAAACCCCCCGCTAGCAATGCCAGCGGGGGGTCCCTCTCCCTTAATTACTAAGTGTATGCTATCTTAACGTAGAGTATGTAATTGTATGCAACAGTATACTCTTTAGAAGTTGAGTTATAGCATTAGTCACTTTATTCCCCTAGCGGTATGAACACTTAGTTGTAATGACTCGGGTAAGGTACCTCCCTGGCTTTGTGGTTATAGTCAATGAGCATCATCATGTACCGAAGATCCGTTAGAAACCCAATGGCTGGTCCAAAGCCGTGAAAGTGAAAGGTGCCGGCCTCGGCCAGCAAGCGGCCGGTCACCCCTTTGTAAACATAGCGGCCGGGGCGGTTGAAGATTTCAACAAAGCCCAGCGAGCGAAGTACGTCGTGATTGATTTCCATTAGTAAGCCGTGAGTATGTCTTTCCAGCGGGTGGTGTAACACTTGGATAAATGCTCCTGCCGGTGGCTCCAGTCCGGATGCGGATTCTGAGAAGCCAGCCGGACAAAATCCCGACCGTGCCGTTTGTTTAACCGGTCAATTGTACCGGCTAGTTTCAACAACCGTTCATCGGGTCCTTCCACAAACACCCCCTTTTGCCGGTAATCGAACGGCACAAAGTTAGACAGAATCAGTCCCACCTTCTGGTAACTATAACCAAACTGAAAGATGGACTTTAGGGCTGTTTCGGCGTAACGTATAAGCTCGGCCGTGCTGCTGGTCGGATGAGGCAGTTCAATGGTTCTTGAATTGTAATACTGCTTGCTGGGCATACCGTTGCCGGGCGTTCGGCGGAATCGGTTGGTGTGTAAGAAAACCGTCAGCGTTCCACAAAGCGAGTCCTGTTTACGTAGCTTCTCCGCCGCCCTAGCTAAGTGAGTGGTCAGGGCCTCAGTGACGGTGTTCAGATCGGGCACCATCCGCCCAAACGAGGGAGCCGACACGATGGCCTTTTTGGGGGGTGCGGTCACTTCCAGCATTCGGCAGGGAAAGCCGCGCAGCTCATGCACCAGGCGCAGGCCGTTGACGGTCAGGACGCTGTTGATCCAGTCATCGTTTGCATCGCGCAGCTGGGCGGCCGTGGTGATCCCATTCTGTTTCAGCTTACCCGCGTACCGGCGTCCCACGCCCCACAGATCGCTTACGGGAAAATCAGTTAACACCTCGTTGATTCGTTGAGGGGTATCCAGCACGCAGACCCCGCCCAGTTCAGGCCGGGACTTGGCTACCTTGTTGGCCAGTTTGGCCAGCGTCTTGGTTGGTCCAAATCCTACGCATACGGGTATACGGAGCCACTGTTTGACGGTGGACCGAATGGTTTCACCGAGCCCCTGATAACTTGGATACAAGCCTTCATAGCCATCTACCGCCAGGAAGGCTTCATCAATGCTGTACACTTCAACATCCTCCACGAAGCGATTCAACAGGGACATCAACCGGCTGCTCATATCAGCGTACAAGGTGTAATTGGAGCTAAATACGGCTATGTCATGCTGCAGTTGAAGTTCGGTCAGTTCGAATAAGGGTTGCCCCATTTTTATACCAAGGGCTTTGGCTTCGTTAGAGCGCGCCACAACGCAACCGTCGTTATTACTTAAGACAACAACGGGTTTCCCATTTAGGGCGGGATTGAAGCTACGCTCACAGCTCACATACATAGCGTTGGCATCGACGAGGGCAAACATAGCTAATGAACCGTTTGAATGTTGTGAGTAACAACGCCTAAGATTGAAAATGCTTCGCCGGCATGGACGTAGATGGGCATGTACTTCTCATTCGAGGACTCCAGTATGATCACCTCACCGGCCTGCCGTATACGTTTCACCGAGTGGCCACCGTCGTACCAGACGACTACAATTTTGTTATCAATGTGAACTCGTGAGCTGTCGACCACCAGCACATCCCCCGGACAGATTCTATCCCCGATCATGCTGTCTCCCGTTACTCGCACAAAGAAGGCCGCTTCAGGATGAGCAATACATAGATCATTAAGATCTAACCGCCTTTCAACATAGTTCTCGGCTGGGCTTGGAAAACCACCTTGAACCATTGATGAAAAGAAAGGTATCTTATGTTTAGAAGAAAGTTTAGCCCGAAAGATGGAGCCGGGCGGCAGGTGGTCTATATCATCGATCATAGGCAACTCAAATAACCAAAGGACTGCTATATTATACTTTTGTTATATATGTTGCAAGTATTATATAGCAGATTGGTATTATCTGATGGATAAGGCAGGAACTACTGTACCCTTCCGTACTTGTTCTAAATAGATCAACTTTAAAATACTGCTAGGAGCAATATTTTAAACATGCTTCGAAACTACACTTAAATACGGTTTCAACCTGTATCATATTACCTTTGACAAACCCATGACGCTCGTTATGGGTTTGTCAAGAATGTGAAATAGTATTACATTTCGAGGTAAGTTTGATTAAACACTTATTGACAAACCGTACCCATTTAAATTCATGGAAGTATCTTATGCCTATTCAAATTTCGGTAAGCCCTTGGCCGAAATCACATTAAACGACCTAAATCATTTTTTTGCTACTGAGCAGGAAGAATCGGATACCCTAGAATTTAAGTCTTACGCGGAGAGAGGTCAAAATAACCATACACATAAAGAAGCCGGCGTATTAAAGACTATCTGTGCCTTTCTTAATTCGAGTGGTGGTTTAGTGATCTGGGGAGCACCGGAAGGTCACACACCGCAAGGTCGACAAACGAAAGTATTTACCGGGGATCTATCACCGGTAACCAAATTAATTGAAAAAGATACTTTTATTGCGAAGGTTGCTAATGCAATTGTTCCCCTAAGCAACCTTGTTAAAATGCATCGCGTCGAAGTTGTGCCCAATGAATATGTCTATCTCTTTGATGTGAGCCAAAGCATTAGTAAGCCACATCAATTTGACAATCGGTACTGGGTTCGCTCTGATGGGCAATCGAATGTTGCTCCACACTATTTAATTGACGCCCTTTTCAAGCAAATCAGATATCCTAATTTAGGTGGGTATATAAAGTTTGGTAGTTGTTTTCTTGCTTACACAAATGTCCTTGATTTGCATCTACGTATTATTTTATTTAATCATTCTAAAGAACAGAATGAATACGACTTGTACTTTTCGATTGCAGCAGATAAAGGTAAATTCGTAGGTAATAGAGGGGAAGGATTAGGCATTTTTGAGTTAGATGATACACGATTCAGAAAGGATGAGGTAGCCAAGATTGTTAGTTATAGTCACTCGCCTTTTCATGATATCATACTAAGAATTAACTATGATGAAATAGTTAATGAGCGTGAAGAGGGAATTTCATTCGAAGTTATGCTAACATTTGGTGGTAGGTTATCCCCAATGAAACGAAGCAATTACAAACTTACATTTCGTCGTTTTGGGGGCTTCTCGAGAGGTCAGGAGGAAGAAATAGAAAACATGTTTCAAATTAATAAGGAAGTAAATACAATGATGAACGAACTAGGAATGTCAGAAGAAGAGCGAGTAAGACTATTCTTGAATCAATAAAACTATCACAATAAATCGTAACTTATGACCTTCACGTATCAGCTCTCGTATCTTCAAGAACTGAATTATCCAGCTTTCTTACAAAAACCTGCACTGACGAACGAAGCGAAACATCTTGTACTTGATCGGCATAAAATAAATCAAGCTGTTGAGCAACTCAATGCGGGTTCAAACATTGATGTTATTGCCAATGATGATCCGGTTGCAATTAGCTTACTTGTGCACGAACTTACTTTTCAAGCGACGAAAGTATTTACTAACACATCAACCCCACCTCGTACAATACCAGGCCACCTCTTTGTATTATTTCATGGAGAGTCAATACCGCATAAGATATGGTAAACCAGACTGAGAGCAGATATGTCATCTACTACCGAGTGTCAACTAAGAAGCAAGGCGAGTCAGGATTAGGATTAGATGCTCAGCGATCTTACGTTGGACACTACTACAAAGACAAAAATATTATAGCCGAGTTCCTTGAGGTGCGATCCGGTAAGACAATCAGTAAGCGACCTGAATTAAAAAAGGCATTGGCTTTGTGCCAAAGTGAAGGAGCGGCACTGGTGGTGGCCAAGATTGACCGGCTCAGTCGTGATATAGAACAGGCCCTATATATTTATAGAGAACTGGATGGCCGACTAGAGAGTTGTGACATCCCCAATCTAGACAAGTTCACGCTGACACTTTTCATGGCCATTGCCGATCGAGAGCGCGAATTAATTGGCCTGAGGACCAAGCAGGCACTTGATCAGAAGCGTCTGCGGGTAGGAGAATGGAGAAAGGGAGGTGCAAATAGAAAGAAGGCTGCAGCCGGGCTTATTGGAGCTCAGGTTGTAAAGGAAATGGCTGGCGACAACGAGAATAGCCGCCGGGCTTCGGCGTTAATCGACTCGTTGAGAAAAGGTGGTGAAAGTTATCCGGCTATTGCCCATCAATTAAATCGTGCCGGCTTTAAGACTCCTCGGGGCAAAGTCTTCATTGCTACTCAAGTAAGGCGTTTGTATCAGCGATCCTTGCAGGAGCCAGACCAAACACTGAAATAATGTCTCTCGGCTATTTAAACGCGTAGCCTGTCCAAAACTTCCATAATCTTGACTACCTCCTCAGGCTTCCATAGGTCTGGCCGCTTCGCCCGCTTGTAAAGTAAGTCGCGGGTGATGCCAGCTTGCTCAAGCACTAGACCGATTACTTTGGTTGATTTAAGCCGTTCCTGAAGGTCCAGCTGTGCCTGTGCGAAATCAATTAATGCCTGCTTATCCTCCTGGGTGCCCAGAGCTTGAATAAGATTCTCAAAGTCATCTGTCGACAACGCCCGATGTCCGAGCTTTTTTAAATAGACCGTACCCGGGCTTCCAGACAATAGCCGATCTTCACCTCTATCCAGAAGCTCTTTGGTTTTCCCCTGCACGGCAATGTATCGCTGGGTGGCCGATGAGATTACTGCGTCAATTTCCCTCAATTTATTATCATCTACTTCAATTGGGGGCGAATCTACAAAAATACTTTCCATCACGATGGGGTTTGGTTATTGAGATTGATGTAATGTGCAATGATCATATCCAAAAGCCCAATAGCCGAATACTCGGCTTGATGTATGGGTCGATACTGGCCTATATCCTTCAGGTTAATCTTTTTTCGGATTTCACTTAGTGCATTAATTAGGGACGGTGTATCCAATGCCTCAGCCGGATAGGCATTATTGCGGTTCCAAATGGTTCGGTTTTGACCACTGGCTGCAGCCGCCGCTTCATGGTAGATTTGCCACCAAGCTTTCACCACTTTGCGCAAAACTTCTACCGGGCGGCCGACAAACATGGGCACTTCATTATGAGCCCAGCGTCTGGCCAGCTCAACCTCAACAGAGTTGAATCGAACCTCAACAGCCATGGCCTGCTTTTTCTGAAACATAATCGTGTTTATCATAAAGCATCTTCTGCGTTGAGGGTAGTCAATATATCAGCAACTGGTGCTTCTGCCTCAAGCATTGCCTTAATCGTGGCCATGAATTGATTGAATTCAATCAGAGAGTTGCTGGCTTCAATATCGCGTAGGAAACTCTCTGTGTTCGCTTCAAACAGTTCGGCGTCAGTAACCGGTCTTAGCTCACCCTCGTCTGCAACCTGCATGTCAATGTCAGAAAAAAAAGAATAGAAACCACGACGAAGCGTTTGATTCCGATCGGCATGAGTGGCCACGTAGTGAGAGAGCTCCGGGGTTGAGGTCCCCAGTCCGCATTCTGTTCGGAAGTAGAAAAGGCAATACTCGTATATCGTAGCGTCCTCATCGCCAGTTGCGTTAAAATTCTCTCCGACCAAGGCCTTGTTTAAGGCAATGTTGAGTTGTTCCAGATGCCAAAGTATTTTATCTAACTCATCAACAAGAATCTGGAAGTATACCAGCGATGACATGGCATCATAGATAGCTTGACTCTTCTGTGGATAGGCCTTGTTCCGCAAGTGCATGCAAAGGGTGGAAATGCGCAAGTGCAGTTCGGCTTGCAGGTAATCCAGTGTGGTTTTCATGGCGTGATTCATCGAATTGACTGGGATGATAACGTATTAAAGAATGTAAATTCGTAATGTATAGTCTTTTGTTGGAAATATTAACTTAGCGGTAGCCTAAGGATACCAATGGGTGACCAATAGATTCATTGACTGACATTGGATTCCCCCTACTTGCTATTGTGGAGTAGGCATATCATCTCTATCAACATTAAACACCAAGGTCTTAACCGTTTTCTTGGCCCGGTACAAATTCCAAGCTTTGATGGTCAATGCAAATCGTTCGGAAGGGCTCAGGTTGAGCTTATTCATTTTATACTCAGTGAGCTTCTTCCGGAGAGCGTACATTGGTGAATCAATCTCCAGCTGGGCGCCAGATGAGACAGCATTCAGAAATAATACAGCCTGATCTGGTTCAACCCGACTGAGTATGCAATAAAAGAAAGCGTATTCGGCTTTAGAATAGATGGCTAGTGTCTTGTGCCAGGCCACGGCTTTGCTAAGGTATGGCGTCAAGTCATGGCTAGACGTATACTCCAGAATGTCTTGGTGAGTAACTACGCTGCTTTCTTTGCGGCCTTGACTTTTCATCGTGGCCGCAATTGAACTCCGCTCGTAGTTGATCAGCATTCGGGCTGTCGCAGCTGTAGTTTTGGTGTCAGAGAACCCCGCGATACTTAGAACATCGGCAGCCTGACGAACCCGTCCGGTATCCATTACACTAAAATTCTCATCCGGAACATTGTACAGAATGATCATTTGCTGAGTGGTATCACTTTGCACAATAGCATGGAGTCTATGTTGTCCATCCAGAATTCGGCCCGAAGCGCTAACCTTGATTGGATCACCTGCCATTTTCCACTGTTCTTGTTTCATCTGTTTAGCTAAAAACTTGACGTGTGGCAGATTTAAAGGCCGGTTGTGGGTATTGTGCTCTAATAGCGTTTTGGCTATTTGTGGAGTGATATCGTCGAAGTCAAGAGCATAGTCACCAATTTCAATTAACATTGTCTTATAAGGGGTTAAATCGTTAAAGAATAGAATCATTTGCCATTGACGCTCCCGAGCCAAACTGAGATATTAGCGCGGGGCGTCTTTTTCCGCCGCGATCGCTTTCTGTCCGGGGTTGGTGGTGTATTTAGGGCAATAGCTTCAAGCATACGTTTCCTTTTCTCAGCACTTCGTTTTCTGTCATATTCTCTTCTTTTTTGCAAAAATTCTGCATGCTTAACTGGATCTGCCCTAATTGATGCTTGATGGCGTCTCTGTCTGTCCTGTTGCTTTTGTCGACACACTTCCAACCTGGCTGGATCTTTTTTTATGGCCTCCCGTTTTCTGATATCTGCCTTGCGCTGAATTAAGCGACTTCTCACCAGTTGCCATCCTATGCGAGATTTTAAAGGACTTCGCACTCGACGACGACAACGTTCACGCTCGGCCTCAGCTTTTTCCTGAATGGCCATCATCCGCTGATAGTAATTTCTGTTTCGCTGATTTTTCTTTTCCTTTGATTCCTTATCGCTTACAGGTGGTCTAGGCTTTTTGGGTTTTCTATCATAGGCCGCCTTAGTCCTCAAGCGTTTTTCTTCTTTGTGGGCATCGTCGTACGCTTTTGCTGCTTGACGGCGACGCTCAAGATAAGCTGGGTCGATAGCGGCCCGTTGCCGTCTTCTTTCGGACATCGCTCGATTCCGGCAAGCTTTACAGGTTGACTCATAGCCAATCCCCGAAACCTTTTTATACGTCGGAAATGCATCCTCAGGCTTATTGTCACTACACACCTTGCAAAACATAGTTGACCGAGTTTGATATTTTGGGCAGGAGCCGCTCCTGCCCAAAAGTGATTTAGCTAAATATGGTAGCCTGCTGAGCCACTGTAGATGAGGCAGGTAGCGCAGGCGTTTGAGCGCCAAAGACAGCCTGTTGCTTGTAGAGGGTGAAATCAACAACCTCAGAGATGCCAGCGGCGTAGTCATCGCGTCCGTTACGCAAATGCAGATAAGTGACCAGCGGCTTACATCGCTTATGGCGGTAGTTTGCCCGGTGTACTATCCCCTCCAGATGCTTTTTAAATGCTTCCGGATCGGAAACAGCGTTACAATCCAGTGATTTGATTTGCTTGCTCACGTACTCCTTGAGACGGTTCGTGGCGGTATAGTTGTTTGTGATTTTAGCGAAGAACATAAGACGAAGGAATTAGGCGGCTATGAGTTGATTAACGTGTGAACCATCAGGCAGCCCCACAATATTGGCAGTGGATGTCTGCTCCCAGGATGAGGGGATAAAGTGTACTCGTTCAATGTGGCGGAGTAGGCTTTGATACTTCTTCCTGCCTCCCTCAATGCATCCCCGACATGCGGTGGCTTCGAAGTAGAATACTTTGTAAGGAGACTGCTTCTGTACCCCAAGAATTACAAAGCGCTTGGCTTCGGGCTTACCATCCAGTTAGAATGCAGCCTGGCGATCATAACCATATTGATCGATGCACCTCAGGAAGTCTCCGTAAGTTTTGGCTCTGGTTGATTTGAGGTCTACAATTAGCTTGTCCTCTGCGGCCCATACATCGAGTTGTGATTTACATGGCAACCCGGTTAGTGGGTCCATCCACGTATTGACCTGCTCAACCTCAGCATTAAGCAGTACCTGACGAGCAAATCTGTTTTGTAGAATGGACTCCCGCATAGCGCCTAGTTGCTTGGCGACGGATGGAGTTACATCGGCAGGCGTTACACATTCCAGCGTAAGAGCATGAAACATGATACCAAAGGTCAGCGTCGCGGCTGATGGCTTCTTGGCGTTGAAGCTAAATAAGGAGTCTCGAAACTCGCCTAAGTCCGAGTTCGCGTATCGGGGCATTAATCGATAAGACATTGTTGGAAAGGGAATGAAAGGTTGTTGGCTGGGGTGTCGGAGTGGACTCCCTCCTGTGCTTGCTTTGCTTCGCGCTGGGCCTGCAACATGGCTTCAATTGTAGCGTGGTTAATTTGAAGCAATTCTTCGAAACGTGCCTCCTGAGTTACCATCTGTGCAGGAAAGTTTGGGGGGTATAGAACTCAGTACCCCCATTGATCTACAGAGCAAAAAAGTCCAGTGTAGGCTTGGTGATAATCTCACCCAACCAACTCACGCATTCGCGAGCTTGCTCGACACTCATAGTCGGCTCAGCACATCCGCCTTCGTCATCCGTTCCGGTAAGCAAGGCAACCCCATGAATTGGTGCTGAACCATTAAAAGAGAAGGCTGGCGGCTGTGGCTCCTGGTATAGAGATTCATCGTCAACTGTCAGCGAGTCGCCATTGTCCTGACGAGCACATACGTCAATAAACTGACACTCAATAATGCGATACATTTCTTCTAAAGTGCCGACGGCCTCAATGGCCTCAACAGTTTGCGTTTTGGGGTCAATCTTGATGAGTTTCATATTATCTCCTTTGATTATGAATTAAAGATAGAGCTTATTTACATAAATAGCAATATAATTTGTAGAAATAAATGTAATAGAAAGGCATAGTGATTCTAGTTATAGGAGGCATATACTGTTCATTCCCCATTCACATGGTAGTCAGACTAAATAGTGTGATATTTGCCCCCAACATATTTATTACTTTGATTACATTACTGAAGAGGCCAGCGCGTATAGTGCTGGCCTCTCTTTATTTGTATAATGCTAAAATCTTTGCCGCCAACTGGCTTAAGTTCTTTTCTTCTTGGTAGTTTGCGGTGTAGTCCCTGGCCAAAAAGTAAAATTCGTTGTAGCCATCTAAGCAATATTCAACTTCAATACTTCTTAGCTCATCAGCAATGATTTGCTTTTGAACAAAGTCCTCTGGCAAATCACTTGGAGGGAAAACGTCCGTTTGTCCATCCTCATTGGTATACTCGTACCACAAAGGCTCATTACCAAAGAACGGATTAAGTCCGTCCCGCTTAAGGGCTCGAACTTTCGTAAACTGCTGACTCAAATCAAATAACTCCTTGAACTGCTCTATTCTGCGAGGCAGTGGGTAGTTAAATGCATGGTTAAAAGGGATGTCAAGTTCGCAAAATGGATCGTAGAAGCCACGCTCATCAGCAGGCACGTTGTTCTTCTCCTCAAACCTGTTCTGTTTATCGACATAAGGCTGAAAGTTCCCCGCAGCAAAGTCGGTGCTCACCTTGTGAATACGCTTTAGGTTTTTGTAAATAACTTTCGCCTGGGCGTGAGTTTTAACCAAGTGCACATACAGATTGTCTGAAATTTTAGCAGGAGCAGAATCGTTGTCGGGGTCCGCTGGGACATTAAAGCTCTGCCGGATCGCTGCGTTTCTATTGAGCTGGGCCTCATTGAATAGTATTCGCAGAAGCTCAAGATTTATTAATGCCATAATTATTCGTTTAGTTAATTACTTTGACGTTTGCGGCCGATACGCATTTAATTCTTGGGTACTTATCTTTATCTACCTTTACTAAGCCACCCTCGGTAAAGCCCTTCACGGTGCCTTTCTAAGATCGAAGGTAAATGTCATCCCGATGTACGCTGACAATTACCCTGCTACCTTCCTTGATCTCTTTCATATGCTAAATTTTACTCTTAACGTGGTGGCCGTGACTCATGCGGTATTCGGCTAACATTTCCGTAGTCCAATCACCATAAAGCTTTAACTCCTCCTTCAGTACTTCAGGTAACAACTTCTCTCCCTTTACACCTAAATTCCTTTCTTGATCGCGATGTTTTGCAATCTTAGCTGCTTCAAGTTTTACCCACTCATCCCATTGTTGAGGATATAGCCTGTTAAGGAATACCAGTTCTGGACCCTGGGCAAATGGACACCGCATACAATTTGAAGGCATCGGCACTTTATAGTCTAACTGTTTTATGCTTTCTTGACAACCAGCGCGGTTGACACCCAAATTAACGAGTGGGTAAACGTGTTCTACACATCTCTGCATCCATAATGGCCGACTGTCTTTGCTTTTGACTAATTCTGGAAATAACTCCGTTTGCTTCTTTAATCCACACCGCGACTCCTTTCCTTTTGCGAATCCGATAATAGACTTCAATTTACCAAACTGCTCAAGATATTGGTAGAAAACCCTATTGCCTTTGGCATCATACCCGTATCTCAATCGCAAATAGTCTGCTAAGAACCGATAGTTTGGGCCGATCTTCAAATTGTCTGTACATGTCTTTGGGAAAGCAACAGACATTAGATTTTGATTCCGATTGAACTGCCCAAGTAATGATTGCCATGCTTGAGAATGATAGCCCATCCATGGTTCAATGAAATAAAATTTAACGCCTTCACGTATGCATAATTTACGGATTTCATCTATATGGTTGTATGTGAAATCAAATTCATCTCCGGTGTTGGACATGATTACAATGAAGTGGCTGTCGCCAATAAATTGTTCCCTGTAGGCTTTACTTCGCAAATACCGGTAAAGCAGGTCGGTACTATCCTGACCTGCTCCAAACCAAAGTACAGTTAACGGCTTCATTTGATAAGCGAGTCAATAGTAAATAGAATCAGTCGTCCGACAATATCAGTCGGGTACGTGCGCCAACAAAGTCATTTTTAAGATATTCCGGCAGACTTTCAATTAGCCATTCATACGTGTAGTGCCCCAAACGGAAAGCTATATACGTTTCATGAATCAACCCAACGGCGTGAACCTTCTCCTTTATCTTGACGTGGAGGGCTGCCACTTCGGGACTACTTAACCGGTAAGTGCTTGACTCAGCTTTGATGCGGTGCTTGAAAAGCTCAGCGAATGGGTTGCCGTGCTGGGTGTGGATTGGGCCATACTTGCCAGCCTTCACCCACTGGTTGATTAGCTTCTCGACTTCATTCTGATTAGCTATATTGATACCATCAACTGCCAAGACAGCACGAGCCGAAAAGAAAACGGCATAATAGGATTGAGGGAATACCCAGCTTAATGACTGGTTAAGGTAATCCCGATCCGTAGAAACGGGTTTAATGCGCAGGGCATATTCAGCACTCCAGGCATTTAAAAGTAGTTTGCCAACAGCAGTCACTTCGGGGGAGGTAGAAATCACGTTCGTAGAGAGTTGTGGTTATTCGGTCGCTGGCTATCGACCCAGCGACCGGAACCGTTTGACCTGATTAAGCTTCGTTCTCCTGCTGGTAGTGTCCCTCTACCGCATCCCGTACCTCGGCATTCGTTACACCTTCGGGCAGGCTTTCGAGGGCCTCTGCATGGGCAAACGGATTGTAGAAGTAAAGAGCACTCTTAATGTTTGCCACGTCGGTAAATGTTTCCTGACGGTATAGCTTGCGATCCTGCGCGTATTGCTTGTAGACTTTAGTGACTTCTGGCTCTGCAATCTTGTACGTGAATCCAGCAATGTAATACACACCCTTCGGGGTGATCTTCGTGTTCTCCTTCCGCTCAGCCACTGCGGTAATTACCACATCGGCAAGGGTTAGATCGTCGTAGTAAAGCGGCTCAATTAGACGAAAGATATTGTCAACACTGTAGCCATGAAACAGGATAGAAGCAACGCAATTCTTCTCGTCAATGAAGAAGATCTTCGCCCAGTTCTTTGTGCCCATCCCCAAAATGGAATCAGTGAAAATGCGCAGAGCAATCGGCTGAAAGGTCAGTGTTCGGCCTAACTTCTCACTTCCATTGATATTGAAAATACCCTCCTTCGCTTCAAACCGATACTGGCGCGGGTGGCCTTCGAGATACTTGAACTTATCAACTACCTCGCCGGTCAATTCGTGAACCTTTTGATAAGGCAACAAGCCGTGGTTATTGGTCTCTTCTGTAGTGGCGTTAGTCTTTGCCATAATTGTAAAAATTATAAAGGGGGATGATATGTTGGCCGGAGCATACCCGTCCGGCCTTCGGGTGTTATTTATTGCCAGAGTCGCTTAGCTAAATCGAACTTCTTTAGGCATTCGTTGACCTCCTTCTTGGCATAGGTCAAGGAAAAAGAGTGCGTTCGCTTTATGGCCCCTGACTTTAAGCCTTCGTGTTTCGCTTGAGCCTTCTCCAATTCAAACTCATAGTACTCTACGCTTTCAGGCATTGAGAGATTGATTGTATTGGCGCGAGATTCCCAATACTCAGCCCTACTTTGGTGTTGCTCTGACTTCTCGGCTAATTGAACGCTTTTGCCTAACGCATTCCAGGATTTGTCAAGGTCATTTCTGTGTCGCCGTTCGCTGTGATGCCCGACCAGAATAGGCTGACCCATCGGGATATTCTTAACGATGTCGTGAGATCGGTGATAGCTAGCGTCGGATTGAGTTTTAGCCGAATCAGACCATTCCTGATACTTGTCTGCTCGCCTTTTGGCCCACTCCTGAACGTTAAAGCCATCGGCCCGCACAATCGAGTAAAAGAAGAAACCATCCTTTTCGTAAATGAGGTTAAAGACAATACTCTCGTTTTCCTTGCCGTACTGGGTTTCTACAAGAATGGTATCTCCTTTCTGGTATTGCTCGGTGCATTTAGCCAAAAAGACATTAGGGCAAAACTTGCTGTATGTATTCACTTGGGTAGATTGTTTAGTGGCCCGGTAGTGAGCCGGGCCGGTAAGTGGCTAGGCAAGTATTAGGCGATCTATGCGGAATGAGCGCCAGCCATTGGCGAGTGTATCAAAGTAGCGAACAACAAGGGTACTGGTTGGCTTGCTGTTGATGCTGGAAAGCGTAGCAGATGAATAATGGCCCACAGCAAACCGTTCTGTTCCGTCGTCTTTGAGGTAAAAGAAACTAACGGGCCTGATGAGCATTTCCGCTTTTAATCGGATGGTTGCCCAAGCCTTTTTAAGTGCCTGTGAGAAACTCAGGGAAGCCTCACGAACTAATTGCCACGTTAGGCGCAAAACATCGGCACGGCTAACTTTAATGGGGGTGTTTGACTGAACTTTCATGTGAGTAGGGGTTGACGATTAACAAGGGGAATAATTGGACCACATAAAATGCCCTCGGTGGTGGAGGGCGGTATTCAGTAGTAATGCTCCAATACGTGTTCGATCATTTGCTGTTCCATTTCGTGGGTGATCGCTTTGAGTGGGATTTCTACGCCATTCAATGAAACTTTGGTGATTTCAACCTCTGGGCCATCACCGGGATAATCGCGGGTGGCTGGTTCGCCGGGGGTGTATTTGAAATCAAAATCGAAGGGTACTTCCGTTGCTAGTGTCATGTTTTTATCTGCTTTGATTACACTATAAAGGTCGGCATTATTTACATATAAAGTAAGTAATATTGTAGAAATTAATGTAAAATAATATCATTGGCACACCTTCCCCATCATTTTTATTTGGGAACATCCGTCTACTTTTTTCTGCTTATGGTTACCCTATCTCTCTTATAAATCTTCACTTGTGGGCCTGCCTTCTTTCCCCTTTCCAACCTATTTAAATTAATGGCTTTTGGTTAACTTTACTCCTAATGGAAAACACGATAAAGCCATCTGTGTCTGACGGGGTTGGTTATCTAAATGGAGAGTGTAACCAGGAAGTGTTAGTCAATGGGTCCATAAAAAATCAACATGCTTAAGCCTAAAACAGACTTCAAAAAAGTTTTTCAGGATCGAGCTAAAGCCTTTGTTCAAGCTTTTAATAAGGCTGTAATCTACCGACTAAGTTATCTGGGTGAGCAATGCGTCAACCATGCCCGAAGCCTGGACACTTACAAAGACCAGACCGGCAACCTGCGTAGCTCCATTGGTTATATCATTGTTAAAGACGGTCAGATTGTTAAAAAGAGCTTTGTCGGCTCAACGGTAGAAGGGAAACAGACCGGGCTAACGTTTGCGTCACAGTTGGCCAGCGAAATAGGTTTAGGATGGGGCTTGATTGTCGTAGCAGGTATGAATTACGCCCTTAAAGTTGAAAGCATGGGTTTAGATGTTTTGACATCCGGAGAGCAGCTAGCAAAGTCAGAATTAGACGCTATTGTCAAGGATATTGCCCAAGATGTTGTAGCGGCATTAAACAAATAAGTTAGTTTCTTGGTGAAATAAAAAAGCCCCTAAATTGGGGCTTTAACTATTGGTCAGGGTTAAGCAGCAGGGACTTCCGTCTAGCCTCAAAATCTCGGTAGTCCACCGGGTACACCTTGCAGGTCTGAGGGTATTTCTGTCGCAACAAATCAAGTTGCTTGATGACCTGTTTATGGGTTTTAAATAGGTGCGGCTCATCATCGCTCTGATCGGCCAATCCCACTAAAGAGCCGGTCGTGTTTAAATAGAACTCTTTGCCCCCTCCATCCTCAAGGTTTATTACGAATATCATCTCTCCTGTTGTCCAGTCAACCTGTGGCGTATTTGGCACGAAATTAACTGGTGATAGCGAATCGACTTCAACGTAACCCACCATTGACAAAGGAAATATCATAAAATCGGCGTTAAATTCTTCCGTACCCAGATAGCGCACCTGTTCAACCTGAGCAATAGTGCCACCGAACTGATCAATTGACTCCAGATCAAAGGTTGATGGCAACAGATGGGTAGGTACAAAGTAAGCGGTACAGTAAGGAAGTTTCCCCTGCTCATAAATTAAATCGGTTACCTCCCCGTTGAACCCCATTCCTTCTACTACCTCAAGGAAGGCATCAAGGTCAGTGAATTTCAGTGCATCCCGGTTCATTATCGTTTGGGTTTGGGTTGGTTATCTGGTTGGCGTGGTTGCGGAATTTGCCCCGGCTTAGGCTTATTTTCAGGGTTTAATATCTTTTTCTCTTGATTTGTTTCTAAAAGGTTGCGTTGATTCTTTTCCAGGGTCAATTGCTTATTAAACTCCGGCGTTTGGGTAGCTCGAATTACTACTCCCTTTTCAACTTTTAGCTCCGCCTGCGGTCGCTTAAAGCCAAATGCGTCGCTTTCCTGAAGCGTAAAAGTTTTTGTTTGTCCTTCACCTTCTGCGTGGTGCTTAAGGTGATTAAGTGTTCGGGCCATTATGTTTGCTACATTTCCATTGTAGAGCTCCTGACCGCTTTCATCAACGATGTTATAGCGGTACCGCTGGCCATGCCTCACCTCTCGGGTAAGATCTTCATTGAAATCCTTGCCGCATGCCTTTGCTAGCTTGATGCGCTGATCATACCCGGTAAGTTCAAGTAAATCCTTTGTAAAAGCAGATAGCGCTGCACTTGATTCCGGAATACTTACAACGACCTGGCTACCTGAGCGGCTAATTATTATTTGCTGCGAACTGAGCTCTTTTTTGCCTAGCGTGTCCTGGTCGGATCGACCAAACTGAGCCTGTACATTTTGATTATAGGTGTCAATTCGATCAAGCAAAGCCTTTTGAATCGGCTGGTAGCTTTCAAGCTCTGGCAGCAGATAACTTACCCGATTGATTCCGCCAGTGGTGGGGCTCATGGGAAATTTAATCGCCACCAGCTGCTGGGCAAACTGTAAATCGAATTGATGCCCTTTAACGTCATTATCAAATGCTAAATGAATTGACCATTCCGGGGCTTTCTCGAATGAGTTAATGTAGCGCGTTATGGTATTGGCCTGTTGAGGGGAGAGCTGGCCACCGGTCGAAAAGTAAACCGCATTAAACTTATCGTCGCCGTTGATACTCCTTATTTGCTGATGTGACAGTGCATCAATAGCGCTCTCCATAATATAAAAACGCTGGGTCTGAGGAGGCGCATTGGAGATGAATACACTATTAAACCGATCGCTGCCGGGAGCGTGCAGCTTGACATTTTCATTGCGTAGCTCCAGACCGGTTATCTCGCTGGATAGCCCATTGTAATATGGAAAGGCCACGTTAGTGAATTGCAGGTATTTGCGCTCAGGATGCTCTTTGACTGTAACCAGGCTGTCAGTGTGGCCAGTTTCAGGGTTGAAATAGGCAATCTGAGCGACAACCTTTTTTGCGAACTCTGGCCTCTCTAGCGTTTGCGGTGCGATACTTCGCTTTGTCAGGTAGTTATTCTCTTCAAGCGGACGTATATCAAATTGTTCTTTAGCGAATGGTTGCCTGGGGCCGTTGTCGCTTATAGATGAGGTTACTTTACGATTCTGCTCAACGTGGTTGGGGTCAATCCTAAGGTAATCATAAAGGACGCTGGTAATGTTTCGGAACTCGTGTTCACCTGGGCGATTGAAAGTTGAGAATACCGTCGACAAGCGATTTCGAACGAAATCTATAATTGTTCCTGAGTCAGCAAAGTCTCCAGCACGCTGGTATACTTGCTGGGACGCGTCTTGTGGATTCTTGATGATGATGGTATCCTTGTAAGTAGGATGCTCAAGCACCGGCCGGCTTTTCCCTTTCTGCATCTGTGGTTCGTAGCCATACTGCACAGCTAATTCCACAATGGAAATATTAGAGCGCAATTCCTGCACTGGTATAAGATTAGGAAAGCGCTCCTTTAGTTCATCAAACTTTGTCATATTATCTCCGCAGCTTCTGCGTTCTGTCCTGGGGGTCAATATTGAGAAGCTCTTTTATAGCTTCACTTTGCTGGTTGCTGATCACTGGCGATCCAACGGCCATCTCCCGGCTACGGTTTAAGTCCGTCTTTGCCCCTTCGTTGTTCTGGGCAAGTTGCTGACGAAATTCAGTGCCGGGCTTAAGTCCAATATCTAATCGACTTAAATCAGCAAACTGTAGAGATTGTTTAGAAGCAGATATACTCACCGTCGCATCGAATGGCTCCCCTTGGCTATCCAGTAATCCACTCAATCGAACTGGATGCCCATGCGCTATTTGCATTTGTTGATCCTTTGTTAAGTCTATTCCCATCAGTCGAGTAGGAAGTTGCTCAGCTTTAACTCTCCACAGCTCAACTGTATTCGTCAAAGGGTTCACTCGTAAATAAGTTGGTACATATTCGCCCTTCTCAGGCATGAGGAACGGACGTGGCAGGGCCCCATCCTGGGTAAGTTGTGCCTGCTCAGATTTTGACAGATGAACACCTTCAACGTTTTTAGGCAATGCCAAAGTAGGTTGTATGGGTGTAATTCGAATATCAGGACCATTCTCGGTCATCATAATTCGTAATGTTCCATTCATCTTTAGCTCTGGGGTAACCCACACCTCCAGGGGCACCGTTTGTTTTCCAGAAAATAAGTCTTCCCGAACAGAAGGGTTTTTGTCCATCTGATCAGGGCTCCAACCTACGGCCGCTAACTTTTTTTCGAGGTCCTGCCGGTATGGCTCTAATTGTTGGCGCATCACAGCGGCCTGTTCCTCGGGACTAAAGAAATTGTCTGATTTCGCATACTGCCAGGCTTGTTGACCTTGCAGGCCAGTAGGGGCAATATTGTCTAACCCGTCAGCCTGGCTTCGGGCATAGTTGGATTGATCTGCATTCATAAGCAGCAATGGTTTTAAGTGGTCTACTCGAAATAGTCAGGTAAAAATAAGAATTTATGCAAGTGAAAAGATAAATTATGCAACTTTGTTGCTCTGTAGTTTCATATTATACAGCTAATGAGAAATATCAAGTTGATAATCTGCCTAATTTCGCTACTGGGGCACTTTTCTGTGTTTGGGCAAGGGCAGGCTAAGCGGGATTCTCTGGAAATTGAGCTGCTCAGGACGACCGAGACCTATAGTCAGGTTGTTCGACTCATCAAGATTTTGCCCCCTACGTCGAGCTACCTGTCTTTGTTGCCTTGTGTACTGCCTGTTGATATGCCTATTGAAGCGTTCCGAATTGCTTCCCCCTTTGGTATTCGCCAACACCCAATATTGAAGAGAAGCCGATTTCATGGCGGAGTTGATGTTAAAGCCCAGTCAGGCACCTCAGTAAAAGCAACCGCAGCAGGTGTTGTTAGTCAGGTAGGCTATGATCCGGCTCTAGGTGCATTTGTTCGGCTACAGCACACGTTTGGCTTTGAAACAGTGTATGGACACCTCAAAGGGTATTGCGTGCGGCCTGGACAATGTATTGAGCTTAATGAAGAAATAGGGCGGGTAGGCCAGACTGGTATGACAACGGGACCGCACCTGCACTATGTAATAAAGAAAAACGGGTCCGCCATAGACCCGTTTCAATTCTGCTTTTTACTTCGACATCGCCTAAATCTTTATCAGGCTATTAGCCCCTCAGGTTCGGGCATTTCTGACTCTTCTGCAACGTACCCTTTTTCTAATGAGTTATAGCCCAATACACGCAGCTGTTCGTTAAGCCTGGTGTGGCCAGCATCAAGGCTTTCCCGAATCTCGCGGATTATTTCGCCAATGTCCTGCAACTCTGATCCGGAAGAAAGAATTAGCGGAACCCGGCTGTTATCGGGACTAATGATCCAGTTCATGTTGTATCCATGTGATCCATAGAAGTGCAGCAATCCTAACAATGATATGGGAGTGCCCGCTAAGCCTCGTTCTAACCGGTGGACCTGTTGTTCGGTAAGGTTACTTCGCTCGGCTACAATTTCCATTGTTAGCTTCTCTCCTAATCGGTCACTCAGATGCTTTCTTAGTGCGATTAATCTTGCGCTAATTTCTTCGCCCATTTTTCTTTGCGTGTTTGCTGGTGGTTAAATTCACTTCCTCTGTCAGCAAGGTTAATTCCTCTTCTACCAGCAGCTTAACCTCGTCTTTAATGCGATAATAGTTTTGCTTGACCTGATCAGCGACTGTCGTTCCTTGCTTAGCAAAAATAGAAAAATCAGGCAATTGTTTCGCCTTTTGTTCGGACTTGAAATCGGCTTTGTCAATGACCACCTTAGCATTGAATGCTTTTAAATCGCCCTCCTGACCATAAGCGCCCGCGACAACACCTACAAAGTGGCCTGCCTTCAATTGTCCAATCTTTGAGGCGGGTACCATCGGAGCCAATTCAGTAGTTATGCCATGGGTGGTATCGTCAGTTTGAATATTGATGCTTTGTTTACGCTGTACATTCTTACCAATTCGCTCTTCCATTGCCTTGGCCGTCTGACCCGACACAGCACCGGTAATGACCGAGCCGACGGTGTTGAGGATTTTACCTGCCTCTACCTTACCATAGGCACTCTCAATTTGCGAGTAGTCCTGCAAGGAAAGTGTAACAGCAATTTTATGACCTCTACCTGTTGCAATCAGGTCATCGAGCCCTTGAAAGTATAAGGTTGGCAGCTCATCAATAACAATAGAACATCGATGTTGACCTGGAATGTTAATCTGGTTAAGGACTCTGGCATTGTATAGCCCCAATGCCACGCTGTAAAGGTTGCGCTTTTTACTGTTGTTGGCCATACAAAGAATCTTCGGCTTATCCGGGTTGTTGATATCGAGCGTGAATTCATTGGCGCTCATGGTCCAGTAAATACCAGGGCTGGCAAACTTAGCAAGACCCGAACGCGCCGTATTGATTTGACCCTCTAGCATTTCCATGGCTCCGCCGGTATAGGCCGAAACAAACATAGACATGTATCCTTCAATGTCTGGCTGAGCCATCAGGATAGGAAACAATTTCCGGTAGTCGACCATCATTAACTCAACCAGGTGAGGGAAGGTGCAGTACTTTCCGTTTTTGTAGCACCTTAAATACCAAAGTAGCGCGGTGGTGTAGTTCATGGCCGAATCCGCCCAAATGTCACCCTCCTTCCCTATCCACGTCTTGTTCATGTTAAGCATCATGATTTTAGCCGTTTCATAGGCATCAGAGACGTCAGGCATGTAGCTTGGATCGAGCGGGTTGCACCGGTGTGATTTTTGAGGATCATCAAAGTTGATACAGTAAAAGCGCATGTTCGCTGGCAGACTCTTACGATGTCGCACCATTGCATTAAAGGCGATCAGCGACAAATCCGGGAACTTCCAATCATAGATATACATGGCAAACCCTTTTTCAATGTGTTGCCGAATGATACTATTCACGATACCATACGATTTACCGCTACCTGGCGTTCCCATCACTAAAAGGGATCGAAACGTGTTGGTAAAGTTTATCCATCCTTTCCGGATTTTACCCTCATACTCGAACTCGGTAGGTATGTTGACGGATTCATCGTTTTCAATCTTTTGCTCCTCTTGGGGAAAGGTTTCATTCTCCCGATTAAACGTATCGGTACCCGGCATAAAGTGAAGCAATCGGCTGAGGTAGTGGGAACCCTTGAGTAGATACAGGATGCCAATCGCGCTGGTAATCAGATATACTACACTTAGCTCTGAAACGTCAATCATGCCCAGCAACCAGCTACTTTTTAAAAGTAGTAGGTTGCTCCCAAAGTAGATAATTAAGCCAATAATGAATGCTTTGACAACCGACTTTGTGTCAAGATTTATCGACTTAACGCCTCGGCTGGCAGCCCCATAACCAACAATCAACGCGCCTGCCATCCCCTTCATCAGCCATGGATTGATTAAGAATCGACTATTTAGGGTTAGCTTATCCAGTATACGGTCACTAGCCGGGTGAGTCCAGCCGAGGTTACCGAAGAACGTATGTAGCTCGATGTAAAAATGAAGACCCAGGATAACTAGGCCAAACCAGAGCACTACTTCATTCCCCTTTGTGAGTTCTTTTCGGTCATCTCTCATGATAATCGTGGTTTACGGGATCGCTTAAGCATAGTTTTTAACCCTCTTTCGTTTTCGTCGAGGTTCACATCTTGCCCAAGAGCATAGAGTAGTTGCCTCACTAAGTCAATGTTGTGCATAGGCTCTCTGTCTTCGTTTTTGGTTTGTAATTGATTAATAGCCTGCTCCCGTTGAGGCGGAGCCTGTTTTGTTAGCACTTCCCTGGATTGTGTTTTGTCCTCTGGAGCTACTCGCTGAGTTGGTGCTTGATAGTCACCCAATGCCGTTTTGAGTGATCCTGCCGTAAACTCTTTCCCTAATTCACTACCTGTATAGATTCCCCTACGTTGAACGTCGATGAAGGAGATACCAAACAGATTGTTGTCTTTCCCCATATGAGGAATTACCTCCACCCCGATCTTGGAGAGTTTCTGTTGAAATTGGTCCCAATTGGTGCTCTGTGAAAGTTGTTCTGCCGCAACCTTGCGTACACCCTTTACACGATCACCCTTAATCTTCTTGCCCGCATTCATCCGGCGGTTAACCGTATCCATTGTCGGCTGTAGCGGCAAGCTACTGGACCGGTAAGGTGCGCCCTGACTAACCTTTTGGCTATCCATCACCGAATACAACAGTCCCGGCTTCTTGCCCTCCATTGCGACCTCTGTTGCCTTTACGTTGTAAATGCTGAGGAGCTGGTTGAACTGCGAAAAACTACTGAAGGTGAAGTCTTTTAAAACGCCATTCACCACGGCTGACAACTCCCGCTTTAAATCCCCTTTGCCGTACTCCACTGGCTGCAGCAGGATTCGCTCCGGACGAAGGGCTGTCTTTTCGGCCACTTGTAGTCCGAATTCCTTTTCGATGGATTGCCGAATTTTATTGCTTCGCTCCCGTTCATAATTGTCTGGAATCTTCTTGCCATTATCGTCGACGCGCACGGAGACAATATGGATATGGGTATGATCCGTGTCATGATGCTGATAGATAACATAGGGTTGTTTGGCATATCCCATGCCGGCCATGTATCGATCAGCCATAGCTACTAGTTCAGTTGCGGTAGGATTTTCACCCTGTGCCAGCGACAGACTAGCATGAAACGTAGGCTTTCGAACCAAGTCATTTCCCGCTGCCTGGTCTTCCAGTCTCCCTGCAATTACGCCCAGGCGTAAGTCCTGAACGGCCTGGTTGACACCCTCGTAATTGCGTACGGCTAATCGCTCTGCTTCCCCTTTCCCAACCTTCTCTTCATTGTAATAGACGGCCCCGGTGGGGCTTGTCCCACTACTGATTCGTGCTACCATAAGCGGAGGTGTTTTCGTCTTCTACCTTGTCAATAGTTGTCATCAAGGCACCCATTTGCCGGTCAAAATGAGCTACCTGTTCTGCCATAGCTGACACCTCAGATTGCAGGTTTTGATAGTCTGTAGTGTTATTAATTCGCTTTGCAGACTGATTGACGTTAACTCCAATGCGCAAGATATCAGCTCTCATTTCCCTCAATAGTGAGAGTACATTTTCTTGATGAGTGCTTAATTGGGGCTTCATGCGCATGGGCTTGTCAAGGCAGATTGTTCGAATGAAGACACTTAAATTGCTCACTTTAGCCTTGCTTTTGCGAAGCAGTAAACTGTCATATTCAGCGAAAGTAAATGCTACCTCAACTCGCCTTTCTCGCTTCTCATCATCGCTTTTCTTAGGGGCTCCTCCCCGATGTCTTTTTCTTTCCATTGGGTTGATTGGGTTAAACTAGCCGACTTCGGAGGCTAGTATGTGAATGATCGCAGAGAGTGAACAGAGGTTTTTGCCCGGGCAAAAACACATCTTGCTATCGTAACGCGATCCTTTTTTTGTTGGGCTTAGTTGAGTGTTTTTTAAGCGTTACTGCGTGACAACGTGACAGCGTGACTAATCACTTACGTGACCAATCTATTCAGTAGTCTCGTTATCCTTTTTTGTTGGCGTTACTAAGTGATCAGGTATCTAGTCAATTAGTCGCTAAAGCACATAATCGACTGCGTGACTTGTCTCATATGATCGCCTGTGATTCTGCTCTTAAGTGCACTTGCACATTGTCACGTATGCACTTTGTCAATTGAGTGATTAAGATATTATACACGTTACTGATCACATTGTCACATGCGAGATCAATCACTCACGTGCGTTATCACGTATGCACTCACTCACGCGACGAGTCACATTTAATTTGCTTATCTCATTTTTTCCATTTTGCTTTGAATCGTAATCAAAGATGAAACCTTATGGCAACCTCCAGTACTCAGCCCCAACCGGTGGCTGAAGCCGGCTTATCCGGCCCCCCCAAAGTAATTGCGTTCGCTACCCAAAAGGGTGGAATGGGAAAAACAACACTGTCCGTTTTGGTCGCGTCATGGCTTCACTACAAGCGGGGCATCAATGTTGCCATTCTAGATGTCGATGGCGCCCAGCTGTCCGTCTACAATCAGCGTATTCGAGAAAGTCAGCAGATTGAGACAGATGATGAACTCAGCGCTCGCTTGGAAGAGCAGGACGTTGCTCCTTACCCAATTCTGTCAGGCAATCCTGGGGACGTTCCGGATCTCTTGGCTGAGTTGCCGGCCGATGTTCAATTAGTTTTTGTTGATATGCCTGGTAACATTGATGTGGCAGGGTACGAAACGTCAATCAAGTCCGTCGACTTCCTGATTGTCCCGATGGAAACATCGGAGTACTCGGTCACTACCGGGATTAGCTACCTCAACGCTATTCAGGAGATTGATCTGCTACCGGTTGACAAATGCCGAATCATCTGGAACAAGTACAAACCTTCCCGCGATGGCGAGTTGGCCGATGTGCTGGAGGAACGATTTAAAAACATCGGACTACTATGCCTGCAAAGTCGGATCCCGCAACGGGACTCTTACCAAGACTCTGCCAATCGATCGACACTATTTCCAATGCCCAGCAACTACCTGCGCAATAGTGGACTTAAAGACCTTTTCCCTGAAATTGAACAATTGGTATCCCTTACCGCTAAACCCAAATACGATGGCGACCCAACAGACTCCCAATAAGCGACTAAGTGACGTAACGCGTGCCGCGTCATCGAGCAGAACAAACAAATTCGCGGACTCCCTAATGCCGGCCACACCAAAGGCGAAAGTAGAACCCAATGAAGAGCCTCCGGTTGTAGTCGAGCAGAATGTGCCCGAGGCAGCAAAGTCAATTCCGGAAGTAGTGTCATCTCCCACATCTCAACCAACGACCTCCAACACACCCGCCAAACCAGAGCGAACAAGGAAGGCAGGCTTTACCGTTGAGGATGTCATCAATGGGTCTGCCAGGGAAGGCGATGCCTTCAATAAAATGGTTCGCGTCACAGACGATCACCACGAATTATTAAGACTATTGGCCTTTAAATACCGAAAGCCCATGAATGTAATTGTCCACAATCTGATAACCATTCTTGATCAGGTTTATCAGAAAGAACAAAAAGGAGGGCAGAGCGATGTTTAGTCAATACTCTTGGTGGGACTTTGTTAAGTTCTTTCTCGCTGTGGGCGTTTGCTATTATGCCTTCGTGCTCTGGAAATACTACCGTGAAGACATCCGGGAGCGGATCAGTAACCGGGGTGAGAAGTCCAAGCCAGCAGCCTCAGAGGTCAACGATGATGATGAGGAGGAGGAATTGGAGGATACCGGACTTTATGCGGTGAGAACCTATTCTGACCCCAACATCGAAAGTTATTTAGCCGAGTCTGATCAGGTAGCCTCACCAACCAAATCAACTCCTTACCAAACACCCGCTGAGGTGACAAAAACTACCCCTGAACAGGTTTATCAGGAGGTTGACATACCTGAAGGTGTTATTGTACACGATGAGGAGGAGAGTGTGTTTGGTTTGGCACTGCCCGTAGAGACGATACGGCCTGCAGAACGATCTTTGGCTGACGTAATCAATGCCGCCCAGCGCGTAACGCCTGACGAGCAAGGTTCGATTGCACCAAATGACCCTTCTGATGTGGAAGCGGCTGAGGTAGCCACGATTATCAATGCACAACGGGGTAAATCCTCGCTACTAGATGGCGTTAAGTTTAACCGATAGTTTTCATAATCATGAACCTGATAGCCCTTAACTTCTGGAATGTAGTTGTACTCCTAAGCGGAGGGCTGCTACTGATTGGTATTTATCGATTAGCCTTATGGATGGCCGAAATGTCTCTCAATGCCGTCAGCACTTTAACCTATTCAGGTCTGCGCGGAGTAGCCAGGTTCATGCTAACAATCTTTATTGGCTATAGCTGGCGTACCTATCAAAGCAACCGAATGCTTTACTGGAATAGAGTTGGTTTTCGCTTCGCTATGTTCTGGGCTGGTGCCTTATTATTGGCTTTGGTACTTGTTATACTCAAGCTGGGCAATACTATTGATTCTATAGGGACCATCTGGATCATCACCATGTCCATTTACCTGGGCTTTAGGGCCCTGATGTACCTGACTGCATCACCCAGACAACTAGGTTATGCGTCAGGTACATTTGTTCCTAATGTCAATGAACAACTTGGCAACAATCGGTGGGCGTCTCACCAAATAATCCGCCAATGGGATTTTCTAGATGAGTTATTCGCTCAATAGAGCCGACTTTGATCTATACAACCTTAAAAAAGGCCAGGCTTATGTCTGGCCTTTTTCTTGTGCCATTAACAAAAGTAGCAAAATATATAATTTATAGTGGTAAAAATCATTTGTAATGTATCTACATTAATTATTGTGTTCGTTTAGACCGCTTAATCAACACTTTTCGTTAAAGAAAATATTACGATTCTATTGATGTATAAACATTAAATTATTTTTCAAAAACTTTATCTGATTGACTATCAGATAAATACCATAAAAAGGATATCATGTTCAAGTTTTTTTTCGTCAAGCATTATGCTTGATATAATATTTCATTTTACTTTAGTTTTAAATTATAAGTTTTATTGTCCTTTTGTACTCAAATTCATCTATCAACTCAAGTTTAACAATGAAAAATCAGACTGTACTTCGGGGTATGCGGGTCGCTCTAACGCTTGACCTAATGCTTATGACAATGTTTGCCAACTCACAGGCTGGCAATGGGGCGGGCGCCCTTCAGACGACAGCGACGACAATTCGCGGCTACGGTACCGCAGCACAAACTATTGTTTTGGCGCTGGGTGTAATTATTGGATTAATCGGGGCGGTACGAGTGTATAGTAAGTTTCACAGCGGGGATCCTGACACACAGAAGGC
This sequence comes from Spirosoma aerophilum, assembly GCF_054782495.1. Lineage (NCBI taxonomy): Bacteria > Pseudomonadati > Bacteroidota > Cytophagia > Cytophagales > Cytophagaceae > Spirosoma > Spirosoma aerophilum. Next base: position 73,011 of record NZ_BAAGSJ010000015.1, on the reverse strand, counting down.
AGTGATGAGTTGGTTTGGAGCGGCACTCTTCCTTGTCGCCGTCAGTGCGATATTAACCAGCTTCTTCGGTTAATGCTGGAGATCAACAAAGGCATCGGAAAGCCCGTAGAGTTTCGAGGACTAAAAGGAAATTATCTTTTCCTATCAGCCGGTATCGTTATTGCCAGTCTGGTACTTTCTCTGATACTCTCCGGGCTTTTTGGCCTCAACACCTACCTGGCCACGCTCATTGTGGTGGGCTCCGGCGGAGGTGGCATCTGGTACTGCATGCGCCAATCGCATAAATACGGTGTGTCGGGTCTCATCAAAAAGGAGGCAACCCGCAATCAACCCAAAGCAATCCTGATCAATTCTGCTCACCCATTCGCTCAACTCCGTGAAACTAAACGCCCGAAGTCTCGAAGCCGCTTTACCACTGCTAGCGGTAGAGAATAATTGTATGATTAGTAAGATGGCAGACATCACGGTAGGGTTCCGACTTCAACTTCCGGAAATCTTTACGCAGTCATCGGATGATTATGTGGCCCTACATAGTGCCCTGACCAAAGCCATTAAGCTTATGCCGATCGGCACCGTGATCCATAAACAAGACTGGTTCATTGAGGAAAAGTACATGCCCGATATGGAGCAGGGAGATGATAGTTTTCTTTCACAGGCCTTCCATCGCCATTTTGTTGAACGGCCTTATCTGAATCATTACTGTTATCTCTACATCTCAAAGTTGCCCAAGTTTCGCCAGAAACAGAAGAGCAATCAACACTCCCTTACCCGGCGTCGACTCGTGCCGAAGGAGCAGATGAACAAGCGCGAGTTACAACCTTTTTTTGATGCTATTTCTCAGTTTGAGCGCATCTTATTGGATGGTGGCATATCGGCCCATCGACTAACCGATGATGAGTTGGTAAGCCCAAAGGGAGATCGGGGCATCATACCCAATTACTTCCGCTTGCAGCCTGATGGGACCAAGAAGGTTATCCTGGAAGATTGGGACATTGATGGCCGGATACGCATTGGCTCCAAGGATGTGATGTGTTTCTCTATCTCGGACACGGATACTATGCCTCAGGTTGTTGATGTGATGGCTAACTATAGCCCCCTGTCGACCGACTCATCTAAGTTTGTTGTCGGCAACGTGTTACCAGTAGGGCTAATGCTTCCGGTTAATCACGTCTATAACCAGTACATCTGCCTGGATGATGCTCCGGCCACGTTGAAGGAATTTGAGCAAACAGCACGTAGCATGCATTCCCTGTCAAAGTTTTCCTCTGAAAACGGCATTAATCGGGACTGGACCCAACGCTATATTCAAGAGGCTATTCAGAACCAGCGCACGGTTTGCCGCTCACATTTCAACGTAATGGTCTGGACTGAAAAGCCGGAACAACTTGACTACTTGAGAGCTCGTACCTCCTCGGCTATTGCGCAACTCGACTGCTTACCCAAACAGAACACCATGGATGCTGCCCGGCTCATGTGGGCGGGAATCCCGGGTAATGCGGGTGATTTGCCCTTCGATGAAACGTTCTACACCTTCGTCGAACAAGCGGTCTGTTTTTTTAATCTGGAGTCAACGTATCAATCTTCTTTGTCTCCCTTTGGCATTCGTCTTTGTGATCGTCAGGGAAAGCCGGTTTGGGTAGATATCTCCGATGAGCCGATGAGCAGGGGGTGGGTGACTAACCGCAACAAGTTCGTGTTGGGTGATACCGGATCGGGTAAATCCTTTTTCATGAACAATGTCGTGCGGCAATACTATGAGCAGGGTACTCACATTCTGATGGTCGATGTTGGCCACTCTTATCAGGGTACCTGCGATTTGATTAACCGCAAAACGCATGGCAAGGACGGGATATACCTCACTCACGATGATGAGAATCCAATCACGTTCAATCCTTTCTACGTTGAGGATGGCAAGTACACCAAAGCCAAGCTGGAATCAATCAATACACTTCTGCTGACACTTTGGAAGAAAGAGACGGAGCCCTTTTCCCGCACCGAAGAGGTTGCCCTAGCGGATGCTGTTGAAGAGTTTGTTAAACGCGTTAAGAAAGGCGAGGCTGAGGCTTCATTCAATAGCTTCTATGAGTATTGCGACCACAAGGATGGATTTCGGGCTTTCCTCGAAGCAAAGGGTTATCAGCGCGAATATTTCGACGTACAGCAGTTCTTGTTGACAATGCAGCCCTTTTACAAGGGTGGCAAATACGACTTCCTGCTCAACTCGAACATGAAGGTGGATCTACTGCAGAAGCGGTTTATCGTCTTTGAACTGGATAACATCAAAGACCATCCGATCTTATTTCCCATCGTGACCCTGATCATTATGGAAACCTTCGTGGCCAAGATCAGCCGATTGCCCAAGACGGTCCGAAAACAAATCATTATTGAAGAGGCCTGGAAAGCGATCGCCAAAGCAAGTATGGCCGAGTACATCAAATACCTCTTCAAGACTGTTCGTAAGCATTTCGGGGAAGCTATTGTGGTCACTCAGGAGATTACCGACATCATTGATAACCCGATTGTCAAGGACACCATTATCTCTCAGTCTGATTGCAAGATTCTGCTAAAGGCCGAAGGAAAACAGGTTCCAATTGAGAAGATAGAGCGTTTGATTGGCTTGTCCCAAAAGCAAAAGGAGCTCTTCATGTCTGTCAATCGCAATAATGACCCCAGACGCAAGTACAAAGAGGTGTTCATTACACTCGGGGCGCGAGCTAAAGTGTATGCCACAGAGGTGAGCCTGGAAGAATACGGAGCCTTTACGACCGAATCATCCGAAAAGGCCGAAGTACAACGACTTATGAATGAAAATGGTGGTGATATCCAAGTCGCCCTCATTGACTTTGCCGATGCCCGGCGCAAACCCGAATTCGCTTAATCTCCCCTTTATTATGATTTTACTACAAGTGCCGGGTGGCGGCTCTTACGTTGACTATGGCTTCTACCAGAAGTTTTCCTCAATGGAGGCCGCCATCACAACGGCGTATACGGAAGTACAGCAGGGGATGGGTAATCTGGGTGGCGTAGCCTCGTCCATTGCGGCCATTGCCGCAACCCTATTCATTGGTATGCGCGTGCTCGGCCAACTGGCTAGGGCTGAATCGGTTGATGTATTCCCACTGCTAAGGCCCTTTGCTATTGGCTTTCTGGTCCTAAACTTCACAATTGTAACGGACTTTCTCAACGCCATGATTAAGCCAATTGAGTCCGTCACCCAGAACATGATCGATGTGCAGACCTCCCGCATTCAGCAACTGGAGCAGATGCGGCTTGACAAGATGGCCGAGAAGCTAAGCCAGCTCGACCAAAAGCTTAGCGAAACCAGTATGTGGAGTTCTACGGGACAGTATATGTCGCTCGTTATTGAGAAGTTAGGGATGTATCTGGACCAGGGCTTTGATCAGATGCTTAAGAACCTTTTCTACGCGCTTTATCTGGCGGCCCGGTTGGTGATTCTCACAACGCGCGCATTCTTTTTAATTGTCCTGACCATTGTTGGTCCACTCTCGTTTGCGCTGGCCATCTTCAATGGCTTTCAGGATTCGCATCTGATGTGGATTGCCCGGTATGTTCAGATTTCACTTTGGTTTCCCCTTGCCAATATTCTGGGTACTATAGTGACCTATTTACAAGGGAAAGTTATCGCACTCCAGTACATGGAGTTGACCAATAATGTGCCCGAAGAAGCGCAAAGCGGGGAGTTGATTTACATGGTCTTTATGATAATTGCCACGCTGGCCTACTTCACGGTTCCTACAATTTCCTCCTACGTCATTTCCTCATCCGGCGTTGCTGGTGCCTTTCAGCGAATGACGAACCTGTCAACAGCTATGGTTATGGGTGGCGCTATGCCGGCGGCTGGCTATGCCGGTGGTGCTGCGATTCAGGGAGGCAAAGCAGTCGCAGGAGCCGTTGGTGGCGCTGCTGTAATGGGTATGGGAGCCGCCGTTGTCGCTGGGCGTGCAGTTGGCCAAACGGCTTCTAATTATGGCTCTTTCTACGCGGAGGCCGCTAAACAGGAATTCAATAATCTTCGAAACATATCTAAAAGCTCTGACTAATCATGGCACAGGAAACCTTTTTCAAGTCCCTCCGGAACCTGGAAACCTCCTACCGGAACATTCGCATTTTTGCCTTTACCATCGCCGGGTTACTAACCGTCATTACCTTATCTGCACTGGGGTTTGCCTATAAAGTAAAGACTGACTCTGAGAGTCAAATGTTCGTTGTGGCAGACGGGGTAACGCTTTTGTCATCGCTACGTAGGGACGTTCGGGAAAATCGTCCTATTGAGGGTAGGGATCACATCAGGCGCTTTCATGAGCTATTCTTCACGCTTGACCCGGATTCGAAAGCCATTGAAGAGCACATCAAAGAAGCGTTGCCTTACGGAGACGAAAGTGTAGAGCGGCTCTATACGGATACGAAAGAGAAAGGCTATTACAGTGATTTGATTCAAGCTTCTGCTTCGCAGGAAATTCAGGTAGACAGTATTCAGCTGGATTTGAATCAATACCCTTACACCTTTCGAGCCTTTGCCCGGCAGCAGATTATTCGATTATCGAATATCACAACGCGCAGACTGGTAAGCACGGGCTATCTACGTAATGTCAGTCGTTCAGAGATCAACCCTCACGGCTTTCTGATTGAGAAGTTCACCATTCTTGATAATACGGACATTGACGAACAACTACGCTAATGAACTGGATTGCTAAGCTAATAATCAAATTGGGGGACTACCTGACGAGTCTATCCAATCAAGCCAGAATACAGATCGTCGTCATTGGATTGCTGGCTTTGGGTGGAGGTGCCATTTATAAGCTTACCGTCAATCTTCAGAACCTACAAAAGCCACTCCCTTCCGCAACACCAGATCAACTCATTCAGCCGATGCAGGGGTTGATGAAACAAACTAGCGCAGGCGTGAGCCAATACCGAATTGAACGAAATCGGCACCTCAAAGCGCTGGATAGCCTGCGAACTCATTACCCGACCAAAACTAACAAACCGCGATGACAACAACTGCTTCACTCTCTCATAGCGACGAGGCTTTCTACCGGGATCGGAAAGCTATGTTAATGTACCCAATTATTGTCCTGCCTTTTCTTGCCGCACTATTTTACATCTTAGGAGGTGGAAAGGGAGAACGATACATCAACCAGCAGGCTGAACTGGATAAGCCTGGCGCAATTGGCTTCAATGCATCGGTACCCAGAGCTAAAAGCGGCACAATTAACGGCCGAGATATTGATAAGCCCGGATATGGTAAGGCATCTGGACAGGTACTCTCCAGCTTCACCAACACACGAAGAGACTCAGCATCCACAGGTATTCAAGCAATACCAGTCAGCAATGGCTCAGCCTTGGCAACTAACCACGCATCAAGCCTGGCCAGTGCACCGGTGCAACCAGCAGTGGCGGCCCCTGCTGCTTATCGACACTCAACGCTGTCAACACGAGCGCCCAGAAGGTCATCCGCTTCACAATCGACTTATTACTACAGTGCTCCAAAGGGTAGTGGCTATACATCTGCCTCTGACCAACAATTGGCATCTCAAATACGTAGTTACGAGAACTCTCATCAGCCAATAAACCAACCTGCTTATACAGGCGCAAATCAGGCCGCAGGAGCCTCGATCGCCGCTAATCCGATTGGAGAGGACAGTAAGGCGGCTAACATCCTTGTGAGTGACAATCTAACCGCGACCCGGCTAGCTGAGCCCGTCAACGCAAAAGATGCATTTTTTACAGCTCCAACGTCAGGGTCCCGTCGGCAGGCTGAACGTGCGGTCCTAAGCGTAGGCAACTCATACGGCTCCAAGAAGATAGTAGCCTGGATGATACCGGTAGTTGTTCATGAAGATCAGACCTTCAAGAGCGGGAATACCGTAAAGCTTCGCCTGACTAAAGAAATATCGGCCGATGGCATTACTATTCCCGCCAATACCATTCTGCATGCCATTTGCCAAACCAGTGAGGACCGGCTTCGAATGGTCGTACGCAGTATTCAGTTGAATGACCAGCTGATTCCTCTGGATTTGGAGGTCTACGACATCGACGGCATTGCGGGCGTCAACATGCCTGGTCTATCTAATCAGACCAGCGGTCAACTTCAAGCCTCCGCGGTTCAGGGGTTACAGGTACCCGGCATAGGTGGACTAGTTAATACCGTTGCTAGCCAGGCCCGCATGAGCGCGTCCAACTCCCTTCGCCAACCTACAGTCCGGCTTAAGGCTGGCTATAATCTTTATCTAAAAGCTCAATAAATCATAACTGTATGAAAAAGCGATTTATCCTCCTTTGCCTGATGTTGGCCACCGTGCCGGCCATGGCGCAACTAGCCTTTGTGTTGCCTATGAGCAACTCCACGATTCGGCCCTCGTATGCTATTCAGGTAAGCAATAGCAAAACTACCCATATTATTTTCCCTTATGAGATTCGATATGCCGATCTGGGCAGTAAAGACATTGCCGGGGAAGCGGTTGAGAAAGCAAGCAACGTATTTCGATTAAAGGCACTTGGTCAGAATCCATTTATGGAAACTAATCTGACGGTAGTGACGGCCGACGGACGGCTGTTCAGCTTTCTAATCACTTATAAAGAGCAACCTGATGCGGTCACCTACGATCTAACTAAGGTGCTCCTTGATGGCGATGTGTCAAAGTCCGCAAAAGTTAGTTCGGGCTCTCAGGCTCGGCTAGCGGATAACTTAAACCGTCAGGGTGAGCTGGCTATGCACAGCCGCCGAAAGATTCGGCACATTGGTTTCAAGGCGCAAGGTATGAATCTATACCTACGCAATATCCTCTACAAAGATGATGTCATGTACCTGGTGCTGGGTATTGAGAACGGATCAAAGCTTGATTACGACATTGACTACCTGCGTACCTACGTTATGCAGATGAAGAAAGCAGGAGAGAGCTCCGCGACTCAGGACGTGCCGGTTGATCCCATTAAAGTATTCGATGCGGCTGAAGGCGTTATTCCCCGGCATGATGAGCTAATCAAAGTGATTGCCATCGAGCGGCTAACACTAGAGAAAGATCGTCGACTGGTCGTGCAGGTAGGCGAGGAGAGTGGCGGGCGTCAATTAGCCATACAAATTGGTCCTGAAGAATTAGCTACAGCCCGGCCCCTATGAAAAATCTACTCACGACACTAGGGCTATTGAGCCTGCTTAGTCTGTCCACGGTTGCCAGCGCCCAAATCCACCAGGCGGGCCAAACAACGATCGAACTGTCTGCCGGTCTGGTCGACGGCTTCAAGCTACCCGGTCAGGACAACTTCGGTGTATTCGGAGGACTGTCCTACAGCAAATACAAATCCCTGAACAGTTACTGGAAAGGTACGGTGCACCTGAATCAGAAGTTCTACGCCTATGATAAGACGCTGGTGCCGGTATCACAATGGTTAGGCGAGGCTACCTACTTTACCCGCGTAATGGGGCTGATCAACCGCTCGTGGGTCATCAATGTGGGGGGTGGAGTTGCCGGTGGGTATGAGTCAATCAATCAGGATCGGGGAGAGGTGCAGGGAGCTAACCTGATGAACCGATCGGAATGGGTTGTCGGCCCGACGCTGGCCATTGAAGGTGAATACATCCTGACCGGCCGCAGCATTCTGATTCTTCGCGCCCAGGAGTACTACTTGTTTCGCTCCAATATCATCCCTACCCGCTTCAATTTGGGCGTGGGTATCAAATTCATTCTTGACACAGACTCGGACTACAAATGAAAAACTTCATCTACCTCGCGCTGATCGTGCTGGCCATGGGCTGCCAGTCCGAATCGTTGGACATCCGGGCCAACTACCGGATAAAGCTTCAGGCCTCCTCGCCGGGGGCAACACTGAAAGTACACCAACCCTACGCTTTACCACTGGAGTTACTCACAGACTCGTACTACTCCGAATACGGCTACCAGCTTCAGTTCTACCAGCAAACAGGTTTAGGACGACTAGATAAAGGTACCGACGCGCAGACAGTGCCTGTGTTTCAGAAAGTCGGTGTCGCGCTACCCCTCGGCGTTTCTTCCTGGCAGTACACCCCAGAAGCGGTTGGTACATCCCAAATTGTTTTAGTGGCTCAGCAGGAGCGGGGATACATCCAGCCGGATACCCTTAGACTAAACTTCCAAATCATTCCATAACCTAAAACACGTAATCGATGAAAACGCTATTTATCCCCATTCTCATAGTTTCGTTGCTGAGTAGTGTACCGGGCAGTGCTCAAGGAGCTGGCGATGTGCTTAACATTGCTCTAAAGGGTGATGCCAATACCGAACAGGCCGCTAAACTGGAATTGATTCGCATCCTGCAGGAGCGGCTCAATAAGTTGACAGTGGCTCAACTTAATTCCCGGGTAATCGTATCAACCGGCGTTAAGAATTATTACAAAGTTGAGGAGATATTTAAAATGCATGATCAAATGTGGCTATTTCAGTCACAGCTGAACAAAGAGGCAAAGGCCCTGGGCACAAACGCCGGCTTCCAGCAGTCGGGTTTCATTCAAAGCTACCAGGCGCAAATTACTGAGGCTATGAATACGGCTTCTGTGGTTCGAAAGCAAACTAAAGTGCTCATAACTGATGGCCGACCGATTGTACTTCCCCCTATGCCTACTTTTAGCATCTCACCCGCCAGCTCGCTTGATGACATCGTGGGTTCGTTCACCTCGACCATGAACGGGATCATGAATGCATTTGGGGTAAAGAGCCAGTCCGATATTGACAACTTGTCTCCCGAGAAAAAAGCGGCCTTCGATGAGGCTGTAAATACCGCTAAAGCAGAATTTGAGAAGGGTTTTAAAGCGTCCTTGGCTTCAACTACCAAATCCTCACTGACGCTGATTGGCAACGTCGTTGGTACCCTGGTAGGTATCCCTGGAGCCGGTTCCCTGATAGCGGGTATTGCCGGTGGCGGCGGGGCTAGTGCCGTGGCGGGGCTAGTGGGATCAATCGTTGACAAGTTTGTAGTTCCTGATGAATATTATGATTCAGAAACCTTGAAGCTAACTGATGCTGAACGGCTCAAGATGATTGATGAGCTTCATGCGCGTATGTCTGAAACATTTCAGCGAGGAATGGCATTACGTGCTAATATGAACTCGGAAGTTAAGAAGCGTTACGACAACATTAGTCAGCCTCGAAACGAGATGATATTGTATGGTCCCAAAAAGTAGCCGTTGCGCTGCCAAACAAGGAAATAAAAGGAAATAAACATAATGAAACGACACGCCCCTTTAGTCTCTGTTCTAGCGTTACTAGTGGGCCTGTGGGCCTGCGGAGGTAAGGATCCAGACCCCCAGAGCCAGCTTCCAAGTTACCTTCGCATACCAGCAACTTTAACCGGTTATGTTGGCTCTGGCCTGGTAACTATTGGTGGTGATTTGAACTTACGAGCTGAGGGTCCCGAGTCGCAAGATGCCATAACAAAAACGTATTCAGGCGTATTGGGCAGTATAACCGAAGATGAGATTACAGCTCAGTTCACGGTTGGTCAGCCCTTGCCCTACAAGCAGACATATTCAGTTCCCCAGGATTTAGTATCCAATGGGCAGCTGCTGACGTTGAATGCTATTAATCCAGGCACATACCCAATGGGGTTTGATAGCCAGAAAACACCAACCGGCGCCCAGGCTAATTTAATTCTCAACCTGACAGGCCCGCAGATTTACCTAGCTCGACTAGGCACGCTTACCATCAACGAATCTACAGTTATCAAGACAGAGGGATCTAGTAAGCTCTACCGCATTCAGGGAACATTTCAAGTGGCGATGAGCGGAGCTGGACCCGGCACGACCATAAATGACTACAAGGTCACAGGAACATTTGATTTACTGCTGCGCGATTAGTCTCCAAAAAACAATTAATAACAAAACAATAATGCCCGGCACTGGAATAGTGACCGGGCTTTATTGTTTTTAGGTATGCGTTCTTCAAAAGTTCAAAATATCAAATTTGCTCTATCACCGAGAGTTTTGTCATCCAATTTTAAGTTGTATTGTATAGTATACTATTGGTATACTCTTTTTTCAGTAAGATAAATGAATATATGCATTGACATATTCTGTTTTATCTGGCCAATCAACGATGAAACCAATACGGTCTATACCGCCACCCGCAGCCCCAAATAAACCAACAACCTTCCCATCACCTTTATAACCAAGACCTCTGGGATTAATTAATTGCGCGACTCCAAAACTGTTTTCACCACCAGAACCACCATAGGGTCCGAGATAGCGCCTATTAGTTTTAAAAGCTATTTTATCGATGTAAATACCAGCTCTGCCCGTAACTGAACTTATATATTCATCTTGGGCTAAATCAATTATTACATTTTGTCCATGTGGTTCTCCATGCGTTGACCCCCAGACAATGCTTCCATCACTCGTTTCCCAGGCAAACTGTATTTGCTGAACATATTGCGTGTAATAGATTGAAATTTTGGCAAGCCGTTTGTAATTTTTTGGTGGGTATTCTCTAAACTCCGATCCACCACGCCCCCCTATCATGTAATTATCATAAATCATTTTTGGGTTAGTAACCGAAGGAGGTGCAGTTCCACCATTACCCCTGGACCCGCCGGTAGACCCGTAGCTCGAACCACCAGATGATGATCTTGGTGGGTCTCCGATCTTCTTCCAAGCGTATGAATTTGTAGTGCAAGTGGGAAGGTCTGAACTACACCTACACGAAAATGTGCCCTTTTCAGTAGTAATTCTAGCTCCGTAACCATACTGCTTAAAATTATATAAACAATAGCCATCGTGCGTTTGTCCGTCTTGCCCCATACTAGGTAAGATCGTAAAGCAGAAAATTAAAAGTAGATAGAAGAGTTTATTCATTGATTTGCGAATTAAATGATACGATTTATCTCGTAACAAAGTTTAAGTTTTTATTTTAAAAGTACAATTCTTTAACTATACTTTAATGCCCTTCTTAAACTATTCTTTTCTTTTTTAGAGACCACCATCTATCCGCTTCTTCTCTCCAAAGAGGCAAAATTGATTTACCTTTCTTTATCTCCTGCTTAGCTTCATAGTGTTCATGGAATTTTTTACCAATCTAAGCTGGTTGCCGGTTACTTTTAATGTAAGTAACAACATCATCAGGTGTTGGTATTTTGTAGACTCGCTTCTTTTTCATGGCTTGATTTATTTATAGAAAAGCCCCAGAAAAGTTTCCAGGGCTTTATCTGACCGTTTGTCAACCTTTTAAAGCAAATATGGCACGCGTGGGCTCCATTGAATAAGGGAGCCATTAGTGCAGTGCTGGCCATATGGTAAAGGTTATCTAGTTGATTATCTCGTTCCACAGCATCCAAATACATCTCTTTAAGGGCTTTATGTCGGCTTACATTGTAATTATGCTGGTTATTTAGTTGAGCATAAAGCCATCGCAATACATCCTGATGGTTAGTCTTTTCCCGACCTTGCCGCAAGCGTCAACATACCCATCTATAAGGCACCGTATTTTACCTCTGACGCCATTATCAAGTAGTTCTGTTTCTGTGGCGCCAACGAAAAAAAACTCCTCCCTTAACTCTTCCAATGCTTTCTTAGGCTCAGTCGAACTAACTGGAGGTAACGCGTCATCCACGGGCAGTTCACCAAAAAGCGCTGATCACCCTCGCCCTGATGGCTCATTTTATGGTGATGAGTAAGCGAACTCGTTACCCGCTTTCATTCTGTTTTAGAAACCCTGGTTTGATTTTTATTGGAAAAATCAGCTACGGTATCTATCTCTACCATCTTACGGTATATTTTTATAGCTACCCGTGTTCAATCTCATCAATAGCCGGCTCCCCCTCCCAATTGGTACCAATCCCAATTTGTATCGAGCGGAATGCCTGGTGATGTTAATTGGAGTAGCCTGGTTATCCTGGAAGTACCTTGAACTGCCGCTTGCCAATTTAGAGCGGAACGTATCTCCTAAACCTCTCCCGGTCCAACCTAAGGAACTTGTCTAATCCGGGGCGTATGCAGGCGATCTGACCTGGGTATTTCGAGGCAAACTGACTCGACTCATCCGGAAAAAGGCTCACTCAACGTCAGGAAGGATTATTTAGGTGTAACAAGGCGTGGTTTTGGAAGCCTGAATGCCTCTTTCAAGTTCAGCTGATGGTCTTTATGCCTCATGCGATCTTGGATCGCACCCACAAGAGTAGTCTTACCACGATACGCGTGCCTTTGGGGAACGGGCCGTTGAGCCCTTCGAGTTGCCTCAACTCCTGCTGAACGGAGCTGTCGTCAAAAGTCACCCTTGTGCAAAGGCTCATTTTAGTATCTCTCCCGCGGCATCCGAGCTCGGAAGATTACTCTAATGACAAAGAAGTTCAGCCTGTTGATACACCCCTAATAAGCGGACGACTCGACGGGATGAACAACTGTTGAAAGACTGTGTCAATGAGCCGATCAAGCAAGCAATCAAAGTGACCAACCTGATCATGCAGCTTCAAAAGAGTATACTTTTGGATACACCTAAATAAGCTACGTTAGAACATTATACTAGTAGTCATCGAAGAAGAGGGAACCCCCGCTAATAGGCTAGTGGGGGTTTATATTTATGAACCAGCCAGGGTTACCACCCACGTTAACCCTTCCGGCTTATCAACTTATCAGCGAAATGTGAGACGCTGGTTTTAATATCTGTCCAACGCCATCCGTAGCATACGTTATCTCTTCTCCTTTTTTACCGCCCGGCGGCCCGACCCACTTTTGTTTACTTTCATTTCACTTCACACATCATCGCCATCGTTTATGCAGCATTCGCCAGAGACAATAAATGCTTTTAAACAAAAAAGTCATACTTAGGCAGGTATGACTTGTTGATAACGCGAACGGGGAACGAGTCTTACCGCTAACGGGGAAATTTAACTAGGTCGTACCAATACGCGCGTAGTGTAGCCAGATAATGCCGCCACTCGGCTAGGCTAAATGGCTTCACATGGTATGCTGCAATACCTTCTTGATAAGCCTGCTCGATAAGTTGAGCATCCCCCATGACAGTAAGTATGACAACTGGCAAAAGCCGGGTGTTGGGTAAATCTTTGATATAAGTTACTAGATCTATCCCCGATTGGGCCTCCTCCAGGTTAATGTCAAGCAACACAATCTTAATTTTATCGCTTTCCAAATTTTGCAGGTAGTTCTTGGCTTGATCGACCGAGTAAACCTGAGTAAAGAACGCCTCGGGAAAACTGCGTTGAGCAGCCTGAGTCAATATGTCTAGTAAGTTAGGATCATCGTCTACTAACAGGATGGGAAAAGAGCTGGGCATAATGTTCAAAAAGGTGTACTGCGTCTTTATTACAGGAAGGCAGCCTTTACCGGCGAATAAATCGCATTAGACAAGCTGTGATTTAGGCGAGAAATTATGTTCCGATACGTAAAAAGTTAAGTACACTTGCTAAGTGATTGTCGTAAATTCAATTACTATATGTAAACTTGTTCACCTAAAAATGAACAAGCCATGTTGCTTTTATTAACATTGGTCAACCAAGGCGGTCAAGCTCACACGTTCGGCTGTTTTGCCTTTGCTTTTGAGGAGGCTTTCGAACGAGCCAAACGTCTGTTGAGCCATACGGACCAACTACTAGAAGCTCGCCGGATAGAGGCCAAAGAGCAGAGAATGCTACCCGTAGATTTATTTGACGAATATAATGTGTCAAAGTCAGCAAGAGCGCCGGGAGAACCTTGGTAATAACTTTTGACACAGACTTAAGAACTAACAACATTGAAATAGTGAAGTCGAAATACGCGTTCGATAGGATAAAATTTTAAAGCTAAAAAACAGCCATTAACTACTAGTAAATGGCTGTAGGTACCCACCGTAACTTGTCTGTAAACAAGTAATAAGACCCTAGTGAAAACAGCTAGGTAGTACTGTAACCGACCGACTTGTAAGTTGTTTGAACCTGAGCGGATTGTATGCGACTAAATACAGTTGAAAGTTAGTAGAATCACCCTCTCACAATTCGCTCCCGCATAAGACGTTAGGGCGTTCATGTATCTGCGGTTCAAACTGGACGGTCAACTGGGTCGCCTGTTTACTACCGGTCAAAGACTATCCCTAGCATACGATTAACCCGATTACTCCGGGCAGGCGTCCATCTGGGCGGTAGCTAACAGCCAGTAAAACCCCGTGCCCACCATACCATAAAACAGGCAGGCCAGCACACATTTCAACCAGCAGGAGGAGCCGACTCGAGTCGTCAAGGCTCTTTAGCAACTAGGAGGCTCATCGCCAACTGCCCGAATGCGGCCAAAATAATAAAGTGACCGTTTAAGGGAGGAACATACCGGCTTGTATTTGGGCTGGCTGGAAAGTGATGCGCTATTAATGTACTATTCAGGCATTGCCACCGGGGGCTTGTTAAGAAAGCGAATCTTTGGATTTATAACTGATTAAGCAACGGTCGACAACTCGGGCTGTCCGCTCAAGCCGGGACTGGCTTTGCTGACTTGTAAGGGCGGGGGATGATCTTGGCCGGTACGCTACCAAGGCGACTGCTCAGTACCTCACCCAGGGCACTAGGATGAAGCGTAGTGCCGGGGAAGATCGATGACAAAACGGGTGCCCTGACCCGGCTGGCTTTCGACCTTCAACTGGCCACTCAACAGTTCGGCTAATTGACGCACGATCCGCAGTCCGATACCTTCTCCAGTCGACGAGCTTCGCTCCCCTGCAGTCGACAAAAAATCCTCGTTGGACGCCTTAAGCGTCTCTAGCTCCGCCAACTGCTGGCTTGGTATACCCGGACCCGTATCTTCGACCGAGAACCACCAGCGTTCCCCTGAAGCTTCACCCCACTCCAGACGGATACTACCCGTCGGGGTGTGTTGTAGCGCATTGAGCAGCAGATTTTGAACCATCCGGCCCACCTGCAACGCATCGCTCATGACCACGAGTTCAGCCGGACCCTGGTGTTCCAGCCGTAAGCCCTGCTGCTCACCCAGCGGATGGACACTCCATAGCCGCTCCAGTAGTAAAGAGGCTACGTCAATCAGGGCTAGTCGACGCACTTCCTGACCCGCCTCCAGGCGGGCATAATCCAGCAGGTCCGTCAGCAGGTGAGTGGCCTGTTGGACATTGCGCTGAAGCATCGATACCAAGGGGTTGTGCTCAAGGCCCAATTGATCCTGCGCCAGCAAGGAAACGGAAAAGGCGATGACCCCAATATAACTCCGCAGGTCATGGGAGCTCATCCGCAGCAGTTCCCCCCGCTGGCGCAAGGTGTTACGGACTTGCCCGAGTGCCTGTAAATCCAGGGTGGAGGCTTGTAAAGCCAGAAGTGCCTGCTGGTGTTGCTCCTGAGCCTGTTTGAAGGCGGTAATGTCCAGTCCCGTCAGCACTACGCCATCCTGTTGTTTAGTTATCGCTAAGCCAATCCATTGCCCAGCGGTTCCCCAAGGCTGTTCAGCATACTGAGGCTGGCCTGTTGCCAGCACCTCCAGCCAGTTGGCCCAGCTGTGGCCTCCCCAGAAGCGGGTATCCAACACGTTAGCCGAAAGCCCTGTTAACGCACTGACCGATTGCCCCACCATTTCAGCAAAGGTTTGGTTGCAGACACTGATGACAAGATCCTGACACTGGCCTGAGGCATCCCGTCGGGCCACTAAGTAAGCAATTGAAGCCGGGGAGGCATCCAGGACAGCCTGAAGGGATTGGACCGCTTGAGCTAAGTCGAGTTGGAGCTGCCGTTGCTGGGTGATATCCTGTACCGTGCCATGCACCCGAACCACCTGGCCAGCGGGATCGGCCAGACTTTCAAACTGGTGATTCACCCAGAAGAGCCGGCCATCCACGCCTTGACTGCGGTGAATCAAGCCATAGTGCCCCGGCGTCTGAAACGACAACTGCTGAAGCGCCTGGAGGGCGCCTCGATCGTCGGGATGGAAGAAGTTTTCAACTCCCTCAATGGTAATTGGGATGGATTGGGGAAGCAGGCCATGCATGCGGTACAACTCGTCCGACCAGTTGACACCGGATTCGCCCAGGTTCCATTCGAAACTACCCACTTGACCAATGGTCTGGGCTTCATTAAGTCGCTGGTTTTCGGCCTGAAGGCTAAGCTGAGCTTGCTGACGGTCGGTGATGTCGGAGAGGAAGCAAAGGAGGGTGTCGGGTTGCTGATAGGTAAGGAGGACCTCGAACCAGCGCCCGTCGGTGGGTAACTGATAGTCCAGTTGTCGTTTCTGACCTGTCAGCGCCACCTGATAGTAGTGGTTCCGCAGGGCGGTTCCCTGGGGGAAAACGAGCTGACAACTTTGACCCAGTAGCTCCTCAGGCGTGGCTCCCAATAGAGCCGCCGCAACGGGGTTTATCAGCGAATACCGAAAATCAATGGGTTGCTGGTTTTGATCACGGACAACCCGGTAGAGGATCAGGCCGTTCGGTGAATTTTCCCACAGCGCCTGCAGCAGATGAGGGGCTGGTATTGAGAGGGATGAAAACATAGGTTGCTGGGAATGCCAAGCGGAACAGGTAAACCAAAAATACCACTTACGGCTTGAAGTCACCAGAAAAAAGTAAACATTTGTTTTTCTTTAAGGACATAGCTTGGCGTTCATCCGTTAAGAAGGCGATGTGTAGTTTATTAATTCGCCTAGGCTCTGGTGTAGGCATCGCAACGGCCTTTGCCTAAGCATTTATCTCAATACTGGTTGGATCCCACTGCTGAAAGTAGGTTAGCATCCAGCCGTTTTTAGTATCGTCAAGTGGAAGTGGTTTTTGAGAGCCTACACCTCGTAGGCGACGGATTAAGCCACGGCGGCCGCTTAGCGGAGGGGGACTACGGGATGATACTAAACCCTGTCTTATAAAACCCTCCTCCTTGAGAAGAAGAAACATTCATGAGTAGGCTCCTGCCTGAGACGACGAAGTACTCATGTATTTGCTCATGAATTCGAGCCTTTTAAAAGACGACTCTTGTAAGTACCTGTCAAAGTTAATTAGTCAAAACTTGATAAATACTCATCACGCTAATAGGAGTTGCTTATAACTGGTACGAGCTGACATATATGCTATTTTCTTTCTTGTCAATATAGCTTACAATACATCAATACATGTAGTTTAGTAGTTCGATAGAGAAAACTAAAGAGAAAACTAAAAGTAGCTTAGTCAGGGCAGCCGGCACCCACCCCATAATGCCTTCTTACCCTTCCCTTGTGAGTATGAATCAACCGCCCCCTTATTTTCAACAGGATCTGGCGACTCAGGTTGAGCGGCTGGAATCGGCCTTATCGGCAGCCAACGTGGGTACTTGGGACTATAATCTAGGGACAGGGGCAGCTTACTGGTCCAGCATCTGTAAGCAGCTTTTTGGCCTGGCGCCCGATGTTCAGGTGACACCGGCCATCCTGCTGGCTCAGGTGCACCCCCAGGATCGCCAATGGGTTGCCCAGGCCAACCAACGCAGCCTTGACCCAACCCGCGTCTACGAACATAATATCACCTTTCGGACCCTTACGCCCCAGGGTAGACTCCGCTGGGTGCAGGCCAAAGGCGAGACGCTTCGCCATGAGCAGGGACACATCCTGCGCTTCAGCGGCATCGTCATCGACGTAACGGCTCAAATGGAAGCCCGTCAGCAGCTGGAAGAAAGTCACGAACGCTATCGCACCCTGGCCAATGAGTTGGAGGAACGGGTTCATCAGCGAACCCAATCCTTGCAGGAGGCTAACCAGGACTTACTGCGATCCAATCAGAATCTGGAGCAGTTCGCCTACGTGGCCAGCCACGATTTGCAGGAGCCCCTGCGTAAAATTCAGTCCTTCAGTAATCTCCTGCAGGAGCGGTATGGGCCGTTAATGGGCCAAGAAGGACTTACTTACCTGAGTCGACTAACCAAAGCCGGGGCTCGGATGTCTACCTTAATCCGAGACCTGCTCGCCTTTTCCCGCATCACTACTCAGCAGGCCGTCCTCAGCGATGTAGCGGTGGAGCGGGTTGTTAGGCAAGCTCTTGATAATCTCTCCATTGCTGTTGGTGAAAGCCAAGCTCATATAACCTTGAGTAATCTGCCGGTAGTTCAGGGTGACTCGTTGCAGTTGAACCAACTCTTTCAGAATCTCTTGAGTAACGCAATCAAGTTCAGACGTATGAATGGCATTCCCCAGATTCAGGTGATCGCCCACCGATTGAACAGAGTTGACCTGCCGCCTGATGTCCAACCCACGCGGCTCACCACTACCTACTGGTGTATCATGGTAAGCGATAATGGGATTGGTTTTGAGGAGAAATACCGGGATCGTATCTTCCAAGTCTTCCAGCGACTACATGGCAAGGACGAGTTTTCCGGCACGGGCATTGGATTAGCTATCTGCCAGAAGGTGGTGACCAATCATGGTGGGGTAATGACGGCGGATAGCCAACCGGGGCAGGGAGCTTCGTTTCGTGTCTACCTCCCTGGGTAATCCTGGCCACATATTCGACTGGTAGTAGTCGACATTTATTAAAACAAGCTCCCTAATTATAACCCCCGACTTAAAGATATTCTAACTTCTCTTCTTCTCAGGCATGAGCGTTTTTATAAGACAGTGTTTTTTTTAAAACTGTTAAGTGGCCAGCAGCGGCACGGTGCGCCGACGCGGGAACGTGTAGCCACCGCAATCCAGTTGGCAGCACAGGATAAAAAAAACTGGGTTACGCCAGGTATCCCCTTAGCGAGGGTTCGCAAATCGAGGGTCATAAATAAACGTACTATCGGTCAACAGACGAAGAAACGACACTAAGTCCGCCTTTTCACCGGGTGTAAAGTGAAATCCGCTCGGCTGACTGGCTAATTCAGGAGCCAGCATGGGACTCGCCTGAATGTGCTCACTGTAATGGTCCAGCACTTGTTCAAGGCTATTAAACCGGCCATCATGCATATACGGGGCCGTTAGAGCGATGTTCCGCAAGGTTGGCACTCGGAAACGGCCCTGATCCTGGGCTAGTCCCGTAATCGCTTGCCGACCCGAATCGGGTGCCAGCTTATCCAGACCGTTATTGTGAAACAATTCCTGGTAGAGTTTCGCGCCCCCATGACAATGGGCGCAGTTGCCACCCCGAATGTTGTGTTCCGGCGAAGGCGACCGGTTAAACAGCAGCATCCCCCGCTCTTCGGATTCGGTTAGCTGATACTGGCCCGCTACATACTGGTCATAGCGGGAATTCGCCGATATTAACGTCCGTTCGAACTGGGCCAGAGCCTTACTGATCCGACCATCGGTGATAGTGTCGGAGCCGAAAACCTGTTTGAATAGCGCAGGGTAGGGTGTTGTTTTCTGCAAAGCTCGGGCCGCTTCGCCTGGTTTAGCCCCCATCTCATCGGCATGCCCCAAGGGTACCAGGGCTTGTTCTTCCAGACTCGTGGACCGCCCATCCCAGAATAACTGACGAACCCAAAGTAAATTCGTCAGCGACATTGAATTGCGCCTGGTTCGTTTTCCACTAACCCCCACGCTGAAGGGTAGTCCATCGGTAAACGCCCGCGCTTGCTGATGACAACTGGCACAAGAGATGGTTCCGGTAATCGATAATCTGGGCTCATAAAATAAAAGGCGGCCCAGGTAAACCCCTTCCTTGGTTGTAGGGTTGTCAGCCGGAATAGTAAACCGTCCCCCAAACGAGGCAGGATAGTGTAGCCTATAGGGGCCCGTTGGCACAGGGTCATCAGCCCCTGTCCAGGCGCATACCCCAGCCACTACAACGGCACTCACAAAAATACCCATCCACAGGCGCATAGTGCGTTAGTTAGCAAATCGTACCTCAATTGCCTTCACTTGCCGAATCCAGCGGGCCGGTTTTTTCTCTCCCGGTACGACGATTCGATACGGGCCAACACCGGCCCCTAGTGGCGAGCCATCCACACTGTCCGCCAAAATAATCGATCGGGAAGCAAATTCAGTATCCAGTTCGGGCAGGGCAAACAGGACCTCATACCCATCAATGGCTTTGACGATAACATATTTGGTTAAGTTTTCACCCCGTAGTTCACCGCCTACGGTGGCACCCGCTTGTTTTAGCAGGTCGACGACTAGGATGCCAGCATACTGGTGTTCCTTGCCATCGCGATCTTTTCCCGTTACCTCTATATGCGCCATCGCTTTCAAATCAGCCGCCTGTAGGGTTAACGGTTTGGTGACTTCTCCAGACACAGTCAATACTGTCTGCGCTTGACTCATCAGCCCGCTTAACAAGAAGACAAACGGTAACAACCGTAATCCATACGTTGCCCTTCTCAATTTTAGATTTTTCATAGTAGCTCCTACAAATTACTGATGGCTAGATTAATAAAGAAATTACGACCCGGTTCGGGGAAGCCTTCCGCCAGCGCATAGTTTCGGTCCAACAGGTTATTCACCCCGCCTTCTAAGCTTATATAGCGTTGCAACCGAACGGAGGCTTTGGCGTTAGCGACCACAAAACTAGCCGCCTGGGTGCCATAACTTGTACTATACCGATCCGAATCATACTCGATATTGCCAATCAACACCACTCGACGCAGGAGTTGGGCCTGAGCATAGACAAAAAGTTTATGGTCGGGCACATCCACAAACTTTAGATCGGGATTGCTTAAATTTTGGCGGTGAATGTAGGAGTATTGGGCACCGGCCTGGAAGGCGGTACTCACCGGTATTTTGAATGATACATCCCCGCCGTAGAACTGGGCCTGGCCCGTATTCTGAAATTGATAGATGCCCGGCTGCACATTATTGACCTGTTGAATGGCATCCGTCAAGCGACTGTAGAAGGCACTAGCTTGCAGGGATACCAATCGGCTAAGCTGATCCGTATAAGCTGCTTCCAGATGCAGGGCGGATTCCGCTTTCAGGTCCGGGTTAGGAATAGCCGCACTCATGCGGTAGGAATAGCGATCCTTCACGGTCGCAAACCGGGTTTTCCGGGCTACCGTCAGGCTGAGCTGCCGCAGTTGAATCGGACTGTAAAACAGACCCACCTGGGCGTTTAGTGCATCACTATTATTTCCGGGAAAAGCCGAAATGGTTTTGGTCGAACTCTCGTAATTTTCCGCCCGCAGGCTTTGGCGACTATTGTAGCTGACCCCTGGAACGAGCGATAACTTAGTACCTAGCGCCCAAATATCTTCTATGCCAATAGATAGGGTCTGGTCGATAAACGTACGGACGGGCTCCCCGGCATTATTTTCACGGTGACGATCCTGTTTATAATGGAGTGACGCTTTTAGATTATGATTAGCCGCGATCCGATTGCCATATTCAAGCGAACCCCCTTTCGTGTCATCGTTATAGTAGCTATTGAAGGATGAACCCCTGGTCTGAGTGGTATAGGTATTGTTGTCGAAGGCACTCAGCAGGTTTGTAAATTTGTCGTAGAACAGACGAACCTTCAAATAACTGTTCGCCGTCAGGGCCGTCCGGGAGATAAAATAGAGACTCTCCTTGTCCCAATTGGGCCACTGCCAGAAGCGAGCTACTTGCCGGGAATCGGCACCTACGTAAGGGGGGGTACCCTTGGTTCCCTGTTGGTTGATGTAGCTGAGGGTATATTCGTCCGTTGCATTGGGGGTAAAACCCACTTTGAGGCTATACTTCCGATCATTCCGATAGGCATTCTCCCGGTTGCCACCGTCTTCCTGGGTCTGTGGGACGAAATCCTTGGATAAGGGAAAAGTTTCCTGTTTGAGCTGCGAAGCGGAGCCTTGCAGGTAAAATTTCCCCAGGTTACTGCCCAGATTCAGGTTAAGTCGGTGACCCTGTCCGCTGAGCAAACCGGCTCGTCCATCAAACTCCAGTTTTTTCTGGGGTCGACGCGATACCAGATTGATGGCGCCACCCAACGTATTGGGGCCATACGTTACCGACGAAAAGCCCTTCGAGACACTAACCTCAGCCAGATCGAAAGTGGTAAACCGCCCCAGATCCACATACCCATCATAGGGTACATAGACGGGGATACCATCAATGAATACAGGTACCTGTCTTAGATCAAACCCCCGTACATACACCATGGATTCGTTGCGGGCACCCACCGTAGAAAGCGTTACGCCGGGTAGCAGGTTGAGGGCCCGTCCCACATCGAGCCGATTGAAAGCCTCAATACGAGCACTCAGTGCCGTATTGGTTGAGTCAATGCCTGGTCGACCCAGCACGGTGACTTCGACTAATTTAAAGATTCGAGTTGAATCAATGGACGTGGCGCGTTGTGAAAATGCCGGTTGAGTCAGCCAAGTACAAAGAATAATTTTCCCCAGTAATGTGGTGTAGAAATGACCGGTCATGAAGGCGCGTTGAGCTAAGCGTTATATTTTGACAAATATAACGCTTGATTCAGTAAACTATCAACATAACTTAGTTGGGCTTGACTATGGCGTGGCAACCGATCGACTTGAGCTGCGTCAGACTTTCCATTTAAGTCAACCGTGATTGGGATCGTATGATCCATTCATTGAACCTATTTTGCCATCCTATTCTTGTCAAGTTGCTGTACCGAGAAACGCCAGGTTTGGCGAAACGTGACTTAAAGTCTATACCGTCTCAGAGGGAGTGTATATTGAGATAGGCGCAAATGCTTCCTGCGGCATAACAGAGTAACTACTTTTCCGTGAGCTTGGTAACCCAAATCCCAGTTAAGAGTCATCATTACTAGTACTGCATTCCTGAATTTAAGACATGGCTGGAGAACTGAAGGGAACCAATTCACACCTGGCTTATTCGAGAGCGTTGACCATGAGCGGTTGCGCCAGCCAATCAACAGAATTTCCTAACTCAAAACCAATAACTTCAAATTTGCTTCATAATTGATGCCTACCCTTGTAAATACATTTTCTTGCGGATGAGCCAATTTATTCTTTGTGTCTTGCTGAGCCTGTCAACGCTGTCAGCATTCGGTCAAACAGGCCGTATAATTCGGGTGGAAGATAGTGCCACGCATGAACCCATTATTGGGGCAACCATTCGGACACCTGCCAGCGTAAAACCTCTCACTGGCACCGTAACGGATGTAAAAGGCGTTGCCACCATGCCGAGTACACCAGCCAGCGTCACGGCGCTTACAGTTAGTGCCGTTGGCTACCAAACCGAATCGTTTTCGCTGCCAGCGGGTAATGATACACTCGTCTTTCAACTCCATAGTCAGAATGAATCGCTGGACGAAGTGACCGTTACATCGACCCGTACTAACTCGCGCATTGAGGATTTGCCTATTAAAGTGGAAGTGCTGGGTCAGGAGGATATGGACGAAGAAAGCGCGGTCGTACCGGGCAACGTGAGCAGTATCCTGGGCGATATTTCCATCATTCACGTGCAGCGGACCTCCGCCGTTAATGGTAACCAGGCCATTCGGATGCAAGGGCTAGACCCAAAATACACCCAAATTTTGCGCGACGGGCTGCCGCTGTATGAAGGATTTTCGGGAAATCTGGGTGTTTTACAAATCCCACCGCTGGATTTAAAACAGATTGAAGTGGTGAAAGGATCCGTCTCAACCCTCTACGGCGGAGGAGCCATTGGTGGTATGATTAATATCGTCTCGAAAAGCCCTCACTTAGAAACCCCCGAATTTACGGCCCTTTTGAACCACTCGAATTTGAAAGAGACCAACCTGAATGCCTACTACGCGCAGCATTATGGCAAAACTGGCCTGACGCTCTTTACGGGTTATACTTACCAGAAGGCTGTCGATGTAACGAACGATGGCTTTACCGATAGCCCTGGCATTAAGCAATTTAATTTTCATCCCAAATTTTTCTGGACCCCGACCGATCATACCAAGCTGGATATCGGTTATGCGTTCACTACCGAAAATCGTACCGGTGGGTATCTACCGGCTCTTGACGGTAAAGAACCTGGTTCCTATAAAAACGTAACCGATTTACAGCGTCATACCGTTGACTTCAATGCCAGCCACAATACCTCGGCAACCAACGCTCTAACGGTCAAAGGGGCGATTAGCACTTTCCATCGGCAGAACACCGATTATCACAAACTCTCCGATGGGCGTCAATCGTCGATTTATGTAGAAGCCAATGATTTAGCGCGTTTTGGTAAGCATCAGCTTATTATAGGCGCTAACCTGACGGTCGAAGCGTTCCGCAAGAACCCCGACAGCACCCGCCTGGTCGATTACACCTACAATACAGTTGGTGGGTTTGTGCAGGATGACTGGCAGGTGGGCGAAAAGGTCGCGATCCAGGCGGGTCTGCGGTTTGATCATCACAATACGTTCGGTAGTTTTCTATTGCCCCGCCTATCGGTTAAACTCAAACCCGCTGACCCCTGGACAGTGCGGTTAAGCGTAGGAACGGGCTACAAAACCCCGAACCTGTTTGTCAACCAAACGCCCGGTGCGCTGAATGTCAGCCTGATATTTTCCCGTTTACTACCGATTGACGTAGCCAATCTGAAGGCAGAAAAATCGGTGGGCACTAACATCGATATTGCGTATTCGAAAAGTTTCGAGAGTGGCTTTTCGGTCCAGGTCGATCAGGCGCTTTATTACACCGTTGTCAACTCGCCCGTGGTATCAGCTTTTTCCAGCCTGTCGAGTAATCTGGGCGCGTACACGCAGTTGATCAATGCGCCTTACAATATCTTCAGCGTTGGCACCGATACGTATGTGCGACTTGAATACAAAGCCTATGAATTGTATGTTGGCTATAACCACACGCTGGCTCGGCGCAATAGCTCTGCCGATAATACGTACTTGCCACTGGCCCCTCAGGATAAGTTTTCGACCACCGTCGCCTGGGAAAATGACCATTTCCGGTTTGGTGTCGAAGCCAGCTACGTGGGTACCCAGTACCTTTACAACAACCAGAAAGTGCCTAATTATACCTTCTTTGCCGCAGCGGCCGAATACCACTACAATGACCATTGGCGGCTGGTGCTCAACGGGGAGAATATCTTCAATGTGAAGCAAGCTAATTATGAAACGGTTGTGCTCGGCACTAACCCGACAGTACAACCCACCTTCCGGCCTATTTGGGGGCCCTTAGAAGGACGAATTGTGAACCTGGCGCTGAAGTTTACCTTATAAGCTCAGCTTGACAGTATCATAAACAAGCTCCTAAAGATCATCTCTTCAGGAGCTTGTTTATTTAATGCTCGTTTGGGTGGATTGAAACACTACATATCGAACTTTTCCAGCTTCCCCTTCCGATAGACATAGACTTCATAGGCATGTTTATCGATGCCAAACACTTCTTCCAATACCATGTGATCGGCTCCCTGGCTGAGTTTTTTCGCTTTAACCTGCTTGTCTGGAGGAAGTTCACCAAAGGGAATCGTGTGTTCGAATTCGAACCCCTCATCGTATTCAAACTCCAGCGAAAACAGTTTATTCCGCCATTGGAGTTGCGTACTCATGCCATTGGCAACGGGAGAATAGTCAATATCGATCGGCGCGTTCGTGACCACCTGGCCAGCCGCTTCGGTAAATAAACTTAGTCCTGAAACGACCATAGCCGTATAGCCAACCCGCCGAAAGAGACCTTCACTCAATCGGGGTAGTAGCCATTTCATGCCATAGGACGCCAGTAGGGCCGCTACGGCGATCACAGCGCCTAACGTGAGTGCTTTCCCTGTTAATAAGCCAAAGGAAGCATACAAGGCAAGCTTGACCAGATGCAGCATCACTTCATTAGCCGCCCGAGTTGCCACGATTTCCTCCTTACCCATGCCGTAGCGCAAATAGAACCGATTGAATAATAAGCCAACCGCACCGGTTAGACCCGAAACAAAACCCGCTGCCAGCCCAATCAGAGCCAGGTAACCGTTGGGTAATGGATGAACCACCTCCAGTTCTTTGGTCGAACGAAAAATCAAGGGCAGATTAGCCATCAGAAATAAACCCATCAACAGCTCCAGATAAAGCGGATTGATGTAGGCAAGCAGCTTTGCCCCAATCCAGACGGCGGGTAAGGCAGGGGGCACAAACCAAACTACCACATCCCAGCGGATACGCGGCCAGAAGGCAATGATGCGGGAAACAGAACTGGAAACCGTACCGATGGACAGTGCCGCCGGAACTTGTGCGCCGGGTAAGAGAGACCCTAATAGGGGTAACAACAACAGACCGGCCCCGCCCCCACAAACCGCACTCAGTGAAAAGGCCAATAGGGCACAGCCAAACAAGAGCAAACCGGATAAAAACATAAACATGCTGATTAATGAGAAATCCAGTGGTTAAGCTACAGTGGCTTTATGAGTCGTCCGCTGCCACTCGGTGAGCACAATGCCCACAATCAGCCAACAGGCACCGAGTAAATAGCCGCCCAACACATCGCTCAAAAAATGAACCCCCAGATAAATTCGACTAAAGCCCACCACCCCGATCAACCCGACGGCACTGACACCCACCAGCCACCGGTGCCGAATCCGACGACGGCCCCGAACCAGCCAGTACCCCAGTAATCCATACAGCGTCATGGCCGTGGCCGAATGACCACTGGGAAAGGAGTAGCCCGTTTCGGCGTAATAAGCAACCTGAGCTGGGCGCTGCCGAATAAAGGTTCGTTTCCCGACCTGAACAAACAGCCCGACGCCTGCCATCAAGCTCCACAGGATAACGATGTTGCGCGTCTTTTTTTGATAATATAAAACAGCTGATCCAACCAGTGTCAGACCAATCGTTACATAAGCAGAACCCAGCCAGGTTAGTGCATAGAGCCACTGACTGATCAACGAACTCCGTTCCTGAAAGAGCCAATGCGTAAACCCCTGATCGACCCGGACCATCGGTTCAACGTTGACCAGATTTTCGGCAATTTCGGAGAGCATCATCACATTGACGATCAGCAATCCGGCCAGCACGGTCAGGGGTAACCCTCGAAAATGGTCGGTCGACAATCGGTGAGCTAGCCAGCTAACAAGACTTGGGTAGCGAGTAGCCAATCGGCCAAAGCGATGATGAATATGGTATTGGAGTTGGTTTGTCGTCATTCAGTAAGAACTCACCCTAGAGCCACGATAATGCGTACAAACTAATGATGGGATTCTAAAGAGACTTTGAAGATTACCCCGATCCTAATTTGGGGCATCGATTTACAGATAAGTTTTTTTCGAACGTCCATTCACTTACCGTAGCTGACGAAGACAAAAAAAACTGACCATTCGCCAGATTGATGTGAACGGTAAGGAACTCGATTCATTCAAAGTGATCAAGTAATTCAACTCTAGGAAGTCTGTATAGTGTTTTTAAGAGACTTTCTTAGGCCAAGCAAATTGCCACAACTCAAAGGAATTGTGGTGTTTCTTCAGTTAGACTCCTAAGCGTTAACTCATGGTTTATAAAATAAGTACCAGCGTGCCACTGATAATCAATAGTGCTCCCAGAGCAGCCTTCCAGGTCAGCACTTCGCCTAGAAACACAACCGACAGAATTAGGGCGATGGCCACGCTGAGTTTATCGACCGGTGCCACCTGCGAAACCTTGCCAAGCTGTAAGGCCTTGAAATAGAAAATCCAGGAGAACCCAGTGGCTACACCCGACAAAATCAGAAACAGCCAATTCTGGCGACTAAGCGCGGGTAATGTATCAAGACCGCCCCGCCAGAACACGAGTCCCCAGGCCACAACTAAAATGACGACGGTTCGAATGGCCGTTGCTAGATCGGTATTTACTCCTTTGATACCAATTTTAGCTAATAGGGCTGTCAAAGCAGCAAAAAGGGCTGAGAGTAATGCGTAAATCCACCACATTGGTTAAACTAGTTTAGACAGACAGAAGGCAGTTAGTAGCTACCCTGCCAGATGCAGGGTAGCTAGCCGCTATTACCTGTAAAGCACATTGGCGATCTATTTTGCTGTTTAGATACTGCCACATGTACCCTCTAAGTGCTTTTAGAGGGGCCTCTGACAAAAGATACCCTATACTTACTACTTGGCTGCGTATTCCAGCACCCTAAACGTTCCCGGCTTCACTGCGGGATGGGGCTTCGGATTTTCAGTCGTAGGGACTGGGGCAGGGCCGTACTCAGCGGTTGTGACAAAAATATGATGAGATGTAGGATCGATAGTAACCGTTCGGGCACCCCGTTGAGTCGTTACGGTTTGAACCGCGTCAAATTGTCCCGGTTTTACTTCCTTTACGATGGTTAACGTGCCTTCCCCGTTGGCGCTGATGGCCGAGCCGGTTGAGGAGTCAAAGACGGCTCCATCGGTTCCGCTTCCCGTTGGGACTTCCGCCAGCACCTTACCCGACTGCGAATCCATGACCACCATGATCTTATGGCAGGTGCTGAACAACCGGTGATGCGGTTTGTCAAACGCCAGGCCAGTGGGTTCTTCGCCTTTTCCTAACTTCCAGTGATGTTTGACCGTTAGCGATTTGGCATCAAAAACAGCTACCTCATTTTTATCTTCCAGGTTCACGAAAATCGTCCCGTGGTCATCGCTAACGGCGGCTTCGGGTGCCCCGCCTAACTCCACCGTTCCGGCAATGTTACCCGTAGTGGCATCCAGCACGGTTGCGCTGTTGCCTTCATTGTTAAAGATAAAGACCCGCCTGGAGAAAGCGTCGTACATAATCGCATCCGGCTTTTTACCCGTCGGGATTTCCTTTGTGGCTTTAAAGGTCTTCGCGTTAAACATCGTCGCCGTGTTCGGGCGGCCATTCGTCGTGTAACCGATAGAGGTACCGGGCACAACAGCGATACCGTGAACACCTGGTGTTGGGGTGATAACCCCCAGTTTTTCGTGGCTTTTCAGGTCGAGTACGTCCACCTGTGTACCGTGCGAAATGTAGAGCCGACTACCCTCGGCATCGGCTAGTAGATAATCCCAGCCCCCTTCGCCCCCAATGGTGGTTTTCTTGACGAGCTGATAATTCGCCGACTGGGCAAAGAGAGAGCCTGTTAGCGACAGGCATACGGCAGAAATCCAAAATGCGTTCATTGAAATAGAGTTGGTTTTAATGAGGGGTGGTTCTATGTCGACCCAGTTTACGTGTCAACCACGGATAGACCTGGTAGGCGATTGCCGTAGAGAGTAGCCCAATCCCTGCCCCAACCAGTACATCCGATAGCCAGTGTTTATCATTAGTCATTCGCAAAATGCCTGTCGAAGTGGCCATCGCATAGCCGCCAAGGGGAATCCAGGGACTAACCCCACTAAACTCCCGATCCAGCAAACTTGCTCCGGTAAAAGCATTAGCGGTATGTCCCGATGGAAAGGAGAGGGTATTGGACCCATCGGGTCGAAGTTCGTTCGTGGTATGTTTCAGTACTAGTACAGCACCCGTACTGATCCCATAGGCAAGCACGCCAATAAGCGCCCGGTCGAGAGGTTGCGATCGACCGCTCACGCCCGCCAGGCTCAAGCCGGCCCAGGCAACAGCCGGACCGTACTGTAGAAAATCGTCGGCATGCGTACGGAAGTGGATTTTATCCTGGATTTCACTTCGGACGTAAAAGCGGTCGAAATGACTGTTAGGATAATTAGGCGAAAGAGCCAGACCAACGGGAATTAGTACCGCCGGTGCAACCCACCGGAACGTAACGGGGCGACCCGGAATCGTGTCCAAGAATTCACGTCGGGATGCAGTGTTTACTGGTTGCCCAAAGGATACAAGTACTGGAAGTAGAAAAAACCAGCCGTTAAGCAGCCAGGAGATTGAGCGCCTGTTTTGTTTCATTAATTGATCAATCTTGGTATCACTTACATACTAGTATGTGACTTGAACCCCCAGAGTGGGTTGAATACGAAAAACTTTATGTAGGCCAGAAACGGATGGGTAAAGGAATGGCGGAAACCTAAAGGAAATCTGTAGTTAGGTTATAGCGGATTTATCGATGCATTTGTTGAGGCCATCTTCAAAATGTATTCAGTATTGGATCTGTACTTTGGGGAAATAACCCCAATTTGGGTCATGAAAATTTTGTTGATTGAAGACGAACCCTCGCTACTAGTGGCCATGCGACTGTATCTGGAAGGTGAACAGTATCAGGTATCGACCGCGAATAATTTCCGTGCAGCCTCCGTGAAGGTGCATGATTATGACTATGATTGTGTCGTGGTCGACATTACGTTGCCCGATGGCAATGGACTGGCCATTGTAAAAGAGTTGAAGGCGGCTCATTCGCAGGCGGGAATCATTATCGTATCGGCCAAAAACTCCCTGGATGATAAGCTCTCCGGGTTGGAGTTAGGGGCCGATGATTACCTGACCAAGCCCTTTCACCTACCGGAGCTTAACGCCCGTATCCGGTCACTAATGCGACGACGTCAGCATGAGGGCGAGACCCAACTCGTTTTCGGGGCCATTACCCTGGTGCCTAACCGTAAACAGGTTCTGGTGGAAAATCAGCCGGTGGAGTTGACGCTCAAAGAATACGAATTGCTCTTATTTCTGGTAACTAACAAAAATCGACTCTTATCGAAAGCCGTCATTGTCGAACACGTTTGGGGTGATTACATGGATGGGATCGACTCTCACGACTTTCTGTATACCCATGTGCGGAACTTGCGACGAAAACTCCTGGATGCGGGCAGTCCAGATTACATCACCACGCGGTACGGGGCCGGGTATATGTTTACGGTAGGCGAATGAAATTACTTCACAAGACGACGCTCTACCTGCTGCTGGCGGCCTTCCCCATCGCACTGGGAGGTGTTTTTCTATTAAATGCGTATATCCACCGGCATATGCTGTATGAAATCGACGAGTTACTGGCCAGTGAACTCGTCCAGGTTAAAGCACGGCTTCGCCAGCACCCGCCCCAGGCCACCTACGTGCCGTACTGGGATCCAACCATACGGATTACCCGGACTACCCCCCTTCATCCAGTATCCCCCGTTTACATGGACACCATAGCCTTCGACCCCGTCGAAAAAGAACAGGTTCCGGTTCGTATGCTTCGCGCTGGGTATTCCATTGGTGGTCAGCAGTACACGATAAGCCTTATGCAATCCTATTTGGAGTTTGACGAAATCGCCAGTGCGGTTTCGGTCGGCGTCATTGTTTGTTTTCTGCTCGTTGTGACACTGTTGGTGCTGGCCGATGTTGTGGTGACCCGGCGGATCTGGCAGCCCTTTTACGGGATCATTCATCACTTGGAGCAGTTTCGAGTCGATGGCCCGAATGAAGTAGCCTTTCCCGTCAGTGATGTAGCAGAATTTAAATTACTCAGTCAGTCACTCGATGAAATGAGTCGCCGTACTCGCCAACAATACGCCCAGCAAAAGCAATTTACCGATAATGCCTCGCACGAAATGCAGACGCCCTTAAGCGTACTCTCTTTCGAATTAGATTTATTGCAGCAGTCAGCAGGGTTAGCTGAAGCTGACCTGGATCGAATTCAGCGGTCACAGCAGGAAATCAAACGGCTCTCGGCCCTAAATCAATCCTTGCTGTTACTCGCCAAGATTGATAATCAGCAGTTTGCTCACACCGATCGGGTGGATATTGGGGAGCTGGTTAATCAACTGGTAAACAACTATTCGGATTATGTGGCGCATCGGGGTATAACCATTAACCGGATGATCAAGGAAAATTCCATTCGACCCATGAACCGACAATTAGCCGATGTCCTTTTTTCGAATCTGATTAAAAACGCGGTCCGCCACGGCGATTCGAACAGTTCAATTTTCGTTCAGGTGGGCATTAACAATTTTATGATTACCAACCAGGGTGATCCGCTGCCCTTTCCGGAAGACCAGCTTTTCCGGCGATTCGTTCGCAATCAGGCACTACCTCAATCCACCGGACTAGGGCTAGCCTTAGTGAAAGAAATTGCCGCTCAGTATGGTATGGATGTGAAATACGACTATGCTTCGTCCATGCGTCGGCATATGTTTCAGGTTGATTTCTAATGGATAGTGACCGGGGCTACAACTTCAACATTCCTTTAGAATCCAAGGGTAGGTTTGGTGCAGAAACTAAACCAACAAATGACGATGTACAAGAACTTGATCCTTAGGGCGCTGATGTTGATGGCTATTGCCAATATGGCTCCTAGTGTTTTTGCCGGTAAGGTAGCTAAGACCTATACAATCGTACTGCAAGCCGGTATCGTGGTTCCAGCAGCTGCCAAAACCACGGTGGCCCGGCTTTATCCAGGTGTGAAGGCCGTGAAATGGGAGAAAGAAGGCGGAAATTATGAAGCGGGTTTAACCCACAATGGAAAGGAATTGTCACTGGTCATCGATGCCAAAGGCAACGTTCTCGAAACGGAAACCACCATTAGGGTATCATCGTTACCCGCAACCGTTCGGGATTATGTGACCAAACACCACGCCGGTAAGAAAATTAAAGAAGCGGCTGAAATTGTTGATGCAAACGGCAGGAAAACTTACGAAGCAGAGGTAGGTGGCAAAGACCTGATGTTCGATGCCAACGGCCAGTTTATTAAATAAATTAAGTTATTGATTACAGCCGTGGCCCGCTTATCGGGACAACGTAAGCGGACCACCGCTTTTATTCAACTGGCTATTTAAGCTATTCGATCCCGTCAATAAGGCATTGGCCACGTTTTGTTTCAATTCATCAGCAGCCAGGGGCAAATTTGCCCACTAGACAGCATTTAAAATTTTTCGATCAGGTTATGTGGCTAAGGACTACCATTTTTTTATTTCTAATAACGATTACCATTACATTCGCCCAAAATCCGGGCGGCACCCCCACTGTATCGAATCCCGCGCCATCGAATCAACCAACTCCCACAGGAGCTAGCGAAGCGTCTGTAAAAGGCAATGCCCGAATTTCGGGCTATGTCGTCGACTCTACCCTGACCAAAGCGGTCGAGTATGCCAACATCGCCGTTTATAATACAGCCACCAATAAACTGGTTGACGGCACGGTAGCCGACGATAAAGGTAAATTTACCCTGAGCAAAATGGCTCCCGGTACCTATAAACTCCTGGTTTCCTTTCTGGGCTACACCGCCAAGCCCATTGATAATGTCGTGATTACCAAAGGTCAGATTAAAGACATGGGCGTTATCCGGCTTAGTGCCAGCACGCGCACCCTAAGCGAAGTGACGGTAGCGGGAACCAAAGCCCTGGTAGAAGATAAAGTCGATCGGCTGGTGTATAATGCGGACGTGGATCTGGCGGCTAAAGGGGGGGACGCCACCGACATCCTTAAAAAAGTACCGATGCTGTCGGTGGATTTGGCCGGGAATGTGTCCTTGCAGGGAAGCTCCAACGTGCGGGTGTTGATCAACAACAAGCCTTCGTCGATCCTGGCGGGGAATCTGGCCGATGCCCTTCGGCAGATACCGGCGGATCTGATTAAAACGGTCGAGGTGATTACGAGTCCATCGGCTAAATACGATGCGGAAGGCAGTGGTGGGATCATCAACATCATCACCAAGAAAAATACCTTGCAGGGGCTACACCTCGATATAGATGGCGGCAGTGGCAACCGAACCTCCACATTGGGCTTGAACGGCAGTTTCCGAAAGGGCAAGCTGGGGGTGAGCGTAAACGGCAATGGCCGTGGCGTTTATAACCCATCGGGTTCCGACTTGAACCAGACGACCTTTCTGGGTGAATCCATTGCTCCCGTTCGGACGCGTCAACACGCCGATGGGTTCGATAAGGGTCTGTTTGGACAGTATGCCCTGGGACTGGATTATGACATCGCGAAAAATCAATCGCTGACCGGTGGGATTCGTTTTGGGGTGCGCAACTTAAACCGCGACCAGCATCTGGCCACCAGTTTACTCAATGGGGATATGGTGGGAGCCCCAACCAAGCGGGATGTGACTAGTCAGGACTTGTCCAATTCGGTGGATATGAACGTCGATTACCTGCATACGTATCCCGGTACGGGCGATGGGCCCAACCGCGAATTGAGTATTTCCAGTCAGTATAGTCAGAATCACCTGGCCAACAATTTTGACGCCAATAATCTGGATACGCTGGGTACGCTGACTACCCGGCAACGAAACCTGAACTACAATACCAGTCAGGAATTTGTGCTGCAAGCGGATTACCAGACACCCATCAGTCAGACCCAGCAACTGGAATTTGGCGCCAAAGAAACTTACCGGCGAGTGAACAGTCAGTACCAATACTTACTGGCGGGACCAACGTCCGTCTATTCCGTTGACAGCCAACGCCCGGATGGCTCCCTGTTATACGACCAGAATATTGGCGCGGCTTACCTCTCCTATACCCTCACAACGCGGAATAAGATAACGATCAAGGCAGGAACTCGGTATGAGTATACGAGTATCCAAGCCTCGGCAGGAAAACAAGGGGCCATTTCTATTCCGGATTATGGCAAACTGGTTCCCAGCATTAATCTCTCGAAAAAACTGAACGCAAATACGACCATTAAGCTAGCCTACAACCGCCGGATTCAGCGCCCGAACGTTCAGGATCTGAATCCTAATTTCAATGCGGCCAATCCCTACAATGTGTCTATTGGCAACCCGTACTTGAAGCCTGAAATAACCGACCGGGTCGAATTTGGCTACAGTACGTACGTCAAAAAAACATACCTGAACCTGACGCTTTATACCCGGCTCAATCGGGATGATATTCAGTCGATTAGCCAACGGTCAGATACGTTGATCGGTGCGGTGGTCAGTCGCCGGTCAAACATTGGCAAAGAATACAATTACGGGACGAACCTGTTCGCTACCCTAAATATTACGCCCCGGTGGAGCGTCAATACAAATCTGGATATCATGTACCGTTACATCAGCGGGGTAGCTCTGGACGTGTCGGGCCTATCTATGCCGATGAGCAACACCGGTATACGCTGGGGTGGTCGATTTGATTCCCAGATACAATTTGATAAAGGCTGGGCTATGCAGGCGAACATTGGCTATCGGGGAAAGGACATTGCCCTGCAAGGGTATCGGATTGGATTTGCTCAATACTCGCTGGGAGCCCGTAAAGCCTTCACCAACAAACGGGGTAGCATCGGCTTAGCCGCCGAGAATTTTCTCACCAGAGGGATGGGCTTCACCTCGGTGTTGAACTCCGCTCAGTTCAATCAGGATTTTCGTCAGTATATCTACAACTCCAATATCCGTCTGACATTCAGCTATAAAATTGGCAACTTGAACGGAGCCAAGGTAAAGAAAGGCAAATCGGCGAGTGGCGACGAAGAGAATTAATTTGTTGGTGTTCTTACTCTTTATTTCTTGTCTTTCTCTGTCTTAGACAGGAACTTTTTGTGAGAATTTATAAGCCTGACATTACAATCCAGAACCGATGTTAGAACGTTTACTAAGTTGTTGCTGGTCAAATAAGGCAGAAGAGGTATCTCTGTAAGCCTTGATTATCAAGGTTGTTGAAAGTAGATGGGATTAGAAAGGCCACGCTTAAGCGTGGCCTTTCCAGTTATAGAATGAATTATTAATTAGGTCTGTAATTTTAAGCGTGCTGCGAATTGAGCGTTTCTATAAGAATACGTCTTGATCGGGCCGCTCTCATTAAATCGGTCCGTAATCCATTAGAGTTGATTCTTTTCGAGTAGATCAATTAGCTTACCCAGATCCACAGGCTTGGTCAGATGGGCCGTGAAACCCGCCTGATGAGCACGGTCAATATCCTCCTCCTGACCATAACCCGTTAAGGCAATAATGGGTACGTGTTGCCCCCGGGCCTGCTGGCGTATCCGGCGACAGGTCTCGTAGCCGTCCAGTTCGGGCATGCCAATGTCTAACAGGATGGCCGAAGGCTGTAAAGCTTCCGCGGCTTCAATACCTGTCTGACCACTCTGGCGCGTATGAACTTCATAGCCCTTGAGTTTGAGCAGCATCCCTAACATCAATACCGCATCCGCATTGTCATCAATGACCAAAACGCGGCTATTACTCGGTAGAACGTTGATTTTCTCTACGGGCTTAGACGCGGGGGCCGTTTCTAGGGTAGGTAAATAAACTCGGAAGGTGCTGCCCTGCCCTAAGCCCTCGCTAAAGGCCTCCACCCGGCCCCCGTGCATCTCCACCAGCCGCTTGACTAGCGTCAGCCCTAAACCTAACCCGCCTTTGGACCGGGCCAGCGAGTTGTCTACCTGGACAAATAACTCGAAAATTGCCTCCAGCTGATCCGCCTCCAGGCCAATGCCATTATCCTGCACCTGAAGAATCGCTTCCTGTTGGTGGTGAGTTAAGCATAACCAAACCCGGCCCGCTTCCCCCGTGTAGCGTACTCCGTTGGTTAACAGGTTGATCACCACCTGCGTCAGTCGGGTTGTATCGCCGGATACGTACATAGGCGCGCTGGGTAAATCAAGCAGTAAGTGCCGCCCCTGGGCGGCAAACAGCACGCCCACGGAGGCTGCGGCTTGGTGGACTAACTCCACCAGGTTCGTCCGCTCGGGATGCAACTCGATCTTGCCCCGCCTGATTCGGCTTACGTCCAGTAGGTCGTCTACCATCCTCACCACATGCTTCATTTGCCGCTCCATCAGCGTTAGCGGGGAACGAGTGGTTTCCTCGGTGAGCGTTAAGTGCAGGATATCCAAGCCCGCCTGAAGGGTGGCCATCGGGTTACGTAGCTCATGGGCTAGCATGGCCAGAAATTCGTCTTTGCGCTGGTCTTCCCGTTGCAGGGCTTCTTGGGCCCGTTTAGCGTCGTCGGTATCAATGCTCAGCCCATACCAGGCCTTGATCTGCCCGGCCTCGTCTCGGCGGGGCAAAGCTCGAAAGATGTGCCAACGGTAGATCCCATCGTGTCGCCGGTAGCGCACTTGCCCTTCGTAGGGTTCGCCCGTTTGCTGGCTACGCTCCCAGTAGGGCAGAATGTAAGCAGCATCCTCAGGATGCAGGGTGGTGATCCAGCCGTGGCCGCTGGCCTGCTCGGCGGTTTGACCCGTGTATTCGTACCAGCGAGAGTTGAAGTAGATGTTCTCCCCGCTGGCCGAGCACACCCATACCAGGGCGGGGGCCGCTTCGCTCATGGTACGAAACTCGGCTTCGCTAGCCTGCAAGGCTGCTTCATTCCGTTTGCGGTCGGTGATGTCCCGGTAAGAACTCACCAGCTCAGCCTTGCCCCGCGGATACAGACCGACTAAAAACCACCGGTTAACCCGGGCTATATACTCCTCAAAGCTCACGGGCTGGTCAGTGGCCAAAGCCTGGGTACATAACTGCAGCCACCGCGTCAGATCGGCCGGGGCTAAGACGTCGGAGAGTCGCTGGCCCAGGATGGTCCGGCGGTCCAGGCCGGTCTGCTCTGCCAGGGCCCGGTTGATGGCCAGGTAGCGCAGGTCGGTCAGTTGGCCGATCTCATCGCGTAGCACGCTAAAGATCGTCAAGCCATCAGCTATCGTGTCAAACAAGGTGCGGTAATTTTCTTCCGACCGACGCAAGGCTTCTTGATCGGCTCGGCGTCGGGTGATGTCGTCGAAAATGACCGCAAGCCGATGGGGGTAGCCCGTTACGGGGGCGGCCCGGATGCGGTACCAGCGGTTTAAGCTGGAGAGCTGGTTTTCGGTCTGGGCGGGGGTTTGACTGGTCAGCACGTGTTGATAAAAGGTGAACCACCACCCATCGACCGGCCCCACCACCTGGCTTACCCGCTTACCGACGGGGTCAATGCCGGTCTGGCGTTCAAAGGTGGGATTGGCTTCCAGATAAAGCCAGTCCACGGGCTGGCCCTGCTGATCATAGATCATCTCGATGAGGCAAAAGCCTTCGTCAATCGAGTTAACTAGAGTTCGGTAGCGCTCTTCGGATTGGCGTAGGGCTTCTATATTCGGCTTCCGACGGGTGGCTTTGGGCATCAGAGCTTGGTTAAAAGGGTAATCCGAGATAACGGCCTGTTGAGAGAGAAGTTAAACGAGCGACGAAAAAGTGAGGCTACTGGCTTTTTCACCCTGGTTGAGGCAATTAAGGCGAGGTCACTAGGAAAGCGTCTTACTTTACGCCCGAATTAAGGAGCAAATACATGAATACGTCTTCGTCTAGGACGGCAGCCTATTCATGAACGCTATTTCGTCTCAAGAGGGAGCGTTTATTGAGACGCTAGTTTTTACGACCTGTCCAATACGATCCCTAGCACCAGGTAACAGCCAATAGGGGTATACACCATCCCCTGGTCGGCCTTTTTTGGCCACGCCCTGAATCGACCCGGAAAATCTAAGTTTGACTGGCCTTGGCTGGTTCTACTAGTTAAGTAGGGACGCTGGGTCCAGGGGGCTTACGCTCGGCATCGACATTGGGCAGGTAGCCCTGCCGATAGTTGGTATTCGATTGACTTCCTGTGCTTCCAGCTCCCTTTACTTGGGCAATCCCACAAAGCGCTTTCATCTTTTTTCCCTTTGTTTCAGCGACCCCATAGTGCTCTACTTCGGCTTGCCTTATCTGCCTACTACTGTAGGCAGATAAGGCAAGCCGAAGTAGAGCGCGTTATAGTTTCTTCAAAAGGCGGAGGCCAGTTCACGCTCCTGATTTACATGTAGTTACCGATTCGCCTACTTAACCTGTATATCAACAGCATGCTCATGTATACATCTATTTTGATTTTTAAGTATGGGTAGTTACATTGAAAAGTTTTTGTACACACCCAGTATTGAAAAATGAAAAAGAAAGCTCCCTGCATCCTAATTGTAGAGGATGATCCCGATTATGCTTATTTGATCGAAGAAGCCCTTAAAATATGTCGGCCCTCTCCGACCATCCACGTGCTTCAGTCGGGTACTGACTTGTTGACCTGGTTGGCAACGGGTCAACGGCCCAGCGTTATTTTTCTTGATCTCAACATGCCCCAAGTAAATGGGTTTGAGGTATTAAAAATCCTGAAAACGGTACAGCCTTATAAAACCATCCCTGTTGTGATGCTAAGCGTGTCAGAGCGTAGAGACGATATCGTCAAATGCTATGAGATGGGAGTCAACGCGTATATAACTAAGCCGATGACATTCAGTCAGTTGTTACCTCGCATGGAAGTGTTTAGCCACTATTGGTTTGATGTCGTTCGAACGCCAGACTCAGCTTGGCAGAGGCCGAATGGTTATTCTGGGTATAATTAATGGCTTAGTAAGTCTGGCTACAGCCGCCGCCATTTTATCGATAATCAGTCAGCCACTAAAAAGCAGCTTAGCTTTGCCAATTTGCTTTTTGTTTTTATCTACACCGTATGCGACGGATTGAGTTGAACAGATATTGAAAGTGACCAACTCAAAAAAGTCGTGCTGTATCAGGCAGGAGCCTATTTGAGATTAGGCTCACTGCTTTTCCAGGCAAATGTTTCTTAGCTTTTTGTCCAGGAAACGATAGCAAGTCCAGTTCGTAAAAACGACCTTTACCTCGTTGAATGATTTACTAGTTCATAGTAAAATTCTCTATTTGTCTCTAGTTAACTTCTTGCCGAGAGTAGTACCCATTAGACCCAAGATGATAAGTAAATAGATAACCATTCAACTATATGTGGCGTTCGAGTAATCCTCACCCAATTTTGTTACACATGTTACAAATTACATGTGTAAAGTTTAGCATTTTATAAATAAAATTAAAGATACATATGAAAATACAATCGATCTCGATGTTTGACCGAGATGAGCTGCTCATTTTTGGGGGCCGGGTTGATCGATGAATACCTGGCCTGATGGCCAGAAAATAACTGTGTCGTCAACCCTTTTCCTTGATTTAAAAGGGCGGGTTCATCTTGGTTCGCTACTTCAGCATTTTTGTCAATACACAAACATCGAAACAGGATTACGTTAACCCAGATGTTAATTTTCCGAATGCAATAGGGGTAATCTCTTACCTGCTCAGCGATCGGTCGCTACCCGTTGAGGTTTGTCGGTTCATGGGGCAACGCTTCCCTCACCGCCCTTACCCGCCTTCTGGCCACGTTCAGCTTAATATCCAGTCCGGCCAACTGGACAACGGCCTCCAGATTGCACCACGCATAGGCCGGATTCACGGCGAATTGTTTGTGGATACGAACAAGCTGTAAACGCGACGTAACGCGGGCGATGGTCATGGACACCAGTAGTTTGCTCCCGTCGGGATAGTGCAGGGTGGTGTAGTTGGCGTCCCCGCTCACATAGGCGACAGGACGAATCCAGTGGATCTGGGTTTTGCGCTGGTTCATGCTGTTTTGACTAAAAAAAAGAAACCCGGTTTAGTTTGGTAAAGTCCAGGGTTTCAATCGGTCGTTCTGGCAGTAACACCTAGTAAAAGGCAGTCAGTTGAGCTGGCTTTGTTCTGCCATTCGCACGTTTCTAACCATCACAGAGCAGTCGCTAGCCTACCCTTCTCAAGCGATAGCTTTACGGCCATTCTTGACGCTCCTGTACGGCTCGGAACCAATGCCGCCGAAGGGCGTTAGGACCGTTTCCCCCGAATTGCTCCACGGATCGACCCGTCGGTGAATACCCTCGAGCTGAAGCGGGTCCGAGGTACATGTTGATAAGGGAAAACCGGACGAATTGACGTTGGACGAACACACGACGGGGGCCGTTATTTGTCCGGTTACGGGCGTAACAATTGATCCTCCTCAGCCACAGCAACGGTTTGTGTCGGCAGCTCTGCTACGCAAGAATGATAACCTGTTACGAAGGCTCCAACACCGGCAGTATGCCAAAGGCTCAAAAGACGATCCATATGGCCAGGCGGCTCACAACGTCAGGCATCAGGAGAATAACCAGTGTAACAACCTCCGAGGTGACATTAACAGGATTTACAATACCCCTACACTGTTCGAGGTAACGGACACACTACGGCTAACAGACGAACAATGGGCCTCGCTTGATTACGGGAAAGGAACACCCTACCACGTTTGTTTGTAATAACCTCACTTGGTAGGGTGTTCATAGTTGGCACGTTGGCCCCCTCCAGCCGGTTTCCAGCAGGCTTCACATTCGGGACAAGTCACAGGTAGGTAAAATACGGAAAGATTAATAGGTCTTTATGATAAAGGCTATCTAGGCCGAAAAATTAGGATAACCAATTAGCCAAATCAAGGTATTAATTTAGTTATCCCCTAAAGACCTACTTAAACAATTCGATCGTAATCGAGTAGTTACTGCGTAGAGAGCACGAGAGAAACTAGTTATAAATTCAGCCAATACCTACTGGGTATTGGCTGTTTTGTCTTAAGGGTAAATAAAGGCTGGATCGCCCAATGGTTCACCCTTTAAGTAACTGCATAGAGTCCTTCATAAAGCTATCGCAAAGCGCTATGCCGAAATCTGTCTTAACATATAGATAAAGCGTGTGGCCCGGATTGTCGTTGACAGTTATTATACAATAGCTTGTTGAGTTAAAGGCCCTACTTACCCTTGAGACGAGGGGAGTCTCAAGGAGGAGCGGTTGTATGATACATTAACTTTTTACTATCTGTCGAATGCTGTCAGTCGCGTAGGCATCCGCTAATGCCTGGAAGCGTTGACAGAATTTGATCCGGACAGCTCCTTCTAGTCGGTCACTGACTACAAAAGTACCATTCGATCCCAAGACCAATCAAGTGTGAAGGGGTTTGGTTTGGGAAAAACTAACTTACTGCCCATGGCTATTTATATACCTGATCACCTGCAAGGTAGCTGCTGTCCGAGATATCCCTGCGGGCCATGACGATTTCGGTCAACAGATAGTATAACCGAAAGGCTGCCTAAAGCCTTGGCGCCTATTACCAGGAGGTACTCACGCCAAGAAGAAATTAGCTTGGCGGCCGTAAATGACTGTTTAGCGAGAGTAGTATATTACCACTTAATAGATATGAAATAATAATACTTTATAGTATACTATTTTTGATATATGATCATTTATGGTTAATAATTATTTTATAATGGCTTTATCGTGAGAAGTAAGCGATCAACTTTTTAAAGACCCATATCGGAACACCTGGTCATTGATCACCCGGGAAAGTATCCTTACGCAAGCAGGAAACTATTTCATGGGCGGTGTATTTGCTCAACCCCGGCTATTGAACGGGGCTAACATGCTGACCGGTGGGCTTTAAGCGTTTGTTCCATTGGCTTTACCCTATACTTGGGTATAGATAAACTTGATACATACGATTCTCTGAACAGGCAGGATAGGCCGTCCTGCTTGACGGGCTAAAAGCTTACGCCGACTCTGACGCTTTTAGTTCTGGTTTGGGCTGGCTGTTTATAGATAACAATATGACGTCTTTAATCGAGTTGACGGGTCAATACCTACCCTACCTGTATTATGGTGGCTTACTATTGCTCCTTATGGCAATAAGCTATCCCATTCGGGCCAATCGGTCCGGGGTCTTTCAGGATGATCGACTGTTTTTTTCTCTGGCGATGCTCTGGCTGCTCATGGCCCGCCTGCCCAGCATTGTGTTTGCGGCCCCCCTTAACGTCGATGAGTCGCAAATGATTGCCGAGGCTCTCACCTTGCTGCGGGATCCGGTTTACTGGCACTCCGTTGACGGGACCACCATTGGTCCTATTAATTCGTACCTGCTGGCCTGGCCTGGCTTGTTGCATTGGCCTATTACCTATGTGACTACCCGACTTACGGGAACCCTGCTGCTAGGCCTGACCAGTTGGTTTTTGTTGGCAGCCATGCGACGGGTGATTTCAGCGGCAGCGGCCCGGATTAGTTTACTTTGTTTACTGTTGTTTCTTGGCTTTACCACCTACTTCGACTTTTTACATTGCAGTAGTGAGTTGCCGGCTTTACCCATTATCGCCTATACCTGGTACGTTTTTATTCGGTTTATCCAACAGCCCGCTTATCTGAGTCAGCAGCGAACGATCTGGTTGATAACGGGTGTGGTAGCCGGGTTGATTCCGTTTGTCAAACTGCAGGCGGTCCCCATAATCGGACTGATCGTGGGGGCTTTGGCCATCAATTTGGTTAGGCACGCTCGTGCCAATCGGTTGGGGCTTGGCAACAATCAGCCCCTTTTTTGGCTCCTGACGGCTTGTCTTCTGCCCAGTTTGCTGGTTGTCGTCTTATGTACCTGGTACGGAGTAGTCGACCGATTTTATCTATTTTATCTTAAATCCAACCTGTTCAACTATAGTGAATACTATAAAGAGCTGTACCCGAATACCCAATTGCCTATCTGGGCTAAATTGGCCCGCTTGCCCTATTTCCTGACGGATGAGCCCACCTTCCGGCAATTTTTCGCGTTGTGCCTTCTGGCGGCCACGCTGGCGGGGGGGGCTCGTTTATCGGGGCGAAAAAAAATAGCCTCTTTCCCCCCAAAGCTGATCGGATGGTCCCTGGGCTGGCTAGCCACGGCTTGTTTTGTCGTAGCGGTACCGGCCACCGAGTACCCCCATCATCTATGGTTCGTCCTGATGCCCCTCAGTTGGCTGTTAAGTTTAGCCATTCAGGAATGCCTCACGGGCTGGGACACCTCGAGAGTAAACCCGGCTCTGCCAGCGGCTATGATTTGTATCCCCAGCCTGATTCACACGGTCGATATTTATCAGACGGGTATCCAGCAGGCCAATCCCTATCTCTACCTTATCCAGAAAAAGATTCCCATCGGGATGGATCCCGTCTCGTCGGTAATCCGCGCCTATGCCCGGACCGATGATCGCTTAGTGGTTTGGGGATGGCAGAACCGATACCATGTCGATACGCAGTTACCCCAGGGAACCAGTGAGAACACCAGTTTTCGAAGCATGTATCCCCACTCCCTGCGTGGTGCTTACCAGGAAAAATATTTAGTGGATATTCAAACGAATCGACCCACTTTTTTTCTGGATGCCACGGGGCCCAATAGCCTGTTCATGACGGATACGGTTCGGTATCGATTTGAGCGATTTCCCGCGCTGGCCCGCTACATAACCCATCATTACAGGTTTGTTGGTCAGCTCGACCAGGTTCGAATTTATCTGCGCAACGACCGGGCCCGGGGTAGTCAACTTTCTTTCCAAAAAGAAACCAATTAAGTAAGCGGCCTCCTGGTATGGGTTCCCCCATCGCTCGAAGTGGTAATTCCTGATGAGACCGTTGATAAACGAAGCCAATGTTGTGGAAGATTATACACACCCTTATGCTTACCTCGTTAACAAAAACGCATCATCCGTTCGGGCTGATTGGGGTCGGTTCAGTAATAATCGTCGTCTCGGTTACCTATTTACAGCCTATAGGCTATTTTTAAGTATATAGGATTGCCAGACTATATTTACTTGGCAGGCCG
Source organism: Spirosoma aerophilum (assembly GCF_054782495.1). Classification (NCBI taxonomy): domain Bacteria; kingdom Pseudomonadati; phylum Bacteroidota; class Cytophagia; order Cytophagales; family Cytophagaceae; genus Spirosoma; species Spirosoma aerophilum. Next base: position 29,009 of record NZ_BAAGSJ010000015.1, on the reverse strand, counting down.
CTTGCTTGAGTGTAATCTACCACTACGATGAAAACCCGTCCGTTGTGTTCATTTTGATCTTTAGCGTTATGCGACAGTTTCTTCTTATCGTCGGCCTGGTTACGGGCTGTGTCATTGGTTTATTGGGCTATTGTGGGGCTCTGATTGACTGGATATTGGATTATCAACAAGGCGTCTACGCCACTCATCCCCTGGAAGCGATCCTCGAAACGCTGGCGCTAATTGCTTATTTTTTCGCCGGTCTACGTTTTTTCAAATGGCGAATGGCTCAATAGGAACTTAACTCCATCAACCGCTATCCCTTCTGGTGCCTGTACACCCTTGATTAGACCGACTTTAGTGACTTTTTTCTTTATACATCTTCAGCGTTACCCTGATGCCTAAGACGACCCAGGAACTCCTGCCATTGCTACAGCTTTCTCAAAATGTGATTCTTGTGGCCACTGATTATTCCACCGGTCAGCTGTTGGAGATACTCCAGCAGATGGGCCATCAGACCCACATTACGCTGAAAAGAGCAAGTGTAAAATCGACGAGCGAACTGGTCCGTCTCGCCCAGAATAGCCCCCCCGGCAAGATTACTTTTGATTTTTCGTAAACGCGTCAGTTCCCCCTGACCGGCCTGCTGCCCCCCTGTCCCAGCTGACTAACGTCCACTTTAATGAAGGGTTCGCCTAACAAAAACGGCGAAAGCCGGTTTGATCGAAAACGAGTGGGTATGCTGACCAACCGAGTCATTTGTGTTGTCGATGGGGCGATTGATTTTCGACTCGCCCTGGAAGACGTCTTTTTTCGGTATCTGCCTTATTATTCGGTTCGCTTTTTTAGCACCGAGCAAGCCTTCCTCGACGCATTGCCCCACATGCAACTTAAGCCATCGCTCATTTTGCTCGACCAGGCGCTGGCCCGGTTAGGGGGGCATCAAGTTGAGCAGGCGTTGCAGGGCCATCCGATTGATCATTCCATACCGGTGGTGAGGCTGCTGGAGCCGACCGATGAGGATCCGGTGGATTCACCGCCGTTATGCCCACCAACCAGTCTGCGTAAACACCTGGACCGAGTCATTTTGCGGGAAACCCTGTCCGAGCTTTGTTTCACCTGGCTGGAAGCTCCCCCCCTACGGGGAAATTACATTCGCGGAAAATAAGTACCCCTATCCTTAACGCGGCCCGCACCCTGGCTGATTTCACCAGCCGTTCAAATTTCGCTGGTGGTATCGCTGACCGATCAAAACTGGCCAGTAGCGTCTGGCAATAGATTTCCACCTGTTGGCGGGCTTGTTGCCGGGTGGTAAGCAGGTCCCGTTGTGGGTACCACTGCCCATCACTTGCCAGAACAGGGTCAAAAAATGGCCCCCTTCTTCCCGGTGCGCAGGTCAATGTCAATGATTCCCGGGGGTAGGGGGCAACACGTCGTTGTCACCATGATCACCTGATCACCGCTAGTGAGTTGGGTTGGCATAGGTATGGGAAGCATTGATGAGTCTTCTAACAGGCCCAGGCCATTGGCTCAGTTTATCCCCTTATTGAGATAAAAAACACTGCTCGACGTCGCTCAAGTGACCTGGTTTTTCGTTACAACCGGTTGATCCTGTGTTTTTCGTGGCCTATGGGTGCCCCCAGGCAGGCAATTCAGGGTAAGCTGTTGTCCATGAAGAGAACCATTGAAAATCCATTTTACCCTGGCTCATACGATACGTTGCTGCTTATGGTTGGCCAGTTCGAGTCGCTGACCGTTGA
>NZ_BAAGSJ010000015.1:0-27203 GCF_054782495.1 Spirosoma aerophilum | reverse complement strand
CAAATCGGTCAATATTCCAGGCCGCCTGGCACCACTTGGTTCAGGATGCACCTGGGGACCTGACCGCCCTTCTGCAGGGCGATGATCAGGCGTTGCTCCGACTCAAGCAGCTGGTCAGAACCAGTGTTGGATTGCTACCCTGAGGTAACGAGCCTATCAGTTTGTGGCTAAAGGTAGTCGTTGTCAGCTTGTAAAAGACAATTGTCTTCTGCAAGGCTCCCACCTGAGACGAGGAAACGTTCTAAAAAGGTTCCCGCCAGAGACGACGAAGTATCAATGTATATGCTCACTTCATTAGACTTAGAAATAAACCTTTACTACAGCCCTGTGAGACCTAGTAGCACTAGCTGGAAGTACCCTATCCTGTTTGTAGATACGTATCGTACGCTTACCAGTACTAAAATCTAAAGGGGGCAAAAGTCGTCACTAAGCGTATCGTTGAACGCCCATTTTCAGCGACGGTCGCTATTCTTTTAACTCCAGCTTTAATTCTAGCTTTACCCAATCTCAAATTGCCGTCTCACGAATCAACGTCTCAAAAATGGGTGCATAGTTGAGTTTATGAATCAATTGCCACTACTTCAAAACCGCTCCTCTAGCTGATGGGCTTCGTTCAATAAATAGCGCCGAGTTTCCTGATCTTCCTCAGTAGCTAATCGTTGCTGAATGGCCATGAAGCGGTCTTTACGGGTTTTGAATAAATCCGTTGAAATCAGCTCGACTAGCCACTGACTGAAATCCTGTAGTTCGGCTTGCTGATGCGAATAGGGGAGCTGATCGATAAAGGTTACCTGAGTCAGATTGGACCACTCGTATTTAGCTAAAGGTTGGACTGGATTGCCTAGAAATGTATCCAAGATATACGTATTGGAACAGAAGGTTTGCCAGGCCTTACTCCTGGCTTGGTCAAATTTGCCGGTTTTGAAGAGCAGTACTGTCCATTCAAACAGAAAATCGGGAAAGCCAATGTCATCGGGAAATGTTTTGGCGAACCATCGGGTATACGTTACTCCCCCTTTGTAATCGCCTAACTGAAGATAATACCGGGTGGGTAAATAGCGCAATCCCTGGGAGCCATCATAGCCACCAAACTTTCGTTTTTCGGCCGCTAAAGCTCGTTTGATATCAGCAATCTTTTTCTGTAGCCGTTGAATCTGCTTCGGTGTCATCGCTAGTAGGTGAAGTAGTAATTGAAATTTAAGCGCAAAGACCAGCTGACAAGATTGGCAATCTACCAAAGTAAGACACCACTAAACGATCAATGAACATTTATTACCATAAATGTGATGCGTATCGGATACTATGTGACACGTACTGAAAGCCGTCAATCGCGCAAGATTTATTAAAATTCACCCGGAATATAGCCCCGAGCCAGTAAATAATTGATCTGTTTGATCCCCTGAGCTTCCATCCAATGGGACATAGTAAGATAATCAATATTGAGTTCATTTGCCCAGTATCGCAGCGAGGGGGTATATCGGTTGGGATTGATGTTGCTTCCCGACGGAGTAAGAATGATCGTAGCCAGCCCCATAACGATTGAGCGTTGAAAGGTGGGCATCAGTTTGAGTTGAGAACTCCAAAAATCATTACCCAATCGAGCAAATTGAGTTAGTTCAGCCGAGTTTACATCTAATTCATTCATCAGCTGGGTCATATATGGGGGAGGCCAACCTAGTAGAGAAATATCGTCACGAAGGGGTTTTTCCGGTTCGCTCATAAGCAGGCGAGTCTGGAAAGCCAGTGCCAATAAACCAATAATAGAAACGTGCTGAAGATGGCTCTGCTGTAAGAAACTCCGCATCAAGGAATGATGAGGTAAGGGTAGTAAATCGTCTACAATGGGCAAGGGGTTTTGTAAAACTAAATTGCACTTAAATTAGCTTTTAGGGGTGACTTTTGGTCCGACTGGATGACCTCGTCCCGGTCGTTAGCCGCCGGTGCGACGCGGGAAACCGCACGGTGGCCCCGTTTTGCCATGCTGACCGCACTACTCACACTACTACCTGCACACATTAACTATACTGTCCTGTTTTGATAACAGTAATTGACAAATAATCGCTGAAATAACGGCCTAAAAAAACTGATAAATAAGCCCTTCCCTGTTTCAATGTGAACAATAAATTTCTCTATCTGGCGTTTTATGTCTGTTACGTTTCTTCAGCCTCATTGGTCAAACCAGTGGGGCTTTTTCGTTTATCGCTTACTTTTGGGGCATGGAAGCGCTACCCGATCAACCAACTCCGCAAGCAGATCCCATAATGATCCAGAAACAGCGCGTGGAAGATGCTACTGATTTTCTAAGCATCTGCGACCGACTGTCGACTGGCTACGATAGTGGCTACTATTGGGAAGATGTGCAACGTGCTTTGCGCATTGCCGCTGGCTTAGAAAAGTGGCCAGATTAACTCGCCTTCTCAATACCGTATTCTTTCTCTCCCCTCCTACTTTTTTACTAGTAAAAAAGTAGCCTAAATTATAAATTAGTCGATTTGTCTATCGCTGTAACAGTAGGTCAAATTTTGAGTAGTGGATTTAACATTTATTAAAGGAACGTTTGTTAAATGTTAAATTCGAGTACCTTTACCCTAAATACACAGCGTTTGTGCCGTGGAACATTGTTTCGGGCACAAATTGTCAAAATACAGATCAAGCGATGCAGCGATCCTATGTAGCCTACTTCCGGGTGTCCACTCAGAAACAGGGACGAAGTGGCCTGGGCCTGCATGCCCAACGCTCAACGGTCAATACCTATCTTGGAAGTAGCGGAGTGCTTGTAGGTGAATTTACTGATGTTGAATCAGGTAAGAAAAACGACCGACCTCAATTGCTGGCTGCCATCGCGTACTGTAAAGAGCAACGGGCAGTTCTATTAATTGCCAAGCTGGATCGTCTAACTCGGAATGTGGCTTTTATCTTTACGCTGAGGGATTCAGGGATTGAGTTCGTGTGTGCCGATATGCCCGAAGCTAACACCCTGACTATCGGCGTCATGGCCACTATGGCCCAGTATGAGCGCGAGTTAATCGGCGAACGTACACGTAAGGCACTAGCCGAGAAAAAGCGGCAGGGCGCTCAGTTGGGAACACCTAATAACCTAGATGCAGCCGCTATTCTGAAAAGTCGTCAGATTCGTCAGGTAAATGCGCGTCAGGATGAAAACAATCGTCGGGCTGCTACACTGGCACGATCGCTACGTCAAGCGGGTCAAAATTGGAGCCAGATTGCCGAGACACTCAATAGCAATGGATTTCGGACTCGGCGTGGTAAACCCTTCCATGTAATGCAGGTGCAACGAGTTATTAAGTTAATAGATACATGAGATATTAAGTCAGTATCAATTAAATAATAAACCAATTCATTAGTAGTCAGTGAGTTATGGTATAGTTTTGCTCATAATTCGTTACACGTTTCACAATACAACTTACAATTGTTTATTTTATAGAATAAATACAACAAAATGATTGGTGTAGAACTCTTTTCAGGAGTGGGCGGAATGTCGTTAGGTGCCAAAAAAGCTGGCATTGAAGTCAAATTAGCTGTTGAAATAAATTCAAAGGCCGCAAGCACTTTTAAGGCAAATCATAAGTCAACCCAAGTATTAAATATCGATATTACAGATTTAGAGAAGATCAATGTAGAAGAAACAGGTAGACAGAAAGTTCTATTTGGTGGTCCCCCGTGCCAGGGCTTCTCCCTTTCGAATCAAAGAACAAGGAATATAAATAATCCCAAGAACTGGCTTTTTAAAGAATTTGTAAGATTAGCAAAACAATGGAAGCCAGACTGGATCGTGGTTGAAAACGTCTCAGGAATATTAAAAACAGAAAAAGGAATTTTCTTTAACTGGATAATAAATGAATTTAGTTCGCTTGGTTATAAATGCAATTATAAAGTATTAAATTCTTCAAATTTCGGCGTACCACAGAAAAGAGAAAGAGTATTCATTGTAGGGTCTTTACATGGTATAAATTTCGACTTCCCCGAAAATAATAATATTAAAAAAATAAGCGTTGAAGAAGCCATTTTTGATTTACCATTCTTGGAAAATGGTACAAGTAACTATAAGTTAAAATATAGATGTTCGCCCATCTCTGATTATGCAAAAGAACTAAGGAAAAGCTCTAAATTTTCATTTAATAACTGCGTTACAAAGAATGATAAATATGTAATAGATAGATATATGTGTGTTCCTCAAGGTGGTAACTGGGAAAACATTCCAGACGCTTATATGGAAAATTATAAAGATCATAAAAGGTGTCATGGATGGTTATACCATAGATTAGATCAAAGCCAGCCATCTATAGTTATTGGTAATTACAGGAAGAATATGCTGATTCATCCTTTAGAACACAGAGGATTATCAGTACGAGAAGCAGCAAGATTACAATCCTTTCCTGATAATTTTCATTTTTATGGTGGTTTAACTGAAATGCAACAACAGGTTGCTAATGCTGTACCCCCTAAACTCTCTGAAGCTGTTTTTAAAAAGATTGTTAGTTACTGCTAATGGATTTAACAAAAAAAAACCTGGAAGATTGGTTGGCTAAACCACCAACCAATTTAAAAACCCTTAAAAAGGGAGATACGACTCCATTCTATTCAAAATATAACAGTTTTAAGAGTTATATAGAAACCACCCATGGAGAAGTAGAAAGAGGAAGTTTACTAACTGAGATAGAACAGGCTATAGCAGCGGGTAAACAGATCGACTTAAATTTAATTACACTTCTTAATGATCATGGACCAAAGCATATAGCCACTGTAATCGAAAGAGCATCGCAAATATTAAATGTTAAAATTATAGACTTGAATGTACGAGAAGTGTTTATCCTTTTAAATGCGATACAATTACATGACGTCGGCAATTTTTATGGTAGAATTGGCCATGAACAAAAAATAAAAGATGTTTTTCGAGATGGACTTCCATTGGTAGCATTTGATAGTGTTGAGCATACATATATTAAAAATGTTGCACAAGTTCATGGCGGTAGTGTTCTAACAGCGAACGGGCATGAAGACAAAAACACTATTAGAACTATTAAAGAGAGTGTTACAAGTGATGGATATGAAATTAGACAAAGATTATTAGCAGCTATTTTAAGATTTTCAGATGAAATAGCTGATGATAAGCATAGGGCAGCAGTGAATTTACTCAATGCTGGTAAAATACCAAAGGGGAGTGAGGTATTCCATGCCTATTCTGCTTGCTTAGATACAGTTTTAGTGAAACACAATATAAAAACTGTTGAATTTCATTTTAAAATTCCTAAAAATTATGCTACGAAAAAATTTGGGAAAATAAATCGTAAAAAAGATACTATTGAAGATGTGTATTTAGTTGATGAAATTTACAAGAGGGCCGTTAAGACACATGAGGAGAAAATTTATTGTTCTAAATTTTGGAAAAAATTTCTTGACATCGAAAAAATCTGGATTCAAATAGAATTTTATCATCCGAACGAAATAGGTGAGTTTGTTCATCATGATATTACTTTTACTTTAGAAGACAACGATTATCCCCAACAATCAAATCTAGATATATACACCCTATGCCCTGATTTAATTATAAATGGCATTCAATTATGTGGTAGTGAAGTTGAAAAACATATTAAAGAACTAACAGATGGAAAAGATTAACCCTTTTGAGTACAAATATCCAGATGAAATTTCACCAAAAGATGTTATAGATCTTTTCGTACCTGTATTTAGTGACTATTTTAGTATACCAGAAGTCGGACATACCTTCATTAATGGAGCCAGAGGTTCGGGTAAAAGTATGATGTTTCGCTTTATGAGACCTGATTGCCAAACTCTTGTTTCATCAAATAGTGACCCATTAGATAAACCGAGAACAATTAAGGAGCTCGACTATTTAGGCCTTTATATACCTATTAAAAGAGGTAATTTAGATAAAACGGAGATTAAAATAATTGAGAATAAGCATGGTGAAGCTCTACTAAATGAGCACTATATGGTGTTGTTCTTTGCTATTAAAATATTTGATGACTTATCAAAAGTAGATTTTGAAGATAGCGATTTACATAGAAAGGATGTCATTAATTATTTTAACGATATATTTCTTGAAATTTTATCAGATTGTGGCTATAATCTAAGTTCTAGTTTAATAAAAATAGATGGAAACTTACCTGATACTTTCTCTAGTATTGTAAAAATATTAAAACGAGTTCAAAAAACTTTTGAAAGAGAATATATACAAAAATTAATAGGTGCGAAAGAGACATTACCATACAATGGCCCGTTATTCTTGTATAATGACTTTTTGTATGAAGCTCTAAGAGAATTGAGAAAACTCTCCTTCATGCCAAAGAAACCTATTTATTTATTAGTAGATGATGCTGATAATCTAAATATAATACAACAAAAAATATTGAACTCATGGGTTGCTCAGAGAACAACTAGTGACATAAGCATAAAAATATCTACACAACTGAAATACAATACTTATAGGACCATTAATGATTCGAGGATTGATACTCCTCATGATTATTCTGTAGTTAATATTAATGACATTTATACATCTAGAAAAGGCCTTTATTTAAATAGAGTTCAGAGCATGGTTCAAAGAAGGCTTAATAAATTTGAGTATAAGGATATAACTCCAGAAAGTTTCTTCCCTGAAGATAAAGAACAAGCTGAAAAACTTTCTCAATTATTTAAACGGTATGAACAGGAGCATAATTATGACTATGCTTACAGATATACTGTTCCGGATTTCATAAAAAACCTTGAAGGTAATAGGTATACTTTTAGTTACGCAGGATTTGAACAACTAGTTAATATTTCATCAGGAATTCTAAGAGATTTTGTAAATTTTGCCTCTAAAATGTATGTCCATCAAATTTCTTCAAATCCTGATTTAGATGCTATTAAATTTATTAGCCCTACTGTTCAAGACAAAATAATTAAAGATTGTTCGGATGATTTTATATTTGGCGACTTTGATGAATTAATTAAGGATAAAGAAAATGATCAGAATAAGCTAATCAAATTGAGAAATTTATTGTTTGGATTAGGTGGTCTTTTCAAATTAATAATGATTTCGAAAGCTTCAGAGAGAAGAGTGTTTTCAGTAGCGCTTAATGATGAGCCGGATGAAGAACTGAAATCTATTTTAGATATGGGTATACAATACAATTATTTCCATAAATCATTAATAGGTAATAAATATGGCACAGGCAAGTCACGATTGTATATATTGAATAGGATGTTGGCACCACATTTTGTTCTTGACCCATCCAGTTTTGCTGGTTATAAATTTATGGATTCTTCAGTGCTAAAAATATCATTAACTGATCCTAAGAAATTTATAAATCTGCTTAGAAAAAATATTACTGAAGATTTAAACCCTAGTGTTGTTCAACAAGAATTATTTGAGAACTAAAGACTTTTAATGTCATGGCGACAATTAAGGCTAAGTCTATCTCTAGCGTTTTCTCTAAAGAAAGCATAGATGTTTTTATTTCATCTTCAAGTTTTGAAGATCGCTGCTTTGAAATTCCTCGACATTTAGATTTTGAAATTAAGCATACACTTATTTTTTTCAATTCTAATGAAGAGCAAAAAATTATAACAAACGCTAATTTATTAACTCAACTATTTCATAATAATGTAAAATCTGTAGATCTAAGCAGTGATGATCCCATTGGGAACTATATTAAGATACATAAGTCATTATTAAGTATATTTTCGCATAAGGGTCTAAATCTATTTGTAGATACAACAACGTTTACACATGAGACACTATTAGTTTTGCTAAAAATCATTTGCTTAAATAAAACAAATTTCAATAAAGTCATTTTTGGGTATGTGGGTGCCAAAGATTATTCGTATAATACGGTAATCGACAATGATAAATGGTTGTCAAAGGGAATTAAAGAAATTAGAACTATTTTAGGGTATCCAGGATATACAGATCCAACATTAAAGAATCATCTCATAATTCTATTTGGATTTGAATCTGAGCGCACAGAAAAATTGATAGAGTATTATGAATTCAACAAAGTCTCCTTAGGATTTGTCTCCCTTGGTAATGCAATACAAAGTAATCATTATAAAATTAATTATGAAAGACATTGTCTTTTGCTGGACCGGTTCCCATTTGCAGAAAAATTTGAATTTTCATTAATTGATCCTGTAGTCACAAAAAAGAATATTTTAGCTTTAGTACAAAATAATAGTGATTATAATTCTGTTGTTGCGCCTATGAATAATAAAATTTCAACGATTGGAGCTGGCTTAGCTGCAATCGAAAATGCAGATATACAATTGTCTTATGCCAAACCACTTCTTTATAATTCAAAAGCTTATTCTATATCAAATGGCGTAGTACACTATTTTAAACTTAGGCTCTAAAGTTTTAAGAATATAATGATACTCTATTGTAATATTGGTAACTAGACATTCAGTATTTCAACATAATGAATCCAGTTTTAAAGACATACCTTATAAAAGTAGTGCGTGAGGCTGGTAAAGAGCCATTAAGTGGGGCCTTTTACGAGTATACTGAACAGGAGTTTGAAGTGGACGCTTCAAGTATGAAGAGTGCTTATCAATTAAGCTATCTAGTCTGTGATATACCCTTTCGTGGCCAGATAAGGCGTACTTTAATTAATGGAGAAGAGTACTTTAATGAAGAATTTTAGTTTGAAAGATGTACCTTTCTGATAAGTGCATTACTATCTCTGACTTAATAATATAATACGTATGCCGACTTTCTATGAGTTCTTTGCTGGTGGCGGCATGGCAAAAGCGGGACTTGGTGAGGAATGGCAATGCCTATTCGCTAATGATTTCGACGAAGTAAAGGGAGCTGTTTATAATATCAATTGGGGGGCTGCTGACCTTGTTGTAGATGATATCGCTAACATTACAACTCAACAACTACCAATCAATTTTAGAGAAGGAGTCCCAAGACCTGTTGACCTAGCTTGGGCTTCATCACCCTGCCAAGATCTTTCCTTAGCGGGATCTGGAAACGGACTAGGACAGCGTGAGGCCGAAACAATGACACGTTCGGGTACCTTCTGGCATTTCTGTAGGTTGATTGAAGGACTCGTTGAGGAAGGGCATTCACCTCGGCTGATTGTACTTGAAAATGTAACAGGCGCTATTACCTCACACCAAGGGAAAGACTTCACCGCTATCATCAGTGCCTTCGTCGGGTTAGGATACCGAGTGGGCGCTGTTGTAATGGATGCTCAGTCTTTTTTGCCTCAGTCCAGAAAAAGATTATTCGTTATAGGTGTTCGTCAAGATTTAATTATCCCTGAAGTGACTACAGTTAGCAATCCTACCTCACTGTGGCATCCTAAAGCCTTGACTGGTGCTTACGCTGCTTTGCCAGTAGAGTTAAGGATGAATTGGATTTGGTGGAATATGCCACAGCCTCCACAACGAGGACAAAATTTCATTGACATTATTGAAGAAAACCCCAGTGGAGTTATTTGGCACACGCAGGCAGAAACAAACCGCGTCCTGGAGTTAATGAATGAAGTTAACTTGAAAAAGGTACACCAGGCTCAAAAAGCAGGTAGACCAATGGTTGGTGGTGTGTATAGGCGTATGCGGCCAGAAGCTTTTGGGAAAAAAGTGCAGCGGGCAGAAGTTCGCTTTGACGATGTTTCTGGCTGTCTGCGAACTCCATCAGGCGGATCGTCTAGGCAAGTTATACTCCTGGTTGACGGTGATCACATTCGATCACGGCTTTTATCTCCACGAGAGGGAGCGAGGTTAATGGGTTTGCCTGACAATTATGTTTTGCCAACCCGCTATAATGATGCTTATCATTTAACGGGCGATGGAGTGGTTGTTCCGGTAGTACGGTACTTAGCACACAATATTTTTGAACCAATTCTCGAGGTCAATGATGTACCACCGGTGCAAATTCCAGTGGAGATTATGAATGAAAATAACCTATTAGTCGCTTAATCTATGTTTGACGAGTTAGAGCGATTTTGTAGTGAAGCATCCTTTACTGGTAAAGGACCACTAAGCGTAGCCATTCAATTAACAGCAGCTGTTCGTGATTTACCATTTCCACTTGAAACAAAAGATTTCTTTACCGCTCGTGGTGGCCAGGTGAAAGGATTGGGTGGTCCTAATCTTAAGAAAATACTCAAAATATACGGGATAGATCGGATTCTGTCCAGCGAGGGCGGCCGGACTAGTCGGGGTAGTATAGATAACATGGAAGTTTATTTTGACTTCCTAAATTCATTGCACAATCGGGGAATTACAATTAATTGGGATGATGTTAGCGAATTCTGGGCGCAAAAAGTTAGGGCCTATTTCGATGCCTCTCCCTTCTCGATAAGTATTGACAGTGCTCAGAGTATTAGAACACTTTTGCAAAATTTACTCCAGCAAGCGCTCGAAAGACAGCGTCAAATGTCAGGTAGCCGCTACCAAGGGGCTATGATGCAACATTTGATTGGAGCTAAACTGGAGATTGTTCTGCATCCTAATCCAATCGTTCACAACTCAATTAGTACAAACGATCAGGAGCATGGTCGTACTGGAGACTTTGATATAGGCGATGTGTCTATCCATGTAACAACCCGTCCTAGTGAAGCGTTACTCGAAAAATGTAGGCAAAATTTGCAGGCTAATAGGAAGCCTCTCATTATTACGCTTGAAAGTGGGGTTAATATGGCCACTCAATTGGCTGATGAACTAGGTATTGCGGAGCGTGTTGAAATAATTGATTTTATTCAATTCACTGTTGCTAATATCCATGAGAGGAGTTTATTTACTCGGGATGCGCGTTTTACGCAGCTTGAGCGTCTTATAGAAAATTACAATCGTATCGTTGACAGATACGAGAATGACCCAAGTTTACGTATTGAAATTTCTCAAGGGCGTTAGTGCTCAAAATATGAGTTGATGGATATTATCTAATTCTTCTTATTAATTCTCATTCTGATCCTCAGCCATTTCATTGTAACGAGTAACTAAATCTAAAATCAGTTCTTCAAAATGTTGAATTAGATAAGTTGGTAAATTCGGATTTCTAAGCGCTTCTGTTGCTTTTGCCACTACATTATCACCAATACTTAATGCATGCGCTTTTTTCATAGGCAATTGAAGTCGTAATAATCCAAAAGTATCAATTGTGCACCAACCTTTACCATTATTCAATGCTTTAATAAAGATATCATCGACTATTTCAATGTGATCTAAATAAGTATCAAAATAGGGATGAATAACTTTAATGCAAGAGCTATCAGTAGGATAATCGTTCCCAGTGTGACAACCAAAAATCATAACATCTTTAGTTGATTTTTGAGTATTACAAGCATAACAAGATAAAACTAAATTTTTAGGTTCAAACATCCACTCGGGATGTCTACCTTTATCAATGATATGCTCGAGAGGTTCTCCATAACCATCATATTCAATTTTAGTACCACAATAAGGACAGAAATCATTCTGTTTAATTGACATACGATGTCTAATACGGCTCTTCAGACTTTTGAAAATACTTTTCGTCCAATCAGAGGATGACTCAGGATTGTTATTTTCGATCAACTGTTTATCAGATTCAGTTAATACAAATGGATGATTAATCTTAATATCGTATCTAACTTGTGACATCTTACCCAATTGATAACAATTTATTAATTACCTTCTTAAATGGATCTGCATCATTTAGATTCGAAAAGTCGTAATCACGTAATTCATTTAATTTATGATCAATGAGATTACGATCGGGCTCAGGTATGGCCATTAATTCTAGTATTTCAGTAATTTTAATTGACAAATAAAAATTGCGAGTTGTAGGCATTTCGAATACATCCAATAAAATTTGCTCAGCTGACCAAGCAAATGTATTCTTCTCGATTGACTTTGATGTTATTCGCTTTGTAGTACGGTCAAAATTTAATGATACGATGTTAGATGTCTCTGGCTGTAGATCAGAAACAAGAAAGTGGCTGTGAGAACAAATAATAAACTGTGTGGTTGGAAAGTCTATAAAAGCGGCTTTCATTAAACTCATAAATTGCAGTTGCCAATTGGGGTGTAAACTTATTTCCGGTTCATCAATTAGTACTAATGAATCTGGCTCAATGAATGATAATATATTGATGAACATAAATAATAAGTGATACTCTCCAGAACTAGCGTTCTCGAAAGGAAACAATTTTTTATTTTTTGTTAACTCAAAACGATCAAAAGTAAATATTTCTAAATTTTGTAAATATTGTAATGGAACGGCTTCTTCAATGAATTTAGCATATGTATTTTCATTGTCGAAACGAATAGAAAATGCCAATTCATCATTTTTATCATAATTACTTATTCTAGAATTATTTGAAAATAAATATCTGTCAAGAATATTTATTACTTCTTCGTTATGTAGAGTTTTTTCGTATTTAGTAGAAGCAATTCGATTGCTATTTTTATTAGCTTGCTGAGATAGTCTTTCTATAAGTTTCCATATACTATCTGCTTCATTCTCTAGAGAATTTTTATTAAATAATAAGGAATAATTTCTGGATGGTTTATAAATAAACCTAATCTCAGGTTCTATATCTAGTCGTTTTAAAACATCAACTAATCGAAAAAGTGATTTTTTAGCTCTTACTGCTTCAATTAAATATTCAATAGTTGCTCGTTGTGGATTTCCTATAAATATACTATTTGTGGTAGATTTTAATCCCAAATACTGATAAGGTTTATGGATTTGTTCATAGGGGACTAAGTCAATTTCATCTATTTCTCTACGCGTCGAAGTTCGAATATCTGATAATGGATATTTATCGTTAAAAGTAAAAGATGAGATTAATAATTCTGTTGGAAGAGGTAAATAAGATGTATCATTCTCATAACGAACCCATAAACTGGCACCAACCTTGCTAGAAAGTGATATTCCTGAATTTATTTTATACTCAATAGTATATTCATGTTGTTGACAGAAATAATGAAGTTTAAAGCCATATTTAAACTTTAACTTTTTGCGCTGATAAGTGGTTTTATCACCTTTAAGCCTTTGTTCTGCCAACCAATTAAATATTTGAATTATAGCTAGTAAAACTTGGCTCTTGCCAGTACCATTTGGACCAATAATTAATGTGGTATAGTTCACTGCTTCCTTTTCCTCAATGGGTGTGAATACCACATTTAAATCTCCTAGGTAAGGGTGATCTCTAAACTCTAAACTTAGCAATTTGAACATATATCTCGGTCTAGCCTGAACTTAAGCGAATAATAAGACATTTTATCCCAAATTTGTAAAAGCCTCTATAAAAGTAGTTCTAATTTCAGATCAACGGTCGCATGGCTAAGGCATTTACAAGCGTTCAGAAAAACCATTGCCAAGCGAAAAACTATGAACTTTAAAACTGAACGGGTTTATTGAACGCAAAAAGGGCCGTTTCCAACCCTTCCCTCCTACCTGACCACCGTTCAGAAAAACCTCCAATTACGAATGGAACTAACCAGGATGTAAATAAGGAAACTAAAATTTTATTCCAAAGAGTGTGTTTATAAAATCAGTAGGCTCAAAAGCCGCCTTAGTGAGATCTGAACGCCTCTACTTCGTGTCGACCAATGGTCGCTACTAAGTGTAACTAGATATCCACCGCTTTGGGATGGGTATCTAGTTACACTAAATTTAAAACAACTTCTAAGCATTCGTTAAGTCGGGAGCGCTTCCTGCCGATGTTGCGTCGTTAGCCAATTGATTTGTTTCGCCCGTCGTTGTCCTCATCCTGTTAGAATCGGTCATCTCCGCCAATGTTCCCGGCGCAGGGCCCGCGTCGATGTCCGGTGTGTTCGGGGCGGTAGCATTTTCCAGCGTATTCGACGCAGAACTGGTCCCCGGTTGGGGTGTCACATTGACGCTAGGTTGGTCTTTCGTATCCAATTCGATGATAATCCGCATGAGTTTTATGGATTTAGTTAATTCAAAACGCAGTATCGACCTTCAAACGTTACCTGCGTGGCAGTCAGGTTTTTAACCGTAATCCAGTACGTGCAGTGCGTAGCGCTGGCCCGCTCAACGTGAACGTCCCAATCAATTTGAGGGGCACCCACCTGAGGTGATGTGGGCATCATATACCACGTAACGTGCCAGCCAACCGGCCAGTTAAAGGTAAACCAACGCTTCGTTTGATTGGCAGTTAATGTGCCGGTAAAATGTGTTCCTACTCGCATGTGTGTGAAGAGTTAAGAGTATAATTAATAAAAACTCAGAATGGCATATCGGCCTTCAAAACTGACGGTGGAGCCGGTGAGGTTGGTCACGCTGATCCAGTACGTTACATATTCAGCCGATGCCCGTTCCACCTGCACCTTCCAGCTCAACTGTGGTGCGCCGGGCAGTGGCGAAGTAGGCATCACCGTCCAGATGACATGCCAAGTAGCGGGCCAGTTGAAGGTAAACCAACGCTTCGTTTGGTTAGGGTTTAGGCTGCCAGTAAATTGCACTCCACAGATGGGAGCCGTCAGCCAGCCGTCAACCGGGATCTCCCACACGCCCCGGTTGCGCATACCAACTCGCAATACCCGTGCGTGGGTATGGTAGAGTAGATCCACCGCTAGTGCATTGGGCAGTCCATTGGCGAATTCTGTCCACGTGGCCCCTGCATTAAATGACTGATAAACACCCACATCGGCGGCAACCCAAACTCGGTTTGCGTTGCCGGGATGCACTTCGACGGCCGTAATGGGCAGATTCGGTAAACCCACCGTGCAATTGACCCATGTGCTGCCACCATCATCGGACCGAAACACGCGGTCGCCCCCCAGCCGGGTCGACGTCGCCCAGATGCGGTTCAGGTTAGCGGGATTGATGTGCAGGTCGCTGATAGAAGCCCCGGCGCGTGGAGAGATCAGTTCGGTGGCGGCACTCCAAGCAGTTCCCGACCAGGTGAGCCGGAAAATACGTCCGTTAGTCGTCCCTACGTAGATATTGTCCGGCGTGGGGAGGTACAGGGCGCTGGCCACCGGGCGGCCCGGAAGCGCTATTTCGTTTGTCCACCCAGTGCTTAGGTTATTGCGGGAGATAAAAACGCTTTCGCCAGCCTGCGCAATGGTGTTTCCGCGTCCTTCCATGGGTGGATAGAACAACTGCCCATAAACAGCGGGGTCACGGTTGGCATTAGGTCGCCAGGTCCAGGTGTTGCCCTTGTCGGTGGATACCTCAGCGCCCATGCGAAAAAATGAATGGTAAACAATGTTTGGGTTGTTGTTATTAACCGCACAATCCCCGCCATCGCCATCGGCGATATGTTCCCAGACCGAATTGCCCGTGTACCGGATGGACCCGTTATCCTGCGTTCCCGCCAGTATCCACCTCGACGAACCGAGATCCTGGGCCATATACTCAATTTCAGTCGTTCCGAGTCCGTTGTTGAGCGCCGTCCAGCTCGTACCCCGATTGGGCGAAACAAAGAGCCCGCCATCATTGCCGATATACACGATGTTGGCGTTGGTAGGATCGAAAGCAATGGCGTGCTGATCGGGGTGGATGTCGTCGCCTGTTTTGTTGGAAATAGTCACCCAGGTCCACGTACCGCCCGACAGGTTGCCCCGGTAAGCTTCGATAGCACCTAAATAAATTTCTGCGTCTGTATCAGGGGCAATATCCAGAAACCAGTCATACCACGCCTGCCCGGTCGATAGCCCCGCCGGGCCAGTGGTGATTCGCGTCCAGGCTCCTCCGGCGGTTGACCGCCGATACAGAAACATCGTATCACCTGATGCGCCGAAGGCGTAGGCCACCGCTGGATTTGTGCGTGAAATAGCCACCGCCAGCCGATTGAACGAAGCGGGCGCGCTGGGTAACGTAACACTCGCCCAAGTTTGGCCTCCGTTGGTCGAGCGAAAAATGCCGGCCTCACAAGCGGCCAGCACCTCTGCTGAGGCTCCACCAGCGGGATGCATAGCTAAGTCCCAGCAGCGCCCCCCCCGGCGCAACGTCCAGACAGCGCCCCCATCAGCTGATTCGTAAATGCCACCGGTTGTGGCTGCCAGCAAATGATTGCCATTCGCCGGATCGACAATCAAATCGTAAAATCCCTGCCCAATGAAGGGTGCTGTTGCGTGCATCGTCCAGGTGCTTCCGCCGTTGGTGGAACGTAGCAAACCGGCTCCCAGACCCGCGTAAAAATTACCCTCGCCCGTGCCGCAGTAAACCGTAGCAGGAGTTGACGGATCAAACGCCAACGCACCCACGGTCATTGTAGCCGCATAATCGGTGCGGGGGCTCCAGGACGTACCCCGGTTGAAGCTTTCCCAAACGCCCCCGCTCGCAGCTCCACACAGAATATGGTTTGCATTGGACGGATCAACGGCAATGGCTGAAACACGACCTGAAACGTTTACCCGGCTTTCGCCATACGTTTGGCCGTTGGTCATCATGCTTGGTCCCAGAAAACGCCATTGTGGCCCAACACCCGTTGGTGGAGAAAGGGGCTGGACCATTCCGGCCAGTTCAGGATCGCGCAGGCTCTCTACAACCCTTGCTTCCGCTGGCTGGCCAAGGTCGGGTTGCAGGGCTACAGCAGCATCGACCAGCGCCTGGGCGTAATTAAACACTACGTCCGGGATTTCGGCTGCTTCAGCTACGGCTTCAGTAGAACGGCTTCGGTTTCGCTTCGGTTTTGCTTCAGCTACGGCTTCGACCACTTCGGTAATTGGTAAACCGCGTTCTTCGGCGAAGAGCAAGAGCCGTTCCAAAACTTTACCACCGGGGGGTTTCACCAGCGTTGCCGCCGTCCGAACGGCAGTGGCGGGCTGCTCTGTCTGATCTACTAATTCATCGTGTGGTCCCTTCATCTCGTTTTTTAGTTTTTGTTGGTTTTCTGGTTTTCTTCTCGGGTGGTTCAGGTTTTTCTTCTGGATAATTGTCCGAAATGCCACGGGCTTCATTAAATTCTCTCAGACGTTCGGCAGCTTTGTTGTCCGGTTCGTCGGCTCTGCGTTTTGTCATGTCTTCATTTGTTAAAGGTTTATGGTAAGGAGCTTCCGTTTCATCGTTGTCGTAAGCGTCTTTCTGACTGGTTCGAATAATTCGATACGGCTTTCCCTTCGGCGAAAGAAACGACTCTTCGGTAACGACAGTCGACGGATCGGGCAGACCGAGCCGTGGTTTACGTTTCGGGCTTCCGGTGGGTGCTTTGGACGTACCGGCGGGTTCGGGTCTGTCTTTCGGCTTCTTTTTCATAAGACACCGGGCCATTGGCCAGTCAGGGTTCGAAGACGATGTTCGTTATGGGATGAATTTCCCAGACTGTTGGAATGAACGGTCTCAGATCCTGTGGACCTGGCTGGCTGCCGGTGGCGTGGCTCATGTCAAAAAATAAGGACCCTTCAACCACTACCGGAAAAGGTGGTGAATAGAACGAGTACGACGTACCGGGTAATTTGTTCTTAAAGAACGTTTTGAAGGCATCCCGACCCGTGTTGATTGGCTTGAAAAAACGGCTATCTGCCGGTGGTAATCCGGAAATCTCGACGTTCATACACTGGAAAGGCTGCGCGTCTTGAGCCCGGCCGATAATCAGGTGATAATCATTATCATTCTCCCGGCTGGCTGCGTACAGAAAGGCATTGACCCTGACGTTCCGTTTTTCTTTTTCTACCCGGTTAGACTTTGCCCCTTCAGTAATTTTAGGTTTGTGGTTCTTCATGGTCTGTTTGCTGGGCAGCGTCTCGATCAGGGCTTTGAGATCGGTGAACACTTCCACAGGGGCGTCGGCAACGGACGTTTTGGCGGCTTTTCGGGCTGTGCCTTTAAACTGATCCCCCTGGCTGGCCATCGCTTCGAGACTGGGCGCTATCAGTTCGGCTTCCGCCACGGGCTTATCGTAGGGATCCATCTGGTTTGTAACCAGAATTCGGTAGACTTTTTGGGGTTGTTCAGCCGCAGCCTCGTTCAGCGGGCCGAGTAGCTCCTGTGGCGGCATAAAACTTTCTTCCGTCAACACCGTATCTGCCTCGGGTAGTCCCGGCCGAGGGGGCGTGTTTTCGCTACGTTCTGACATGATACGTTCCGTTAAGGATTATCTGAACGACGCGAAGCAGACGTAGTAACTTGTTTCCGGACAAACTGAATCAGGGCGTCGAACACGAACCAGGTGACCAGAAAACAGATGCCTTCGAGCAGAAAGCTGTGGAATTTGTAGAACGATTCTGCTACCAGCAGGGCGCATAACAGAGCTGGCAATTGTTCCAGCAAAAGGCTCTTGAGCGATAATGAACGAATCAGTGTGTACATGTTTGATTAAGAGTTAAGGTAACAATACATAAATAAGTAAGAACGGAGCAACGTTGCATCATTCAACAAGGCAATAAAACCAACCGTCAGCGCGTCAAAATTTCCCGCGTACTGACACAATGAGATTCCGGCCTGGCGACACTATCCCTGATCGGTGAAATTTTCCAGGCCGACGTTAACGGCGAAATAGTCTGTAAGCTGGTACTGGGCTTTCGCGTTGAGTGTATACCAGCCTGGCGAATAGGGTTTTCCTTCTGAATCGACGGCATACATATACGGCTTACCCTGTTCTTCCTGGACCAGTTGACGGTTCGTCACTTCACCGTTGTATATATCGTATAATTCCACTTGCAACCCTTTGGTCGAGTAACCAAATCGGGTAATGCCAAACCAGGGAGCCGCGTGCCGAAGGGGGCTGGTTCTGCCATCATCAAATTCTTCATCTCCTTTTTGGTACGTAAGCTGCGACGGCAGCCGAAAACCGGCGGGTAGATTGATTTCAAGCCCAGCCTGTAGGCCATAAACGGTAGCTTTGGCCGCATTCTGAACGGCCTGGACCTGACTCAATTCACCGTTATAGATAATACTGGCCCGACCGTTCATGGTAAAACTTCGTCGGACTAAAGCATTGTCCAGCAGGTTATAATAGGCCTTCAGATCGACTTTCAGCGTATTGTTAACGAGTTTGGCAAGGCTAACTTCAGCGTTGTAAACATACTCGGCTTTCAACGCCGGATTTAGGATAACAACCGAACCGGGCGTCGATTCAAACACTTTACCGGCATCATCCACGTTGGGCGAACGGAAGCCGGTCGACAAGTTAGCGCTCAGATTCCAGGAATCCGACGGATTATAAACCAGTCCCAGACTACCAGTGAAGGAACCATTGTTGAGCCTTGCCGACGTAAAGAGAAACGGGTAAAATTTTATGTCAAACTGCGAATTGAGTACGTACTGGTTGTATCGGGTACCACCCTGAAGGGTTACCTTATCCGTCGTTTTCAACTGATACGTCAGATAAGCTGCGTGGGAGGCCCAGGTCGATTTGGGATACCGGGGAGCGCCGAGCAACGTAGCGTTTGTGACTAGATCTTCGTTAAAGGCCGTAGAAACCACATCGTTGCCTACCGCTTCGAGTCCATAAGAGAACTTTTGTTTTGAATTGGTCTGCCTACTGAAATCAATGTTGATCGAGAAGGCATTTACCTTTTCCAGGGTCGTTCGTCGTATCGGATCGTTGAGATCGCGGTCGATCCGGCTTTCCTTAAAAAACTGGTGAGCCAGCCGAATCGTCATCTGCTCATAAATCACGCCCGATGCCGAATGCGTTGTGGTCAGGTTGTTCATCATCCAATTCTGCGGCCCGTAGTTCCATTCTGCACTGCGGGGCAGACCCCGGCGGTAACGTAGCAGCCGGTCGTACCGTGAATAAACGGACGTAGCCGAATAATGAAAGCCATAGCTCAGATCCCAGTGCTTGGCCGATTTGAACCGAACTTTCTGGGTCAGGTTAAGCTGCGAATAGACAGTTGAACGCTGCACCAATGGGTTTAGATTAGGAATGACCTTATCCTCGCCGTTGACCCGCAGAACGTATTCCGGGCGTAGGCATTCGTATGGCCCATGCCGACCCATTTGCATATCCCCGAAGTTATGAAGGGAGACACTGGTGGCTAGTGCCCATTTTTCCCAGCCCACGCTAACGGCCGCGTGTCCGGTTAACTCGCTGTTAGCCGATGCGTACCGGACCACCGCCGAGCCCGATACCCTTGGTTTGGATTCTTGGGCAAACTGGGGCGTCAGCGTATAAAAGCTCATGACTCCACCCTGCTGACTTTTCTGAATGAACACCTCCCCCGACTGACCCCGCAAATCGGCAGCGGTCGGCGGATTCTGAAAAACGGCTTCTTTCTCACTGATGGTTGTAATGCGCGCCGGAACGTCCCGACCCGGCTGCCGCCAGCGATTTGCAGTTACGACAACCTGATCCAATGAAATATACGCTTGTTTGACGTAGAATGACTTACCTGATTTCGCCAGTTGGTCATAACTAACCGTTTGGGGCGGGTAGTTAATCCGCCTGATATCAATCCGACTGGCGCGTTGAAAGGAGCCTATATCGATGCTCCCATTCGCATTTGTTAAGGCTGAAACGTTGTGAGTTTCACTCGACAGAATAACTAAAGTTAGCGGCTGATAATCATCCTGATCTTTTATAGTTATTAACTGGGCGTAGCTATCCATATTTGATCCAAGCAGTATGATTTTCTTCATAATTTAATATCAAATCGACAGCTGTAACGCCAGTGGTATTTATAATTAAAGTCTAATAATTTATTGACGAAGCACTAAACAACTCCATTATGTGAAAGTAACCTAACAAATATTTTACACACTAAACTTTTGATTGAACGGCTATTACGATAGAGAAACATTAATTATTCTTTTAATTTAAAGGCTAAGGCTCGTTCAGCATAATAGATTTCAACCGCACGGCGGACCGTGACTTCACATATGAAAGTCTAGTTTTCTTTTTACTGTCAACTTATTTTCAAGATCGGATAACGGTCAACAAAAATTAGGACGGGTTAATCTACTGGCGTTCATTTAAACGTCCCTTAAATAATCGTATATACCTTAGCTTCCCATGGGAAAATGGGTTCACGACCGATCCAATCTTCTGGAACAATTCGGTTTTGAGTGATTTCAACCCAATGTTTGCCTGGTGGAGTAGACGGCCAGTTGTAAATCTGGTATTCCGAATTAGGATCCATTGGGTTTGCTGTAAAAAAGTCCGAAAAGTTGGCAATGACGATGACCATATTATTTGTGCCTCGCTGTCCTCGCAGCCAAACCAGCACTCGCTTATTGTCATTAAAGTCAACATGAATGAATTCGGTATCATTTATAGATAAAGCATCGCTGGCTATACGAAATTTAATAAGTCTGGACACGTAGTTTTTGATACGTAGCCTCCAATCATCCGCTAACCTGGAATAATTTACTGGATCATTCTGTTTACCCCCGTCGTTCGTTACGTTTCCTGCTTGATCGAAGCGATCATGCTGATCGGCAAATTCGTCGCCGGCTAAGATCATCGGAATGCCAACTGATGTTAATAGACAGGCGAATCCTAATTTAATACGACGTTCACCGTCAATTACACCATTATTCATCAGGTAATTGAAGAGTCGCTCATTTTCAACACCCTGAACATCGTGAGACGTTAAATAAATAATGGCTTGAGCTCCATCTGAATAGCCAAATAAACGACAGTCAATTGCTTTTCGAACCGTCCATTCAAAGCTAGATTCGTTTTGGGCCGGTTTGCCTACTAATGCATGCCGAATGTACCGCTTGAAGTTTTCATGCCAAAGACCATCTAATCGATTTTGAGTTAATAAGGATAGAGGTTCTGAAAGTTCTTCACCAACAATGATAAACCGCTCATCTGCTTTGGCTAATTCTAATGCGCTAAACTTTTCACGCCAAAGAGATCTAGCCAAGTCTTTGTATTCTTGAACAAAGTCCCAATTGGTGACATTTTCGATACTATCCATTCGGATCCCATCAATTTGAAAGTCGTTCATCCACCTGATGAGGTTCGTTTTCATCAATTGGCGGGCTGGGGATAACATTTTAGTTAATCCGTCAAGTGGGTCGTAGGCAGTGATTAATTTAGCATAACGAAAAAGGTCACTACCAAACCCATCCCGCAAATCAGTGGATGATCTTGATGTATGTGCATCTGGATCACCAATCATTATACTTTGTTTGGCATCCAAGATGAAAAAATCGTCAGCATTCCCAGCTAAATAGGCATTCTTTTGAGAAAAAGCCATCACAACATCAGTTATAACACGAATTCCATGGGCGTGGCACGTCAGAACAAGAGCCGCTAGATCCCGGTTTGGAGCCGGATTGATATAGCCTTCTGGATTTCCAAGATCAAAGTCAGGAGCCAAAAAGTTAGTAGTCCCATACCCCCATTCACGGTTATAGATGCTATCAGCAGGAGGAAGTAATTCCAAGGCGTTGATACCCAGATCCGGTAAATATGAACCCTGAGTGACATCTAGATCGGCAAAATTGCCTCCCTCTACCTTTGAGTCAATCAAAGCGGTAACATCTTTAAATGTACCAACTCCTGAATCCTTTAAGCCCCCCAGCCCAATTCGAGACCAAGCTGTGGGCATCTCATAGATGACCAAACGATTATTTGGTGGTAGTGTGAGTGCCGACGTATTTTTAGTCAGGAATCCTGTCTCCCCACCTGGATCACAAGGCACAAGTTTTCCTTGTGTGAACTTGACTACCGAAGCTGGGTATCGATCATTTTCAGTATAAACCTTGTCAGGTAATGCTGGACCAACTAAACGCCAATCGACGCTATAGGCTAAAGGATCCGTGATATAAATGCGCGTATTGTTTGGTCTACCGGGTTTAGAATCAGTTACCTCAAACCAATAATGATAAACATGGTCGTCCACGAGGTGGCAGTCCACGGCTAATATTTCCCACAAATCAGAAATTCCAGCTGGGTTAGTCAACTCAAAGCGCTGCTCATTATCAAAGCCAACTGGAGAGCCTGGATGGAGTTGTCCAATAACCAAACAAGGAGCGGGCTTAAAATTGGCTACATGCCAAAGGACAAATCGATCCTCTTTCCGAGTCAAAAGGCTGGCGTTCATGATTCAATCAGGAAGTTACCTCGATCGTCTTGATTCAAGGGTTGCTGACAAAGAAAGATCCTCGCAACTCATCGCGCAATGGGAGAAATACCCTTTTATTTACAAGTTTTTAGAGGTTATAACAAATATTCATAGTCGTCGGAGATACAGTGTTGTAATTCCCTGTCGAAGATGAATTGAATAGTTTTTTAACTCCCGGTCGATCAACTTGTGATCATGGGGCACCGACTCGTTAATGTATTCGGGATCAATGAAAATAATATTGAGCCGTTCGTGCACCTCATGTTTGACCCGCTCGGTATGTTTGAGCAGGTGTTCACTGGAGGTGGTGGTTTTCAGGCTAGCCAGATCATCAAAATAGCGATAGGTACAATACCAGTAATAGTATTTGTGGTGGTAGTTGGAGAAGCAGGCCTGGTAAGCCTCGGGATGTTCCCGTACCGTCCGCAGGAGTTCATCGGTCTGGCGCAGTTCCTTCAGTTGGCTGGGGCTGAGTTGCTCCATCAGGGATCGGTTTAGCAAGTCATCGCGGTAATTCTTGATGTGCTGTACCACATCGCCCTGGGTAACCGATCGTTCAATGGAGTACTTGTGCTTGTAAAAGAAGGAAAGGGAAATGGCCGGTTTGTCATAATTGACCAATTTTAAGTTTTTCAGGGGTTTACCGGGGCGGTGGTAAGCTTGGTATTGTTTCATAAATTGCATGGGGATGAAGTAGTATTCCAGGTGGGGATCGGCAGGTGGTGGATTGGAGATCTGGTTGATACCGGGCGACAGGGTAACGGCCTGGGTTTTGAGGACGGTGCGCAGGGCGGCCAGGGGGGCTTCGTCCTCTCGTTTAGTAGGTTTTCTAGCCATAATTTGTCGAAGGATTTATTTACTATAAAAGTAAATAAGTAATATATACTTATCAATAACTTACCCGATTTATTTTATTCTTGGTTTTTTTGCCCTTTACCCTTTCCACAGAAGCTTAACAATTCACTATTTATAAGAATTTATATTCTTTTTTTTCTTACGAATAGAAAAGATAGATTATAAGAAGCAGATAACCACGTGACATCTAGCATTTTGCTTCCCTTGTTTCTTACAAATCCGCTACTTCACCTTACATATCCGCTACACTGGCTTACAAATCCACTGCTTTACCTTACATATCCACTGCTAACACCCTTACAAATCCGCTCCATTATCCTTACAAATCCGCTCTGTTTTAGCTGTTTATCCTTACAAATCCACTACTAATCTTACAAATCCACTACCTCTTTAAACAGGACGGTAGTTTAGACCCAACATTCGCCTCTCTTTGCCTTATAATCAATAATTTACGTATCAAATAACCATAACCTTCAGTCTATACCCTTACAAATTTGCTCTGTTTGAGAAACGTTTGTCGTTCATGAATTTTGTGTAATAAAATTCCTTGTATCCCCCGTCACTTAGACTATTTATACATGGTTAATATTTGATTTTTATTTTGTTTGATACTATTGAAATGAATTTCAAATTAATTTGTGACAAAACTAAAGGTATTATGAAAGTGATCCTTACAAATCCGCTACAGTGAATATAGCTCAACCCTTACAAATCCGCTACTATTTTTAGCTAGCTTTATACGATAAAATTGGTTTTAGGCGTCAAATAGCTAATTCTTACAATATTATTCTAATTATAATTAGCGCTTCAGTGATGTTGCTTGACAGGTGAGGAATAGGTATAATTAAATGTGGCCCTATAAAATAATATTGCAATGGTAAAATGATTTACATTACTCTCAGGGACATTTATCTAAACTTATATCCTTACATTACCAGTGTAGTTGTAATGTTATACTCAATTAGTATATTTGCTTAATAACCAGTAGGAAAGAGCTTCTTTTTTAATGCAGAGGAAAGCTTTCAAGCTTGTAAAGAATGGATAAGCCAACTCAATCCTCCAATCTTCCCGCCCGCTCTTCCAGAAATGCGGCTCGGAAAGGACGGTATCAACAAGTTACCCAAGAGAATAATCAGTTAGCCATTGATTTTTATAGCGAGACTGTCAAAAAGTCGAACACCAAAAGTCAATCGTTCGAGTTGCATTCTGCTCAGACCAATGAGCTGATTGTCAAATCAATTGTACGAGAACCCATGCGTTTGTTGCATGCGCTTATGCATCTAACTGTACTGGAACGTCGACTTTACTGGTTGGTATTGAATCAGATTCGAAATATTCAATATCGAAACCCTGACCAAGTTAAACCCTATGGTGCGTTGACCTTTTATTTTCACTCGTCAGACATTATCGCTAATGACGTCAAATGGAGCGTGACCTATATTAAGGATATGATAAAATTGTTAGGTAAGCGCGCCGTTGATTGGGAGACCGAGGAAGGCGTTTATACGCATTTAACCGTATTCCCTACCGCTCAGTATATACGAGGGAAAGGCGTCATCATGCTGCAACTCCATCCACTGCTAATTCCAGGGTTCTTAGAATTAGGCAACAATTTTGCGCAGTTTGAACTATATGCAGCCTTGAAGTTAACCAGTGAATACGCACAGTTATTGTATTCGTATCTATCCCGGCATGCTTGGCGGGGCAAGTGGGTGATTGAATTGATGGCATTCAAAGAAATTATGGGTGCTACCAGTAAGTCTTACGAAGAATTCTCCAACATCCGCATTCGAATTTTAGAACCTGCAATGGAGCAGATCAGCAAATTCACAGATTTGGATGTATCGTACGTCACATTAGGAGTTGGTCGAAAAGTCAGTTCGTTAGAGTTTACAATTGCTTTTAAAGAGGTTAATTCTTCTGAAGCTAGTCAGGAAATAAAGGAGATTTCTAAGCACAAGTTGAAGGAAGCCTTGGAGATGATTGCTAATTACACACTCGAAGAGAAGCAAATTTTTGCGCATGCCAGTCTACGGGATTATTATAACCAGTTTTCGGCCGATGAAAAGCACCAAATCTTAAATACGCCAGAATACTTAAACCGATTTTGTATTGCCGAATGCTATATTAGCTCGGGCCAAGTGGCTCGTGATAAGCATGATGCCTATATGCGTAAGAGTGTATTTTATCCAGTAAGTGCAGCTCAGTTACCGGCTTCAAGCGGTACTAAAAAAGGAAAGAATTGATTGATTTCACTAGCCTACAAGAATATCATATTAGCTATAACGCGGGTTAAATTGTGGGTAGTAGCTTAACTGTCTTGAACCGGTCACCCTTGCAGATGGTATGATAAGGCGACTACCTGTAAGTATTGCAGCCAAACACAGCAAGTCAAACCGCTTCGGTGAACCGAGTACCACGCTAGTACTCAAAGCTAATAATGCTACGACTGCGGTCGAACCACTTTGTTTCCCATCTTTATCACTACCATCCAATACCCCTTTTGGTCATTGAACAAATCACCCCCTACGGCGAACCGTTCAAATGGTCTATTTGGCTGTATAGTGTAAGGTGATGTATATTCTACAGCGTTAAACTAGTTAGTAACTATAAAAGCCTTTTCGCTAAATTTTATGAAAAGAAAGAAAGATTCTGATGTTATAAAATGGAAATCAAATTTCGCAATGAGATTTGAGCAAATTCGTGAAGCATCTGGTCTAAGTCAAGTTGAGATGGCAGAAACAATTGGAATGAGCCAAAATTTAGTATATCGGTCTGAAAAAGATTGTGACATTTCCTTAAATTCATTTTTACTGCTTTTTATCCATTATACGAAGAACTATAAGATGAACCCAGAATGGTTCTTCGCAGAAGACAATACGGCATATACAACTTATGAGATGGAATCTAAAAAAGCGAAACGAGTTTCAAGTATTGCCGATCGTAAACTGAATCGTATTTTCCTAGACATGCTTGCTACTTTACAACAGGAAGGGCTGATCCCCAAACTTGAAACTAAAGATCAATAATAGAATGGTTAAGTAAACAATCGTTTCTTTATGAGAAACGATTGTTGTAACTATATCTAAAGTTGTCGTTGTGTGATAATGTACTATGGTTTCTTACGAGTAATTGACCTAGCGTTTCTACTGAGCTGGGTAGTTACTTCTGCGGAAAGGTAGATAATTAGTCATTTGGGAGAAAAGTTAGTATCACAAACTCAGCTAAAATGTGAGATTTTGAGTTTGATTTATGAGATGACAATTTGAGATTGAAGCTTAATCGGAATGACTCTGTCAGGCCAACTACTATAACCATCTCTTTAAACGGGCGTGGCTGTTGCACAACTCCGCTTTCTACATCGATTTTTCAGCGTCTGAATTGGCGATTAA
>NZ_BAAGSJ010000014.1:0-1416 GCF_054782495.1 Spirosoma aerophilum | reverse complement strand
TTTCTTTTTCTAGCTACCTTCGCTTACTCACAAATGAGAGCTAGCCTACTGCTTCGACGGTCCGCCGCAGCGACAGGCCCCACAGAGTTGCCTTAAAGCGTATGCCAGGGAAGACCTATCAGTAGATCCAAGCCTCTGTGTGGTTCCTCGAACGCCAGATTCAAATAGAAATGAGGGTTTCCAGGCCCATTAGAAAGGTAATGAAGTCTGTTCGGGAAAGTGGTTGTATCTGTAAACATTAACCCTGCTTTATCATGGAACACCCAAATCAGTATCGCTATTTCATTGGCGTTGACGTATCGAAAAGCGAATTAGACTTTGCGGTGGTCGAGGCAAATCAGCCGGGCCGCCGGAGCGGTGCTTTTTCATGTTGAAGTCAGTAATAACAAAAAAGGTATCCAAGACTTCTTTCGCCAACTCAAAGCTTTAGATCAGGGTGACATCAAACACAGCCTTTTCTGTCTTGAGCACACGGGTATTTACAATAACCCACTCTTATCATTCCTTTTCCAAAAGCAAGCAGCTATCTGGGTTGAAAAGGCTACTCAAATCCGGGAAAGTATGGGCGTGAGCCGCACTAAAAATGACAAAGTTGATGCCATTAAAATTGCCCGATATGCCTACAAAAACAGAGAGGATGCACAGCTATGGCATCCTAAACGGGAAGTGATTGAACAACTTGATCGCTTAACGGCTATGCGCAAACGGTTAGTCAGTGCTATTCACATGCTTAAAGTACCCCTAAATGAATCAGCTGATTTCGTAACTAAGATAGAAGCGAAAACTGATGTTAAAGCTTGTACTCATTCCCTCCTGGCCTTACAGAAAGACTTGAAAGGAGTTGATAAGTCGATCAAAGAAGTCATCAAATCTGACCCAGAATTGCATGATTTGTTTGAGATCGTTACCGCCCCGGCGGCCCGGCTCCATTAAGGGAGTGGGGGTCACAGTAGCTACCGAAGTTATCATCACAACGAATGAGTTTAAAGATATAACTGACCCAAAGAAGTTTGCTTGTTATGCGGGGGTGGTCCCCTTCGAACAGAGCTCGGGCCGAAAACGAGGGAAGCCTCAGGTAAGTCGGATTGCTAACAAAAAGGTAAAAGCGCTACTGCATCTGGCGGCCTTATCGGCCAGTCTACACTCGGATGAGTTTAAAACCTACTTCAACCGAAAAGTCGCTGAGGGCAAGAATAAGATGTTAGTGCTCAATAACATCCGCAATAAAATTGTCCTACGCATTTTCGCTTGCGTCCGGCGCGGGCAGAAATATGAAAATATTTATCCTTCCCCTGTTGTATGAATCATAGAAATCTACTGAAAGGAGCTTACAATTATTAGAATTAGCCGTCCTATAAAACGCTCGTGGCTGTTGCACAACTCCGCTTTCTACATCGATTTTTCAGCGTCTGAATT